>JAFWEV010000050.1 GCA_017512745.1 Oscillospiraceae bacterium
ACAAGTTATCTGGAGTATGCTCTGCCCGAAGTAGTAAGACACGATTTCCTCAAGCCCGAGAACGATGTTCTTGTCGATCTCAAGGGATACTACAACGGTTGGCTCTCAAGAGACCTTTCTCCTGATAACGGACTTATCGGCGGAGCCTCCAGAAGCAGCATCGAGACCGGCGAGAAACTCTTCAGATATGTTGAGGAGAAACTCACTGCATACTTCAAGCTCTTTGATGAAGAGATAGGTTTCTGATATAATAATTAGTTGGTGCCCCTGCGGTAGTGGCAGGGGCACATTTACTATGTCATGATTGCAGGTAAATGATGGAAAACACAAGAAAAAGACAGCTTTTCGAGACCGATCCCGGGTTTTACAGGTCGATCTTTACCCTCTTTATTCCACTGATGCTTCAGTCGCTGCTCAGATACAGCGTTACGACTGTTGACAGTATCATGCTGGGACATCTCAGCGAGATCTCCATGTCGGCGGCCAATATAGCAAATCAGCCGTTCAACATAGTTACAGGACTGATAATCGGTCTCACTGTCGGAAGCGGCATAATGATCTCCCAGTACTGGGGCAAAAAGGATATTGCAAATATACGCAGAACGCTCACAACAGCTATCAAGCTCTGTGTCGCGCTCTCTGCCGTTATGGCTGTCATAGTTTTCATTATCCCGAAGCAGATCATGCTTTTCTATACAAACGAGCTGGACATCGTCAATGAAGGTTTCATCTATCTTCGGGTCATTTCCGTCACTTTCATTCTCTATTCGTTCAGCCAGACATATATGCTCGCTATAAGATCGATGGAGAATGCAAAAGCTCCGCTGCTCATCAACATAATCACTTATGCGGTGAATATTTTCCTGAACGGGTGTTTCATCTACGGAAAATGCGGGTTCCCCTCACTCGGCATCAACGGTGTCGCCATAGGAACTCTCATCGCCAGGATCATCGAATTCCTCGGCTGTGTGCTTCATATGTTCGTTATCAACAAAGAACTGGGTTTACAGCTCTCCAGCTTCAGCGAGTCGAGCGCGCCGATAAGGAAAGGCATCATGCGTTACGGCATGCCGAACATGATGGCCGAAACCGTCTTTACCGTGGGCATCTCCATGTATACCCTGATCTTTGGCCATTTGGGCACTGCAGCAACGGCGGCCAACACCATAGTTACTATGTCCACAAGGATCAATGAGGTACTTTTTGCAGGACTTACAGGGGCTGCAGGAGTTCTCATAGGAAAAACCATCGGTGAAAAGAAGATGGACAAGGTCATGACAAGGGGCAATACGTTCATACTCCTCGGATTCATTCTGTGCCTTTTCAGCATGGGAGTCACATTTTTAGCAAAAAACTTCATCCTGTCTCTTTACAGCAATGTCAGTCCCGAGACATATGCCCTTGCAAACAAACTTATCACCATAGCAATATGCCTGTTCCCGGGTTATACCTATGAGACACTGTTTGTCGTCGGTATCCTTGTCGGAGGAGGAGATACGAAGTTCATTTTCTGGTATACCACTATCGTCATGTGGTGCATTACCATTCCTCTCGCAATGCTGGCCGCATTTGTATTCAACTGGCCGACACCCATTGTATTCACGATTCTCAAGTGCGACTACGTAATAAAAGGTCTTGTGGGATTCGCGAGGTTCTTCTCGAAAAAATGGTACAAAGACGTTACTGTCTGACAGAAAAACAAGCACGGTCACCCTGAACGAGACCGTGCTTGTTTTGTTTTCTGATATTTTAGATATTTTCCAGTTCGCTCAGTGTCGGAACAGTCATAGGAGCCATATGGCTTATCGTTGCGGCAGCGCATCTGTTGCCCCATTCGACGCATGTCTTCATGTCTTTGCCGTACATTGCCGCGGCAATGAATCCTCCGTCAAACGAATCTCCCGCACCGATGGTGTGCAGCTGCTGTACCCTGCACGTCGGATGTATGCTCTCCTGTCCCCTGTTGATGAGCAGTACCGGCTTTGAGCTGTTTCGCACGACCACAGTCTTGCTGTTGCCGGCAAGAACTCTTCCGGCTTCAGCCAGATCGTCTATTCCGGTAACAGGCCCGAACTCATCAAGACCAGAACCGAGGATGATATCCGCAAGATCGAATATCTGTTCATATATCCTTCTTCTGCCCTCGGAATACCCGGACGTCTCGTATCTCAGATTGATGTCGAAAGACACCGTGGCTCCTGCTTCCTTGCATCTTCTCAGGAATGCTACTATCTCGCGTTCATGCTCTGTATCATCGTGGATGTTTATCCCGCCTGAATGCACCCATACAGTCTCGGAAACATCGATATCTTCCGTCTCACCCTTAAGCAATGCGCCGTTGCCGGCATCCGAACGCTGCCAACCGTTGAAGTATCTCTCTCCGTCCTCATCGATAACAGAGCCTATGATGAAAGCACTGGCTTTATCGAGTATAAGGTTATCCGTGTTTACTCCCTCAGCTCTTATATCTTTTATAGCATCGAGTCCGCAGCTGTCGGTACCTATCTTGCTTACTATCCTCGGCTGCTGTCCGAGGCGTGCTAGCACAACCGAAGTATTGGCAATGCCTCCCCCAGCCTGTGTATAGATCTTTGGAACATTCCTCTTCTTCCCGTCACCGTATCCTTTAACGGCTCTTTTCATGTCTCCGAAAGGGATGATGAGATCGACTGTGAAGTCTCCGATGCAGAACAGTTTTTTCATTGTAGTTTTTTACCTCAGGATATAATCAATTAATTTGAGCATTTCTTCCGGATCCTCATACGGGAAGACCTTATAGTAACTGTCGCCTTTTATCATAGCGGACAGTTCGCATTCGGACTTTCTGTAGAAGATATAGCACGGTTTTCCGAGTTTTTCGGCATAGGCCAGCTCATAGCCTACTCCGAGAGAAGGTCTGGTGCATTCGCCTATCAGAAGATCGCATTCCCTTATCCACGCCGTGTCCTGAAGGTAGATGGCAGCATCGGCATCGGTATCCTGTTCAAAAGCGCTGAGCGAAAGATCTCCGACATGTTCCGTCAGTACCACGTCTGTCTCTTTATGTGGTCTATGATCTTTTTATAGAGATCGGCATCCTCCCTGCCTGCGCGGATGGATCCCGCAAAATATACTTTCCTTTTCAATCAAATGCGCCCCCTTTTTGATTTCAATACTAGTATACTGTAAAATTCTGTGATACAGCACCCACCGCGCAGATTCTCCGAAATGCTGAATTTTGCCGCTGTTTGGTGTATCATTAGAGAATCAACAAATATAGGGAGGCATCAAAATGCCTGAAACCATTGAGACGACCCGCGAAAAGCAGATAACTAAAGTTTCCATAGTCGGAATAATCACCAATATCCTCCTCGGTGTCGTCAAGATCATTTTCGGAGTTATCACCAAGTCGATCGCCATCACATCCGATGCGGTCAACAACCTCACTGATTCCTCGTCTTCATTTATTACGATCATCGGAACCAAGCTTGCAGGAAAGAAGCCTGACAGGGAACATCCTTTCGGGTACGGCAGGATAGAGTATCTTACAAGTATAGTGATAGCGGTCATTATCCTTATAACCGGTGCCGAGATGTTCGTAAGCTCGTTCAAAGCTATAATTCATCCCGAAACTCCGGAGTATTCGATAGCATCCATTGCCATTCTGGCTATCACCGTTGTGGTAAAGATGATTCTGGGAACATTTTTCCAGAAAAACGGAAAAGCAATCGATTCCGATGCTCTTGTCGCATCAGGCGCAGACGCCAAAAACGATGCGCTGATCTCACTCATCACGATCGGCTCAGCAGTCATATTCCTTCTCACGAAGTTCTCTCTGGACGGTATCGCAGGTGCGGTCATATCCGCATTCATCCTCAAAACAGGCTTTGAGATCCTCAAGGACACTCTCGACAAGATCCTCGGGACAAGAGCGGATTCCGAACTTGCAGAAGCCATAAAGGCAGAAGTCCGCGGAACACCCGGTATTCTCGGGGCTCACGATCTGATCATTCACAATTACGGACCAGGGAAAAATACCGGAAGCATGAACGTTGAGATAGAGCACAAGACGAAGCTCGCAGACCTCTATCCTCTGCTCCACAACCTTCAGAACCAGATATATTCTAAATATCACACATATCTCGTATTCGGTATCTATTCGATCAATAAGAACCACCCTAGATACAAGAAGCTGATAAAGCTCCTTGACGGATATCTGGCCGAGAACCAGCACTGTCTCGGATATCACGGGCTCGATATAGATGACGAGAGAAAGATGATCTTCTGCGATTTCGTCCTCGACTTTGACATCGACAGGCAGCAGTTCAAAAAGGATACGGAAAAGATGCTTTCGGAAGCGTATCCTGATTACACAGTAATTGTCACCATAGATACAGAATTTGCATAATTAGCCGATAACGGTTCGCTTCGGGATGCGCGAACCGTTTTTTGATTTTATTACTTAGGAAACAGGGGTGAATATCATGAGTCTTCATATCCAGGCTTCAAGAGGTGAGATCGCTGAAAGAATACTTCTTCCAGGTGATCCGCTCAGAGCAAAGTATATAGCCGAGAATTATTTTGAAAACACGAAATGCGTCAACGAGCTCCGGGGTGCATTATGTTTCACAGGAACATATAAAGGCGTTCCCGTCTCAGCAATGGGGACGGGTATGGGAATACCGTCCATGATGATATATGCAACCGAACTCTGCAGAGATTACGGATGCGAGAAGCTTATCCGTATAGGCACGGGTGCCTCCTTCAGACCGGATATAAAAATACTGGACATAATCATGTCGCAAGCCGCGTCCACTACCTCAGCAGTCAACGATGAGATCTTCAAGGGTAGATTTGCCCCTACTGCTGATTTCTCACTTCTCGACAGAGCTTATCATAAAGCACTGTCGATGGGACTTGATCCATATGTCGGTAATACCGTATGTTATGATCTTCTTTACAGGGATGATTCCGAATTCAACATACACAAATGGCGCGAGTACGGTGTCCTCGGTGGAGAGATGGAAACGGCAGGTTTATATACTGTCGCATCCCACTACGGAAAGAAAGCACTGTCGCTGTTCACCGTCGTTGTGGAGCTCGCCGCAGACAGCGATGTGACCGGAACCTCCCAGAACAAAACAGTTTCTGCTGAAGACAGAGAAAAAGGTCTCAATGAGATGATAACCCTCTCGCTTGAGACCGTGATAGAATAACATGTTCTTTCCCGGGACTGCGCCATTATCAGGTGCAGTCTATTTTTTGTTGCTCACATATGCGTCTCATAATCATTCCGCATACCACAGCGTCTTCTTCCGCTCTGTGCTCCACATCCCGCTTTATATCCAGATAGTCGGCGACTGCAGACTGTTTATAGCTTTTGAGCCCTTTAAAATACCTGCGTGAGAGCGCCAAAGTGTCCACATATCTCAAATCGGCTTCGATCCCATACCTTTCAAAGAGTGCGGACAGGAATCCTATATCGAATCTTGCATTGTGCGCACACAGGAACATATGCCCCTCAAGCGCCGGCCTTATATATTCGGCTATCTCCCAGACTATATCCTCTTCTTTAGGGGCTCCCTTCAGCATGGCGCCGGTAATCCCATTGACACCGCTAGCAGAATTTGAGACTGACTTATCCGGATCTATCAGAGTCGTGAACCGGTCGACATCCTCCCCATTCACATAATAGACCGCCGAGAATTCGATTATTCTGTCATTGGCAGGGCTGAATCCGGTCGTCTCAAGATCCAGTGCTATGTACTCTTTCTCGAGTAAAGGAAATATATTCCTGTCGGAAGAGCAGTTTGTGGATGAACACAGATTATACATCTTCTGCCGCTTTTATCTTGAATTGTGTTTCGTAGAGTTCGGTATATACTCCGCCTTTACCGACGAGATCCTTGTGCTGTCCGCGCTCAGCTATCCTGCCATCCTTGAGGACCAGTATCTCGTCAGCTGCAAGAATAGTAGACAGTCTGTGAGCTATGAGTATGCTCGTCCTAGATTCCACCAGCGGGTCAATGGCGGCCTGAATCTTCGCTTCGGATATGGAGTCCAGAGCAGATGTAGCTTCGTCGAATATCATAAGAGCCGGGTTTTTGAGCAGTACTCTTGCAATGGAGATCCTCTGCTTTTCTCCGCCTGACAGCTTGAGGCCTCTGTTGCCGACCATGGTGTCAAGTCCGTCGGGTTGGTTCTGAATGAAGTCGTAGATGTTAGCGTTTTCGCATGCCTCGATCAGTTCGGCCTCGGTCGCATCCGGCTTCACATACAGGAGATTCTCCCTGATGGTCCCGTTGAACAGATATGTGTCCTGCGTGACAATACCTATATTGCTTCTCAGATACTTGAGATCGAGCTGTCTTACGTCGACGTCGTCAAAGTATACGGCGCCTTCATTGACATCATACAGTCTCGGTATGAGGTTGATCATCGTGCTCTTGCCGGATCCTGACGGTCCGACTATCGCTACGCTGCTTCCGCTCTTAAGTTCAAAATTGATGTTCTTGAGTATCTGACGCTCCGGCTCATAGCTGAAGCATACGTTTTCGAATCTGACGTTTCCGTGGGCTTCTTTCGGGATCACCGGATTTTCGGGATTCTCTATCTCGACCTTCATGTCAAAATATTCGAATATTCTAGTAAAGAGCGCCATGGATCTTATCCAGTCGACCTGGATATTGAGGAGTGAATTGACCGGTCCGTACATCCTTCCGAGCAGCGCCACGAGCACGGTGATATCACCGACGGTAAGAGATGAATCATATTTCATCATCAGTATTCCGCCCACCAGATAGAGCAGCATCGGACCGACGCTGGTGATAGTCGTGATAACGACCCTGAACCAGCGGCCAGCCATGCTCTGTCTGATGTTGAGCTTGATCATCCTGCCATTGGCGTCTTCGTACTTGTCGTACTCGTAATCTTCCCGGCAGAACAGTTTTACGAGGGTCTGTCCGGATACGGACATGGTCTCATTGAGTATGCCGTTTATCTCGTCGTTGCATTTCTGGGCTTCATTCGTTATCTCCCATCTCGTCTTGCCGGCTGCTCTGGTCGGGATCGTGAAGAGGGGAACAATGACGATTCCCACAGCGGCAAGTATCCAGTTCTTCTGGAACATGGCAACCAGCGCTACCACAAGTGTTATGACATTTGAGAGAATACTCGTATAGGTGCTTGTGATGACCTGTTCAACGCCTGAAATGTCGCTTGTCATCCTGGTGATGATATCGCCCTGATTGTTGGACGTAAAGAATCTCTGTGACATGGACTGCAGGTGCTTGTACATATGGTTGCGCATGTCGTATGAGATATGCTGTGCTATCCAGGTATTTAGATAACTCTCAGCAACGCCGATCATATTGGATCCGAGAGTCACCGCGAGTGAAAGGATTATATAGATGATCAGCAGGCGCATGTTCCGCCCTATCAGTCCTTCGTCGATTATCTTACCGGTGAGAACTGACGGCAATATGCTCATCGTGGAAGAAACCGCTATGCAGATGAGCGTGACTATCAGCTGTTTCCAGTACGGCTTAAGATAGCTCATGATCCTGACAAGCAGTTCTTTTGTGACCTTCGGTCTGTTGGCTTTTTCCTCTTCGGACAGGAAAGCTCTTCCCATCCTTCCCCCTCCGGGTCCCGGTCCTGGCATAATAATTCACTCCGAAAAATATGTATTCAATATCCTAGCATGTATTTTAACACAAAAAGGATCGGCATGACTGCCGATCCTTCATCTGTTCGGATATGGTGCTTATTTTGCTTTTCCCTGATTTGCAACAGCTTCCATCTTTGCTTTAAGAGCTTCCTGGTCGCCGAGATAGTAGTGGCGGATGACGTTGAATTCGTCGTCGAACTCATATACGAGCGGTACGCCTGTCGGGATGTTGACTCCGATGATCTCCTCGTCGCTGAGGTTGTCGAAGTATTTTACAAGTGCTCTGAGGGAGTTGCCGTGTGCGGCAATGATGACTCTCCTGCCTGCCTGCATGTCCTTCTTGATTACTTCATTGAAGTACGGAACTGCTCTCTCGATCGTTGTCTCGAGGCTCTCGTTTGCGGGAAGAAGTGCCGGATCGACATCGCGGTACATAGCCTGCTTCAGCGCGGATCTCTCGTCGGTGGGCTCAAGGGCAGGCGGCTTTACGTCGAAGGAACGTCTCCAGATCTTGACCTGATCCTCGCCGTATTTCTCTGCTGTCTCTGACTTGTTGAGTCCCTGAAGAGCTCCGTAATGACGCTCGTTGAGTTTCCATGACTTTACGACAGGCAGCCAGTTGCGGTCCATCTCGTCAAGGATATGATTCAGTGTATGTATAGCTCTCTTGAGGTATGAAGTATAGCAGATATCGAAGTCATAGCCTTCTGCCTTGAGTGTTCTTCCTGCCTGCTTTGCCTCTTCATGTCCCTTCTCGCTGAGATCTACATCTGTCCAACCGGTAAAGAGGTTGAGCTTGTTCCACTCGCTCTCACCGTGTCTAACCAATACAAGTTTTGTCACGATCGTTACTCCTTTAATATTAATAACATTGACCACAAAAATAATATCACATGCTAAGTCCGACTGCAATCGAAAAGGGCATCTGCCGATGCCCTCCCTATCTTATACTATGACTCATCCGCCTGCCCGCCGGAGAGCGTCCAACCGTGTTCTCCGTGGTATATCATCAGCTTTGTCATTCCGCCGTCGATACAGAGATCCTCACCCGTGATGAAACCGGCGTTATCTGAACACAGGAACAGTACGGCGTTGGCGATATCCATCGGATTGCCCACCCTTCCCACCGGCTGCTGTACCGCATCGGATCCATTGTATTCTCTGAATGACGTATCGATCCATCCCGGCGATATGGAATTGACCCTTACTCTTCCCGCAAAACTCACGGCAAGAGCGTGCGTCAATGCCGCAATACCGCCTTTTGCAGCGGTATGACTTTCGGTCTGAGGCTGGCTCATACGGTCACGGGAAGAAGAGATATTGATAATAGATGCCCCGGGAGCAAAATGCGGTGCAAACAGTTTAGACAGATAGAACGGTGCCGCAACATCCACTGCAAGCGCATCCATGAACTCCTCATATGAGCACTCGTCGATACCTTTCATGACAGGTTTGGCATTGTTGATAAGATAATCGATATGTCCGTGTTCTGAGATCACTTCCGAAGCAAAAGACTCGAGAACTACCTTGTCGGCGAGATTTCCGACAAAATGATCGCCGGGAAGTCTGTCGATAACGCAGACCTTTGCTCCGTTCCTCCGAAACTCATCCGCTATACATTTTCCTATCCCTCTTGCCCCTCCGGTCACAACAGCGACCTTATCTGAAAAATCCAGTTCCATCATTGTTTTCCTTACCTCTCTCAGCAATTACTATACGATTATTAAGATCATTGATCTGCGGTGGAACTGCTTCCCGACCGCTTGAATGATGCGATGCAGTGTTATTTGAGATCCTTCAGAACCGTTCCTATATCGTCGTTTATACATATCGATCTCTCTCTGATCTCATCCGGGACAAACGCTTCTCCAAGGTTTATACAGGCATAAGCGGAATCCGGCTGTTCGCTTGTCATCTGCCAGAACGGATATTTTATGATCACCGGCGTATTGCCGCCGACTCCTATCTCCAGGAAGAGCATATGGAGTCCGTAATGGCGTCTGAGATAATCGGAATAAGCGGCTGATGCGTTTTTCCATCCCTCATCCTCAACGAATGTTTCATCCGATCTCAGGTTGAGTTTGTACTTTGTGCCGGTCACAGGATCTTTCGGTATGAGTTCCGACGGAATGCGCATCAGGACATTCCCGTCATCAGGCATATCATAAATGCCTTCCCCGTTCTTTATAAATCCCTGGGCTTCAAGCGCACTGAACACCCACTCTCTGTTATCATACGTTCTTTTATCCGCACTGTCAGTGCTCTGGAAAAGACCGTAATCCCCCTGTGTGTAGAATAATCTTTTTTTGTCGAATCCTGCCAGCTGGAACTGGTGATCAACATTTGTCGTAATCACGAAATAATCCTTACCGTCAACAAGCTCCAGAAGATCATTGTATACAGGCTTGGGCGCCTTCATGTATCTGTTGATGTAAATGGCTCTCGCCCACCATGCCCACATTATTTCCTCTTCGGGAAACGGATAGAATCCGCCGGAATATATGTCTTCTATTCTGTAGCACTTCGCAAAATCGTAAAAGTACTTATGGAAACGTTCTCCCGAATAGATCATTCCGGCAGAAGTGGACAGCCCGGCCCCCGCGCCGATAACTATCCCGTCAGCGGAAGCGATCTCTCTTTTCAGTTTTTCGATATTTTCTTCCCTTGTTCCGGATCCGTAAGTGAGACCTCCCCGCATTTCTCTCACTGCTTTTATTCCTCTGTTTATGGTTTCGATATAACCGTTAGGTCTTTTATGAAAGTCTCTGTTCATAGTATCTTCTGTCCTCATCTTTGAATACGTTGAATATTATTCTGTCCATGCCTTCCGGATTGGCTTCAAGCCACTGCGTGACCGTATCGACAGCTATCCCGGAGGCCAGTTCATTGGGAAATCTGAATACTCCCGTGGAGATGCAGCAGAACGCGACGCTCCTGAGTCCTGCCTCCTTACACATTTCAAGCGTATTTCTGTAACAGTCTGCCAGATCACTCTTAAGATTATCAGTGACTGCGGTCTGCACTATCGGCCCCACAATGTGCACTATCTTTTTTGCAGGCAGGTTATATGCATCAGTCAGCATAGGAACTGCGGTCGGCTGTTCATAACTCTGTCCGTACTTCGTGCGCAGAGCTGCCATCTGTCTTGCACACTCCTGCCTCAGCTGTATTCCTGCATAGGTATGTATGCAGTTATCTATACACGTGTGCATCGGAACAAAACATCCCAGCATCTCTGAATTTGCAGCATTGACGATGGCATCACATTCAAGTCTGGTTATATCTCCCTGCCATATTGAGATGATGTCCCCGTACCTGTGTGTGCTGCCTTTTTCTTTCACCGTAGGGATCTCTTCGAGCCTGACTATGCCTTTTTCCGCATTTCTTTCCATTAAGTACAGATCCTGTACCTTAAGTATCTCTTCATCCATGTGACGCGGCATCCGTATATTCATGAGCGAACGCAGCAATCTGCGTTTGCCGTCCGCGCCGTCCGGTGTAGGCATATCCCTGTATTCGACCGAATCTTCCTTGAACGCTTCAACGAGATAATCAAGCCTATTATTCTGTTCTGTCTTCTCAGTCATCTGTATTCCTCACTCTTTGCCTTTTGGGATCTTATCTGCCAGGGCAGAAAGTTTGATGTCGCTCAGCTCTTTTTCCATGCACTTCGTGACTCTTTCCAGCTCATCATCGAGCAGTTCATGTATTCTTCCGCCTACAGGGCATGCTCCATTTGGATTTTCATGGAAGTGAAATATGGTTTCCTCTTTCTTCTCTACTGCGTTATATATATCCAGCAGACTGATCTCGGAAGGATCCTTGGCAAGAGATACTCCTCCGATACCCTGCTCCACAGTAATGAGTCCTGCGTTTCTCAGTTGACCCAGAATACGTCTCACTATTACAGGATTGGTTCCGACACTGCCTGCCAGAAATTCCGATGTGGTCCTGACCTCGCCGGAAAAATAGTCTGCTGCCAACAGAATGTGTGTGGCCATCGTCAGCCTTGCGGAAAACTGCATCTTTTCTCCTCCGCCGTCATAGTTGTAACCGTATTAGTTACAACTATGATACACGACATTCACGCCCATGTCAACAGAAAAGCGCAGGCACAAGCACCTGCGCTTTTCTATTAGTTTAAATTTTAAACTGTGAGTCTGTTCGTTATTTCCTTCCCGTCAAGGTACTCCTTGAGGTGGACAAAACTGTATCTGGTCATGTTGTACATGGCTTCCCTCGTCGTAGTCGCTGCATGCGGTGAGAGGATAACGTTATCCATGCCTTTCAGGATATATCCCTCTTTTACGGGTTCCACGGGATGGACATCAAGACCTGCACCGGCAACTTTTCCGGAATCGAGAGCCTCTTTGAGATCGTAAACGTTGAGAGTTCCTCCCCTGGATGTATTGATGATCCAGACCCCGTCTTTCATCTTTGCGATGGTGTCTTTTCTAACAAGATCTCTGGTCTCGTCGTTGAGCGGACAGTGAAGCGAAATAACATCGCTCTTCTCAAACAGTTCATCCAGCGTCGCTCTTTTGACTCCGAGTTCTGCAGCGGTTCTCTCATCAAAGAAAACATCGTATGCGATGATCTCGCACCCGAATCCTCCGAGCATCCTTGCAAGGTGCTTGGCAATATTTCCGAATCCCACAAGACCGACCGTCTTTCCGGTAAGTTCATATGCGAACTCCCTTCCCCACCGGTCCTCCTGCATCATATTGTCGTACCATTTGAGTTTTCTTCTGAGTCCGAGGATCATTGCCATGGCCATCTCGGCTACCGCGTTTGCATTCTGTCCCGGAGTATTCGTGACGATGACGCCGTTTTCCTTTGCCGCTTCTATATCGATATTGTCGAATCCGACGCCGAACTTGGAGATCATCTTAAGCGTGCCCCTGCATGCCGAAAGCGTCTTTTTGTTCCAGGGTTCTCCGCCTGCAAGAACCATATCGGCATTGTTTTCAAGTACAAGCCTTACGATGGACTCCTCCGTCTTTACTTTTTTTGGAAGGATCACCCTAACGCCTCTTGCCTCAAACTCATCGATAAACTCCTGCTGAAGCTCATCCTCAAGCTTCATGAATATGACGAGAGTATGCTTTTCCATAAAACATGTCCCTTACTTTGTGAGATACTCTATGATCTGTACAGCATTGCTGGCGGCACCCTTTCTTATCTGATCGCCGCAGCACCACAGAGCAACACCTCCGTCAAAGACGAGGTCCTTTCTTATCCTTCCTACAAAAACCGTATCCTGGTCGCTTGTCTCAAGCGGTGTCGGGAATCCGTCCTCAGTGAGCTTGACTCCGGGGAAATCCTTATAGGCATTGAATACTTCATCGAGTGTCAGCGGATCTTCACACTGGAGCGATACTGAAATGGCATGTGATCTGAACACGGGAACTCTTACACATGTGCATGTGACATTGAGATCCGGCAGATGCATGATCTTTCTGCCCTCATTCTGCATCTTCATCTCCTCGCCGGAATATCCGTTCTCCGTGAGAGAACTGATGAGCGGGATGCAGTTATAGGCTATCTGTTTCGTGAATGTCTTCGGTGTGAAATCTCTGCCCTCTGCCAAAGCCGCAATCTCCTCCTCAAGCTCAGTGATCCCATGCATGCCTGCACCGGACACTGCCTGATATGTGGACGCGATCATCTTCTTTATAGGGCTCAGCTTTGCGATCGGATACACCGCCATACAGGTGATTATCGTCGAACAGTTCGGATTCGAGATGATGCCGTTGTTGTGTTTGGCATCCTCGCCGTTGATCTCAGGCACTACAAGAGGAACATTCGGGTCCATTCTGAACGCCTTTGAGTTGTCAACAAATACGGCGCCTGATTTCACAATATCCGCCGCATATTTCTCGGAAAGATCAGCTTCTACTGCACCGAGTACGTAATCAAGTCCCTTGAAACATCCGTCTTCAACCACCTGAACTCCGACGTCCTCTCCGAAGCAGTTTATCTTCGTTCCGAGACTTCTCGGACTTGCAAACAGCCTCAGTTCGCTGACATCTATTTTTCTCTCCTCGAGACTCTTTATCATCTGGCGTCCGACTGCCCCGGTCGCTCCAACTATTCCTATTTTCATTTTGCTTCTCCTCTGCAGAATTTATTGTAAATTGCTCTTATTGCATTCTCATGATCGAGCACATCGACTCCGATTATGATGCTCAGCTCGTCAGCTCCCTGGCTTATCGTTCTGATATTGATGCCGTTTCTTCCGAGTTCCCTGAATATCTGACCTGAAATACCGATCTTGGATTTCATTCCTCTTCCGACCACAGCCAGCATCGCGATACCATCCGCCATGGTGACTTCATCTGCTTTGAGCTCTTTCTTGAGCCTTCCTATCAGTTCATAAAGACAGGAATCGACAGATGCGCTCTTCACTATTATCGAGAACATATCAACGCTGATAGGACACGATTCAACACTTATGCCGAAGCTCTCGACTATTGTGAGTGCCTGACGCAGGAATCCGACCGACGAGGCGCTGTGGCTCTTGAGGACCGTGATTGCTGTATAACCCTTATTTCCGGTAATGCCTGTTATGAAGTGGGGAGGATCTATTCTGTCGTACTCGGAGCAGTCCTCCATTATCATCGTTCCGGGATCTTCAGGCTTGTTCGTATTTCTTATGTTGATGGGTATGTTCTTGACCTTGACCGGGAATATCGCCTCGTCATTGAGAACATTTGCGCCCATGTAGCTCATCTCTCTGAGTTCCGCGTAATTGATCCTCTTTATGTGCATCGGATTCTCGACGATCCTGGGATCCGTGATCATGATCCCGGAAACATCGGTCCAGTTTTCATATATCTCGGCATCGACTATGTTGGCTACGACTGCGCCTGTTATATCGCTGCCCCCTCTGGACATAAGCTTGAGCGCTCCGTTCGGCATGCTGCCGTAGAATCCCGGGATGACTATTTTCCTGTCCGTATTGCACTTCGGGATGAGAAGTTCAGCGGATCTCTTGAGGTTGATGGAACCGTCATAGTCGAATGCGATAACTTCGGCTGCGTCGATGAATTCGGCTCCTATATATTCAGCAAGACATTTGCTCGTCAGATATTCACCTCTCGAGACTATATAGTCGACAGGCGCCGAGCGCTTGAGCATGTTCTTCAGATTCTCAAACTCGGTTTCGAGGTCTATCTTAAGGCCAAGCTCTTCTTTTATCTTCAAGTATTTGTTTTTAATAAGCTCCAGTATCTCGTCATATGAGACACCGTATTTAACATGAGCTTCGCAGAGATAGAGCAGATCCGTGACCTTATGGTCCTTGCTGTTCTCCTTGCCGCATGCGCTGGCAACTATGAACTTTCTGGATTCCTCGGAATTTACTATATCCTTGACTTTTCTGAACTGTTCGGCATTTGCAAGACTTGAACCGCCGAATTTAGCAACTTTTATCATCAGACCACCTCAGCAATGAATAATTCAGGATCGTTTGCCCTATCTATAAGGCCCATCACCTTTTCAAGATCCGTCTTTACGGTGATGACAGCTCCGTTTCCGGCTCTCTCGCTCTCTATCTCGGAGAAGACCTCCGGTGCTGCAGTTCGTATATAGTAGACTCCTGATGCTCCGGCATTTTCCACAGTACCCCTTGTTAGTCTCGAGTAGTCATGCTTTTTTCCGTTCTGTATCGCGAGAATATCCTGCACTACTGCATGGGACGTCGGATATGTTCCCGCTCCCTGCCCTATGAAAAGGAGTTTTCCCAGATTGGAGCTTGTGAGCTCTATCGCATTTGAATTTGCCTTGACCGCCGCCAGTTCATTGTCCTTTGCGATCATACACGGCATTACCGAAGCAGCTATACTGTCGCCGTTTTTCACGACTCTTGAAAGCAGTTTCACAGTCATGCCGTTTTCTGAAGCATAATCCATATCGCTTTTTGAGATATGTCTTATACCGAATACAGGGATCTCTTCCGGACGGATATATGTGTCGAATGCCTCCTCACAGGAGATCACGGTCTTGTATCTCGTATCGAATCCGTCAATATCATCGGTCGGATCCGGTTCAGCGTATCCCAGCGTCTGCGCTTCTGCAAGTACCGGCGCAAAATCCATGCCCTTCTCCATGCTGGAAAGAATATAGTTTGTAGTTCCGTTTATGATCCCTCTGAAAGAGGAGATCTCATCTATTTCCCTTATGTTCCTAATGTTGGATATCCATGGGATGCCGCCGCCGACACTGGCTTCGAAAAACAATTCGACCCCGTTTTCGTGAGCTGTTCTGAACATCTCGGGCATGCATTCCGCCAGCATCTTCTTATTGGCAGTGACAGCGTGTTTTCCGTGCTGCATCGATGCTTTTACGAACTCCGCAGCACTCTCGACTCCGCCAATAAACTCCGTGACGAGATCGATGTCCGGGTTTCCGGTCACATCCGACGGGACAAGGGTAAAACGCCCGTCACCGTTATTTCTCTCATGTCTTACAAGGATCTTTGTGACCTTTACATCATGCTTCTTATCCGCATCGAGGATCTCAAGGACCCCGTGCCCGACATTTCCACATCCCAATAGACCAATATTCATCGGCAAAACCTCAATTTTTTGTATAGATTGTCAACTGTAGATTAACACTTGTTTTTGCAACGCTAACATAGTATCATTACTTTCAGTGTTTGACAAGGAGCAAAATATGCAGAGGTACATAAGTTCACGCGATCCCGCAAAGGCGGGTGTCGAATCCCACAAGGCGATATTGAGCGGGTTGGCCAAGGACGGCGGGCTCTATACTCCATACCCCGTGGATTTCTATATCGATCCCGAAAAGATCAGAGGAAAAACATATCAGGAGATAGCGCTTGAGATCATGTCCAAATTCCTGGATGATTACTCCAGGGAAGAGCTCAGGTCATATATCTCCGGAGCTTACGATTCCAAATTTGACAATCAGGAGATCGTTCCCACCCGTGAAGTTCCCGGGATGTATCTCATGGAACTCTGGCACGGGCCCACAAGCGCCTTCAAAGACCTCGCGCTGACAATTCTTCCGTACCTGATGTCAGGTGCCATGAAAAAGAGCGGAGACAAAAAGAAAGTCTGTATCCTCACAGCGACAAGCGGAGATACGGGCAAAGCAGCGCTGTCGGGATTTGCCGATGTCAAAGGCACCGAGATCACGGTACTGTATCCCGAGATAGGTGTCTCCGATATACAGAAATTGCAGATGCAGACCAGCGAAGGGAACAACGTATATGTCCTCGCGGTGAACGGCAATTTTGACGATTGCCAGCGCATTGTAAAAGAGTTCTCCACTAATGGCACTGTCCGCAATTCTTTCAGGAATATCGATATATCCAGTGCAAATTCCATAAATATCGGCAGACTTGTTCCGCAGATAGTATATTATTTCAAATCGTATTCAGATCTGGTATCGCGCGGAAAGATAAAATGCGGCGACACTGTCAATTTCGTTGTCCCCACAGGAAACTTCGGAGATATCCTTGCTGGCTATTATGCAAAATATATCGGCCTTCCGATTAACAGACTGGTCTGTGCTTCGAATTCCAATCATGTGCTTACGGACTTCTTCAATACAGGTATCTATTCTGTAGACCGACCGTTCCATACCACTATCTCTCCGTCAATGGACATTCTCATATCCAGCAACCTCGAACGGCTGCTGTTCAGTGCCTCCCATGCCGATACGTCTCTCAATCTCAAACTGATGAACGATCTTGCGGAGAAAAAGAGCTACGAACTGCCCGGCAGAGGCCTGGCAAAACTTCAGGATATCTTCTCGGCATACTATGCGACGGAAGATGACTGCAGATATGAGATCAAGCGGATGTGGGACCGCAATCACGTCCTCATCGACCCTCACACGGCTGTTGCCGTCCACGCGGCGAAGCTTCACAGAGAACTCACGGGTGATGATTCCCCTGCAATAGTCCTCTCCACCGCTTCCCCGTACAAATTCTCGCAGGATGTATTGAAATCACTCATCGGCAGTGCTCCGGACAACGCATTCGAAGCCATGGAGGAGCTGTATGAATATACCGGTGTCGACATCCCCGCCAATCTCAGAAATCTGAAGAACAAACGGGTCAGATTCACAAAAACAGTTGAAGTCAACGAGGCAGAGGAAGCTCTGTTCTCACGGCTGGAGGATATATCCAATGCTTAAAATAAGAGTACCGGCAACGAGCGCCAACATCGGACCGGGATTTGATTGTCTCGGCCTTGCCCTGACGCTATATAACTACTTCTCCGTCGAACCTTCCGATTCTTATGAACTGGTGAACGTTGAAGAGGAGTTCAACAACAGTGACAATCTGTTTCTGGAAGCTTACAGATATACTTCCGGTCTTCTCGGCTCCGAGACACCGGTAAAGGTCACTTTTGACTGCAACATCCCCATTTCGAGAGGTCTCGGTTCCAGTTCTGCTCTCATAACCGCCGGTGCGATCGCAGCCAACAAACTGTGCGGAGACAAGATGAGCAGCGGCGAACTGTTTCAGGTCATCTCCGATATCGAAGGTCACCCGGACAATGTCGCTCCATGTCTCTACGGAGGGATGACCGCATCTCTTCAGAATGACGGCAGATGGCTCTCAGCGCAGATCAGCATAGACAGCCGATTCAAATTCTGCGTTCTGATCCCCGATTTCGAAGTCAGCACAGAGCAAGCGAGAGCCATACTTCCTTCCGAGTATTCGAGAGAGGATTCCGTGTTCAATTCTTCTCATGCGATCCTGCTCTGCGAAGCTCTCAGGACAGGCAACATGGGACTTCTGATGGCTTCCGCAAAGGACAGGATCCATGAGCCCTACAGAATGAGACTGATACACGATTATGATCTTGTCAGGGATATCTGTCTTGATGACAGCGACTCTGTATTCCTCATAAGTGGGTCCGGCTCCACCTGTATGATGATCAGCATGTCTGAACTGTCGGAAAAATCCAGAAGCAGGATCCATGAAGGAACATCTCACAACTGGGAGATCAGGGATCTTCAGATCTCTCAGGGTGCATGCTACTGGGAGGACCACAAATGGAAAACGATTATCTGATCGTATCTACAAAGGTGCTGCCTGACTATCTGAAGAAAGTCATCGAAGCAAAGCTGCTTCTCGAATCCCATCAGGTCTCCAACGTCACCGAAGCTTCCAAAGCCGTGGGAATATCGAGGACAACGTTCTACAAATACAAGGATCACGTGTTTATGCCGGGAGAGACAAGTGTAGGCAGAAGAGCCGTCATAAACATGGTCCTGTCACATAAAAAAGGTCTTCTTTCCAAGGTCATCAACTGTCTCTCTATTAACGGGGCAAATATCATCACCATATCTCAGTCGGTCCCCGTCCAGAACATGGCTGACGTTATGGTCACCATCGATCTTGCCGGTTCGGAGTGTTCCGCCGATGATCTGGTCAAAAGTATCAAAGAAATCCCGGAGATTCTCTCCGTCCGGCTGGAAGCTATCGGATGAAGAAACCCTTCGGGTTTTTTTATTGTGAATTATCCATATTAATTACATAGGTTTTTCTATCTTTTTTTCATTTATCACTGTATTATTCAAACCGTATTTTCGATATAATATATACGGGAAAAGTTGGCGACTTATTCGCATTTCCGATTCTCATTTTTAGTATTCACTATAATGCTGAATTCTTTAACAAAGTATATTTTTAAAAAGGAGCTTTCATTATGTCAAAGATCGATCTTACACAATATGGCATAACCGGCACAACTGAGATAGTCCACAATCCGTCATATGATTTCCTCTATGAAGAAGAGATCAAACCGGAACTCACAGGCTATGATAAAGGCCAGGTCACGGAACTCGGTGCCGTTAATGTTATGACCGGAATCTACACCGGCCGTTCCTAACGATAAATTCATCGTTATGGACGAGAATTCAAAGGACACTGTATGGTGGACAACCCCTGAATACAAGAACGACAACCATCCTGCATCCGAAGAGACATGGGCAGCCGTAAAGAAGATCGCTGTTGACGAACTCTGCAATAAGAGACTCTTTGTTGTTGACGCATTCTGCGGCACCAACAAGGATACGCGCATGGCAGTCCGCTTCATCCTCGAAGTGGCATGGCAGGCACACTTCATCAAGAATATGTTCATCCAGCCGACAGATGAGGAACTCGAGAACTTTGAGCCTGACTTCGTAGTCTACAACGCCTCCAAGGCAAAAGTTGAAAACTACAAAGAGCTCGGCCTCAATTCCGAGACAGCAGTTGTCTTCAACATCACAAGCCGCGAATCTGTTATCATCAACACATGGTACGGCGGTGAGATGAAGAAGGGCATGTTCTCAATGATGAACTATTACCTCCCGCTCAAGGGCATCGCTGCAATGCACTGCTCCGCAAACACAGACATGAACGGCGAGAACACCGCTATTTTCTTCGGTCTCTCCGGAACAGGCAAAACAACACTTTCCACCGATCCCAAGAGACTTCTCATCGGCGATGACGAGCACGGTTGGGACGATCACGGCGTATTCAACTTTGAAGGCGGATGCTATGCCAAGGTCATTAATCTCGATAAAGAGTCTGAACCCGACATCTACAATGCTATAAAGAGAGATGCTCTTCTTGAAAACGTCACTGTAGATGAGAACGGCAAGATCGATTTCGCCGACAAGAGCGTCACAGAGAACACCCGCGTTTCCTACCCGATCACCCACATCGAGAAGATCGTACGTCCTGTTTCCGCAGCTCCGGAAGCAAAGAACGTCATCTTCCTCTCAGCAGATGCATTCGGAGTACTTCCTCCCGTATCTATCCTTACACCTGACCAGACAAAGTATTACTTCCTCTCCGGATTCACAGCAAAGCTCGCCGGAACAGAGCGCGGAATCACAGAGCCTACACCGACATTCTCCGCATGCTTCGGCCAGGCCTTCCTCGAACTCCATCCGACAAAATACGGTGAAGAGCTCGTAAAGAGAATGGAAAAGAGCGGTGCGAAAGCATATCTCGTAAACACAGGCTGGAACGGCTCTGGAAAACGTATCTCCATCAAGGATACCCGCGGAATCATCGACGCCATCCTCAACGGAGATGTTCTCAAAGCTCCGACAAAGATGATCCCGATCTTCAACCTCGAAGTTCCGACAGAACTCCCCGGTGTTGACAGCGGAATCCTCGATCCTCGCGACACATATGCAGATCCTGCAGAGTGGGATGAGAAGGCAAAAGACCTCGCCAGCAGATTCATCAAGAACTTTAAGAAATACGAGTACAACGAAGCCGGAAAGGCACTTGTTCCCGCAGGTCCTCAGCTCTGATAACTCATTGATCAAAACAACCAAAAATCTCCGGGCTCATATGAGTCCGGAGATTTTTTTGCAATTTTTTAAGTATCACCAGGGATTGCACCATGCCTTGGGTTCTTCTCCCTTTATGATCCTTACAGCATCTTCCGCGGCGATCCGCTGAACGTTTCCCTGCGTCATTGTGCAGTACCAGCTGCAGTGATCAGTTACCGTGACATTGTCCAGTGAAAAAAGTTCATGCGAAAGATCCGGCGGTTCCTGTTCGAAGACATCGATACCTGCTCCGAAAATGAGCCCACTCTTAAGCGCATCCGCAAGCGCGTCGATATCCACAAGACCGCCTCTTGAAGTATTAATCAGTATTGCCGTCGGTTTCATCAGCTCAAGAGTCTTCTTGTTGACAATATGGTATGTATCTTCTGTAAGAGGAGCATGAAGAGAAACTATATCCGATTCTGAAAAGAGAGTTTCAAGATCCGTCATCCTGATACCTTCACACTCGCCTGCATACGGATCAAACCCCAGTATCTCGGAGAACCCTATACCTGAGATCTTTTTTGCAAAAGCCCGTCCTATCTTTCCGCATCCGATTATTCCGACTTTTCTTCCCTCGAAACCGTACATAGGTTCCGCTGCGCCTATATCCCATGAGCCGTTTCTCACTGCCCTGTCTCTCGTGACAAGTCTTCTCGCTACCGCAAACATAAGAGCCATGGCATGCTCGGGAACTATAGACGGAGCGCCGTAATCCGGAACATTCGCCACATAAATATGCTTTTCTCTCGCATAATCGAGATCGATATTGTCCACACCTACACCGTATCTTACTATGCCCGCACAGTGATCAAGCCCGTCCAGCACCCTCTTTGTGATAAGTGTTTCCCTCGTCATTATGCAGTCGGCGTCACGGACACATTCTATTATTCTGTCCTCATCTTCTCCCGGGTCGCTAAAAATGAGATCAGCATCTATAGCCGAAAAAAGCCTCTTCTCGACATCAAAATCGGGATAATTAACATTCAGGATAACAACCTTCTTGCCCATCTTCTGCCCCTCCTACCGTATTTTCACATGCAGCAGATTGTTGATTCCCGGGATCATATATCTGTAAAGGGCTACAAGACTGTCTCTGCAGTCGCTTTCAGCCGTTTCAGTGCGGATCGGAATATTGAAGATCGCGTAATCCACTCCGAACACTTTGCTTCGTATAGCGGTTTTTACCGCTCCGCGGTCCAGATAAAACCGGTCGCGCCGATCCCTCTCGATCCGCTCATCTTCATTTGCTGCCACGTCGATATCTTCAGTCTCAACGAGTATACCATCGGTATCCGCATTGTCCTTAAGATACGATATCAGCTCTGTCCCTATTCCACTGCCTCTTCTGCTCTCCGAAACGGCGAAATAATCGAGAAGCATGTGCCCGACACCCGGTCTTTCCACCAGGAAAGCGTATCCCAGTATCTCTTCCCCGTCTGTGGCACCGACGGCGCAGTATTCGCCGTTTCTGTACATCCGCTCTATCTTGAACCAGGGCTTGATCTCTGACCTAGGGAAATCCCTCTGCATACAGCCGTAATATATGTTTTTTACCTCTTCCAGAGTAAGCCCGCGTATCTCAGACATTTTTATTATCCTTTACCGGAACAATATCGCTGAGAAGTGTGGATCCGAGTATGAGAACCGCACCGACAATCTCCTTCAAGCCCATATGTTCTCTGAGAATAAGCGCCGAGAGTATGATCGCTACAACGGGATCAACATAGCTGTAGATAGCTATCGTCTGCGCTTTCAGGCCGTCCATCGATCCGAAGTACAGCCAATAGGCCACGCCGGTATGGATAACACCTATTATCAGAAGCACTATTACTGCGCGTGTATTGAACACCGAATTCCCCAGTCCTCCCGTGATTAGGATGTATGGCAGTATAACTGCAGTTGCCGAGATCAGCTGGGTTGCCGTCTTCTCATATGCATCCATATCTCTTATAAACTTGTTCATAAGAATAACGCTCGCGTAGAGCACAGCTGCCCCGAGACCGAAAAGGATGCCGACAAAACTTCCTCCGTCGCCCGACCCTATTCCAGAGATGAGATACATTCCAAACAGCGAGAGCGCTACAAAAAGCATTTTGAGCGGGGTAAGCCTCTCTTTAAGGATCAAAGGCGAAAGGATCGTCACAAACGCCGGTGCAAGATAATAGCACAGCGTGGCAATTGAGACTGAAGTGTACCTGTAGGCTTCAAAGAGAAGTATCCAGTTGACACCTATCGCGGCCCCAGAAATGATCAGCAGCAAAAGGTTCTTCCTCAGTTTTTCCGAAGAGATACCCTTCTTTCTCATAACGATCACTACGCACAGAAAAGCTGAGCCTATCAATCCTCTGAAAAATGCTACTATCGCAGACGGCATCGATAGAGCGCGCACAAACAGTCCGATAGTTCCGTATATGGTCATAGCCGCAATGAGGCTTATTTTGTCTTTTTTATTCTCCATCAGATCACCTGGTAAATATAACATTTGAGATATTCCGTGTCAGGAGCACCTATCAGTACAGGATGGTCAGGGGATGCTCCCCTCTTCTCTATCAGTCTGAGTCTGACTCCCGCCTCATCAGCAGCCTTTGCCACGGTTCTCTCAAACAGTTCCGGAGTCATGAATCTTGAACAGGAGCACGTGACAAGATAACCTCCTCTCGGGAGCAATTTCATAGCCAGATAGTTTATCTTTTCATAACCCGCAGAAGCGCTTTTCACCGTATTCCTGCTTTTTGTGAATGCGGGCGGATCGAGTATTATGAAGTCCCACTGCCTGTCGCCGGACGCGGCATGTTCCGTGAGATAATCGAAAACATCATGCTTTTCAAACGAGATGTTGACAAGCCCGTTCATCTTAGCATTCCTGTCTGCCTCTTCCACTGCCGACATGGAGATATCTATGCCAAGAACAGTTTCAGCTCCGGATGCAGCGCAGTTGAGAGCAAACCCGCCGGTATGAGTGCAGCAGTCGAGCACTTTTTTCCCTCTCGAGTACCGGGCAGCGGCCGCGTGGTTATATTTCTGGTCGAGAAAATACCCCGTCTTCTGCCCGTCAACAAAATCAACTCTTATCTTTAGGCCGTTTTCATTGACCAGTACTTCTTTTCTTGAGACATCGGTCCCAAGGCTTTCAGTCAGTCTGAATCCGACAGAATCTACGAGGCCCTCGAGCTGTCTGTTCTTTCCTGTACTTCTCTCCCAGACTGCCGTAACCGTCTCGTCCATATCCTTAAGAGTATCCGTCATGATCTCAAACAGAGAATCTTTTATCCTGTCTATACCGAGATTCAGCACTTCTGCGCACAGCACATCACCATATCTGTCTACGGTGAGCCCGGGAAATCCGTCCGAATCTCCGAAAATCAGTCTGCAGCAGCCGAAATCATCTCCCATGACCTGTTTCCTGTAATCGAAAGCCCACCTGATCTTTCTCTTCCAGAATTCACGGTCGATGATATCGTTGGAATTCCTGGTGACGAGTCTGACTCTGAGTTTAGAGGACGAATTATAGAAGCCTGTGCCGAGATACCTGTCTTTCTCGGAATACACATAAACAATTCCTCCGTCATTTATGTTTTCTCCCGCCGAAACCTCAGTGTCATAGACCCAGGGAAATCCGTCTTTGACTGTTTTTTCAGCCTTTTTCGTTATTGTTACTTTAGGATAATTCTGCATGAGCACTTCCCTTATCAGAAAAAACTTTATGACAGAATTTTATGCCAAGACGAAGACTCTTTCAAGAAAAAGAGACATGCAGCCTTTTAGCGACCGCATATCCCCAGTAAGTATTGTTCTCCCCTCTGCTGTCAGTCAGAAGAGTCCGGCATCATCTTGCGTAATATGCTTTCATGATCTTCGCGACCTGATCTTCTGCTCCTGTCAGGATGATCCTGCCCATTCCGCTATCACGTCCGAAACTGAATGTGACATCGGTGACATTCTCCATCTCTCTGCAGAAAAAGAGTGATAATTCATTTCCCTCGGTTACAGTTACCGGAACATCAAGAATAACACATGTACGGCGCTCTCTTTTCTTCTTTTCAGCCATGAAATCGAATACCGCGCTGCTGCGCTTAATGCGAAGGCCTTCTTTCACGAACGGTTCGTTGAAGAACTTGTCCAGATCATCGGCCGAAAACTGCCATACTCCATCTGGCTTCTTCCCTTTGAGCAGACCCTGATTGAGATAATTGCGCAATGTTCTTGTTGTGAATCCCGTCATCATCGCAAGTTCGTTAAGATTATATGTTCTGTCCATTGTTTTCTCTCCAGTAGTTTATACTCGGTCTCGACCTCTGTTTATATGATAGCCGGCATCCCAACGCATAACAATTTGAAATGCAGGCACTTTTTCATAGCACAAAACCGCTGCCACCGACAGCGGTTTTGTGTATACAGATCGATCACCTTGTATTGTTCTCAGAGGTTCAAAGGCCTTTTTTCTCGTGCAGCCAGAACGAGTATACAAAAGGAACCAGTACCATCACAGCGAAGATACCCAACATCCATTCAGGCCTGCATATTCTCGTTATCGCATTGATGATGAGAAGTAACCCGCCAATCATCCAGAGATATCCGGCAAGACGATGCGTTCGGTTCCAGTTCTCCTCATTTGCCAATGTCCACGCTATTTTGATGCCTACAGTATAGTTCTGTCTGGCTTTCGGCAGATAGTTGCCGATGATTATGAACAGCAATCCCACCACCAATTGACCTACAAGCGCAATGTTCACACTATAGCCGAGGTTGTACGGATAGATCGTCGCCGCGCCTGCAAGCGAAATTGCCGGCGCCAGCCATAATGAGAGCCCAAAAATTTTGGGGCTGATATTTTGTTTTCTGGGATCTCTCGACGTTACTATCGCCCCGAACCACTCTATGGCAATAAGAAGCAGCGGCATTCCGAAGACCGCCAGTGTTTTGCTGGTGAAACCGTCCGCCTCATTCCCGAACCCGAAATGTGTTGCCATCACATCCGGCAGGCGTCTCCAGAAGTATATGCCCGCAAGCATCGGCAGCAGTGTCACTATACTGGTGATAACAAGAGTCTTCTTGTTCTCCTTAAGCATTAGAGTCGCCTCCTTTAAGTGTCGATATCCACAGCATGATCTCTTCGAGGACTGAAGTATTCAGCTGATAATAGATGTAATTCTTCTCCCTGCTCTCGAATATTAGATCTGCCTGTTTCAGTATTTTCAGATGATATGACACAGTAGCCCCGGTCATATCAAAATGCGAGCTGATCTCCCCGGCGGAAAGAGGGCCTTTCTTCAGCATTTCAAGGATCTGCCTCCGGGCCGGATCAGATAGAGCCTTGAAAGTGTCGGCAAACGGCATATGTCCGATCCCTTTCGAAACTATTTAGAATATTTTCTAAATAGGATGATACTCCAGCATTGAACAAACGTCAACAAGTATTTAGATATTTTTTCTAAATACTTGCAGCAAAGGAGATGACCGGAAACAATACCGATCCGGGCTCAACAAACAGAGCAGATGACCTCATAGAGATCATCTGCTCCTTAAAAAAAACATTTTCGTTATCGGGAAGTTATTGCTTGATAATATCTATCGATATATCACCGGTCGATGTCGTGATCTCACACCTTCCGCCTGAAGTTGTACCGGGCACGCTGATTTTACCGGTAGAAGTTTCTGTGACGAATACCTTTTCAGAACAAAGCGTTCCCATGACTTCCCCCGTTGAAGTCTCGACGGTGATCTGTCCCGAGTCACAGCTTTCAAAGGTCACGTCTCCCGTATTCCTTTCAATGTCGATGCTGTCGGATGCTATCACATTCTGCAGCACTATATCGCCGGTGCTTCCGTCTGAACGGAGTATTCTGCATTCAACATTCCTGATGTCTGTTATTCCTGTGGATACTGAAAGATCAACAGTATCCGCATGAACGCCGCTGATTCTTATACCACCGGTACTTGTCTCTATTTTTATCAGTTCGTTTACTGAAGCGTTAAAAACCACTTCCCCGGTGCTTGTCGTGATATCCGCGTTGCCGAATGAAAATTCTGACGGTATAAGCACATCGCCCGTATCGGACTCCAATTTCAGCGCCTTATAATATTCATCCGGAAGATATACCGTAACAGATTGTGATTTTATCGAGAATAATGCAATTCTGTCAAACCATGATCGCCGGTCAACGGCAATGACTTTCAGTGTTCCATTTTCAACAGAAACCTCATGCTTCACCTTTCCGCGCTCAATGCAATCGACATGGGCTATTCCGTCCGGGGACTGTTTGAATGTTATATCGGCTTCATCAGTTCTGATTTCTATCTTTTCAAAATCCTTGGTTATTGTATGAGCATTTGAATCGTATTCTGCCGTGTCCAATCTGGAGAAGCTAAAGCCGGAAATGGCGAATGCGGCTACAAAAATCGCAATGCCGACTACCATCAATACTGCGCCTGCAAGCATAAATCTCTTATTCATTCCGAATACTCCTTCCTGATAAACATGGATTTGATACCGAGACCGGCTTTTTTAGTCAATTTGATTATGCCCCTGGAAGCAGCAGTACATCCAAAGAACATGAAGATCGAGAGGCCTATCACAAACAATACCGCTCCGAACATCATAAGCGCAGATATCGTGTTCCCGTGCATAAAATAGATCGTCGCAGCCACTGATCCGCCGAGCGCGCAGGCCCAAAGAGCTACCTCGATCGCCCACAGCGAAACAATGAGAGCCCACGCCACAATGTACAGAGCAAAAACGATCGCTCCCGCAGCAACCATTAGCGGGAACCACACCGGGAAACCCAGAATGATCAGCACAAGCTCCCACACATGCCGGTTGCGCTTCGGTCTTATTGTTTCCTTTACCAGTTTGGGAAACGGAATGTCCGAAATAATCTGTGCCCTGATCTCATCGACTGTTCCGACTCCGGCGACGGCTTCTTCCTCGCTCATTCCCTCTTCCATGCGGTCGTCTATCATCTCATTGTAAAAAGCTATACGTTCCTCTATATCGTCCTGCGGCAAACCTGAAAGGGCGTTTCGCAGATCAAACAAAAACATCTGCTTATTCACGGCTGTCCTCCTTGATTACAAACTGATAAATGGAGATCACTTCTTTCCACTCCTCCTTGAACTCTTCAATGCGCTTTATCCCGTTATTCGTAATATGGTAGTACTTGCGTAATCTGCCGTCATGTTCTGCACTCCGCACAGTCAGCATCCTGGCATTTTCGAGCCTCTTCAGTATGGTGTAAAGCGTAGATTCAGACAATTCAATATATGGTTTCAAATCTTTTATGATCTTGTACCCATAGGAATCTTCATTCTTGATAGCAGCAAGTACGCAAACATCAAGTAATCCGCGTTTCAGTTGAATATCCATACAATACCTCTCCTTGCGTAATACATCGTAACGCGAAGTATATTATCTGTCAAGCATCTCATGAAACAATTATCATATGCCTATGATTCTATTTGCAGTTCTTTAGAGTATCAAAGCCGGAATGCATGAAAATTATACTAATATTCCGGATACTCTCTGTCCCATAATGTACTGCACAACAATAATGCCCTTTATCAAATAGATAAAAGGCATTTCCGTTATGTTTATGGATCATTTCAGACCTTCAACTGTCGAACAGCCGTTGAATTTCGAAAACCGGACCAACGCCCGATCCATAGAATTCTGGATACTTTTGGTCAGACGTACACCGGGTTCATACCAGATGTTTTTTACGCGGAGAGTATTGCTCTTGCGATCCGCCACCGTCTCGATCCGTCCGATAAACCTGTCTCCCCAGAGTATGGGCAAAGTGTAGTAGCCGTACTCTCTCTTGTCGGCCGGAGTGTATATCTCCCAGGAATAGCGGAAATCCCAAAGTGCAGCGATCATAGCTTTATCCCATAGCATAGGATCCAGCGGCGCCAGGAATTCCAGGCGCGGTTTCCTGTCAATTCTGCCTGCGATAACATCCTGCATCAGGGGATCATCCTCCGTGCGGTAATAAAAAAGCGTTTTGAACCCTTCTACACGCACAGGCAGAATTGCGCCGGATTCCTCCAACGCGGAAAAAGCCGCTCTCCGCTGCTGTGCGTTCAAATCAATACCTAAAAAAGCCGTCGAATTCTTATTCCAGAGCAAGCCAACCGCGCCGATACGACGCAAAACTCGCCAGCAAAGCAACGTTTCCTCGTCTTCACATGGAGAATCTGCTGACAGTAACGACGGATCAAGATGGTGCTCGGAGAGATCGTAGAACTTGCGGGAACCGTTCTTATGATGGATCACAAGAGTTCCGTCTGTATACAGCTGCTCAAGTACAGAACGTGCAGCTTTCGACTTCTTGTGCCAGTTTCCGCTCCAATGCATGGAGGAGTGCCAGAAGATCTCTCCGTCTATGGGCAGTGTGTCACTGGAGACCGGACCATTTGATCGGATATAGGAAAGTGCTTCACGCTCCAGTTCCGCCAAACCGGGAAAGCCCGCTCCATGAATCCGGCTGCGTTCCCGATAAGCGGAGAAATACGGCCAATCCTTAACAGGCCAGATAGAAAGTTCCTTATCAGCATAGTCGACGAGCAGGCGATCTTTATACAGCAATTCTTCCAGCATAGTCTTCTGAAAGCCTTTGACGCGGGATTGGAGAGTTAACTCTGCGTTTTTCCCGCACACATCAACAGGATCATACTGAATGCATCCTGCCTGTTGCACGTAGTCATACGCCCCCATCTTGCCTGTAAAGCGGTATTTGCCAAGTAAACCCTGTTTGGCAAGAATGAACTGCCGTGCCTGTGTCGTAGTCAATTCTGTCATACCGGTATTACTCCAATCTTCGTTGTGCCCTGATCAGACAGGTGATCTCCTCTTTATCGAGCTGTATATATAATACAACATCATCGGAAACAATCGGAAACAAATGGAAAACTCCTCTGTCTTTGCAGACAAAGAAGCCTTCTTTTTCCCTGTTAAGATTGCCGTTTTGGCTTCACAGCTTTTTGCAGGTAATACCGTCGAATGAAATACAGCCGTCGCCGAAAGTCAACTTGAGCATACCTCCCTTGCGGCCAAATTCGTTCTCGCCGATGGCATACAGCCGAAAACTCATTCTGTCTCCGTCTTCATCAATGGCATTGGCATACAACTCCCCGTCCTTCAGGAAGATCTCGTCAATAATAAAATCGGCGCTCTCGGGATGTTCGTATTTGCCGCAGAAACTCTCCCACTTCGACTTGTCGGGATCCTTGACTGCGATATTCTCGATGGTAATGATGGGCTCTGGCTCCTGATCTCTTGCAATTGCTTCCATGCCGTCCCAGTAGCCCAAATACGCTCTGACATCCTGATAGTCCCGGCAGCTGAGTATCACAAGAACCCTGTCTGCATCGATGAAGCGTTCAAACCAGGTAGCTACGCCCGGCATGCCGCCGCTGTGACTTACGACGAGCCCGAATTTCTCTTCGCGGCCTACGGCCCAGCCGAAGCCGTAGCCGAGCCCATCACCCTCATCGTAAACGGCGTCCTCACCATTATTGAGCCTCCCGGGGGTGTACATCAGCTTCTGCTCTTCCGGAGTGAGCACTTTGCCTTCGCGAAGTGCCCTGTCCCAGCAGAGCATATCGAATATGTTTGTATATACGTAGTCGTCGCCGTTCAGTCCGTCAAAGGCTATCACGTCACCGTACTCGGTGGAATCAATGTCAGCCATGCAATTGCCGTCTTCGAACACCGTCGCCTGGGCATACTTCTCAAAAGGAACACCGTCCCTGCGGATATGACAGCATTGAGTGGAACTCATCCCGGTGGGTTCAAAGATGTTCTTCCGGAGGAACTCTTCATATTGGATACCGGAGAGTCGCTCCACCAGCAATGCCAACAGATTGTAGCCGGTATTGGAGTAATGCAGGCCTTCTCCCGGGGCGAAGTATGGTTTCGCTTTGGTCTCACAGAGGAAACGCAGTATCTCGTTGTTGCCGGGCACCCGCTTTTCTTCCTTCCAGATCTTAATGAACCAGTCAGCGTCGTCAAAGTAATCGGGAATGCCACTGGTGTGGTTCAGAAGATGTCGAACCGTTACCCCGGGATAGGGGATCTCCGGGAAGAACTTCGTGATCTCATCCTCCGGGCTGAGAAGGCCCTGCCGCATCAGCAGCATGACCGCTGTTGACGTGAATGTCTTGCTGATTGAAGCCAGTTGAAAGATCGTGTCCTCCGTGATCGGAAGCGTATCTTCGGGGTCCCGGAAACCGAGAACGCCCTTGGACACGATCTCGCCATTTTCCGCATAGAGCCATGCCCCGTTGAAACCGTCCTTCTCATTCAGTTCAAGGGCCAATTTGTGCATCATAGAATTCTTATCCATCAGAATGATTCTCCTTACAGTTTTTTGCAGTTCCTCTCGTCATACATCACGCAGTCCTTGCCGAAGGTCAGCTTTAAAAAGCCCCCCTTGCGGCCAAAGGTCTTCTTTCCTATGGGATAGAGCTGACTGGTAAACTCGCCTTGTTCATCGTCGATAAACTTTGCGTACAGCCTGCCGTCCTGCATGAAGATCTCGTCGACGCAGAAATCGGTGTTCTCGGGATGTTCGTATTTGCCGCACAGGGTTTTCAAACTCCGTTTGCCCGGCTTTACGGCCAGATCCTCCTCTATGGTTTGAAACAGCTCAATGGCAATATTTGTTTGTTCCCAGTCCAGTTCATCCGTGGAGCGGTTGAACATCGCGGCTACGCACAGATCCTCCCGTAAAGAGAACATCCAGGTCGTCAGGAAGCCTTCGTTCCATCCGTCATGATAACCGATATCGCCACGGAAGCTGTGAATGCCAAGACCGTAGTTGTCCATGATCGGCGTCAGCATACGCATTGCGGTTTCCTTTCTGAGCAGACCGCCTTCGCGGTAGCTTTTGGAAAGAGCGCGTCCGATCTTGACCAGCTCCGTCGGAGTGGTCCAGAGGCCGGCTGCGGCGTGCTCCGGATAATAGTGATAGCCGTGCGCGGGATCTTCCTTTCCTGCAAGCCTGCTGCCGAACGCCGCATTGGAAATCAACTCTTCGTCCAGCGGCTGGAAAAAGCCTGTGCGCTTAAGCCCCAGAGGATCGGCAACCTCCTTTTGGAATGCCTCCCGCAGCGTCGTTCCGGTAATCCGCGTGAAGGCGAGTTCCGCCAGCGTGAAGCCGCCGCCGGAGTACATGTACTGCTTGCCATAAGGGCGGATCCTGCGGAGCTTCGGCGTATTGCCCTTTCCGTTCAGCACATCTTCCAGCGAAAGCGGTTCATGATCCGCACGGTAACCGGGGAAGCCGTGGAGGTTGAAACCCGCTGTGTGAGAAAGCAGTGCAGCGAAAGTCATCGGCCCCTTTTTTACAAATTCGGGTACAACACCCGAGATATCCGCATCGAGATCGATCAGTCCCTTGTCCGCATACCGCAGAAGAGTCAATGCAAACATGGATTTACTGACAGAGCCCGCCTGGAACAGCATATCCGGGTTCACAGGGAAATCCTGCCCGAAACGTCCGCTGCCGGCGCTGTAGGTATCCAGGTCCTCTCCGTCGAAAACGGCGATGCTCACGCCGTAACCACGATTTCCCCTGATCCGCAGGCGCCGGTTCACATTGACACCGTAAAACTCTTTGATCGTCTTGTTCGGACCCTTCAGCATCCGCATCAGAACAGCTTCTCCTTCGCTTATGATGCCGTTCTCCCGGAAGCCTGCCTTGTGATAGACATGCAGGCCCCGCTCGTTCTCCGGTCCGGTTGACAGGTAAAGCCGATCCGCGCCGTTCTCTTTGAAATAACGGATTATCTCAGCAAGTGCTGCCTGTCCGTATCCCTTGTCCTGCTCGTTTTTGTCGATCATGAATCGCCAGAGCCAGTACCGATCTTCCGGGTCTCTCGTCTTGGGGTCAAAGAAAAACATGCAGAAGCCGACGAGATGATCGTCCGCATAGATTGCAAACGGACGCGCTGTACCGGGATTTTCGGCATTGGTTTCCTCAGCCTGCTGCAGGGATACGTCATTCGGTGCCACAAAAGGCTGGTCCTCCCGCACAGAGAGAGCTAAAACAGCATCTCTGTTGTTATCATTTATAGGGTTCAGTTTAATTATCATAATTGGTTTTTCTCCATGAATATAAGATTTGATACGAAATCGTCCTGTATTGCCGTCAAATCCTGAAAAGTGACGCAAAAATACCGCACGAAGCAGCTCCCGTCGTGGCTGCATCCTGCGGTTCCCACTATTAGAAGTTACTCAAAAACGGCACATCAAATCTAAGGGGTACACCACCCCCGTGTTATGCGCCTCTGTTCAGTTTTCAGGCGATAGTAATAATCACTGGTGAACATCCTTTCATGGAATTCATTTATATTATATATACAAATGTAGCAAAAACCAAATAGAGAATTATCTTTTAATACTGCCGATATTCAAAAAAAAGGATTGCTATCTTGTTTCCATAGCAATCCTTTTTGGCGGAGAAGGAGGGATTTGAACCCTCGCGACGGTCTCCCGCCCTACACCCGTAGCAGGGGCGCCTCTTCGACCTCTTGAGTACTTCTCCAAAAGTTCAAAGTTTATAAAATATGGCGGAGAGGAAGGGATTCGAACCCTTGTGGGGTTGCCCCCAAACGGTTTTCAAGACCGCCTCGTTATGACCACTTCGATACCTCTCCATTTGTCACTATCTTTAACGATAGCTCAATTATTCTATCAAAACAGCCATAAAGTGTCAACACGAAAATGCGATGGAACACAACCACGCTTGCGTCTGTCAACGGAGTTTTTCCAAAGTCTTAATATATTTTTCTGTGGCTTTACTGATCTTATCAAGGACCTTCTTTTCCTTCTCATCAACGGTCCCGTCATCCTTGAGTGCAGCACTCCTGCAGCTGACGCAAAAGTTTTTGGCGACAAGCATCATCTGGCTGATTTCAAGTTTTATATATGGATTCATTGCGGATACCTCCTGTAGCGATATTCTAACTGTGGGCACAGACTGCGGACCTGTGATTATTTGACCGGCTTCAATATGTTTCTGACCGCCCCTGCAAGATACAGAGACCCGAAAACCACGATCACTTCATCCTCGGAAGCTCTGCTCATCGTCACCTCTACTCCTTCTCTGAGATCGTTGAAGTATGTAACATTTGAGGAGTATGCTTTCAGTTCGTCAGCCAGACGTTCCGGCTCCATAGCACGGGGAAGATCCGGCACTGACACACATACATACTTTTCAGCGACCGGGGATATTGCATCAAAGACTTTCTTTGCATCTTTATCTCTCATTATTCCGGTTATGAGCGTCACTTTTCTCCCCGGAAGATATTTCTCTATGCACTTTCTGGTGGTCTCCGCACACTGTCCGTTGTGTCCGCCGTCTATTATCATCAGCGGCTTTCTGTTTACGACCTCAAATCTTGCAGGCCAGAATACATTTTCAATACCTCTCCTGAGTGCACCCTGATCCACTTTAAATCCCGCGTTGCATGCACACTTTATTGCTTCAATCGCCATCGCCGCGTTGTTCAGCTGATGATCGCCGAGCAGAGGGGTCTTCAATTCTCTGAGTTCGCCGTAATCGAAGACCTGTCCGTCAATCGAGTACTCCCTGAGAGAGAGTTTCCCGAAATCAACGGGAATATACGGAGCACTTTCTTTTTCGCAGACGCTCCTGAAAACATCCATTACCTCGGAAGACTGACTGTATACTACAGCAGGTCTTCCTTTCTTGATGATGCCAGCTTTTTTCTCCGCTATCTCGGAAAGCGTATTCCCCAGCGCCGATGTGTGATCATAACCGATGTTCATGAGAACGGAACATACCGGGTCCTCGATGACATTTGTCGCATCATCGATGCCTCCCATTCCGACCTCTATAACGGCTATATCACAGTGTTCTGCCGCAAAATATGTGAAGGCAAGAGCCGTTATCATACCGAATTCATTCGGCATCTCCTCCATCTGCTGTGCAGCATCCAGGATCCCGGGAAAATACTTATCTATAGCTTCATCGGGGATATTCTCTCCGTTAATTTTTATCCTCTCATTGAAAACCTGAAGATACGGAGAAGTGTTGAGCCCAACTTTATATCCTGCCTCTTTGAGGACAGAAGCGATATATGCGGCAGCGCTGCCTTTTCCGTTGGTCCCTGCCACATGGATGCATCTGAGTTTTTTCTGAGGGTCGCCTATCCTGCGCATCAGTTCTGCTGCGTTACTCAGTCCTCTGTGTCTTCTCCACTTGCTCACAGTGAGCAGTTCTATATATCTGTTCATTATTGTGACCTACGAAATCCAATAGTATTCATTAGCAATTATGCTTCGCCAGAAAAAAAAGTCAATGGCCGCGCCGTTGCCCGGCGCGGCCATCTGGATCATTTATTGCTTAACTGTCACATCAAGCTGACCATCTATTACATCCACAAGCAAAGTGGATCCTTCACTGAACTGACCGGAGATGATCTCCTTTCCTATAAGTGTTTCGACATTGTGTTCGATAAATCTCTTCAGTGGTCTTGCACCGTATATCGGATCATATCCTCTGTCTGCGATGAATGCCTTGGCGGCATCCGTGAATTCGCACGTAAGCTGCTGATCTTCAAGACGCTTGTTGAGAGCGCTCAGCATCAGAGATTCGATACTGATGACGTTATCCTTCGTAAGCGGTCTGAAGAAGATGATATCGTCGAGCCTGTTGAGGAACTCCGGTCTGAAAGTATTCTTCAGTTCATTCTGAATCTGACTCTTAGCCGTTCCGGAGATGTTGCCTTCGGAGTCGATTCCCTCAAGAAGATAACTGGATCCGATGTTGGATGTCATAATGAGGACCGTGTTCTTGAAGTCGACCGTTCTGCCCTGGGAATCCGTGATCCTTCCGTCATCGAGCACCTGCAGAAGAATGTTGAATACATCGGGATGAGCTTTTTCCACTTCATCAAAGAGGATGACGGAATAAGGTTTTCTTCTGACTGCTTCGGTCAGCTGGCCTCCCTCATCATAACCGATATATCCCGGAGGTGCTCCTATCAGTCTGGATACGGAGAACTTCTCCATATACTCGGTCATATCGATCCTTATCATGTTCTTCTCATCGTCGAACAGTGTCTCAGCGAGAGTTTTCGCGAGTTCTGTTTTTCCCACACCTGTGGGGCCCAGGAAGAGGAACGAACCTATCGGTCTGCCGGGGTCCTTTATTCCGGCTCTTGATCTTATGATCGCATCGACTACGCTCTGAACCGCCTCATCCTGTCCGATCACCCTCTTGTGAAGGGTATCTCCGAGGGAAAGCAGCTTTTCCTTTTCGCCTTCCATAAGTTTGGATACGGGTATTCCCGTCCATCTTTCGACTATCTTCGCGATCTCTTCCTCAGTGACTTCTTCCCTCACAAGAGAATTCTCTCTCTTGCCTTCGGCAACCCTTGCCTCTTCCTCTTCAAGCTCCTTCTCGATCTTCGGGAGTTCTCCGTATTTGAGTTCTGCCGCCCTGTTGAGATCATATTCTCTTTCTGCTTTCTCTATCTCTCCTGTGAGTTCTTCGCGTTTTTCTCTGAGCTGCTGAAGTTTCACAACGGACTGTTTTTCAGCGTCCCACTGAGTCTTCATTTCCGCGAACTGATTTCTCATCTCAGCCAGTTCCTTCTGGATCTGATCGAGATGCTCTTTGGAGAGCTTGTCATTCTCCTTTTTCAGAGCTGCCTCTTCTATCTCGAGCTGGATTATCTTTCTTCTCACAACATCGAGTTCGGTAGGCATGGAATCCATCTCTGTCCTTATAAGCGCACATGCCTCATCCACGAGATCTATGGCCTTATCCGGAAGGAATCTGTCGGTTATATATCTGTCAGAGAGTGTCGCGGAAGCTATGATTGCGCTGTCGCTTATCTTGACTCCGTGGTATACCTCATATCTCTGCTTCAGTCCCCTGAGGATAGCTATGGTATCTTCAACATTCGGCTCGGTTACAAGTACCGGCTGGAATCTTCTTTCGAGAGCCGCATCTTTTTCGATATATTCTCTGTATTCATTGAGAGTGGTCGCACCGATGCAGTGCAGTTCGCCTCTTGCAAGCATAGGCTTGAGAAGGTTGCCGGCATCCATCGCGCCTTCACTCTTTCCGGCTCCGACTATATTGTGCAGTTCATCGATGAACAGTATGATCTTACCGTCGCTTCTCTTTATCTCTGTGAGAACGGCTTTGAGTCTCTCCTCGAATTCACCTCTGAACTTTGCTCCTGCAATAAGGGAGCCCATATCCAGTGAGAATATGGTCTTGTCTTTCAGACTGTCAGGGACATCTCCGCTCACTATCCTCTGGGCAAGACCTTCGGCAATAGCTGTCTTTCCGACACCCGGCTCACCGATAAGTACAGGATTGTTCTTGGTCTTTCTGGACAGTATGCGGATGACATTTCTTATCTCTTCATCCCTGCCGATGATGGGATCGAGCTTTCCGTTCCTTGCTCTCTCAACGAGATCATCTCCGTATTTCTTGAGTGCATCATATGTGGATTCCGGATTATCGCTTGTAACTCTCATGCTTCCCCTTATATCTTCAAGTGCTTTAAGGACCTTGTCTTTATCCACTCCGTACTCTTTGAGAACAGCAGAAACGTCTCTGTTCGGCGAATTCACTATTGCAAGGAACACATGCTCGACGGATACATATTCGTCCTTCATGTTTTCCGCAGTCTTCTCCGCGACCATGAACATCTTATCTACTTCGGATGAAATGTAGATGTTTCCCTCCGGTCTTGAGGACCCGGAGACTTTCGGCAGTTTCTCGACTGTCTTGAGAATACCGTATGTGAAAGCTCTGACATCTACGCCGATGCTCGTGAGGATTCCCGGAACGACCCCGCCATCCTGCGCGCACAGCGCCCACAGGATATGCTGCTGTTCAAGCTGCGGATTTCCGTACTCGACAGCGAGATTCTGCGCCTGTGTCAGTGCTTCAAGTGTTTTCTGTGTGTATTTCTGGGCGTTCATGATATACCCCCTATGATTTATCGTATGCATGTATCATACTTGACCACAGTTAATATACTATAGACTAATTATGTCTAATTTGTTAATTCTGGCACTCTAAACCATGTAGTGCTAACGTACCGATTTGATACCGCTTCTTAACATTTTGTTTATATGTCGATATTATATTATTGGTGTATTACAGTGAGGTATTCGAAATGGAAAAGAAAAAAGGTATGAAAGCAGCTGCCGGCGGAATGGTGGCACTCTCACTTTTCTTCGGCAATATGTTCTCTCCCGACGATGATCTTCTCAACAATGACTATTCATCCGACACGGGAGTGGGCTCCAATCTTAACGGTCAGGTTCTCAACCAGTATGAGACCGCCGTGGACTTAAAAAGATACTCAACGCTTCAGAGGGCTTTCCTATCCATGCCGTTCGGTGTGAGAGCTCTCCTCATATATCCGCTCTATCTTCTGGGACACGGGATAATGGCCCTCTTCTCTATGGCCATCCCGTTTCTCTCCACAACAGTAGGCGGACTCATTCTCAGAATCATTCTCACAGCGGCGATCGCTATCGGAGTGTTTGCGCTCACATCCAAACTTCTGTTCCCGCAGATGCCGCTCAAGAAGATCCTGTCCAAGAAAAATATATCAACCGTTGTCGCGACCTCGGTTGTCCTCTCGGTGGCAAGTCTGGTATTGTCAGCTGCATGGCCTGCATACGGCAGATGGGCTCCTCTTCTCAGGACTGTGCTCGTCGTTCTTGCGCTGTCTATAACAGCGGTATCGCTAAAGAGATCATTCTCCAGGATCAAACTTGCGGCACACTGATCCCCCAAAACAATTCAAGACCTGCGGCTCTGCATTAAAAAAATACAGGACCGCAGGTCTTTTTTGTTGTCTCATCTCGTCATCCTTCGATAACTTTTACATAATATGTTCTGTTTCTCGGGCCATCGAACTCACAGAAATATACAGCCTGCCATATGCCGTGTATAGGAGCGCCTTCCTCTATGATGAGAGTCTGGGAAGCGCCGAAGGTCGTTGATTTCATGTGGGCATGCGAATTGCCCTCATAGTGTCTGTAGACGGGATCATCCGTAGGCATTATCTTTTCGAAGCCGTATATCATATCCGCCTGGACATCCGGATCGGAATTCTCGTTGATCGTGATCCCCGCAGTGGTGTGCGGCGTGTAGATAACTGCAATGCCGCTCTGAATGCCGCTTCCCTTTATATCCGAGAATACCTCACTTGTGATGTCAACCATCTGCTGCGGTCTCGCAGTACTGATACTGTGCTTATACAGATTCATTTTTGCAACACTCCTTCCAGATCGAATTGTGGGATGAAACTCTGCTCCTGAGTCTCATCATCCTGTATAAATGCTTTTGTTATTCCAAGCCCTGCGGCATAATCCACAAGCGAACCGTATTCTTCCGCGGTAACTTTTCTCTCAAGTTCGGGCATTGCCGGAAAAGAGCCGCAAGGAGTGTATTGATTCATTATGCTCATATATATTCCGTTTGCGTACTCTGTCCATAAGTATCTTATGACTCTCTTGGAATCTATAAGGCATCCGGGCATCAGCATATGCCTTACAATTACGCCTTTTTTCAAAAGACCGCCTTCAAGTACCGTTTCAGGCTGCTGGCGTACCATTTCCCCGAGAGCATCTTTAGCCACTTCTGAGTAGTTTGCGATCCCGGCGTACCTCTTTGACAGAGCACTGTTCATGAACTTGAAGTCAGGCATATATATGTCGACAAGGTCTTCCAGCATCTTCAGCGTCTCAGGCAGTTCATACCCGTCCGAATTCCAGACGAAAGGTATCTTAAGTCCTCTTGCTTTTGCTTTTTCCATACATTCCGCTATCTGAGGGGCAAAATGTGTGGGAGTCACAAGGTCTATGTTGTTTGCGCCTTTCTCTTCAAGTTCAAAGAATATGTCCGTGAGTCTTTCAGGGCTTATTTCTTCTCCGAATCCTGTAAGAGATATATCTCTGTTCTGGCAGAATACGCATTTCATCGGGCATCCTGAAAAAAAAACCGTTCCGGCACCTGCGCTGCCTGATATTATGGGCTCCTCCCACATATGGAGAGCAGCCCTTGCTATCTTTATATTCCAACCGACTCCGCAGAACCCGCGTGACACGTCTCTGTCAACCCCGCAGTTCCTGGGACAAAGCCTGCAGATGTGCATTGTCAGGACTTTCTGTACTTAGGCATGGTGAGCACGAAAATAATGCCCATTATACCGCCTATAATATGTGCAAGCTGAGATACGGTGTCCTGCTGAGTAATCCCTTTATACACCTCATTTCCAATGTATATGAGGGCTATCATGACCATCGTGAGCGGTATCTGTCCGTGGCTGTAGTTTGTAGCGGAGCCCAGAACTATCAGCATAAAGACTATTCCGCTGGCTCCGAGCAGTGCTGTTCCCGGGAACAGGAACACATTAACAAGACCTATCACAAGCGCTGTCATAAGGATCATTATGAGAAGGTTCCTCGAACCGTATCTCTCTTCAACGGCAGGGCCGATAAGAAGAATATACATGAAGTTGTTCACATAGTGCTGAACGCTTGAATGACCGAGAATATGCGAGAACAGCCTGAAATATGTAAGAGGTTGTGTCCAGCTGCCTCTGTATACCGAGAACAGTGCATATGTTGTTCTGTTGTCCGTAACGAGACCTACGATGAGGATGATTAGCGCAACTATCGTATAGGTCAGTATGACCGGCGCGTTGTATATGATTACCTTTTTCTTCAAAATGGATCCACTCCAATCGGATTATTTCTGCAGATACTATATTATAGCAGAAACGGAGGCCGGGTGACCTCCGTTATCATCTATCTTATCGCTTCCGTAAGCTTTTCATACTCCGGAACCGCTCTGAACTCACTGTGGGATATTGTGTATCCGGCGCATATATTGCCTGCTTTCACACAGTCCCGTATGCTGTATCCGTCACTGTAGAGTCTCAGGAATCCTGCATCGAAAGAATCACCTGCACCGATAGTGTTTATCGGCACAACCGGGCTTACGGGATATTCTTCGACCGTATCGCCAAACGCGAGGATCACAGGCTCGGCTCCGTCTCTCGCTATTACGACTTTACCTGTTCTGGACAATTGCACGGCAGAGTCTCTGAGATCAGGCAGCCCTGTGACTTCTTCGAATTCCGGAGCACCGGATCCGAATATGATATCAGCCGCAGCAACAGCTCTCCTGAGAAGCATCAGCTTTGGATCATCAGGTCCGGTAGATTTGATCCTGAGATTAAGGTCCATTGAGACAATAACACCATCGTGTTCAGCACATTTCTCAATAAACTTTACGGTTCCCGTAGATGTTTCATTCAGCCCTGTGATATTTGCTCCCGATATGTGGATGATGTCGAACTTGTCGATAAGGGATTCATCAAAATCCGCTTCACATAGTTCAGTGTATCTGTATCCGGGAAGAAACAGCGCGTCGGACACCTGACTCCCGTCAGCCGCTACCGCCACTATTACCGGAAACAACCCGTCAAGTCTTCGTATACAGTGCTCGCATGAGACACCGCTTGTTACAAGATCATCGATAAGGAACTGTCCTTTTTCTCCCTCTCCGAATACACCCATGAATGAAACATCCGCGCCAAGCTTTCCGAGCATAGACGCGCAGTTGGACACTGTACCGCCGGGTTTGATCCTGACCTCTGCGGTACATACTCCGCCTGAGAACGAGTTCTGTTTCATTTCATCATACGGGATCACGACATCGGGACGTGAATCACCTATACACAGTATTCTTTTCACTTTCGCCATTACGGACGTGCTGCCTTTGCCTCTTCAACAAACTTCTTTACGAGATCGAAATCCTTGTCCTGCGGTCTTCCGAACTCATCCAGTTTGCTCGTTCTGGTGAGAGAATCTACCGCAAAAGGCTTGACCTCCTCAATTGCTTTTCTGACATTGTCGGGTCCGAGTCCTCCTGCCAGGATAACAGGTCTCCTAACCTGCTCGACTATTTTCCTGCTTATGCTCCAGTCATGAGTGATTCCCGCTGCGCCGATCTCCGAAGCATTCTGCTTCACGGAGTCCAGGATCAGCCAGTCAGCATATTTTGAGTACTTCTTTGCAAGATCCAGCGCCTCCGGACCCGTCATGGGGATAGCCTGCATAACGATGATTCCCGGCACTGCTCTGTGGATCTCATTGTACAGTTCTTTGCTTGTATACAGCCCGGGAAGTGTCAGATGACAGACATCGGGCTTTGTGAGTTTCAGGATCTCCAAAACCCTCTTCGCATCTTCTATGTACGGTATGAGCAGCTTGATCATCTTGTTGCCCACGGCATCATAGATAGCGTTGATCTGTTCGATAGAGCACATGCTCGGAACACTCTCGTCTCCTCCAGTAAGAGATCCGATATTGTCCACTCCCAGTTCATAGCATTTCATTGCCTCTTCAACGGAAGAGATGCTGTAGATTTGCGTCAATGCCATATTCATAACCTCCCTGCAAAGACAGCCGGTCAATATAGGACCCGCTGTCTGTTATATATCACTTTCCTTTTTTATGCCTCTGCTGCTGACTTCTTTGCGATCTCGAAGAGATTCTTTCTCATTTCCGGATTGATATCCGGGTACGGGCCGTACTGCATTACATTGTATCCTGCAACCGCATTGCCGATAGCTGCGATCTCCTTGACTGAATAACCCTCACAGAACGCCCACATGGCTGCCGCTGTTGAGGAATTACCGCATCCGGTCGGATCTATCTCCTGCTCATGAGGGACAACATGCGTGATCGGCACAAATGCGACTTCATCTTTCGTCACCATATATGAGCCTTTGATTCCGTCTCTGTAGAAGCAGGGGACACCGAGCTCCTGGATGACCTTTATGGCTTCCTCTTCATTCTCTACTCCGAGATAATCAAAACTCTCCCTGTCATTGAATGAATAGATATCGCAGTACTTGATCGTATCGATAAACTCGTCATGGAAGCTTGAATCTCTCCATGGCGTGACTTCCCACATTATCTTGTATCCGTACTTTTCTCTGAGATCCGTGGCGAGGCTGTCTCCCATCGAGTGTCTCCATCCGCCGAACAGATACAGTCCTTTGAGTCCGGGGAGGAATTTTTCTATATGCTCGATTGGGATGACCATCGGTCTCGATATATTTTTGGTATCCGTCGGAGTAAAAGTACCGTCATAGTTCAGCTGAACGGGAATATCCGAATAATCTCCGTTCGGGAAGTATTTCAGCAGTGTCTGCTGAGTGTGGGCTCCCTGTATGATAAGTCCCTCATCAGAGCACCCGTTGTCCTCCATCCACTTTCCGTGGTACTTCTTGTAGTCCTCGCCCATAACCGAGATGAAAAGGCTGGAATCTTCAAGCATCTTTAGTCCGGAGTAGGCATAGAATCCGCATCCGCCAAGCAGACCTGTGATCTTTCTGCCGTCAAGATACTCTATGTTATTAACAAGAGTAGAACTTGTAACAATATATTTATAACCCATCTCAGTTCCTCACTTCCTGAATTTGATGACTAATTCTTCCATTAGTTTCTGTGCTTCGGCTCTGGTCTCGGCATCCATCTTGGGATACGGACCATACTGAAGAGCATTATACCCGGCACATATCGCCGCCCAGATGCATATCCTCAGCGGATCATATCCCTCAAAGAATGCCCACATTGCGGCGGCTGTGGAAATATTGCCGCACCCGGTCGGGTCCACTTCGTTGTCCCTGACTGATATCATGGGAACAAACGTGACCTCCCCCTTGTCTATAAAGTAAGCTCCGTCCTGCCCGACCCTGAAATAACACGGCTTCCCGAGTTTCTTCAGTTCTTCCACGGCGTCCGCATCAGTATTGACTCCGAAATACTTGTATGCTTCTTTGCGGTTAAGCGAGAAATAATCAACGATATCAAATATGTGTCCGAGATCATCCTGTCCATTCCCCAGGATCCTGTATGCCTGTGGGAATTCCCATCCTATCTTCAGTCCGTATTTATCCTTATATCCCTGCATGGTCCTGCAGTAGAGATGGTCCATATTTCCGCCGTAAAGATAGAGACCCTTCATGCCATGGGCGACATATTTTTCTATTTCAGAGGCAACTATGAAATTTTCCGCCCAGCAGACTTTGTCGTATTCCTCTGTGAATATCGTTCCCTCTTCATATGTTCCGTCAGGAAGATACTTTACGTAGAAATATATACTGTTGTCAGTCCTGAACATAAGGCCGTCCCTTGAACAGTTGTTGCCGTCCCACCATTCAGAGTAATATTCGTCAAAATCAGCCCCGACAGCCGCAATGAAAAGACAGTCATCCGTGCACAGTTTAAGGCCTGTGTATGCGAAGAACGATCCCCCGCCGATGATGCCTTTGAGCTCTGTCCCGTCAACGAATATTATGTCGTTCGGCATTGAATATCCTATAGCAGCATATTTCATCTCACATTTCCTCCGCTGAAAGAGATTCATGCCTCAGGCGTTTTGCGATCTCGGCACATTTTGCCACAGTTTCCGAGGAAAAATCGGTTATAAGACCTTCATGCGCAACATTCAGAGCAGCCGTGGCAGATCCTATACATGCAGCTGTCAGAGGATCCAGTCCTTCACAGACCGCCCAGAACGCGGCAGCTGTCGAGGAGTTACCGCATCCTGTGGAATCCTTCTGGCCGAAGTCATCGGCAAGTCCTGCTCTGTATACCCTGCCTCCGGAGATCATTTCGGCGCCGTCGGTTCCGTTTCTCAGGAAGATACTGCAGTTTGTAAATTCCTTGAAGAATTCTTCAGCATCGTACAGATCCTTTACCCCGTCTATCAGGTCCTTGCATTCAGTGAGATTCATGGAGAAGAAGTCAAGATTCCTGATGACCTCTTTTATTGTTTCGGTCGGTTCCATGTAGGATTTTCTGCCGAAATTCACAAGTTCGCATCCCGTTTTAAAACCGCATTCCCGGGCAAGCTTTTTGAATTGCTGATAGAACACTGTATCGACATGGGAATGTATCTCCCATCCCTTTATTTTTCCCTTATGAGCTTCTGCATACGGAGTGCAGCATTCCATTGTCGGAGTGCACCTACCGAGGTGTTCCTTGTTAAGACCGGTGCGGAATGATTCACCGTTGCTGGATGTATAAAACCCGTTCTCGTCATAAGTCAGTATGGATCTGAAATCGTAATCATATGCAGGGGTTACACAGCATTCATTGATCCCGCTGTTTCTGAGCCATTCGCCGTAATTATCGAAAAAATCACAGCCGGCATACCCGACAAATGCGCATGAATCAGTCCAGACCCTGTATCCCGACAGAGCATAGATCGCTCCGCCCCCGAGCCGGACATATGACTCGCCGGTATACTGATGTATCTCATCTATGATCACATTACCGGAAACTATATATTCTGCCATTGTTACTCCTCTGTGATCCCGCAGAAGGATCTGCGGGATCGTATAGATAAGAATATCAGAGCTGTGCGCTTTCCACTTCTTCGAGTGAAGGGATCGAGGGAGAGGCTCCCGGTCTTCCCACAGCAATAGCGGATGCCTTGCTTGCAAGTTCGAGTGTTTTTTCCATGGGTAATCCCTTGACCACGCCGGCAAGGAAGTATCCGGTAAATGTATCACCTGCAGCCGTCGTATCCACAACTTTGACCTTGAATATCGGATGCCTGGCGACGATATTCTTATCCTTGAACATACACCCGTTTCCACCAAGCGTCAGCATGACGTGGGCGTTGGGATATTTTGTAAGAATGCTGTCACAAATCTTCTCGGGTTCCGTCTCTCCTGAGATCTGGTTGCCTTCAACTTCATTGAGAATAAACCAGTCGACATATTTCATTTCATCCATAGAAGCGAGTTCCGCACTCATTGGTGACGGGTTCAGTACGACCTGCATGCCCTTGTCATGAGCTGCCTTTATAGCGTACTGAACACATGTGGTCTCGTTCTGGAGAAGCAGGATATCCCCTGCTTCGAATTCTGCCAGAGTCCTGTCAACATCAGCTTCCGTGATCCTGTAGTTCGATCCTGCGAAGAGGAGTATTGAATTCTGGCCGTTTTTGTCGACCTGAATAATGGCGTGTCCGTTCTTTGTGTCGTTGACCTGGTCGATGAACTGTGTATTGACTCCGTTCTCTTCCAGCGCTTCCTTAAGCGCCATCCCGTCAGAGCCGATCTTTCCGGCATGATAAACACATGCACCGGCTTTTGCACAGGCGATCGACTGATTCAGGCCTTTTCCGCCAAGATGCTCTTCAACAGAGGATGACGGGAGAGTCTCCCCGGGAGCAGCAACATGATCGACATGATAAACGAAGTCCAGGTTCAGAGAACCCATATCTAGAATCTTCATAATAATGTTTCTCCTTCTATAGATTAATATGTGAACAGATCGCAGAGTATATCGCAGAACTTGAATCTGTCAGCATCAAAAGCAAAATAGCTGTTCGGAGTGATCAATCCCTCTCTGCGGTCGACGATCGTTTCGCCTTCGCCCACACCGTAGAACCCGAGATGTATCTCTACCGGCTGAACATCTTTGAGGACCGTGGGATCAATAAGATAGCAGATACAGAGAGGATCGTGGACTGCTGCTGCATCGGGTTCCGCAAGCGGCTGGCCCAATGTGTGAGCAAGTATCCTGCCCTCAATAAGATCTGCGGCAAAGTTTGCCTCGAATGTTCCGATAGCCCTGAATCTCTCGCAGTCCTTCTTTGTAAGATATGCGGCATGCGTGGCATCAAGAGGTACCCATGTAACCTTTGCTCCGCAGGTCGCAACTATCTCCGCCGCCTCGGGATCAGCCCAGATATTGAACTCCGCACACGGAGTGCAGTTGGCTACTCTGTCGCCACCGCCCATAATGACGATCTCTTCAATATTCTTAACGATCTCAGGTCTTATCCTTAGTGCATGACCGAGACTTGTCAGCGGACCTACTTCAACAAGTGTGACAGGCTCTTCGGCATGAAGCAGATAGTCAATGTAGAAGAGAGGTGCGGGAAGATCCTGCTCTTTGATCGTTGCTTTCTCAAGTTTGAGCTCGGGCTCATGCATGTGAACTTCCTTGCCGTCCTTCATAAGCGGTCTTATCGCAAGCGGCAGTCTGTCTTTGCAAAGGAATTTGGCCATCGGAGCCGCACATCCCCTGTAAACGGGAACTTCATCGCCCTTTCCCATCGCCTCTATAAGCCTGAGTGTATTCTCCGTGGTATGATCTATATCCAGGTTACCCCATGTGGAGCATATTGCCTCAACTTTCAAATCTTTCGCAAGCAGCGCAGCCATAACTGCTACTGCATCATCGGAACCTGTATCGACATCAAGAATGATCTTTCTCATCTTATTCACTCCTTCCAAGATATTCGCAGAGCATCGCCAGGAACTTGTCGTGGCTCGCCTTAACGGCAAATCTGCAGTTGAACTTATCCGGTATGCACCTTCTGTCTATGATCGTTTCGCCTTCATTATAGCCGTTCAGTGCGATATGAACATGTGCGTCCTCCACTTCAGTGAGGACCGATTCGTCGATCACCGAGCAGACTGCAAGCGCATCATGAATGGATGAATTATCCTTGTCGCCGCCGACGGATTTTGATTCGAACTCGATCCTCTCTTCGCAGAGAGTTGCCGCAAAGTCTGCCGCCCATGTTCCCGTAGCTCTGAGCTCAGCGCAGTCCTTTCTGTTAAGAGCGCATGAGAGAGTTGCATCCAGCGGTATCCACAGGACGGGAGCACCGCACTGCTGAACTATCTCTGCGGCTTCCGGATCGTGCCAGATATTTGCCTCGGCGCTTGGAGAGATGTTCGCAACTTTGTCACCGCCGCCCATGATGACAATCTTTTCAATCTTATCGGCGATATCCGGGGCGATGGAAAGAGCTTCTCCGAGGTTAGTAAGAGGTCCCACCGGAATGAGTGTCACCTTTTCAGTCTGTGCTCTGAGGAACTGTACATAGAATGTTACTGCATCGATCGGCTCTTCCTTCTTCTCAACCGGGTTCTCAAGGCCGGAAAGGCGCTTGTAATGGATATGGAGCTCATTGCCGTTCTCATCGACGACTTTAGACGATCTTCCCGTATCAACAGCTCCTCTGGGATACAGATATTTCACCATAGCGGTACCGCAGCCCTTGTATACGGGTACTTCCGCTCTGCCCAGCTTGTCCACAAGTCTGAGAGTATTTTCTGTTGTGTCCTCCACATCCAGATTTCCCCAAACAGTGCAGATCGCCAGGACATCAAGATCCGGACATCTGAGTGCTGTAGCAACGGCTACGGCATCATCCGATCCGGTATCAACATCCAAAATTACTCTAGTTGCCATATATTAATCTCCCTTCAAAAAATACTGATTTGTAATTCCCGGTCTTTCGCTTCTGACAGGACTCTGTAAATATAATCGTTGAAGAACTGCCTGTCGGCCTTCAGCGCAAATCGGCAGTTCGCGGCTTCTTTGTTTCTCGGTCTCTGGTCAAGGATCGTTTCACCGTATGCGAAGCCTCTTGATATATCCGTATGGACTGTGCAGAATCTAACATCGGTCAGGACTTCCGGATGGATTATGGAGCAGAGCGCAAGAGCATCGTGAACTGCCGTCTCTTTAAGGTCGGACGGTTCTATCACCTGGTACGCATCTATCCTCTGTTTCAGGAGGTCCGCGACCAGTACGGCAGGAGCTGTCCCCAGTTCTCTTATCCTTCGCTCATCTTCCTCATCGAACTTGGCAGTGGTCGTGGCATCGAGCGGGACCATAGTTATATCCGCTCCGGACTGAAGGACTATTTCCGCCGCCTCAGGATCGGCCCACACATTGAACTCTCCGGCTGCGGATTCGTTTCCGGTCTCATGTCCTCCACCCATACAGAAAACCGCTCTGAGTTTTCCTATGATCCTCTCATCTGCCCTCATAGCAAGAGCAAGATTTGTCATGGGTCCTATGGACACATATGTTATTTCTCCGTCACTGCTCTCGAGAAGAGTATCAAGTATAAAGGAGACAGCGCTTTTTCTCTCCGCAGTGATAACCGGCTCGGGAAGCGGAAGATGGAACGGATGCTGATTGAATTCCTTCTTTGTCCCGTCACGGATCGGCAGTTTCTGAGCCTGGGGCACCCACGGCAGAAGTGTCGCGGCTATTGGGCGCTCGGCACCTCTGTAAACCCTGACCTTGCCCTGCATCCCGCAGCATTCCACCACTCTCAGCGAATTGTCTGTGGTGAGTTTGGCTTCGACATTTCCTCCGACTGTGCATATTCCGAGCAATTCAAAATCGGGATCGAGCATAGCCATGCAGAGTGCTATGGCATCATCCGATCCCGTATCGACATCCATTATGATTTTTCTCTTTTCGGCCATGTCCGGCTCCTTTTTTCGCATATCTCTTCAAATACCATTTTGAGTCAATAGCCCTGCAAAGTAAAGTCGGCAAAACTGTTTTTGGGAAAGTCACCAAAAAACAGTTCTTAAAATGTGCACTATGATTTTTGCTGTATATCTTGTATGTTATAATTATTTTTGAAATAACAACAAAGGAGTTTCATATATGAAATTAAATGCCGTATGCGTACAGTGCATGATCGACGGCCATGTAAACAATGTCTCAAAACTCACGAATGTGGACGAAGACACAAAGGCAATGTATATGAGGGACGTCATGCAGACCATCCTGGATTTTCCTCCGGAAAGTCCGTCCCCCGTTTTTGTTCCCGCCTTCGATGACCTCAAAAGAAAGTATTTCGGAGTCGAACCCTTCGATTACACCGAGACGAATCTTAAATACGACAAAATGATCATGGATCTGTATGATGAGATAAGAGATGAGATTGAAAAATCCGACGATCCGGTGTTGACGGCAATAAAGTATTCCATGGCTGCGAACTATATAGATTTTTCATCAGTCGATGTGAAGGATGATGAACTCATGACTATGCTCAGCAATGCATCTGCGGCTCCTCTTGACGATTCGGAATATTTTGAGCACATGAAGGAAGACCTCGCAAAAGCGGAAAAACTTCTTTTCATCTGTGACAACGGAGGAGAGGTCGTTCTGGACAAACTGCTTGTAGAGCAGATAAAGCTTGCATACCCCGATCTTCATATTGACATTATGGTAAAAGGAAAACCCGCTGCGAATGACGCAACACTTGTTGACGCCGAATACGTCAAACTCTCCGAAGTTGCAAATGTGATAGACAGCGGTATCGGCATTGCGGGAAATCCTCTTAACCTTATCAAGCAGGAAGCTTTGGATGCCGTCAAAAACGCGGATGTCATAATCTCCAAAGGTCAGGCGAACTTTGAGACGATGTACGGCTCGGGATACAACATCTATTATGTTTTCCTTGTTAAATGCAATCTCTTCCAGCACCTCTTCGGTCTCAAGAAATTCAGCGCTGTAATCGAGAACGAACTGAGAATTTCAGATCTCACCGCAGCAAAAGAATAAAACATTACGGACATCTTTACCGATGTCCGTTTTTTATTAACAAATTGGGGTTATAATACAACTTCGTCAGATACAGATCTGCAATTATCACAAGAGGCTTTTCCATGGATATTCGTTTACAGACAAAAATAGTAAAACTCATGACCCAGGTCGTCGACCCTTCTCACAGCACCGAGTCTGTAGTCTCTCTTTCTCACCAGAAACCCCGGCTTCCTGAAGGCACTCCGATCAGTCTTCCTTTTCAGAGAGCGACCCCTGAATCATGTGGTATTTCATCCTCATATATACAGTCATTTCTCAAGGAGATCGATGAAGACCCGACCCTGGATCCCCATCTCATCATGATACTCAAGGATGACAAGGTAATATCCGAAGCATGCTTCGGCCCATATTCCATGAGCGACTGGCATATAGAGTATTCACTGACAAAGACCGTCACCGGGCTCGGTATAGGACTTCTGTATGATGATGGTCTGATCGACATAAATGCTTCCATATTTGATCTGCTCGGAAGAAAGAAGCCGTCTCAGGGTTTCTCGTCCCACAAGATCGATATCACAGTCAAGGATCTTCTCGCAATGCGTTCAGGTGTCTCCTTCAACGAAGCGGGTGTCGTATGCAGCGACAACTGGTTTGAGGATTTTTTCAGCGCCGGTTACAAGTTCAAGGCCAACGCAAGGTTTGATTACAACAGCATGAATTCATATATGCTTGCGTACATCATACATCACCTCACCGGAAAAACCGTATGCGAATATATGGGTCCGAGGATATTTGAACCGCTCGGAATCAAGGATTATATCTGGGAATTGTCCCCGGAGGGTGTCGAACAGGGCGGAATGGGTCTCTATCTCAGAATGGAGGATATGGCGAAGTTCGGTTCCCTCATCATGAACAGGGGTATCTGGAAAGGCAGGCAGCTCGTCTCCTCTGCGTGGATCAACACCATGATAAAGAAACATTCATCTGCCTCCGCCAACTCGGATTACTTTGATTACGGGTACCACATCTGGGTCGGAAGGGATACCAATTCGTTCCTTATGAACGGGATGTTCGGTCAGAATCTTCTGGGATTGCCCGATACGGGTATGATCATCTGCTCCAATTTCGGAAACAACGAATCATTCCAGACGAGCAACTATTTCAAAATATTGAGAAAATACTTTCTCAATAACGAATTCAGACCTTCATCTTCGAGAATAAAATATGATTTCCTTCAGAGATATTCTCTGCGCAAAACTGAAACAAGCCTTAGACTCAGGGAACGCCATATAAAGACGACGCCGTTTTCCGCTAAATCAAAAGAGATCTTTCTGCCGTCGCTTCTGGGTTCTTTCGACTGTGATCCGATGAGAGCCAATTCTCTGAGCTTTATGCCCTTTATCGTACAGGGCATGCAGAACTCTTTCGGCAAGGGGCTTAAAAAGATCGAGATTCTGCCCGACGGAGAAGACCTGATCTTCAATTTCCATGAAGGCGAGGAAATATTCACCATTCCCATAGGGCTTAAAGATGCAAAGAAATGTGTTGTTGATTTCCATGGAGAACCATACAAAATCTCCGCTATAGGCAGGTTCACCTTCAACGAGGATGAAGTTCCCGTCTTTATCCTCACGATCAGACCTCTTGAAACCGCAAACATGAGAAGGATCAAGATCTACCCTTCAAAGGACGATCTTAGATTCGAGTTTGATGAAACTCCCGGCGCAAAATTCTTTATCGACTTTGTAAACAAACTCGATAGTGGTATAATTCCTTTGGCTCTCGGCATTCTCAACAGAAGGATCGATCCTGACTATTTCGAATACAGACTCAGGAAGGTGATCTGCCCTGTAATCGAGGCCACAAAATCAATTGCTACGGAGACAGAAGTTGATCAAGTTCATTAAGCGCGTACTGTTCGGAAAAGCGGACAGCACTTTCATAGAATTCATAAGATCAGTCATAACAGGCGGGATAGCCTTCATTGTTGATTTCGGCTTCCTTACACTGTTCAAGGAAGTATTCGGGATGACAGCGCTGATCGCGTCCATCATTTCTTTCATCCTCGGAACAACGGTCAATTATCTTATCAGCATC
>JAFWEV010000051.1 GCA_017512745.1 Oscillospiraceae bacterium
GGAGAGAGCAGCATCAAAGAGCGGATTCTGAACGTGATGCGGTACAGGAAAGCCTCAAGGATCGTTACCGTACTGGCTGCTGCCGTGTGTATCGTTGCGTTGGCGGCATGCGGTACAAACGGAACACAGCCTTCCGAACCTCCTCCTGCTGCAAATGAAAATGGGGATCCTGTTCAGGAAGATTCAACCGTCGCTCCCCGACATGAGTTGGAGATGGTTTCGTCCCAATGGGGGTTTGGCACGACCAACAACTGGGTCCTATCTGCAGATACAGGATTTTTTTGTATTACAAGAGATGACAGGGGTATCTATCCGACATGGTACGATCTGGAAAACATGACAAGAAAAAGTCTGGGAACAGAACAACTCCTGCCTTACATGGAACAGTACATGCTGTTCTCTGCCGGTGACAGACTTGTCGCGTGCACTGAAGAAAACAGCCGAATCAACATCATCTCACCGCCTTATGAGGAGGTCACCGAGACCTATCAAATTAAAGACCAAACCGGAAAGATATGGCATATCTATTACCAGAGCGCCATCGTTTACGACCGGCAGGATGATGTAATTTATTGTTCTCTCAATGAGGAAGACCCTCTAAGAGAGAAACCGATTTGGCTTGCCTGCGTCAATCTGAAATCAGGCTCAGCAGAGCTGATCATGAAGACGGAAGAAAAACACTTGACATTGTTCGGCAGCTGCTCCAAAGAAATGCTCATCCTTATGAGTGGAAGAAACAACAATGAAAAACAGGATGGCGAGGCACTTACGCTTCTGTTTGATCTCAGCCGACATGAAAACGAATCGACTTATTTCGGCGAGGAACTGAAAATCGAGGACCGAGAGCCTATATCCGGGTATGTTTTCGGTGAAAACGAAATATACTATTCCGGCGACTATGCTGGCGTTAGATACCTCAAATCATATGAATACAAGACTGGAAAGAAAAATGTAATCTGCCCCATTCCTGATGGACGGCGCACGAGTTCACAGTTTATCCATGATGGAAAATTCTATGTTCCGGGGCATACCTCCGTTGACGGAGAGTTCGGGACCATCTGGTTTGATACGACTTCAGGCGAGTGGATCGATACTCCAATCCCCGAAGCCTCTTCCCTAAGCGAAGGCAAAACATTAAACATGCTTTTCAGAGGATTTTCCGGATCTGTAGGTGAATGGTACTGTCTGGCTGAAAACGGCAGCACCTCAGATATAAGAGACAGAGAATACGTATTTGTGAAAAGAGATGATTACTGGAATGGGTCATATAACGTTGTACGAATCGACGAACAGTCGTCTAAAACGCCTCTTTTCCAATGGACAAATGTATATGATGATGCGGTCTTAGGCTATTCTAAGATTGAAAAGAATGGGAAAAAAGGTATTGTTGTCCGTTATTTCGATTTTAAAAGCAGGAAAGAACGTTCCTTTGAACTCGTTCCATTTGAATACACTGGTCTTCCGATTCTGATTCGATCAGATGAGAAGATCTATGCTGTATCAACAAACGTTTCCGGACCAGGATTATACGCCGAACGCTTTGATTATGAGCATCTCGTCTATACAATTGACATATCCTTAGGAGAGATAAGTCAGAGAAAGTACAGTACTGCTGTTGACCTGTCTTTCTCTTCCGATATGATGATCTCACTGGACGGAACAAAATTGATGGTAAAAGGGGTTCCAAGTGAATCGGAAGAATTGAACGATCATTTCGAGTACTGGATCCTGAATCTGAACACCCTAGAAATCGATCCCCTGACATCTGTTCAAGATGAATATGAGTTATGCTATACCGATCCGGTCTTCAAACTCAGTGTGTCTGAGAATGCACAATATGTTGGAACAAACTCATATGGAGACTACTATAGGATTCACGGTGAAGAAAAAGCAGAAAAACATCATTATGTGTGGTCTCTTTGGTGCAGAGACCACGACGGAAACGAATCTCTTGTTGTAGAGGACCTTTACCCAATAGCGTACAGCGGGCCCGTGCTCAACCAGATTAAATACACCTATATCGCAGATGATTATGCTTATTACGCAGGGATGGTCACTAATCAGGATGATGAATGGTCTCTTTTGGGAAGTAGTTATTATGTTGCCGATCTAAAGACCGGTGTGGTCAGGGAGATATATTTCTTAACAAGTGAAAATCCTTCCGACAAGTCTGCGTACAACCGCATGATCGGTGAATATGGAGACTATCTGATTTTCGCGCGGCCGCTTGTCACGCACGGTCTGGTCATTGAAGAAGACGGCATTGCTATGGTCAAAAAGGAAGATTTCCTGAGCGGTGAGTTTTCCTGGGAGCACTTTAGCGCATGAGAGAATACCTGATTGACAGGAAGAAAAAGAAATTGTGCTGATAAAGCAGAAAGAGAGAATACACCTGTATGAAACATGTTCTCAGCTTGCTGGTCTTAATGGCGTTGGTTCTATCAGCCTGCGGCACACAACAGAACCTACCGGCTCCGATTTCGTTCGATGAGCCGGAGATCTCCGGAACGCAGAACGAGAAGGATCCGCAGCCAAATCGGTTGTTTCCGTATAACGGGGAACAGCTCTGCGCATTCGAACGGAAGACAGAATCAGAAGAGACACTGAATTCGAAGAAGAACCATTCCTCAGTTCTTCTGTTCGACTATGAGACAGAGTCTTATGTCAGTCTGGACCTGCCCGATTTCAGAACCTATTCAGGAGTCACTGCTTCCGCACCGGTCCTGTGGAACGGAAAAGTCCTGACAGTGGAGTGCAGGGCGCTGCGCTGCCCGGCGTATGATCTGTTTATGGATGCAGCCCCAAGCAGGCTGTTTCTCTCAGATCCCGAAAGTAAGGACACATCAGTCATTGAGACGGATGAGCAGTATTATTTGTTCGGCTCCCCTGTGTGGGGAATTCCGGACGACGAGTCGCACATCCTGATCACAGGCAGCCGGGGAGAAGGAGAAGAAACATTACTCCTGAAAGTCGATCTTACGGACGGATCCGTCGAGGATCTGGGCGGATACAGCGAGACCGACCGTGACCGGCCGGTCAACGGGATGCCTTTTGACCTGCGCTGGGAAGATGCGGACGGATACACTTACGGCTACCGCGGGTCCGGAGGCATAGATGCCCAGGCACTGTACCGAAAGAGAACTGGCGTTCCCGGTGATTATGAATGCATCGTCGAAGACTGTTATCCGGAAGACTATTACAACCCATATACGGGCTCATTCCGGGTTCTCGGAAACACGGTATACTATTATGGCGTCTGTCAGGGGGAAAGCAAAATTCCTACTGTCTTCTGTTTTGATCTTGATAGCGGATCGATCATCAGGAGAGAACGCGAAAGCGGCGAATCCCTCATGCCGGTGGATCAGTATGGAGAATATCTGGTGCTTGCCGGGCCCGAACAGGTTCGCAGTGGAGTGCCTCTGCCTGCAGACGGTGTCCGGATGATCGGAAAGGAACAGTACATGGAAAACGATTCATCCGGTATCCCGTTTGCGGAAGAATCCGATATTGTCCGAAGCGACGGCTGGTCGCCGCAAATGTCTCCTCCCATGACGGACCTGTCCTGGATTACTGAGAACGGAGCAGTTGGATTTTTTAATAGTCTTTATACTCCGGAAAAACAGACGACAGATATTCTGGCATATTATGATTTTGAATCACTGAC
>JAFWEV010000052.1 GCA_017512745.1 Oscillospiraceae bacterium
ACAGAATCAAGACCCAAGTTTGATTTGGTGCTTAAAAATACGAGCATCATTTCCCGTTGGTTCGGCGATTCATCCCATGTTTGAAAACACGGGCATTCTCGCCTTGTTTGTAAAGCGCACATGTATGCGGCGGGGATCTGGCGCCTTTGAAAACAGTCCCGGCAAGTGGTTAATATGCCCTATTTTCCGGTGTTATTTTTGGCATCGCAGAACGTGTCCGGATGATTGAGACTCAAGCCAACTGTGCTATGATTAAACTGAAAGGAAAGGGGAAACTTTTCCGGGAAAGGACATTGTTTTTATGCTGCACGAAGTTAAATTCCGTTCTTATAACGAAGTCGACGATGTATACGGCTGGGTGTATGTCCCCGCCTGCGAACCCGTAGGGATCATCCAGATCATCCACGGATTCGGCGAGCATTCTCGCCGCTATCTCCACATGATCACGACATTTATGGAGGAGGGATATATCGTCGCCGCTGACGACCATGTAGGTCACGGCAAGACAGCGCTCGAGAATGACAGATGGGGCGACTGGGGCGAAAAGGGATTCACGACGATGGTCGAAGATGAGAAGAAGCTCCACGATCTCGTAGCCGGAATGTATCCGGGTCTCCCGTATTTCATGTTCGGCCACAGCATGGGCTCCATGATAGCAAGACAGTACATCGCAAGATGGGGCGAAGATCTCGCCGGAGTCACGATCTGCGGGACCATCGGCGTATGGCCGAATCTCGACGAGGGCATAGAAGTGTGCCAGAAGCTCGTTGATGAGGGCAAGGGAGCCGAGGCCGACCCGACTCTCGGCGGCAGATTCATGGGCTGGATGTTCTCAAGATGCACAGAGGGCGTAAAGCACGGAAACGAGTGGATATGCGACGATCCGTTCGTTCAGGAAGACCACGCAAAGGATCCGTTCGACGCGTTCACAAAGCCGACGCTCAACCGCTCATGGCTCTATTTCCTCCAGATGATGAAGGACATCACCGGAAAAGAGTGGGCCGAGAAGGTCCCGGTGGACCTCCCGATATACAACATCGCGGGAGATCAGGATCCTGTCGGACAGTTCGGCGAAGGCGTATATACGACGGCCAACTGGCTTGCGGACACAGGCCATGACGTCACGACGCTGCTCTACACCGGATACAGGCATGAGATCCACAACTATGCTGAAATCAAGGAAGACGTCGAATACGGCATCGTGGAATTCTTTGACAGCTGCCTCTTTGACGAGGACTGAAACGGTTTTTAAACACAGTCATCACGGAAAAACTCCCGGACCGCAACTGCGGTCCGGGAGTTCTGAGTTTTTGAGATACTGTTGTGAGGCGTTAAGCTGCGTTCTCACTGTCGGATATGAACTGCTTAGTGACCGTTACGATGTCCCTGTGCTTTATATCCCTCGGTTCAAAATGGATGACGGAGTATACGAACTGCATCACAAGTCCGCCTCCGAACGTGCTGATGACCGTGCCCAAGCCGACGGGGCCTCCGAGCAGCCATCCTATGAGGAGCACCACTCCTGAAATGATGATCTGCACTATGCCGATGGGGACCTTGGGCATCCTCTTGCCCAACCCGACGAGCAGGGAGTCCCTGGGGCCGCAGCTCTGCGCAGCCTTCATGTATATCGCCATGCCTATGGCCATTATCACGAATCCGCCGAGGATGATGAGCGCGCCTTTCCACAGGCTCTCATTGAGAGGGAACGGGTTGATGTCGTTGTAAAACTGGATGAATGTTCCGGTGATCAGGGCGTCGATGACCGTACCGTAACCGATGCGTTCCTTGAGCAGGAGGTCGACCATGAGGACGGCCACGGAAATGATGGTGACGCACAGGCCGAAGCTGAGCGGGGTCCTGTATGAGAGACCCATACTGAGGCAGTCCCAGGGTGCAAGTCCGATATTCGCGAATATCGTGAGGTGAACTCCGAGGGAGAATATAAAGAGCCCCACTATGATCCTTATCCATTCGGTTATGATTCTTTTTCTCATATCTGACCGCGGGAGAAATTCCGCGTATGCTCCTTTGCCGGTCTGCCGGAGAATTGCAAACAACTGCATAATGTTTCATAGGTACATATGATTCGGCACCTGAAAAACATGAGGAATATATGTTTTTGCAGCATTCACTTCGTATTAATATACATTATTTATGTACTGTTTAACAGTTTTTGTTTTTTGACCCCGTTTTTAATTGACAGTGTGCTGTTATTGGGTTAGAATGTGCACGTCTCATTTGGAAAGAGTCTATTTGTGTGCGCCCTGAAACGCGCATCTGCAGTTTCCAAAGCAGGATAATTTGACCGCCTTTTCTGAAAGGGAAGGCCAAGGCCATACGGACAGCCGGGTCGAATGCCGAATTGACCGCGCCTGCGCGGCCGGCAACTTTCGTTGCCTTATTGATTGAGTTAAAAGCTCAGTTTTATAAGTTGGTTACTTTATAACCGATGTCCAGAAGGGACATACAACTTGTGAAATGGTCAATAAGAGTAGTAAAAGTGATCTTTGCTACATAGACTCTTTACACCGTGAAAACTGAAACAGCGTGTTCGGGATAAACAGGATACGCGGCGTCAGAATAGTATCTCACAAGTGATATGCCCCGGGGCATATCACTTTTTTGTATGCGGGGAAAAGTCATGAAAAAGATCATCGAGCTCAAGAACATAAGCAAGTCGTTTGACGGTGAAAAGGTTCTCGACAGTATCAATCTGGATATCTACGACAACGAATTCATTACGCTGCTGGGACCTTCCGGCTGCGGCAAGACGACCACGCTTCGCATGATCGGCGGATTCGAACAGCCCGACCAGGGCGACATAATCTTCATGGGCGAGAGGATCAACGACGTTCCCGCTCACAAGAGAAACGTAAACACGGTCTTCCAGAAATACGCTCTTTTCCCGCATCTCAACGTATTCGAGAACGTGGCGTTCCCCTTAAGGGAGAAGAAGGTCCCGAAGGACGAGATAGAGCAGAAGGTCACGGAGATGCTCTCTCTAGTAATGCTCTCCAACTTTGCAAAGCGCAGAGTGACCAGCCTCTCCGGCGGACAGCAGCAGCGTGTCGCCATAGCCAGAGCGCTCATCGCCCAGCCAAAGGTCCTGCTTCTCGACGAACCTCTCGGAGCTCTCGACTTAAAGCTCCGCAAGGACATGCAGCAGGAACTCAAGAAGATCCAGAAGGCGACGGGGATCACATTCGTGTTCGTAACGCACGACCAGGAAGAGGCCCTCACGATGTCAGACACCATCGTCGTCATGAGTGAAGGCCGCATCCAGCAGATCGGCACCCCGATAGACATATACAACGAGCCCGAGAATGCTTTCGTTGCCGACTTCATCGGCGAGAGCAACATTCTCGACGGCGTTATGATCGAGGACTACAAGGTGCATTTCTCGAGCCACGTATTCGACTGTGTGGACAAGGGATTCGCCCCGAAGGAGCCGGTCGACGTGGTGGTGAGACCCGAGGACGTGGACATCACCACTGAAGAGAAGGGCATGCTCAAGGGCGTTGTCACATCCGTTACCTTCATGGGAGTCCATTATGAGGTCATCGTGGATATCGGCGGATTCAAATGGATGATCCAGACGACGGACTTTGTCGATGTCGATGAGCACATCGGACTCAGCATCGATCCCGACGCCATACACATAATGAAGAAGAGCGAATACTCCGGAATGTTCGGAGACTATTCCACATACTCCGACGAAGTCGACGAGCTTCAGCAGCTCGAAGAGGAAAGCGAGGCCGAGGAATAATGCCGCAGGGACGCAGACCTTCAGCAGGGCTTCTTGCCCCGTACAGCATCTGGGCTGCCCTCTTCATAGTGGTGCCGCTTGTGTTCGTCGCCTACTATGCATTCACGGACAACTCATTTGCCTTCACATTTGACAACATATCCAGGTTCTTCACCGCGACGAGCGTTGTCGACGGACAGGAAGTCCGCACATACATGCTCATCTTCTGGCGAAGCCTGAAACTCGCATTCATAAGTACGATAATATGCCTTCTCTTCGGATATCCTCTCGCATATATCATGGCGAGATCCAGCGAGAAGGCGCAGAAGATCATGATGACTCTCATCATGATCCCGATGTGGATGAACTTCCTCATCCGCACATACGCGTGGATGACGATCCTGCAGGATACTGGTATCCTCAACGGGCTGATCACGGCAATAGGTCTCAGGACGGTGCACATCATCGGAACAGAGAGCGCGGTAGTCATCGGTATGGTATACGACTACTTCCCGTACATGGTGCTTCCGATCTACTCGATAATGGCGAAGATGGACATAAAGCTCATCGAAGCCGCTAAGGATCTCGGATGCAACAACGTTAGCACGCTGAGAAGAGTCATATTCCCGCTGAGCCTGCCGGGAGTCCTCTCGGGCATCACGATGGTGCTCATCCCCTCGGTCAGCACATTCTACATCTCACAGAAACTCGGCAACGGTAAATTCTTCCTCATCGGCGACGCGATCGAAGGACAGTTCGTGGCGAACAACCTGCACTTCGCCGCCGCAATGGCATTCATCCTCATGGTGATCCTTCTCGTGATGATGGCGGCCATGAAGTATTTCACCAACAGACAGGTATACGGAGGTAGCGAAGCATGAAGACAGCCTCCAAGATCTATACAGCACTCATGTTCCTGTTCCTCTTTGCACCGATCGCGATACTCATCGTGTTCTCGTTCAACGACGCGAAGAGCCTCTCGGTATTTTCGGGATTCTCGCTGCGCTGGTACAGGGAACTGTTCAATGACGGACCAACGCTTCAGAGCGTCAGGAACACGCTTCTCCTCGCCGTATCCGCAATGGTCATCAGCACCGTTATGGGAACAGCGGCGTCCGTCGGGATGTACAGGCTGAGAAACAAAGCCGTAAAGGCGACGCTCAATACGGTCACGGACATCCCGATGACAAACCCGGATATCATCACAGGTATCTCCCTCATGCTCATGTTCGTGTTCGCCGGAAGGATATTCCGGCTCGCGAATTCGCTGAGCTTCTGGACGATGCTCATAGCGCACGTCACGTTCTGCCTGCCGTACGTTATACTGCAGGTCCTTCCGAAACTCCGCCAGATGGACCCGAGTCTTCCGGAAGCCGCACAGGACCTCGGATGCACACCCACGGGAGCATTCTTCAAGGTCACCCTGCCGGAGATCATGCCGGGCGTCATCACCGGAGCGATCATGGCTTTCACGATGAGTCTCGACGACTTCGTAATAAGCTACTTCACATCCGGAGCCGGATTCCAGACGCTCCCGATCAGGATATACAACATGACAAAGAAGACCGTCACACCTAAGATGTACGCTCTCGCTACGATCATCTTCTTCGTGATACTGACGCTTCTCATGATAAGCAATCTCACAGATACCAAATCCGAAGAAAAATAAGTTTAAAACCATCAATTGGAGGGAAATAAATGAAAAAGATACTTTCTGTGGCACTCGCATGTGTTATGGCAGTCCTCATGTTCGCGGGATGCGGCGGCGGAAAGACGCTCACACTTAACGTTTACAACTGGGGTGAATACGTCTCCGACGGCAGCGAGGGAAGCTACGACACAGTCAAGGAATTTGAAAAATGGTACCAGCAGACCTACGGAACAAAGGTCAAGGTCAACTATGACACATATGCGTCAAACGAGGATATGTACTCGAAGCTCTCTTCCGGAGCAGTCAGCTATGACCTCATCTTCCCGTCCGATTACATGGTAGCGAGAATGATCAGTGAGGATATGCTTCTTCCTCTTGATTTCAACAACATTCCGAACTATGAAAACATCGATTCGAGCTTCAAGGGACTCTATTACGATCCCACAGACACATACACCATTCCGTACACATACGGTATCGTCGGAGTGATCTGGAATGCCAACGAAGTCGACGAGGCGGACGCAAAGGGCTGGGATATCCTCTGGAACCCGAAATATGAGGGAAAGATCCTTCAGTTCAACAACTCCCGTGACGCGTTCGGAACGGCGATGTACAGACTCGGCCTCGACGTCAACAGCACGGACAAGTCCGTCTGGGACAAAGCGTATGACTCTCTCGCAGAGCAGCGCCCGCTCGTATACAGCTACGTCATGGATGAGATCTACAACATGATGGAATCCGGAGAGGCTGCCATCGGCACATATTATGCAGGCGACTATTTCACGATGCTCGACGCGCAGGCTGAAGACGTCGATCTCAGATTCTATTATCCCGATCCGACAAACTACTATGTCGACGCGATGTGCATCCCGAAATGTGCTCAGAACAAGGAGCTCGCGGAGATCTTCATCAACTTCATGCTCGACCGCGACGCGGCAGTCGCAAATGCGGAATACACATACTACGCGTCCCCGAACAGGATCGTATACGAGGATGAGGAATACCTCGACGATCTCGGCGATGAGACCATTGAGATCCTCTATCCGGAACTCGGAGATTTCGCGGCGCAGTACAACAAATACGCGTATCAGAATCTCCCGCAGGATATGCTCGATTACATCAACACTCTCTGGGAGAACGTAAAGATCAACTGATCGGAACATATAAAAACAGCAGCCGGAGCATTGCTCCGGCTGCTTTCTTGTCTAGCGAAAACCACTCGCTAGGCGAGTGGTTCCAAAAAGGTTAACCGGTGAGGGAAACAAAAAAACTCCTATTTTGATATACTGAGCGGGACTGCCAGTCACGCGAAGAATAACAAAATAGGA
>JAFWEV010000053.1 GCA_017512745.1 Oscillospiraceae bacterium
AACTGGTGTCGGAAGGAATCCCCGCGAAGCGCTGTTTTTTCTCGAGCAGGCTCAGCAACTCCGGCTAAGATATTCCAAACAGTTTGAAGTGAATCAGGCCTGCATCAGGGCAAGAACAGAAGTCAATAAATGAACAGCAAAAAGAAAAGTGCATTGTCCGGTCATATTTTATCCGGACAGTGCACTTTCAATATTTTTTATAAACGCGGCGCCCTGTAGAGAAAACTCAGTTTCCCGCCTCACTGAGGCAGTGCATATGGATCTTTCCGAGTACCCGGAACCCTTCGGCATGTCCCATAAAGGAACGGATCCCGAATTCCGCCGATCTGAGTCTTATATACAGCTTCAGTGTATCCGCTGCCGGTATTCCCTTTGGATACTGTGTGAGATGGCAGTCAAATATCGAAGAAAACTGCTTTTTCAGCATCCCCGAAGTCTTTACAAAGCGGTTCGGTTTTGCGGTCATATAAAAACCTATCGCCTTAACATCATGAGATTCCGCTCCGTAGCGCTGCATGATCCCGGAATTTCCGGAAAAATGAGCGATTTTCTTGGCACATCTCCCGGTGTTGAGATGATCCGCATGGCATTCGCTTGTAACATCGGGATCCGGAGCGAAGATCATGTCGGGCCTGACTTCTGCCACAGTTTTTGCGATACCCGCTTCCATATCCCGGATATCATAGAATCCCCCGTCCGAGAGATCCAGGAAGCGGATATCCGACACACCCAGCGTCTTTGCCGAGAGAATGCTTTCCTGTTTCCTCCTCGCAGCCAGTTCATCCGGCTCTATGCCGGATATGTTGTCGGTACCGTATCTGCCGTCAGTGCAGATGAGAAAAGTCACTCTCTTCCCCTCTGAAACAAGTTTTGCCGCAGTCGCGCCGGCCCCTATCTCGATGTCGTCGGGATGCGGTCCTATGAACAGATATGACCGGAATGACTCTATCTTCGGGAACGGAGCGGCTATCTTCAGCGCAGTCTTTGTTATCATGCCTGCTTCCTCTCTTCGATCTCCCTGCAGATCCTGTCATATTCTTCTTCATCCAGCTTGTAATGCTTCCTGTAGATGATATGGGAGATTATCATGAGCACAGCCGGGACGACCGTCATGACTATCAGCAGCCCCAAAGCCTGCGAGTGATGAACTTCTCCGAGAACCGTGCTTATCTGAGACATCTTTTCGGTTTCCGTGATGGTCCCTGCCGCCGCCATGTTCTCGAGTTCAGATACTCTGTTGGTGAATGACGTGATCCTGAAGATCATGTAGGTACCGGAGACGATGATGGCAGTGATGGCTGAACCGACCTTCGTGATAAACGGGCGGAGTGAAGCAATGATAGCCTCGTCTCTTGAACCGGTCTTGAGCTCGTTGTACTCGACAGTGTTGATAATGGAGATCATCATGATCAGATAGAAGCAGTACTGACCGAAGTTGGAGAGCATATAGCCTATTACCAGTACCCAGAATCTGAAATTCCCGGCCGGGAGCAAGGCACACGCGATCATAGCGGCGTATCCCGCCATGGAGATTGCTATCATTATCTTCATGAGATCCTTGCGCTTTATGCGTCTTGAGATCGCAGGATAGAATACCATTAGGAATGCGGTGGCCATCATCCCGATCGTGGTGAACAGAGAGTACAGTCCTCCCTCATAACCGAATTCCACATAGATATATGTCGATCCGAGACCTCCGATAATGATTCCGTTCGAAACCTGCTGGATCAGAAATGCCAGAGATATCCACATCAGCTGATCATTGCCGGAAATGGTCTTGACGATCTTTCTGAAAGATATGGGGGGCGCTGCCTCCTTCATGTCTTCCCTGTGCTCTCTGACCCCGACAAGTGTGAACACGACAAACAGCGGCGACAGGACACCTATGATCAGGGCAATGATCGAATATGCCGTGGCAGTGCTGCCGCCCAGCGCCATTGTTCCTGTCGTCAGCATGGGGATAAGGATGCTGGCGGTGGTGGATCCTATGCCCGCGAACAGTGTCGCTCTGGCGGTAAACTGATTTCTTGCGTCAGCATTCGAGCTGAGCGCCGGCACCATGCCCCAGTATGAGATGTCACACATCGTAAAGGTTATGCTGTAGCCGAAATAGAAGAGCCCGAACAGCCATATGAAGTTCCACCCCTGCAGTTTGGTGCTGAAGACCATATATATGAGCACCGAACTGCTGAGTGTGCCTGCAAGAAGCCAGGGCTTGAATTTACCCCACTTCGTGCGGGTGCGCTCGATGATATTCCCCATGATCGGGTCGTTGAGCCCGTCGAAAATACGCGCGCCGACCATGATTGCCGTAACGGCAGCGAGCTGGGAATTGGTAAGACTCCTCGTGAACAGGATAAAGGTCAGGAGATAGTTGGTGACAAGACAGTACACCATATCTCTTCCGACTGTACCGAGAGGAAAATACAGGAGATTCTTTTTTCTGATCTGGATGTCGTTCATATCAGGATTCTTCCTTGATGAAGCTTATTTTTTCCATTGTACCATTCATTTGTCCAAATGTCCGATTTTTGCATTTATCATATTCCGTACAAATATAGTCTATGATTTCATCATGTTAACCATGTAAAATAATATAAAGTGTTTGATCTTAGGAGGATTGAGATGATACCTGTACCAAAACTGTTCAGGAATTCCAGGACAGTAAAGAGGATCAATGAGTATATGGACACCACTTTCAGCGAAGTCCGGCACACGACCCTCAACCCGGACGGTCCCGGAACAATCCGCATGCATCTGGTTCCGCCCAAAAGGGAGGAAAATGCGCTGAATCCCAGCATAGTAATTATAAACGGGACCGATATTGTCCCGATCAATTTCATATGGGCGGTGATGCTTTCGGAGATGATCGGAGAGACCAACAAGTACGAAGGCAAGGCGATCTCCGAAAAAGACATCGAAGATATCCTCGACAGGTCCGCCAGGAGCGTAAAGAACATCATTCCGTTCCTGTCGGAGAAAAGGATATCAGAAGATATACATACCATCTTCACCACTGTAAAACAGATTGCCTACCGCGAACCTGTGACCACCGACGTCAACTACATGAGCATCGGCGAGTATGAGGAATACATGAATGCCCCTCACCGTATGGATATCATGGTGAGCGCGATGACGAAGAACGGCAGCTGGCACTGCAATCAGAAATGCATCCACTGCTACGCAGCCGGGCAGACCCTCTCCGACGAAGAAGAACTCTCCACAGATGACTGGAAGAAGATCCTCGACAAATGCCGTGAGGTCGGTATTCCGCAGGTGACATTTACCGGCGGAGAGCCCACTATGCGCGAAGATCTCTTCGAGCTTATTGCATATGCCCGCTGGTTCATATCAAGGCTCAACACCAACGGTATCAAACTGACCGAGGAGTATTGCCGCAAACTGCACGAGGCAGAACTCGACAGCGTTCAGATAACATTCTATTCGTGTGATCCGGATATTCACAATAAACTTGTGGGCGCCGAACAGTTCAAAAATACCGCGGCGGGAATAGACAACGCTCTGAATGAAGGTCTTTCGGTCAGCATCAACACTCCTCTCTGCACGCTGAACAGCGACTACCTGAGCACACTGAAGTATCTGCACGAACGCGGAGTAATCTACGTGACCTGCTCCGGAATGATCATGACGGGAAACGCCGTGAAAGAAGCTTCCGAGAGCATGCAGCTTACAGGTCCCGAGCTCGAGGATATCCTGAGAGAGGCTGTGGCTTACTGCAATGAGAACGGAATGGAGATAGCGTTCACCTCTCCGGGATGGATCAGCCGTCACGTGTTCGAAGAGCTCAACATCCCGTCACCGTCCTGCGGCGCCTGTCTCTCCAATATGGCTATTACCCCGGGCGGAAATGTGGTGCCGTGTCAGAGCTGGCTCTCAGACAAGCCTCTCGGAAACATGCTGAGGGACGACTGGGAGAATATATGGAACTGTCCCGCATGCGCCGAACACAGGTACTATTCGGCCGACATGACCGGGGAATGTCCTTTAAAGGAGGGTTCATGCTGATGACCAGAACACTTTCACGATTCGGTAAATTCATGGCTGTCGTGGCCGTCCTTGTGCTCCTGTTCGTTCTGACAGCAGTGCCGGTGGCAGCGGACGCGACAGACGTTATCCGCAACTTCACAATAACCGTGGATGTCAATGACGATGCTTCCCTGTTCATGGTTTACCATATCGACTGGGAGGTCCTTGACGACTCCATAGGTGATCTTGAGTGGATTGATCTCGGTGTGCCGAATGTGCATCACCGGGACATCACCCCCATAAGCGACACCATCGATTACATATCAGACGACGGCAGTTCCCTCTCCATCTATCTCGACCGGTCATACAAGGAAGGCGAGATCGTAAGTGTTGAATTCTCGATGATCCAGGACAACATGTACCAGATAGATAAATGGACAGAGGGCGAGACAGTCTACACTTTCACACCGGCGTGGTTTGACGGTATGGATGTGGAAGAACTTGTGATCCGATGGAACTCTCTGGAGGTAGGAGCCTGGCAGCCGGACTGCTACGAGCAGGACGGATACCTCACTTTTTCCACCTCTCTCTCAGCCGGCGACAGATACACGATCAGCATCACATACCCGAATGATGCCTTTGGTTTCTCGACCGAGAGGCAGATCGATCAGGGGTCCGGATATGATCCTGATTACTACGAAGACGATTTCTCCATCTGGGAAGTATTCGGGATGCTGTTTGGGATCATCACATTTATGCTTCCTATAATTGTGTTTTTCAGTTTCATTAAGTTGATAGCGCGAGGTATAGGCTTTGGTTCTGACCGCGCTACCGAGAAAAAGATCGTCCGCACAAAGATCGAGTATTACGATACATGTCCCGGCTGCGGTGCTCCGCGTGAGGAAGGCAGGGACAGCTGTCTGTACTGCGGAAGAAGCCTCATAAAGAAAAAAGAGATCGTAGAAGAAAAAGAGCTCAAGAATCCTGAGAAGTATACCGAAAAGGGCACCTACAGATACGGTGATTCTCCCAACACATATATTCACGTCAATGTGGTAAGCGTTCCTTCGAGAAGTTCACACCGCTCATTCAGCGGAGGCGGTTCATCCCGTCACTCGTCGTGTGCTTCTTCCTGCGCATCATCCTGCGCATGCGCGTCATCCTGCGCATGTGCATGCGCATGCGCCTCATCGGGTCGTGCGGGATGCTCTGTTAAGGATTTCTTCACCGAAAGGCTTCACGAAGGCAGAGTCCGCGTGGAAAACAGAGAAAACCACTGAGAACATATAATTCAATAGGCTGTGAAATAACAACGTTTATGATTGCTATTACACAGCCTATTTCTTTTGTCTCTTTTCTTAACCGGGTCCTATTTCTGTATCCTCACCGTTGTGGATTCTGTCCCGGCATCAATGCAGAAGCACGCAAGCAGATGCGTTAAATTCAATGTCCTTCCCTCTCCGTCGGAAACATACACATCTCCGTCATTCAGGATCTCATCGTGACATGCTCTGGATGCGCTTCTGTCACCTATGGTGAGAGTTACAGTGTCTTCCGAAATATCGATCCTTCCACCCAGTTTTTCCGCTATATCCGCGAGCTGTCCGAAAGAGATGTATTCGTCGCTCATCGCGGCTCCGTCAAGAGTGATGACAGTTCTCCCGCCGACTTCCACTCTGAGGCCTTCCTTTATGTCGTCGAGCTTCAGGAGTTCTTCGCCGAGCACAAGCCCTATCCGCCAGATCGTCGGGACTATTCGGTCGAGCTGTTTTTCGTTGTACGGATAATACCTGCTTATCTCCACTGTACACCCGAACACATCGTTCACATGCAGATTGTAGTTCATCGCATATCCGCCGAATTCGATGTATTCTGTGCCGAGATCCTCATAACCGGAATCGAGGGCTATCCTTGTACCGAGAGCCTCATATCTCTGCCTGTAGACGTCGTCTGTCTCGGAATCTATCCAGTTGATCGTCTCACCATATTTGTGGAAATCTATGAACGCTTCCGCAGGGATATTCCGCATGACATTTATCACCATCTGCGTTTCAGGCTCGCTTGCCGCTTCCGGTCCGCACCAGTATCTTCTGCACGGCCATGTGATGCCATTTTCCAGCATCGGATCCCAGTGGTACGGGAAGTTTCTGTTTATATCCACCCCGTTAGCATTTGCCTTGTACTGATAGGGGTACAACGCTCCCTGGTCGTCGTACTTCCACACTTCCTTCGTGCTCGCATAGAATCCATTCTGGACTATGTTTACCCCGTCGGGATTCACCTGCGGAATGATAACGAACGTAAAACTGTCGAGAAGTTCCCTGTAGGAGATATACCCCTCTTCGCACAGATCCTCATAATAGCCTGTGAGATACTTCTGCGCTATATATACCAGCACATTGGATGTCACATATTCGCTAGGATGGATCGCCGCCTCCATATAGATGAACCGCTCCCCTCTTCCGAGAGTGAATCCGTATATGTCCCTGCCCTCTACAGAATGGCCGGCAAGGAATGAAGTCACAAGCCCGGGATACTCCTTTTCAAGGCTCATGACCCACTCGCAGACGTTTTCATATGTCGCCTTGAGATAGGGATCAATAGCCATCTCATGAGTCTCTTCCGCTACAGGTACAGCCATATTCCCATGCCCGGAATATCCCGCCAGCACAGCAAGCTCTTCCCGTCTCTCCCGGGTCAGATCTTTAAGGTTCGTTCCTATCTGGGCGAGACAGCCGTACTGTCTGCCCTCAAGCCCGAATCTCTCTATAAGACTCGGGACGGACATAAATGCGCCTTTTTCATCGGTAACAATGTCGGATATGTCGTATTCCGTTCCGGATATCACAGCTGTATCATCCCGTATATCCGCCCCGACCGCTTCAAGAGCAGTCAGCGCGGGGACATATAGCCATTCCGCGTTCATATAGGGGGACTGTGTTTCGTGCAGATCTCCTTCCGCGTCGATGTAGCCGGGCACATCGGCAAAGAAAACGGCATAACTGAAGCCCTGCTCTTCCGGAGTTCTCCCATTGCCGCCGTATCCGGCAACAGTGAGTGCGAGCGCCAGAGCTATGATAATCCCGATAAGTTTTTTATGATTCAGATCCAATATGTACAGCTGTCCGATCGATAGATGTCGAAATAAATTATAGCATAGCACGGCAGGTATTAATGTCCGCTGCATAAAAAATATCCCGGAACCGTTCTTCCGGGATATCTTAAGATATTGGTTTTCAGTTATCTCACCATCCGTATCCTGCAGTCAGATAACAGATGACGAAGAATGATATGATTCCGAACCATACCGCAAGGCTTATAGGCGGAACGAATACGACTCTCAGGATTGTTCCTATCGTCGACTTTACGTCTTCCTTGTTCGGCTTTTCGATCCTCCGTCTGTACCGCTCCCATTTACCTTTTCTGTTTACTATATATATCCACGGCTTCTCATACATTTCAACTATGCCGAGTTTCAGGATGTAAACGGGAATGATGGGGATCATTATGCAGAACCATACCGCCGATCCTCCGAGATGAATCATGGAGAGATTGAATCCGTTGAGGAACAGTCCTATGATCACCGGAAGGAACATGACAACAACGGAGAGCAGGATCATTCTGAATACTCTGTAAGGGGTCGTGAATCTCAGCCATACAGGTATCACCTGTCCCCTGATATCCATGAAGAACACGGGTTCCGTTACCCTGTGACTCACTATACCGTCTGTCGGCACAAGCTCTCCGTCCACGCGGCGGAACACCCTTTCTCCAGAGGTATATATCTCCCTTCCCGCAGAGACGGAAAACTTGTTTTTCGGAGTATCGCTGTACAGGCACAACGTAACAATGATAAAGAAGAACCCGAGTATGGCTGTCAGGAAGAGACTTTCCGGGGCAGCCATGCCGAAGATCCTGAACCCTGCAAACAAGCCGCCGAGAATGACGACGGTGGCGAGAAGGGCCTTGAACCACCACGGAAGGAAATAGTATTTCCGCTCCTTTTCAGCTCTTACACTAACCTTTCCCGTCTGTCCGTTGACGGCGGCCATCGTATCTCCGACGGCAATGTAGTATACGGGCAGTAGGACCGGCAGCCGTACCGCTTCGCTGACATTCGCATCTATATCCACTGCTTTGGTCTCAAGAGTCTTTCTTACCGCGGAGCGGTAGGTCTCCCCGACCTCTTTCTTCACACGCTCTTCCAGTTCTCTTGCTCCTATATCCGATGTCTTGACCCTGTGCCCTGCAACATACGCGAAATCGAATTCGGTGAGCGCGTCGAAGTCAAACGGCTCGAGTCCGTCAAGCAGAAGGTTGTCCAGCTGTGAGGAAGTGTTTACGAATTCGTCGTTTATAAAGCCTTCACATCTGTATCTGCGGCCCCTGTCGATCCTGGACACCCCCATGTGAACAGGTCCGCGCACCATCTCATACGGCAGATAGAATCCCTTAAGTTCCTCTATATGGCTCATTATGTGTGTCGCTTCAGGTTTTCCCCTGTTTTTATTGCACCACTCTGTCAGCCTGTCCTTTGCCTCTTTTTCCGTCACCGCAAACGGTATGACGCTTTCCGGCAGTTCCGATCTGTAGAGATAATCGGTCCGCACAAGACTTCTTCCGCAGAACGCGCAGTTGGACAGCGCCTCGTCTTTATTGAAGACGAGCACCGCTCCGCATCCGGTGCAGGTAGCGCTCATAAGGCTGAATCCGCCGACAGATTCTTTCAGCCTCCCGGCTTGAAGGGTCCTGAAGTACTTCTTCTGTTCGATCGCCTCTCTGATACCGACTTCCCCGCCGCAGTATCCGCAGACATATCTCTGTTTCACTATGTCGAAATATGCCGGCGCGCCGCACTTCGAGCAGTGTATATCGGTGATCTTCTTTCTTTCCATCTTATGTCTCCGTGCATGATAAGTAACAATTGCTTACACAACTATAATATTCTTCCGCGCGGGATTTTGGAACGTCCTGTTGTACGAAAAGAAGACAGAAACAGTCTCCTGCTTCTGTCTTCTCAGATTGTATTTTGTGTGTATCCGTATCAGAGAACTACCATCTTGCTCTTGCGGAATCTGTCCGCGTTGAAGTCGAGCTGATGCGGTTCGGATCCGAAGCAGAACTCCTGGATATTTCTGATCGCTCCAACATATCCCGCGACAAAGTCCATCGGAAGGTGCTGCATGAGCGGATTGATCCATGCGTATTTCGGCTTCGGCATCGTGAACACGTCGCAGTTCTCCGGGAAGAGAGACCTGTCAGCATCGGTGATGACGCATACGGGTCTGCCGACTGTTACAGCTGTATTGATCATCTCGAGCTGTCTTGAGAATGCGGGGCTCGATTCGTTCGCTACGACGAATGTTCCGACCTTTTCGGGGCTTCTGTTGAAGAAGTTGATGTGGTTCCAGTCCTCGGAATCATCATATGTCGTGAGTCCGCCGAATGTCTCGATCATCTTTGCGGAGCCGAAGAATGCCGTCGCATAATCGGGTCCGTCTCCGACGAAGTCCATAAGGTCTACGCCCTGGGCTTCCCATCTCTCCGTCATATCCATCGCGTGACGGTCGAGTTCCTCATATACTTTGCCCTCAATGCTCTTCACATAATCGATGCAAGCCTGCTTGTGCTCTTCAGCCTGCTCAAGCGTCATGTTGCCCTTGCATACATTGATGTAGAGTCCGACCATCATCGCAGTGAAGCATGACGTCACATAGTTGATGACATTGACGTGGAAGGCTTCCTCATGATTGTCGAACGGATCGAAGTCAAGCTTCACTATGTGGTCGGCAGCCTTTGCGAACTCGCTCTCGAAGTTGGATGTGATAGCGATCGCCTCACAGCCGTGGAGTTTTGCCCTCTTCATCGCGGCAATGACTCTTACGGGTTTGCCGGAATTGGAGATGGCTATACATGTGTGTCCGAGACCGGCTTCCTTCTCCTTGTCCCATCCGACATATGTGTTGTAGTATCTTGTGTACTCGATAGCTCTTACCGCTTCAGCCGGAATACCTTTGCCGTACCCCTCGAATACCGGTTCCGCAGCTATGCCCGCGCAGTAGCTGTCGCCTGCGCCTGTAAGAACAACCTTGTTTGTCTTTTCCATGACTTCCTTCGGGAGCATCTCTGCGAGATAGTCGAAGGTGATGAAGTCGGCTGTTCTCTCAAAGGAGCGGAGGACCACCGTCATCTGTCTCAGCATGGGGTTATCGTATTTATCTAAACTCATGATCATTCTCCCTTCAGATTATCTCTATTTTGCTCTCGCGGATCCTGGCCTGATCCTGAACAGGTGTCTGCTGGAAGTTCGGACAGTCTGTCCTGAAGTTGGCGTATCCCTTGAGCTCTGCGATATATCCTGCGACCATCGCGAAGCAGAAATGCTGCATCAGCGGGTTGAGCCATGAATACTTCGGCTTTGGTGTCCTGAACACGAAGAATCCTTCAGGGAACAGTTTCTCCTCAGCATCCGTCACTACCATGCACGGACTTCCGAGCTGCTTTACAGTGTTGGCCGTCTCAATGACTCTTCCGAATGACGGCGTGTCCTCGTTTGCGACAATGACTCTGCCGATACTCTCGGGGTTCCTCAGGAAGTAGTTGATATGGTTCCAGTCCTCCGAATCGTCATATGTCGTGTATCCGCCGTATGCCTCGAGGACCTTCGCGCTTCCCACGAATGCTGTTGCGTAATCGGAATGATCGCCGATGAAGTCGAGCGAGCGCATATCATTGAAGCACTGCGCCACTTCAAATGCCTTCTCCTCAATGGAGGGCAGATAGTCTCTGTAGCTCTCGATGAAGTCTCTGATGGACTTCTTCATGTCGGCGTATTCCTCTTCGGAGATTGCGCCTCTGCACTTCGCGATCCTGAGTGCGATATTATAGAGGGCTACCATGGATGCGGAATAGTTGATGGCGCCCGGCCAGAGCGCTACGTCCGTCTTGGGCAGTTTTACATAGATGATGTGCTTTGCCGTTCTGCCGACGGGAGCCGTATTGTTTCCGGTCGCTGCGAGAGTGTTCGCGCCGTGCGCGTTTGCCCTCTCAAGCGCCTCCCTGACTCTCGATACATTTCCGGATACGGATGTTCCGATGACGAGATACTGTTCGGGAGTATAGCCTTTTTCCTCATAATTGACGAATCTTGCGACTTCGACAACTCTCATGGCTCTTGTGACTATTCCCGCCACGAGTTCGAAAGCAGATGCTGTTGAAACACCTGCGCAATAGCTGTCTCCGGCGCCTGTAAGAATGATCTTCTCGATCTTCGCGATATCTTCATCGCTCAGTGCTTCCACCGTGTCGGCATAAGTGATGCCATCGGCTACCGTCTCGAGGATATCACAGGCAACTCTCGACTGGATAACAAGATTGTTTTCGTAATCTTTTCTGTCCAAATCTGAACCCTCCTTATATGTAAAACGATTATTTCCTGTACTTAAATTATATCTTGATATGACATTCCGCTTCAAGGAAAACGCGGTGCAAAATCACATTTCCTACCGAGTTGCGGCATTTGTGTACACTGTTCACAAACGATGCCCGCTTTGCCCTTCGTCCTCGTAAAATATCACACACAGAAAAGATCTGCCGCGCTCTGGAACGCGGCAGATCCGACTGGTATATATACTGATGTGCAGATCTCACTTGATGCTAAGGCCTACGAGCACAGTCTCCATCTGCTCTTCAGTGACCGTGAAATAATGCTCGCTGTCCTCGGTCGCGAAGTATACGATCTGATCGTCTTCGGTACGTCCGAGTTCAGTGATCTTTCCTTCGTTGAAAACTCCGTAATAGGTAAGACCGTCATGGTTTTCCATCGTTATGGTCCCGTCATACCATCCGTTGATGACCTGGCCGGTATATGCGTCTACCTCATTATTCTCAGAGATAAACCATTCATAGAACTCTCCGTTGGGTTCTCCCTTTTCCCACTGGGCAATATAGAAATAGACTCCGTAACCGTCCTGCTTCAGGAAGTAACTCAGAAGCCAGCCCACTCCTTCTCTCTGCCCTTCGTCGTTCATCATACCGTAATACACATAGTAGTCGTTCTCACGCATGACGATCTCGAGATTATCATACTGATAGCCTTCGAGTTTTACGGTCAGCCGGTCTCCTGGCTTCATTCCGTCCGTAGCTATATCCTGATATACGAGGAGAAGGAGCGACGCACTGTCATAGTGTCCATCATCGCAGACCTCTGCGACTCTTTCGGCAAACGACTGTCTGTCATTGACGAGAGTGTACGGATCCGGTTCCGGTTCCTCGCCGCCCGGTACCGGTTCTTCCGCCGGAGGCACAACTTCCGGCGCAGCAGGGTCATAGTCTTTCATGGCCGCAAGTTCTTCGGTCCTCTTGCTTACCTCGTCTTCGGTAAGATAATGCATCCCTTCTTCGAGGAGCTCCAGCCCTCTGTCATATTCACCGTTCTCGATGCACTCGATTATCCAGGCGTTATAGATGGAATTGAGATACATGTCTGTTGTCTCATCTGGTCCGTTTATATCCGCCATGCGAAGAGCTGTATCTCTTGCTTCCTCGTATCTGCCGTCCAGCAACAGTTTCGCGGTCTCTCCCTGGAGCGATGCATACAGGTTCTGTTTAGCATTGAAGTTGTCTGGATCCAGTTCCAGTACCTTCTCATAGCTCTCTGCTGCATTAGCATAGAGTTCGGCCTCATAGTATGAACTGCCTTCATCAAGATACTGCTGGATCAGTTCCTGCCTCTTCTGCTCGGGGCGCACTTTAATGAAATACCATGCGCCTCCGCCGGCAAGGGCAATGATCAGGAGCGCAGCTATGAGTCCGATCCACCATTTTTTCTTTTTCGGCGGTTCGGGTTCAAAGGATTGTATATACTGCGCATACGCCTGAGCCTGCGTCATATTCCCGTCTGCTCCGGGAACATACTGTCCATCCGTCTGATAAGGCATTCCATGCTGTACAGAATTCTGTACTGATGCTCCCGCGTATGCATTGTAAGGCACCTGCTGCTCCTGTACAGTGGTCGGCGGGATCTGCTCCTGTCCGGAAACTGTTTCTGTCCGATCCTCTTCAGTGGTTGCAGCCGGCGCTATCGGTTCCTGAGGAAGAACTTCGGCTTCATTTTTCACTGACTCCGGAATCTCTTCAGGTTCCGGAACGATCTCTTCATTTGCAGATTCCGGTATCACTTCGGCAAGATCATCCGCAGTTATCGATTCAATCTCTGACTCGGTCGTGATCCCGGATTCCTGCGTGTCTTCCGTGGCAATCTCTTCCTCAGCCACAGATTCCGTGATAGCCTCTGTAACATTGTCCTCTATAACCGGTTCGGTTTCTGTTTCCGGCACGATCTCTTCATGAACAGTCTCCCGGATTTCCTCCCCGATTTCAGGCTCAGTGACCGGTTTGGCATCATCGGAATACGGTTCTTCCGGTCCAGAGACAGGTTCCGGTCCGACGTCAGTTACCGGTTCATCGATAATATTCTGTACTTCCGGGGTGACAAGAGATCCGTCGGGACCCGTCGGTGCGGGCACAAACGGTGCGGCAGTAATATCTGAGCCGTCCGAACCCGGGATCTCAGGCTTACGTGGCATCTGTATGCCCATTATCCTCGCACCGCAGTTCGGACAGAATTTGGCTTCATCTCTGACTTTGGTTCCGCATTTAGAACAAAACATCAGTGTTCTCCTTCTTAGTTGGAATAAAACAATAATAACATATTCTCAGATTGTTTCGAGATTTATAACAAAGTATGACAGATCGTTCACATCCCCCGCGTTCCTTCTTGCGCGATGTGAAGTCTCATTCCAGACGGGACTGCATAATGGATCATGATATATGGCTGTTTTAAAAAAGCTGGTTTTTGCGCATTTGCACAACAAAAGACACTACTAGTGATATTTCTCTCTTCCCCATTTCCCCTAAAAAGGATAGAATACATAGGATGTTAACAAAACTGAACGGGGTATTTCAGTGAAAAAACTAGCGGCAACTTTCAAAAGCGAGTCGGGATATAAGGTATATATACTCTCGATCGTCATTTTCGGCCTTTCCTACGGACTGTACAAAGGCATTATCGACAACTATCTCGCCGAGATAGTCTCCATGACATCTTTTGACAAGGGAGTATCCGAGTTCTTCCGTGAACTTCCCGGTCTGCTCCTTGTCTTTATTCTCGCCGTTCTGTATACGTTCTCCGCAGAAAAACTGTACAAGATAGGCGCGGTAATAATGCTGGCCGGCATGGGACTTCAGGCAGTGATTCCGGTCAACAGAGTTTTCGTGATCATGGCAATATTCATCTATTCTCTCGGTGACCATATACAGCTTGGCATGAGAAACACACTGTCCCTCGAATACTCGAAGGAAGGACATGGCGGCGAAGCTCTCGGACTTCAGAACGCGTTCCATCAGGTGGGAACTCTTTCAGGCTATCTCGTGATCATAGCGGTGTTCTTCTTTGTGAAGGCTTCTCTTCCCATATACCGCTCGGTATTTGTATCCAGTACTATTATCATCCTTGCGGGCACTCTTATTTCATTCAAACTTGCAGGCAACAGCAAGACCGATGAGACAAAAAGAAGATTCTATTTTCACAAAAAGTATTCCAAATACTATATGCTGGAGGTCTTCTACGGTGCCAGAAAACAGATATTCTTCACCTTCGGGCCGTATGTTCTGGTGCTCTTCTACGGAGCAAACGCAATGGTCATCAGCATACTGTTTGCCGTATCTTCGGTGTGCACCTACTTCGCAGCTCCGTTTGTCGGAAAGATCATCGACCGTATAGGCTACAAGATCGTTATGGTCACCGACACCCTGATCCTGGTCATAGTGTGTTTCTTCTACGGATTTGCCCACCATCTGTTCCCGAAGGATGTCGCATTCATAGTATGCTGCGTCAACTACATACTGGATTCGATGATCTCCCTTGCGTCCATGGCTTCCAATGTGTATGTACAGGATCTCTCCGACAGTCCGGATGAGACAAGAGCCACTATCTCCACGGGAGTTTCCGTAAATCATCTCATAACGATACTCATAGCACTGTTCGGCGGATGGATCTGGCAGACGCTCGGTATTGAGACTCTGTTTATACTTTCCGCTATCCTGGGTCTCTGCAACAGCGCTTATGCCGCTACGATCAAGGTCAAAAAACAACAATAAAAACAAATCATTTAAAAAACTGCCGGTGAGGATCGATCCTCACCGGCAGTTGCTTTTGTTATTTAGACAATTCCGCCGCGTGTTGCAGCGAGAGTCTGTATATCGTTCATCCGGGAATAACTCCCTCCGAGTTTTACGAGTTCTTCGTGCGTTCCGCTCTCGGTTACCCTGCCGTTTTCTATGACCAGTATGGTATCGGCATTGCGTATGGTGGACAGTCTGTGGGCGATCGCGATTATCGTCCTCTTTCCGGCTATGCCCGCTATCGCTCTCTGGATCTGCTGTTCAGTCTCCACGTCGACGGATGCGGTGGCCTCATCAAGAATTATTATGGGAGCTCTTCGGAGAATTGCTCTTGCAATGGCAACTCTCTGCTTCTGGCCGCCCGAAAGCCGGAGGCCTCTCTCTCCCACCTGCGTCTCATACCCGTCCGGCATGGCGCATATATCATCATGTATATTGGCAGCCTTTGCGGCCTCGACGATCTCATCCATGGAAGCAGTCGGTCTTGCGTATCCGATATTTTCCGCGATCGTTCCGTTGAAAAGAAATGTATCCTGAAGTACCGGAGCTATGTTCTGTCTCAGAGATTCGAGAGTCACACCCTGTATATCTCTGCCGTCGATGAGGATCCTTCCCTTGCTCGGCTCATAAAACCGCGAGATAAGCTGTGTGAGAGTCGTCTTTCCGACTCCAGTAGGCCCTACAAGGGCAAGCATCTGCCCCGCCTTGCACTTGAACGACACATCTTCAAGCACCGGATTCGCGTCGTCATAGGAGAAACTTACGTGATCGAATTCTATGTCTCCCTTTACATTTTCCAGAGGTTCCGAACCCGGTTTGTCCGCTATCTCCTGCGGAGCCTCAAGTATCGCCATCACGCGCTCAGCGCCTGCGAGGGACTGCTGCATGTTCTCAAGCAGATTGGCAAGTCCGGAGATAGGCGTATAGAACATATTGAGATAAAGAAGGAATGCCACTATATCTTCAACGCTAAGGCCGCCCCTGTATGCGAGATAACCGCCGAATGCGACAACGAGAATCGTACCTATGGAGGAAATAAACTCGACGCTCGGGTGGAAAACGGCGCTCACCTTGAGCGCTTTGAGCATTGCATGGACGTGTCCGAAGTTCTTTTCATTGACCTTTCCGGTCTCGTATTCTTCTCTTCCGAATGACTGTATCTCATGGACTCCGGAGAGATTGTCCTGCAGTTTTCCGTTGAGTTCTCCCATCTTCGCCTGGGATACCCTGAAGAACGGTCTCACCTTCTTTGCGAAAATGATTCCGGAGATGAGTATGAGCGGTATCGGAGCGCAGGTTATGAGCGCAAGCCTCCAGTTGATTGTGAGGAGAACTATGAGTACTCCCGCGAAGGTCACAATATTCGTTATGGATTCCGGGATAATATGCGCATAGAGAAGTTCGAAATCTCTCGTGTCATTGACCACTCTGCTCATGAGATCTCCGGTCTGCTTGTCGTGGAAATATCCCAGATGCATATGTTCCAGTTTGTCGTACACTTTGGTCCTGAGATCTCCTACCAGATACCATGCAGCCTTATGCGAGAGATAACTGCTCATAAACCTGAACAGGATCCTCGACGCATAGAGAGCGATAAGGATAAACGCGAGGTTTCTTATGGTCCCGAGAGCCTCCTCGCTGACTCCTCTGCTCACTATTCCCGTCATTGAAGACAGCACTCTCGGCGCGGCAAGATTTACAAGCGTCAGCGACAGTGTCGACAGAATCGCTATGACATACAGTCCGCGGTATCTCACCGCTTCCTTTGACAGTTTGAGCAACAGTTTCATATCTATTTCTATTATCCAATCTTGTTAATATTCCGGGTATCTCTTCGGCATCCTTATAAGTTATACAGCACGACCCGAGAACATTCTTTCTTTTATAACAATTGTATAATCTGTTATCTTGTGTGGCAAATGAACTATCTCACACGCACTGCAGTTCTGAGCGCCTGCTCTCTGAGTTCTTCCGCTCTTATTCTGTCGGCATCAGTTATATGAGGCCAGACTCCGTAAACCGCCGCGTTGAATCCCGCGGATATGTTGGCTTCAGCTATGATCTCCGGAACAGTTCTGCCTTCGACCCATGCGTGCATCGCGGCCGCCGTGGAACAGTTTCCGCATCCGGACGGATCCACACTTTTTCCCGCATGATCCACCGACGGGCAGAACCATACTTCATCCTTCGTGATCCCGTATGAGCCTTTCTTTCCGACTCTGTAGAAAACAAACTCCACAGGCAGTCCTCTTAGCGCAGCGATATTGCCGTCGTCATCTTCCGCATCAAGTCCGAATGCCTCCGAGGATTCGAACTTGTTGCATGAGAACCCCTCCACAAGGTTTATTGCTTTGTCGAAATCCTCGATACCTTCAGTCGGATGACGTCCGATCTCCCACATTATCCTGAAGTCGCCTTTCGAACGGATCTCGTCCATATGGTCGAATACATCCGAATCCGATGCGTGGAAGAGATATATACCCTTTGTGTCCCGTGATACCGCATTATATACGTTTTTCCAGTTCAGGTTGTACTTTGCGACATTTTCTATCCCCTGGTACACTCCCCATTGATACTTGCCGTTGGGAAGATGGCGGATATAACATCTGGTTGTCTCTCCCGGGATCACCGTTACAAAGTCACGCGGGTAACCGTTGAGGTCGAGCCATTCCCCGTATCCGTTTCCCCAGTCGTCTCCTCCGTTGCAGCACATGGCCGCATCCTTTTCCCAGAATGCTATACCTTCCAGTCCGAACATGGCAGGTCCGCCCAAGTGGAACTGGCTCTCGCTACCGTCCTCACCTATTATCCTGTCAGACATTATATTCCCGCACGAAAGATACTTTGGCATAAAGTCTCCTCTTCTAATTTCTATTACCCTTCATAGTATACTTTATTTTTGTTATCTCAATAAATCCGTATTTGCTGTCCTGCGAATCGGACAGTTGTTTTTGTAGAATTAAAGTATCGAAAGATAAAACACATTCTATGAACGAATACGGAGGTCTTTAAGATGTACAAAATTCAAAGAAAAATGAGCTATTACGAGATACTCGATGCCTGGGGTCGGTTTGTATGCTCAGCAGATACTCTCAAAGAAGCGGAAGATGAAGTTAATGATCTTGAAAAAGACCTATTCTAGATCGATACAAAATAACGTTCTGTTTTTGGAGTTTTTTCAACTTCACAAACAGAATCCAAGATCATATAATTAATATTCCAAGGAGAATATTGCTATGGAAAAAGAATTGATCGATACCTTCGCTGATTTGAATAAAAAGCTCGACGAGCAATTCGCAAAGATCGACCGGCGCTTTGAGAATATTGACCAGCGTTTTGAGAAATTTGACCAGCGTTTTGAGAATATTGAAGACAAAATAGGCTCCATGGATCTCGAAATCCGCAAAATCAATCTGACATTGGAAAACGAGATCAAGCCGGCTATCACGGTATTAGCTGAGGGTCACCAGATGCTTGTTGAGCGAATGGATCGAATGGACGCCAAGATAGACAGTCTCACCGAAAAAGTTGAAAACAATTCTCTGCGCATATATATAAACGATAAATGCATCTCGGATATCACAAATCAGTTGGCCGACTGATTTATTATAACTATAAAAAAACAAGATCGATTCTATATGAATCGATCTTGTTTTCTTTTATTCGTATTTGTCTTTTTTCTTTCTTCTGGCCAGCACAACGGCTATTCCCGCTATGATTCCCGCTCCGGCTACAGCTGCAAGTCCTCCGATCAGAAGTCCGTTTCCGCTCTTCTGTCCGTTTCCGTTGCCGTTTCCGCTGCTGCCGCTCGAGCTGTCACTGCCTCCGGAACTGTTTCCGCCGTTGCCGCCCGGTGCGAGAGGTGTTGTGGGATTGTCGATATCGATAATGTCGACAGGTCCTGTCTGTCCGCCATTGCCGCCCTGATTTCCTTCGTTGCCTCCGGCTGCTCCGCCGCCGCCTGCATTTCCGCCTCCGGCTCCGCCTGCACCACCGGCTCCTCCGCCGGCTCCGCCACCGGCGCCGCCGCCTTCATTGATTATTACGGTCGTTGTGCCGCCCTCGCCTGCTGTTATCTCTTTGTATTCGAACGTGAAGATATTCTCCGCAGCGTTGGGTTTCAGCGTTCCTGTGAGGTTGTATGCCTGAGGCTCATATCCTTCGATATATCTGAAGGCTATGACCGGCTTGTCTCCTACGTTCCCGTAGAACTTCTGGCTCTTTGCAAGTTCTTTTCCGTCCACATCGTGGTAGTTGACCGTGTATTCAACACTGTCTCCCGCCACTCCGTACGTCGCAACGAATACCATGTCCTGGGTTATCTTCGTGGCGCCCACGAGGCCTTCCTGGCCGCTTATATGGAAGCCTTTGAAGTAATACTTCGCATCGGTTACCGTAAGCTCGTAATCGTCCGGATTCCACATCGTTCCGTATGCCATATCCACCGTGACGCTGTCCGCACCGTTGACCTTTCCGTACTTTCCACCGGAGATGGTCACCTTGTAGGTGTAGTCTGCCGCGAATACGGATGTCATCAGGATAAGCGCCATCACCAGTACAAGTGCCAGGGATATCAGTCTTCTGAATGATCTCATACTGTTTACCCCCTTACCTTTTGCCCTTGACCCTGCGTTTGGTTCCGAATGCGTAGACTGCCGTTACTGCGAGAAGCCCTATTCCGCTGACCAGCGCGAGTGTGTAGTAAGGCATCATGTTGGTCATATCGCCTGTCCTTACGATTATGTAATTGGTCGTAGGAGCATCGGCTCTCTCTTCTACTGCAAAGCTCATCTCAAGGTCTGCAAGCGTCTTCTGGTAACTGTTGCCCTGCGTCTCACCGTCGAGCGCGATTTTGAGCGTTATCTTCGCCTGCTGCCCCTTTGACAGAGTCTCAAGGAAGAAGAAGTCATCGAGTGCGTCTGTCGCCTCATGCAGGCCTTCTCCGTAAGTCGTGTCGTCGCCGCCGACTGCGTTGCTTGAATAGAGCGTGGTATCGGCTCCGCTTGCTCCCGTGTATGTTAATTCATACTCGTATGCGCCGCCCGCCGCCGAAGACGCGCTGTCTTCAAAGCTGTTCACCACCGTGTTGCTCATCCACCAGTCGGTATCCTTGTCCCCGCTGTTTTTAAGAGAGACTGTAAGGGTAATGCTGTCTCCGGGAAGGATCTCGCTCACCGCTTCGGCCAGTTCGCCTGTCTTGAAGTTGGCGCTCAAGTCCGTTCCGTTATATTCTACGGCCCAGTTGTTCTTCCCCGTATAGCTCTCCGCAAATACTCCGAATGCCAGAGCTCCTGTCAGCACCAGTGAAATAAGGACTAAGAATGTTTTTCTCTTCATCTCTTTCCTCCTCCTTATCAGCCGAGACTAAGCGTTCCGTCATCAGCGATGGAGACCGTTGCTCCCCATGCGCTCAGGATCGCGTCTTCGCCGTTATGAGCCTGGACCACATCGACTTCTGCCTTAAGACCCAAGGTTACGGAATCGTATTTGTAGGTGTTGGTGACCGTCGTATAAGCACCTTCGGTTTTCTTTGATTGTTCGACCAGCTTCAGGACCTCATTGTCTACGGAAACTGCTGTTAAAACTGCGCTTGTTTCATCATTCTGCTTGAGTGGGAGCTTGTAATAAAGTACTGTCCTCTCAGCTGTTGATGCTGCAGGATCGACTATCCAGTTATCCGTTCCGAGTGCCAACTTTATGTATGCCGGTGAAAGATCCACCCGCTTGCCGTCGTCATCCTGCCAATATTTGTAGAGCGTGACTCTCACATACTGATCTATCGATCCTGTGTTCTTGACCGTCAGGACCTCTTCGTATTCCTTCCCGATCTTGAATGCTTCATCGGTTCCGAGAAGGTCTTTGAGAAGGACACCTCCGTTTTCAACAGGATTGTCGTTTTCGTTGAAAACAACACCTATATCCTGCATCGAGAGTTCCGTTGAATACGTCTCGGAATATGTAAGCGCCGCTCTTGATCCGCCGACCGTTCCTACTACAAGAAGTATCACGGCGAGAGCCATGAGAACGATCGTGACGACCTGGGATTCACTGATTCTTCTGGTTTTCATCAGTTCTCACCTCCGTTATCTATTACGGCTGCCATCGACCAGTCCGGAGCCTTTGTACTACCGTCGGCATTGTATTCCACCTTCACGGCTTCATAAATCACGACGACATTGAACTTATCTCCTTCGGTCGCGTCCTCGGGGACGTTGCCGATCTTCACGACCAGTTCGGCGGACTCTCCTTCCTCGGGAAGGATCTCCGAATAATACCAATATCCGTCTTTTCCGTCGCTCCAGCCTTCTCCCTCGTAATCGAGTTTGAACTGACTTCCTGCAAAAGCCCTGGCTCTGACAAAGACACTTTCGGGTCCGTCATTTGTGATAACTACGTGTTTTTCCCAATTGTCCAGATCCACAGTCGGTTCTTCTATCACAGTGCTCATTCCGAGTGCAATTTCGACTGTGCCTTCCGCTTCAGCATGGGCTGTAAAGTATGCGATCGCAGGGAGGATAACGACACTTAAGACGATCGTCACAGCTGCGACTGCTAAGAACAATTTCTTCTTATTCATCATCCGTCCCTCCTTTACTGTACTTGCGGTTCAACAGGTAAGATCAGTGTCTCGCTGTCGCCCTCGTTGTCATATGTCCAACCGTCCTCTGTATATTCGAATTTGTTGACTATTCCGAATCCCTGTTTCAGACTGTTGTCGTATCTGTTCTCGAATACCACTGTGGTTATACCCGGCGATTCAGAATCTTCAGTGTATCTCGGTACGATAGTTGTCTCTATTCTCGCATCCGAGTTCACCTTATATCCAGCTCCGCCGTAGATCTCCTGAACTACGACCTTTGCACCTACCGGGATCTCATCGATTATATAGATCGACTTGCTTTCGGCTTCATCAAACGTCAATCCGTAGACGTCATCGAACACGACCTTGTCGTCCAGTGTCGCGGTGACGCTGAACACGAACGATACGCTTCCGCTGACTTCATATGAAGTAAGATCCTTGACTATCTCCAGATCTCCGAAGATCATCCAGTTCGTTACAGAGATTGAATCCTCTCCTTCAATCAGGATTGAATACGTGGTCGTTGTTACAAAGACTCCGTTTTCACCCTGATTCAGGTCAAGCGCTTCTTCCGATTCAGCTGAGATCGTTATTATATACTCTGCGTCATCGGCCATATATCCTGTCGGTGCAGCTGTTTCTTTGAGGGTCAGTTCAACGGGTTCGCCTCCCGGTAACGGCAGATCCTCATCAGAGATATCTGCTGTGCTGATCTTGAATGAGCCGCCGCTAAATTCAGCTATCGTGTCTCCTTCAGCTGTTGACAGTTCGAATGTCGCGCCGTTGATAGTCTCTCCGTCTCCATCCACCTTAGTGATGGTTATCTCAGAATCGACCCTGTCTTCTCCGGTTATCTTTTCATTGGTGATCTCAGCGCTTTCGGTCATATTGTCAACAGAGATCGTATATGTCGTAGTTGTTACGAACACATTATTTACGAGTTCCTCATCACTTTCCTCAGCGGTGATCATGAGCGCATGTACGGCACTGCCTGCTTCATATCCCGCAGGTGCTTTTTCCTCTGTGAGCACGAGCACTGTCGGGGCATCTACTGTCGGGAGATAATCAGTCAGCGCAGCACTCTCTGTGCTTATGACGATCTTTCCGTCCCTGCCGGTGGTATATGTATTTATGACCGTTCCGCCATCTTCTCCGCCGGTACTGAGAACGAACTGAGCGCCTTCGAGCGCGGAGTCGCTGCTCTCGCTGTCGACCTTGGTAATTTCTATGGTCGAATGGACTGTTTCAGATCCGGTTATCTTCGTATTGGTTATCGTTTTTGCAGTCTCATTAGCGACCTTGATGGTATATGTCGTGGTCGTTATCCATTTGTTCTCCGCCGTATCAAGAGACTCGTTCTGGCTGGCACTGATGGTTACGCTGTATTCGGATTCATCCATTCTGTACCCGCCAGGCGCTTCCGTCTCCTTGAGGATAAACGAGGCCGATTCTCCGGCTGCGGGGAGATAATCTGCAAACTCTTCGTCTTCGGTGCTTATAACTGCGCTTCCCGCAGTAAATGTCTTTACAGTCACCGGCTCGTCGCCGACCGTAGTGATTGCGAATGACGCTCCGCTCAGTGCTACTCCGTCACCGTCGACCTTATTGACAGTGATCTGAGTATCGGCACGCGCCTCTCCTGTCCGTTTGACGTTCTCGATATTGACGGAATCTTCACCATCGACCGTTATGGAGTACGTTGTTGTAGTCACAAACACTCCGTCAGTAAGAGCTTCATTCTTCGATGCGGAGATCGATACAGTGTGGGTCCCCGTATCACCGTCATATCCTGCAGGTGCCTGTGTTTCCTTAAGATCCAACTCTGTGGTTCCTCCGACATCAGGCAGATAATCTGCAAGAGCGCTGTCAGCCGTGCTGATTGTCGCAGTTCCCGCCTGATATGTGGCAACCGGCGTTTCACCCGAATACAGTGTGAACACAGCTCCCGTGAGAGCTTCGTCATTCGCATCGACTTTATTGATCGTTACACTGTTGTCAACCCTGTCAGTTCCAGTGATCTTGACATTCGGAATGGACGAGAGATCAGCGGAAATAGTGTACGTCGTTGTGGTTATGAACATATCCTGCTCGGAATCATACGCCTCGCTGGAAGACGCACCCAAGGTTATAGTGTGCGGCGTACTATCCAGTTCATATCCTTCCGGAGAATCCGTCTCCACGAGAGTCAGTGTAGTTGTCCCGCCGACAGCCGGCAGATAATCTGCGAGATAATCGTCACCTGTGCTGATAGTGAACTCACCTGCCTCGAACTCTTTGACAAGGGTCTCGCCGGACAGTATCTCAAATGTCGCACCGTCTATCTGATTTGTACCGTCTGTCTTTGTGATGGTGATCGAATTGTGAGCAGTATCAGTGCCTGTCTTCTTTGTGTTGACTATGTTTTTCGTCTCGGCACCGTCTATCGTGATCGTGTATGTCTTTGTAGTTACCCAGACTCCGTCTGTCAGTGCTTCTTCCGAAGAGGCGCTGATTGCAACGGTATGATCTGCGGTATCTCCGGTGTATCCCTGAGGTACTGTGGTCTCTCTGAGAGTAAACTGAACAGAACTACCGGAATCCGGCAGTTTTCCTGCCAGCGCGGTGTCCGCGGTGTTTATCGTGAATGACTGAGTATCATATACGGCAAGGCTTGTCTCACCGTCATACAGTGTGAATTTCGCTCCGCTCAGGGCAGCTCCGGTCTGGTCGACCTTGTTGACGGTGATACTGTCATCTACTGTATCATTTCTGGTGATCTTCGTATTCTTGACGCTGATACTCGTGTTCTCTGCGCTGTTTACAACGATCTTGATACTGTAGGTCGTCGTTGTTACAAACACATCGTTTATAAGCTCTTCGCTGATCGATGTGCCGAGAACGACATCGTATTCCGTCTCATCCTTCTGATATCCATCCGGAGCTTCAGTCTCCACAAGTGTCAGTGTTTTCGTACCACCGTCAGCAGCAGGCAGATATGCCGCAAGTTCGGAATCTGACGTGCTGATCGTTTTCATGCCGGCCGTGAATGTCAGTACAGTTGTGCTGCCGTCCTTAAGGGCAAACGAAGCTCCGCTAAGCGGCTGATTGTCCTGATCTATCTTGGTGACCGTCACGCTGTTGTGCTGCGTATCCGTATCCGTCTTCTTTACATATTTATTGGTTACCGCAACGGTAGCCTCTCCGTCCTTTGGAACCGTCGCCGATCCGTTCGCCGGATCATATGACACTGTGAGATCATATCCCTGGACCTTTGCAGAATCCGCAGATTCTGAAACAGTATAATCACCCGCTCTGATATTATCTAGAACAAGCGCGCCGTCCGTGAATTCGGAATACGCAAATACCTGTCCGTCCGGATACTCCGGTCCCGTTACAGTGAACTGTGTGTTTGAAGGGATCGTCACCTGTTCACTGTCAGCAGACAGCGCCTTTGTGATGATCAGTTTGCCGGTATCGAGCGTATACGGGTTAACTATAGAGAACTGGTTCGCTGTCTCGTCTGCGGATACCGTCAGCTTTTTGCTGCTGTCGGACCATGTGACGGTTCCGAGAGTGTAGCCGTCTATGGCTGTTCCGCTCTCGTCGAACGCTATCTCGGTGCCGAAAGGAACATCCTCGATCGTCCACGTATACTCAAGTCCGTTTGTCGTTGATTCAGGCGTTACACCGCTCACAGTAAGATCCTGGGAAGCACCGTTAAAGTCGGCAGTCACCTTGAATCCCGAGGGAATCAGATTGCTGTCGGTTATTCCCTGGAACTCTTTGGTCACAGTGACGTCATAAGACTTGATGCTGTATTTATTTGTAAGAGAAACAGCATGGGTACTTGTCTCATCGCTCACAGTCACTTCTCCGGTCACGGAAGAACTGTCTTCACTGGACCAATCATATCCGGTGATCTGGTAAGCTTTCTCTTCATATGAGATCTTTGTCCCGAACGCGATGTTCTCAAGCGTCCACGTGAGCGTCAGTCCGTCAGCGGATACTGTGGCGTTGGACTTGGAAAGTGTCGCGTTTACAGTCTGACTGTCGTCATACTTTATCTCTATTCCGTAGGATGCCGGGATCAGAGTGCTCGGTATTCCTTCGAATGTCTTTGTGACTGTTATATCGTGTTTATGAATTGTATTCGTGACTGTCAGTGTTGAAGTCGCGCTGTCATACCCTGTTGCCGGACTCAAGGAACCGATGATCCAATTATAAATCCTCTCATACAGAGTGCCCGCCTGATTCAGCTGCTCAACGACGACACGGTCGTCCTCTGAGACCGTGACAGTCCATGGACCAGCTCCGTCATATCCTGCAGGTGCAGTCTCTGTCAGGGTGTAACTGAATGTAGCCTGGGGATTTGTTCCGAAATCGACATCGAGATCATCGAAATCTATCGCGATCTTTCCCTCTGCGTCTGTTGCGCCGGTCCAAACCACCGCATTACCGGAATCTGTAAGTGTGAACGTTACGTTCGGCATAGCCGTATTGTCCTGCTCGACCTTCTTGATATTCAGTACCGGCTTGTTCACAACATCATCTGTAAGCTGCGTGTAGCTGTTTGTCAGCGTGATCGTCTTGTTCTCGCCCTGTCTGTTGGTCGTGATGCTTTCGGGCGATATCGAGGACTCGAGATGATATCCCGGAACAGCCGCATTGCTCTCAGTCGCAGACACTGTGGTTCCCGCGCTGAGTTCACCTATCGACCATGTGTATGTAAGTCCGTCCTCAGATACTTCGACATCCGAATCGCTGAGGAGCAGCGTCTTTGTCACAGCATCCTCACCGGGTTCGGCCACTGTTGCGGTGATCGCAAATTCTTCCGGTATCTGATCACTGGTGATACCTACAAACTGTTTCGTGATCACCGCACTCGTCAGTTCATAATCATTTGTGTATGTAACACCGAATCTTATATTGGATTCCGATATCGTTCCTGATACCGTTTTGGTATCATCGTTGACCGTGGCTGTAGAATCAACGTCACTGCCCTTCTTCACTTCTGCTGACACGTACTCGTAGTTGGCACTCATACTGTTTTCTTTAATGGTATAAGTGCTTCCCACAGGCAGATAATTGAACCTGATATTGTTGGAAGCAGTCATATCCACTGTCAGCGCAGTGCCGCTCGGAGCATAGTAGTATCCGGTCGTTCCGGATCCGTCAGCCGTGGTTTCTTCCGTCCATCCTGCAGGAGTAAGTCCCTTGACCTCTGCTCCGGAATCGTAATCCCACATGGAGAACCACATGGCTTCTTTATATGTAAAGGTATTCTTGGTCGTATCTACAGTACCGAAAAGGACAATCGTGGACTGTTTGGTCTCTGTTCCTCCACCTTCAACTTCTTCTTCATAGGTATAGACATATGTCTTGGCATAATCCGT
>JAFWEV010000054.1 GCA_017512745.1 Oscillospiraceae bacterium
CTATAACTTCCTTTTCCGTCCAGGTACTCCTGCACTATTTGAGCTCGTTCTTCCGCACTAAACTTGGGTTTTGACATGAAAAATCCCTCCTTCGTAGATTTTGGTTTTTTACCTTGTCTACTTTGGAGGGATCATATCAGACTTTCTGCGGCAGATATTTTTTTGCAATAACTGTTGACTACTGTTTATTACTGTTATATACTGTTTACACACTAGTGAGGACAAATACATGAAGATTATAATCAATTCCAATTCCATGATCCCTATTTACGAGCAGATCACCGGAAGCATCAAGCAGATGATAGTATCCGGCGACCTCAAGGCCGGGGATCCTCTCCCGTCGGTGAGAACGCTCTCTTCCGAGCTCAGGATAAGCGCGCTGACCGTCAAGAAGGCGTATGACCGCCTCGAAGAGGAGGGATTCACCGCCACTGTACACGGCAAGGGCACATATGTGACCGGCGCGAACGTCTCGCTCATGCGCGAGGAGCAGCAGCGCGAAATAGAGAATTCCATGGAGAAACTCGTAGAAAAAGCCAGAAGTTACGGGATCGGAAACGACGAGATCCGCGAACTTCTCGAGATAATATTGGAGGCATAATTTATGCTGATAGTCAAAGATCTCAAAAAGACATACCCCTCATTCTCCCTCGACTGCACTCTCGAAGTGCCGGACGGAAGGATAACGGGACTCATCGGCCAGAACGGCGCCGGAAAGACCACACTCTTCAAACTGATCCTCGGCCTCATATTCAAGGATTCCGGTTCCGTGACCGTTCTCGGCAAAGAGCCCTCTTCCCTCTCGGATTCAGACAGGCAGCGTCTGGGAGTCGTTCTTGCCGAATCCGGATTCTCCGGATATCTCACGGTCAAGTCGGTCTGCACCATACTCAAGGCGTTTTATCCCGATTTCGATGAAAGATTCTTTATGGACTCCTGCGCAAGGAACGGACTCAAGCCGGATCAGCAGATAAAGGAGTTCTCCACCGGTATGAAGGCGAAACTCAAGGTCATCTCCGCTCTCTCCCACAAAGCGGAATTTCTTCTCCTGGACGAACCGACATCCGGACTGGACGTCATAGCCCGCGACGAGGTCCTCGCGCTCATCCGCGATTACATGGCCTCGAACGAGACCAACTCCGTCCTTATAAGCTCGCATATCTCTTCCGACCTGGAACATCTGTGCGACGACATCTACATGATCCACGAGGGACGCATAGTCCTTCATGAGGACACCGATACCCTTCTCTCCGATTACGCGGTGCTGAAGGTCTCCGACGAGGAATTCGAAAACCTCGACAAATCATATCTGCTCCGCAAAGTGAAAGAACCGTTCGGATGGAGCTGCCTTACGGATAAAAAGGCATTCTATGTCGAGAACTACCCTGATATAGTGATCGAGCGCAGCGGCATAGACGAACTCATGCAGAATTATATAAAGGGGGAATCACTGTGAAAGGTTTGCTTATGAAGGACCTGCAGCTGATGGCAGGTCAGAAGAAGACTCTCATCATGATAGTAATAATCGGCGTGATCATGTCCCTCTCATTCGAGTCGACCGCGGTCATTGCGTACCTCACGATATTCGCGAGCGTGATGGCTCTGGGGACGCTGAGCTATGACGAATTTGACAACGGATATACGTTTCTGTTCACTCTGCCCTTCTCACGGAAGACCTATGTGCTGGAAAAATACGTCTTTGTGGTCATCTGGGCTCTTGTGTTCATGGTCGTCGGTTCCGTGGTGAGCCTCATTCTTGCCGCCGTACGTGGTCTCACGGCAGATCCGGCGGAGATAGTCGTGACCGCCGTGATGGTCCTAGCCATGGCGCTCCTCATATCCGCCGTAATGATCCCTCTGAGACTCAAATACGGAGCCGAGAAGAGCAGGATCGTCCTGTTCATAATCTACGGTCTGTTCGCCGTCGCGCTCCTCGGCCTTGCCAGACTGCCGGCATTCCAGGCTTTGGGAGAAAACATCAGCGGATCCGTAAGTTCCGCCGGACCGGCACTCATAGCAGTTCCGCTCGTACTTGCCGCGGCATTATATGCAGTGTCCATGCTGATATCCATAAGGATACTTGAGAAGAAGGAATTCTGACCGCAGGATCATATAAGTGCAGACAGGTCCGCCGCATTTGCGGCGGACCTTCTTCTTTTCCTGACATAATATGCCCGGTTCTTCCCTTTTCCCTGTTATGATCCCTGCTTCCGGAAGAAAGTATAACTCCTTGTTATTTCAAAGCCGAGATCTTTATAAAACGGGAGATCGGAGATCACATAGGCTTTCTTTGCTCCTAATGCTTTTGCACGGGCAAATGCTTCCGTAAGGAGCGCAGAGGCAATTCCTTTACCGCGGTAAGCCGGGACCGTGCAGACCGGCTCCACATAGGCATAGTCCGTATCCTGATGAAACCAGAGTGAGCAGTGCGATACCGGCTCTCCGGCGGGATCCACCGCTGAGAGGCTCAACGCTCTGTTGAAATGTTTCCTGATATGCGGAACATGATCCAATGAACGCTCAAACTCTTCCCGGTCATTCCCGTGATCAAAACCCTGCCAGAAAAGCCACTCGAGAGCATCTCTGTCCGCTACCTGATCCATCTCCCGAAGCTTCAGTCCCCCGGGAAGATCCGATGAGAAATCTCTGTCAAGGGAGAGCTCCATGATCGTCTCTTTCTGATCGATCCGTCTGAATCCGGCAAGCTCGGCCGCTCTTATTTCCGCGGTATTCTCCGTATCGATCGCGACAGCTAACCCGGAATCGTCCTTCAGCTCCCGGTATGCGTAATCCAGGATCTCCGGAAAAAGCTCCGCGTGTTCCGGCAGAGCCCCGCAGAAAGCTTCACCGTAGTACATGTCATAGATCGCCGCGCCGACGACCTTATCCTCCGACCGCCAGAGTCCTATGGAGGACCTCAGGCTCTTGTTGAACTCCGGGTGCTCCATCATCCACTCAAAGCGTGCCCAGTTCCAGTTGATGTGCGTTTTATTCTTCCGATTCAATTCGATCAGGAAATCGCAGACCGCCTCATAATCCTCATCCCGGTAGCTGCGGAAACTCGCTTTGGGCTGCCAGTACCGGATCCCCCAGTGTTCAAAATCCCACTGCTCCATGTAGTCGTTGCATTCGTAATCCACATACCATAGCAGTCCGTCATGTACCACGAAATTGGTCGGATAATAGTCTATATTCAGCCCTGCCGCCATAGCCTTTGCCGCCATATCCCTCACTTCGGCAAGATAAGGCTCGACAGGCACGCCAGTCTGTACCATCTCCATTACGGTCGGACCTTCTATATATTCTTTTACTATCCGCTCGGCACCCGTGTCCGCAGCGCACATCTGCGGAATGCGTATTCCGGCCTTCCGCAGCCTCTCATAGTCCCGGAGTTCCGCTTCTATCTTGTTTCCGAAGCTGTAGTAATCACAGGGTTCGTGGTGGATCTGCTTTACCACAAACTGCTTTCCGTCACTTTCGACAAGATAGGAATACCCTCCCTTGCCTTTTCCGAGAAGGCGGATGATACGGTATGATATTCCGTTTACCGTCATTTCCTGTTCCATAATCAATCACCATGCAGGAGACGATCTATGTCCCCTGAGTTTTTCTTCTATCTTATCGCGGATAAGGGCGTACCGCTCATACGCTACCGGAGCATCTTCATCATGCCGGGGCCGTCCCTCTCGTCGGGACATTCTTCAAAGCCCATTTCCCTGTAAAAGGGAACCGCTTCTTTTGTGCTGATGAGTTCAAGGCTCACCACCCAGCCCGGCGTGATGCTGTCCCGGATAAACTGCTCCAGGGCGTGAAGGAGCATTTTCCCTGCACCTTTTGCCCGGTGATCCGGATGTACGGCAAAGTCCTTGATATAGAAAGACATTCCGCCGTCGCCGATCAGGCGCACCATGCCAACCGGCTCCCCGTCTTCCAGTGCGGTGAAATCCGCAAGGCTGTTCTTGAGGGCAGCGCTGATCTGCTCTCTGCATGGCGGCTCCCAGCCCACTGAGGTAAAGAGCATAACAAAAGTCTCTTCTGTAAGGATATTGCTTTTAACTTCCATTATTTCCAAAAACTTCTCCCGTTTATCGACCTAAAAGCGGCATCTGTTTCCTCTCCGCGTGCAGGATCATTCGACGCTACAGCGTGCTTTCCGCTCTTTCCCTGAGTGCATTGCACAGCAGGGCGGGATCGCCGTTTACCCCGTCATAGCGGAAGTCATAGCTTCCGCCCTCGAATATTCCATGTTTCTTTTCGAGCATATCCGCAACAGGCGCAGGCAGATTCCCGTGCATCCTCTCCCGAAAACGCTCCTTGATGGTATCCAGATCTGCGCTTACCAAAACACGCACAGCTCCTTCAGGCAGAAACTCAACATGTTCCGGTTGCGTGATCACATATATAACATTCGGTCCCGACAGCGCATTTTTCAGTTTTTCCCGGAAAAGAAGCCCGGCTTCGCTCTCGGACTTCGCCATCCGCAGATAGTCTTTGCCAGTTACGATCTCTCCGCCGACAGCCTCTTTCACCTTTTTCGCCAGTGTTGATTTGCCGGTGCAGTTTTCTCCGATAATCCCTATTACCATTCCCACTCCTCAATTCTTTTATTATGCCAAAGCCTTAAGACTTGTGATCATCTGTCCGAACTCTGCTTCCGTCTTTCTCAAAACAGCAGTTCAGCGGTTTCTTGCCGTAGCCCTTGCGCTTGAGCTTCTGCGGTTTCTGCATTTCTCGTCTTCATAACTCATCCATCAGCAGAAAATCACGTAGTTTGTAATGATAGACGGTGCTGGTTGAATAGTCTATTTCATCGTTTGTGATAATGATCTTCTTCACCGTATTATCAATTCCTGCAAACGCGGAAAACTCCCTGTCGTAAGTTTTTTCTTCTGCTACACTGTAAGCGACCTGAATCAAGTACAGCTTGCCATCTCGGATTGCTCTAAAATCAATCTCCCGCCCTTTATTGTTGTACACCGTCACTTCACACCCCAGATAGATCAATTCATTCAAAACTATATTTTCCAGATTGTGCGTAAGATCATAACGGTTTCCGGATACTCGTATGCTGTTCAAGGAAACATCCTCATCGTACAGCTTATAGTAATAATTGAGCTCTGCCTTAGCTTTGGGGGAATATAGTGGAATGTCTTCAATAATATATGCCTCTTTCAGGTATTCAAGATATTTAATCACCGTCGGAACAGATATAGAAATATTCTGCCCCTTCATATAGTCGGAGATGGATTTTGCGCTGAAAATCCTGGCATTGGAGACCAAGATGTAATCAACGATATGCTCAAACACGTCCTTCTTTCGAATATTGTATCGGTTTTCCAGGTCATTATAGATGATGGTAGAGTTGAGATCATTCAGGTAGCGTTTCATGGATTCTTCATCTTGCTGCTCTAATGCCGCCGGAAACCCACCCCAGACCAGGTAATCACTGATCTCAAAGCGGCGGCCCAGCTGTTCTGCGTATTCTTTGGCCTCCCGGTATACGAAAGGCCGTATACGGAAGGAAACATAGCGGCCTGATAATTCCTTTGTAAACTCCCGGGACAGAAGTTTGGAATTGCTTCCAGTAATGAATACAGAAGTGTTATAGAGCCTCAGCGTCCTTGCAGCCTCGTTCCAGCCTTCAACATTCTGTACTTCGTCCAGGAAGACATAGAGCTTATCTTCTCCCAGATAATCATTAACATAGGCAATGAGGGCATCAGCATTCGGAATCTTCGTCCTGATAGGTCTCGAGTCGAAGTCCAGAAATAAACATCTCTTTCCAGCAGTTTCAAGCTCATTCAACACCTGCCTTAGGATCACGGATTTTCCGCACCGACGGATACCGGTAATGATTTTAATCAGATCACTTTCATAGAAAGGTCTGATCTGTGATATATAGCGCTCTCTGATAATCATAGGATCGTCCCCTGTATCTTGGAATAATAAGAAGTTGTCATCATAGTCTGTCTGGCATGTTCTCATTATACTTTAAGATTTTTAGAAGAACAACATTATCTTTAAATAGTATTTTAAAATAATTCACACAACGGATTTTCTTAAAGTCAATTAGTTCTTTTCTGTTGTATATTGTGTTTCCGCCGCTGCACTTTTCGTTGCAAGTATATCCTTCTTTACAAACAAGGGGCTGTTCCAGATTTTGCATTCTGCAACAGCCCCTTCTGTCTTTGTCAAAGATTATACAAAGGATATTGAGAACCAGTTCTTCTCTTTTCTTATCTCATCGACGGAGAATCCGGCGCTCATCAGTTCCTCTATCACCTCGTTCTCCCTGCCCTCGATTATGCCTCCGGTTATAAGATGACCGCCTTCTTTAAGTGCGCAGCGGAAATATTCCTTATACATGATGATCACGTCAGCGACGATATTGGCGAGTATGATATCGTATCCGTCTCCCGCCCATCCGCGCAACTCACTGTCTTCCAGCACATTGCCGCAGCGGACTCTGAGTTTTTCCTTTACTCCGTTTACTTCCGCGTTCTCCTCAGTCACTCTGATGCAGTTCTCGTCCACGTCAATAGCCGTGAGACTGCCCGCGCCGAGAAGCAGCGTCGCTATGCCGAGGATACCGCTTCCGCAGCCCATATCCATTACCTTTTTGTCTTTCACATCGAGAGCGCAGAGCTTTTCGAGGCAGAGCCTCGTGGTCTCATGCTGTCCCGTCCCGAAAGCCATGCCGGGATCGAGGATCAGCTTTTTCTCGCCTTCTTTTATTTCGGTATCCATCCAGGACGGGCATACGACTATCCTGTCTTCGATGTGTATCGGCTTATAGAATTCCTTCCACTTCTCCGACCAGTCCTTCTCGTATACCATTCCGCTGTCGCAGGTGAACGGTATATTCTCTCTCGCGAAGCCCTCGGTCATTTCACGGATCAGCCTTTCGGCGTCCTGCTCATCGGCCGCATAGATGTGGATCACCGTGTGTTCCCTGTCCTTGGCGAGAAGGTCCTCTCCTATATAGTCGTAGAGTCCGCTCTCGGAGAGGTCGGCTTCGAGGTTGGAATAGTCCTCTATATACAGTCCCTCATTGTCTGCAAATGTCGCTATGGCAGTGGCAGTTTCAGTGTCTTCCGCGCACACGGTAAATTTAAGTTCTATAAGGTCCATATCATTCTCCCGCTACGAGATCCTCGAGGATCCCGGTCAGTTCGGTATCGGATATCTTAGCGTGTACTATATAGTCCTCTCTCGGACCGTCTTCCCAGTACATCTCATCTGTTTCCGCATCGTATCTCGCGGTGCCGTGAGTCTTTACGGTGAACAGATCATCTCTTATTCCGATGGCAAAGAGCGTGGTGATGAGATCCCAGCTCATGCGTCCCTTATGTTCCCCGCCGTTATACATCTCATAGCTTATCCTGACGGGATCGTCACTTTTGAGTCTGTCTGTAAAAGTCATTCCGGTGACTATGGTCCAGCCATCGGGCGACATGTACACGGGGCACGGGCACCTTTTAAAGAACTCATATGCCCCGATGGCGTCCATCTGGTAGTTGAAGATATTGTCATCGCCTCTCGGATATTCCGCGTTGCCCATCGATACGACTGCGGCGACTTTTCTCCTGAACAGCTCATATCCATCGAGTTCGCTCCAGGCGTCGGGTCCCGTGAGCCACAGCTGCTCTATGGCGGTCATGAATCCCACGACGATAACGGTGACGCTGCCGTCCGCCGCTTTTGAGAGCGCCTCTCTGTAAACTTCCGCAGACGGTCTGTAATCCCTGTCGGTCTTCCCCAGTTTCCCTGCGAGGACTCTGTTGTAGTAGAGCCCGTCCGGAAGGGATCTCACATGCGCTCTGTATTTCACGTATCTGTCCGTCCGATCCTCGGGAAATTCGTCGTCGTATATGGTGCCGACGGGGGCATCCGCGCCGTTGTATCTGAGGATCGCCTCGCATGCGCCGGGCGCGTTCCGGGACGGCACGTCGGTCACGACCGCAAGCAGTTTTCCGTCAGCCGGTATGTTCTTTACGAGGAGCGCAAGCGCCGCGGCGTCGTCGCAGTCGGTGTCCATATCTGTGTCAAATATATAGTTTTTCGGCAGTTTTTCCATGCATTTTCTCCGATCTGTCATATTGTCGTCGTCAATTTGTACAGTTTATAATGGTTGTGTTCGGTGATTGGCACAATATTTTTTTGGTAACAAGTATTATGGGCAATATATTTATTATCTCCATTTTATCACAGCGCCACTGTTTTATGTGGGCGCGGAATCACCGCATATCCGAATATATAAACACTCCGGCAGCTGAAGAGTAAGCGCACCGGCCGCAAGGCCTAAGAGCAGAAAAGCAGCCGCCGGTTTTTATTTTGGGGGAAAAATCATGAAGTACAATTTCGACACGACACCCGACCACAGACACAATGCGTCATACCGCTGGGGAATGAGCGACATGCCCGAGGACGTCATCGGTATGGGCACTGCAGACCTCGATTTCTACTGCGCCCCGTGCATAAGAGAGGCTCTTGTCCCCATCGCTGAGGACAACTGCTACAACTACCGCCAGCACACCGACGAGTATTATGACTCCGTCACTTCATGGTACAGAAAGAAATACGGCCTCGAGATAGAGAGAGCCTGGCTGACTAACGTTCCGAGCACTATCGGTGCGGTCAGGATGGCTCTCGGTATCCTCGCGAAGCCCGGGGACAATGTCATAGTGCAGACTCCCGTATTTCACCCGATAGTATCCGCCGTCGAAGGCGCCGATCTCAATCTCATTGAGAATCCCATGAAGATCGTCGACGGTCATTACGAGATAGACTTTGAAGATTTTGAGGAGAAGATCAGGGAGTTCCGTCCCGCCCTCTATCTGATGGTCAACCCCCACAATCCTACATGCAGGGTCTTCACGAAGGATGAGCTTACAAGACTCGTCGACATATGTTATGAGTACGGCGTGAAGATCGTGTCCGACGAAGTGCACTGCCTCATCGTGTACGGAGACAATGTCCACACCCCGATCCTCGCCGTCAGCGACAAGGCAAAGGAGATAAGCATACAGATAGTGAGTCTCAGCAAGGGCTACAACATCATGAGCATGCCCCACGCTATCATCACGGTCGCGGACGATGAGATGCGCGCGGCATGGAACAGACAGATACAGGCGTTCTCCTTCGGCTACGCCGTGAACAGTTTCGCCATAGCCGCTGTGACATCTATCATGAAGGGCGAAGCCGACGAGTGGATGGAGGAGCTCACCGCATATCTTGAGAACAACGTAAACGAGTTCATATCCTTCATCGAAGAGAATGACATTCCCCTTACCGCCTTTCGCCCCGAAGGCAGTTTCCTCATCTGGGTGGACTGCAGGAACGCCGGCATAGGAGAAGAGCATCTCGACAGATTCTTCATGGATAAAGCGCACATACATCTCGACGACGGCGAGGAGAATTTCGGATCCGAGGGAAGAGGTTTCGTCAGGATCAATCTCGCAGTCACCAACAGTGTCTTAAAAGAAGCCCTTGAGAGAATCAAGGCTGCTTTTTCGAAATAAGCAGGACCGGCATATCTGCCTGTCTATCATTTTTTTACTGATCTAGGAGGAATAACAATGAGTGAAAAGAAAACCCGCCAAGTCAAGGAACTGACGACACGCTCCGCCCTGTTCGGATTCCTTGCCCCTATCCTGACTCTGGTCTTACTGATCGCGATAGGTGCCGATGTTACGATAGGCGCTCTCGCAGCCCTGTTCATCATGATCTGTTTCTGCCTTTATCTCGGCTATGACTGGAAGAAGATCGACACAGCCATGGCGGAAGGCGTAAAGCAGATCGCCACCGCATCCATGATCATGCTTCTCGTCGGGTGCATGGTAGCTGTATGGATGTCCTGCGGGACGATCCCGACGTTGCTCTACTACGGAATGAAGATCATCACCCCGAAGCTCTTCCTTCCCATCTGCTTCATACTTCCGGCATTCATGGCGGTATGCGCAGGCACGAGCTGGGGCGCCATCAGCACGATCGGCGTTGTTCTCTGCGGAATGGCTGCAGGTCTCGGAATCAATGTGGCCATGGCTGCAGGCGCGGTCATCTCCGGTGCTTTCTTCGGAGATAAGATGAGCCCTCTCTCCGACACCACTCTTCTCGCATCTTCGACATGCGGCGTTCCCCTCTTTGATCATATCAAGTCGATGTGGTACACGACGGTCCCCGGAACGATAATCTGCCTTGTCGTCTACACGATCCTCGGCATCCGCGCTTCCGGAACGATCGACGCTGCAGCGGTCAATGAACTCTCGAACGGTCTCTCTTCCACATTCCACATCAGCATCATCCACATCATCCCCGTTGCTCTCGTTCTCATTCTCTCAATAAAGCAGGTACCCGCATTCCTGGCATTCGGGATCGGAATCGGAACAGGCATCATCTGGTCCATGATCTTCCAGGGCCGCGGATTCGTTGAAAACCTCGGCTACATCATGAACGGTTTCTCCATCGACAGCGGCGTCGATGCAGTCAACTCACTCGTCAACCGCGGCGGTTTCTCGAGCATGCTCTCCCTTATCGGCATTCTCCTCGTGCTCGGAATGCTGAGCGGACTTCTCTCCGAGACAGGCGTTCTCAACATCCTGGTCGGAAGCCTCTCGAAGAAGCTCAACACTCCGGGATCCCTGCTCTTCGGAGCATGGGTATCCTCCCTTCTCATATGCCTGATCGGCGGACAGTACCCCGCGATCGCCATCCCCGCAGTCGCATTCAAGGATGCATGCGACAAGATGGACATCAACCGCGCAGTCCTCTCACGCACACTTGAGGACGTCGGCACCATGGTCGCCGCGATCGTCCCCTGGAGCGCATGGGTAATAGGCTACGGCGTAGTTCTCGGAGGAGTCACGGTACAGCAGTTCATCCCCTTCACCTTCCTTCCGATGCTCTGCCCGATCCTCGCCCTCATCCACAACTTCACGGGTATCGGCCTGCTCCACTCGGACGACAAAGTAGTTTATCGTCCCTTCTGGAGGAGAAAATGATCCCAGGCTGATCATCTAAGCTGACAAGCACCGGAAAGCGTTTTCCGGTGCTTATTTTCTTGCAGTTGCGCCTGATTCCATTTATGATTAAATCAACAGATCCAATACGGAAGGAGAACTATTATGGCAGGCGAATTGATGCACCATATCCACATGAAAGAGGGCGACATAGGCAAGTATGTCATTCTTCCCGGAGATCCCGGCAGAGTCGAGAAGATCGCTCAGTTCCTGGATGATCCCGTGTATGTCACCACCAACAGAGAATATACCGTCTGGAACGGAAAAGTCGAAGGCGAAACGGTCACGGTCATGTCCACAGGTATGGGCGGTCCGTCCACAGCCATCGGCGTTGAAGAACTCAAAAAGATAGGCGCAGAGGTCCTTATAAGGATCGGCACATGCGGAGGCATCGATCCGGAGATCGCTCCCGGAACGCTGATCATCTCCACAGGCGCCATCAGAAAAGAAGGCACGACGAGAGAATACGTCCCGATCGAGTATCCTGCAGTCCCCGATTTCCATCTCGTATGCGAACTCGAAGCAGCTGCACAGCGTCTCGGATATCCGACAGCCCTCGGCGTAACGGAATCCAAGGATTCCTACTACGGCCAGCACAGCCCGAACAGCATGCCCGTACGCGACGAGCTCAACATGAAGTGGCAGGCATGGAAGGAAGCGGGCGCAGTCGCATCCGAAATGGAAGGCGCAGCGCTGTTCATCGTCAGCTCCGTACGCCGCATGAGATCCGCAGCCATTTTCCTCCTCTGCCGCAATATTGAGCGCGAGAACAAGTACGGTCTCTACGATACTGAGTGGGATACGGCTCACGCCATCGAGACGGCCGTCGAAGCGATCCGCTCTCTTATCAAGAAAGACAAGGCGGCAAAAGAATAATATCCCGTTTTCCGTCAGATACTTAGAAGGACAGACTTCCCTGCTCGGGAGTCTGTCCTTATTTTTTTGATATTGTCAACAATATCCGGGTTCTGTATGTTAAAATTACACTAGGTATTTCTAACATCAGACATCGATAAAGGAGAACACCATGCCTGAAACCTATGATAAAGTGCCGGAAACCAAATCAAAGTACGACGGCGAACCGGAAAAGAAAAAGAAATACGCCAAACTCGGCGCAAAAATTACCGATAATGTTCCCCACAAGCTCCTGGGACTCAAGACTACAGACGAAGAGTACTGGGGCCTCCGCGAGATCCTGAACGAGGATGAAGTGGATGTGGCGCTCTCAATGAAACAGCGCAAATGGTACACATATGAGGAACTCTATGAAATGAACAAATCCCGCCTCAGCGCGGAGAAGTTCAAAGAGACGCTGGATCTCCTCTGTGTTCACGGTTTCGTTGAATATGATTACGGCGATCATTACGATGACAACGGTCCTATAGAAGGCGCTCCGAAGGAAAAACGCTACCGCACAAGTTATTTTGTTCCGGGAAGCGCGGAGCTCTTCAACTCTTCCGTTGACCGCGTGGACAAGAATCCCGCAGTCGCGAAGATGTTCGAAAGAATGACCTTCCTGCCTCTTGAGCACATCACCCCGATGGTGAGACCGGGCGGCGACGGCATCGGAATGCACGTCATCCCCGTTGAAAAGGAAGTTAACGCGACCCGCGAATCAATCAGCCTCGAGAAGATCTCTTACTGGCTGCAGAAATACGACGGACATCTCTCCGCCGGTATCTGTTCCTGCCGTTATTCCAGAGTGAAGATCGGCGAGGGATGCACCGACGACGAGCAGGACTGGTGTATCCAGGTCGGCGATATGGCTGACTACACAGTCGAGACCGGAAGAGCACACTATATCACAAAGGAAGAGGCTCTTGATATCCTGAAGAAAGCCGAGGAAAACGGCTACGTCCATCAGGTGACCAACATCGACGGATCCGACCACATCTTCGACATCTGCAACTGCAATGTTCAGATATGCAACGCCCTCAGAACGTCGCTTCTGTTCAACACCCCGAATATGTCGAGGAGTTCGTTCACAGCCAATGTCAACAAGGAGAACTGCGTCGCATGCGGACGCTGCGTCGAGATCTGCCCGGCAGGCGCCGTAAAGCTTGGCCAGAAGCTCTGCCAGAAGGACGGCTCGGAGATCCAGTACCCGAAGGCGGTCCTCCCGGACAAAATCCGCTGGGGCAAATACGCCTGGGATGAGAACTACAGAGATACGGCAAGAGTCAACACTCACAAGACGGGAACCGCGCCGTGCAAAACAGCCTGCCCCGCTCACGTGCCGATCCAGGGTTACCTCAAGATGGCAAAGGAAGGCCGCTACGACGAGGCCCTCGCGCTGATCAAGCGCGAAAATCCGTTCCCCGCCATCTGCGGCAGAGTGTGCAACAAGCGCTGTGAGGATGCCTGCACAAGAGGCACCATCGACAAGCCGGTAGCTATCGACGACGTCAAGAAGTTCCTCGCGGAGCGCGATCTCCACGCCGAGACCAGATACATCCCGAAGAAGATCATCAACAGAGTCCACGGCGAATGGGATCAGAAGATCGCCATCATCGGCGCAGGTCCCGCAGGACTTTCCGCCGCATACTATCTCGCGGAAAAAGGATATTCCCCCACGGTTTTCGAGAAGCATGAAAAACCGGGCGGAATGATGACTTACGGAATCCCCTCCTTCAAGCTCGAAAAGGATGTCATCGATGCTGAGATCGACATTCTCCGCGAACTCGGCGTAGAGTTCAGATGCGGTGTTGAAGTCGGCAAGGACGTCACGATAAGCGAACTCAAGGAACAGGGATATGAGGCGTTCTATATCGCCATCGGCTGCCAGGGCGGCAGACTCCCCGGAGTTCCGGGCGACACCGCCGAGGGAACCGAGATAGCGGTGAAATTCCTCGAAAGAGCTCTTTCCGACACAGCGAAGGACATGAAAGGCAACGTCGTCGTTATCGGCGGCGGCAACGTCGCGATCGACTGCGCCAGGACCGCGCAGCGCAAGGGCGCCGACAATGTCTCAATGTACTGCCTCGAGTCACGCGAGACAATGCCTGCCTCTCCCGAAGAGATCGAAGAGGCGGAGGATGAAGATGTAGTCATCAATCCGGGCTGGGGTCCCAAGGAGATCCTCACGGACGATGCCGGCAAGGTAACAGCCATCGTTCTGAAGCGTTGTCTCTCCACGATCGACGAAGCGACCGGAAAATTCTCGCCGAAATACGATGAGGACGACACGGTCATCGTCCCGGCTGACAGAGTGGTATTTGCGATCGGCCAGGCCATCGAGTGGGGCAAACTGCTCGAGGGTACAAACGTCACCTTCCATCACGGCAATTATCCTGTGGCAGATTCCTTCACCTATCAGACAAACGATCCGTGCATCTTTGTCGGAGGCGATGTCTATACAGGACCGAAGTTCGTTATCGACGCCATCGGTCAGGGACACGAGGCCGCGGAATCTCTCCGCCGCTTCGTATCGAAGAACAACGTATCCCAGACTCTCGCAAGAGACCGCCGTTACTTCAAGTCGCTGGACAAGGACAACATCGCTATCGATTCCTACGACACAGCCCAGCGTCAGGTTCCTCCGGTAGACGAGAGCATCGATTACAAACACGGTTTCGTTGACAACCGCCTGATCTTCACCGAAGAGCAGGTCAAGGCTGAGACATCCCGCTGCCTCGGATGCGGCGCGTCAGTAGTCGATCCGAACAAGTGCATCGGCTGCGGTCTCTGCACGACAAGATGCGAATTCGATGCGATCCACCTCGTACGCGATCATCCGGAAGCTTCCGATATGCGCAGAGCCGAGGACAAGGTCGGCGGACTTCTCTCTTACGCTATCCCGAGAGCGTTCAACATCCTCCGCAACAGCTCAAGCGAGGAAGCGAAGATGATGCGTGAAAAGCGCAAGGAGTACAACAAGGCGACCAAGGAATTCCACAAGACACATCCGCACACCGGTAACGGAGTGGATATAAACGAGCTGATGAGCGACTGATCCTCACCGGCAGATTCCTGAATCAACCAAAGGCAGGGAATGTTCTTCATTCCCTGCCCTCTTTGTTTCGGCGGATTACCGGTATTACCCCACACGCACAGCACGTCTTATATTCACTTATATGTATTTATCTTCCTTTAAGGTGATTGCGATTGAATTTTCCGCTGATTCGTGATACATTTAATTGCACACAAAAAATGTCCATGTAGCTCAGTAGGATAGAGCGGTCGCCTCCTAAG
>JAFWEV010000055.1 GCA_017512745.1 Oscillospiraceae bacterium
GTAAACTCAAGAGCGGCTCTCTCAGCAGCTTTGGATTTTTGTCTTGTCTCATTGAGGATCTCGGTTGCCTTGGTCTGCGCATTTTTGTAGATCTCCTCTTCGGATACGAGAACTCTGGCTCTCTCTTCAGCCTTTTTGACAATATCCTCAGCCTGTGCTTTTGCATCTGCAAGGATCTCTTCCCTGTCCTGTACTACTGCTTTGACATCCTTGATCTCCTCAGGCAGATGAAGTCTTATCTCGTCGATAAGATTTCTGATCCTGTCGATGTCGACCATTCTTTTTCCTCCGGAAAGAGGCAAACTCCAAGCTTCCTCCAGAACATCATCGATTTCATCAAGATATTTATCTACCGCCATTATCGTCTACTGCCTTTCTTAATAATTTTTGAATATCCTCACGTATAGCATTGGGAACAAATTGTGAAATGTCGCCTCCGAATGATGCGACTTCTCTGATAACGCTCGAACTGAGATACATGTACTCCATTTTCGTTGTCAGGAACAAAGTATCGATCGTCTCGTTGAGTTTCTTGTTTATCAGCGCCATCTGAAATTCGTATTCGAAATCCGTTACCGCCCTCAGACCTTTCACTATTGCGACGGCATTCTTCTCTCTTGCATAGTCGGCAAGCAATCCGCTGTAAGCATCTACCTCAACATTTTCTAAATGTTCAAGGGATCTTCTCAAAAAATCCACTCTCTGTTCAGCCGTAAAAATGGGATTTTTCCCTGTGTTGGTCAGCACAACAACGATTACTTTATCAAACAGCTTTGCTGCTCTCTCCACCACATCTACGTGTCCGTTGGTCACCGGGTCAAAACTTCCCGGACACAGTGCTATCCTCATGATACAATATCTCCTTCACCTTTGTCATATAACCAGACAAAAGTCCTGCCGTATTTATACTGTCTCCTCAGCACAAGACTTCCTGCAGTCTCTGGCATCTCCTCGTACTCTTCGGTCTCGCAGAGGACCATTCCGCCTTCCTCGGTTATATCTCCGAGATCATTGATCAGTTCTTTACACAGTTCGAGCCTGTACGGAGGATCCAAAAATATTATATCATACTTTTCTTTTGTCCTATGAACAAATCTCGTGCAGTCATCAAGCACCACCCTCGCTTCGGCTCCGGCGCCGACGAGAGACAGGTTTTTCTGGATCACTTTTACAGAATATCTGTTATTGTCCACAAAGACGGCACTCTTTGCATCTCTTGAGAGCGCTTCAATACCTAGCTGTCCCGATCCCGCAAAGAGATCCAGCACTTTTGCTCCCTGGACTTTGAATTGTATCGCAGAGAAAAGGCCTTCCTTGGTCTTCTGAGCGGTAGGCCGGACAATATCTCTGCCCTCGAGAGTGTAGAGCATCCTTCCTCTGTATTTTCCGGTAATAACTTTCATGACGTCTCCCAAAATGCATACTACATATTATTATGGAATATTTGGGTGCAGTGTCAATGACGGATACAGCAAAAAGCGGAGGATGATCCTCCGCTCCTCAGCCGCTTTTATATTATTTTTTGCGTTTTTTATAGTCCTCTCTGATCTCCTCGAGCTCCATAGTGTCAAATGATCCGGACATTCTCATCCCCGCTATAGCCTTTCCCAGCACGCTGAAGTTCTTTCTGGTTCCAGCGGAATCCGCAAGATAATCCACCGACCTGTCGCGGTCTATTCCGAACGAGGCAGCTGTTTCGCAGGCGTCGATATTGGCGCCGAGGAAAATGAATTCCCAGTTCTTCTCTTCTTTCTTCCGGCTTATCATCTTTTTGACCTGATCTGAGGAATACTGTCTGCTGGCATTCTCCATTCCGTCAGTGATGATCACGAATATCGTGTTCTCCGGTACGTCCTCTTCTCTTATGTATTTATGTACCTCAGAGATGTGATCGACCGATCTTCCTATGGCGTCTATGAGGGCAGTGCATCCGGCTGTGACATAGTCTTTTTCGGTGATCGGCGTCACCTTGTCTAGAGGTACTCTGTCGTGGATGACATCGTAACGGTCATTGAAGAATACCGTCGTCACATAGACCTGTCCGTCCTTTTTGCGCTGTTCGTCGATCATTGAATTGAAACCGCCGATGGTGTCTGACTCCAGCCCGTGCATGGACCCGCTCTTGTCAACTATCATTACTACTTCTGTGATATTGTTTTTCATTTTTATAAACTCCTTTCAGATAATAACTGAGACTGCATCTCTTGATTGCAGTCTCAGTTTAAATCTTATGGAGTCGCGCAAGGTCGCATAAAAGGCGACATTTTTATCAAGTGCCGAGCAGCGGCTGATCGAACTCGAACAGTGCCTCGTTTATCGTGAATATGTCGTATGTATGCTGTCTTATGAAATACTCTACGATTATGTCGGACTTACTGCTGTGGGAAAGCGCAAAACCCGCTTTTCTGAGCAGTTCTTCCGTCTCGGCGAGCGGAAGTTCAAGAGCTACCGCAAAAGCGAGAGCCGTCTGTTTTCTCGGCTTATATGCGGGATCGTTCTTAATCTTGGAGAAATGCTTTCTGTCGATGTTAGCCCTTTTGTAGCACTCGGAATCGGTAATGCCCTTCTCGTCGATCTTTCTTATCAGCATCTGGGAAAAGCTTTCATCGACTTCCCTCAGCCTGCTCTCAAGGTCGGACAGTGAATACATTCCGTCAACGGTAATGCTTTTGAGAGGTTCATTACTGCGATCAATGTATCTCTCTTCTTTCAGTTCCTCGTCGGCTTCTTCCGATCTCTTCGGAAGTATCCGGCCAAAAAGGTTTTCACGTTTTTTCCGGCTGTATTTTGGCGCAGGTCCGGATTTAGCCGCAGGCATGTGTCCGGCAGGCGGAGCCGACCTGTACATTCCGGAAAATCTCTCAGCAGACGATCTTGCGACAAAGTGCTCGTCGACATAGTTGTCGTCGATAAAAGCCTGTATCCTTGAGCGAAGATCAAGTCCCGTTAGATATGAATCTCTGTCATAAAGCACAAGCGTAATCGCGATATCGTGGTCCTCAAGAAAGGTTCTGAACTCGCTCATCGCGATATCTATCGCCTCGCGCTTCGGATATCCGTACGCTCCTCCGCTGATGATTGGGAAAGCGATAGACTCAATGCCGTTCTCGACAGCCAGTTCGAGAGATGATCTGTATGCCTTTCTCAGCAGTTCTTCCTCTCCGCTGTTACCTCCGTTCCAAACGGGTCCTACCGTGTGTATAACAAATTTAGCGGGAAGATCATATCCCTTTGTTATCCTGGCCTCCCCGGCAGGACAGCCTCCTATTGTCCTGCACTCCTCAAGGAGTCCCGGTCCTGCAGCATTGTGGATCGCGCCGTCAACACCGCCGCCTCCGAGCAAACTGCTGTTGGCAGCATTTACGATGGCATCGACTTTCATTTTGGTTATATCGTTTCTTACGATATTAAGCGACATATAAGGTTATCCCCTCTCAGTGGTAATAATTATAGACAGCTTCCGCTGACGTTCTGGTCATTCCCTTGGCTTTGAGCAGTTCTTCGACCGAGGCTTCTCTTATCTCTCTTATGGTGCCGAAATGCTTGAGCAGAGCCTTTGCTCTTGCCGGTCCTATTCCTTCTATATCATTGAGAGACGAATGTGTCATACCACGGCTGTGGGTCTTTCTCTGGAATGTGATGGCATACCTGTGCGTCTCATCCTGTATGGACGTCACAAAGGCAAATGCATTCTTGTGCATTGACACCTGTATCTCGCCCGCCTGCCCCACTATTCCTCTTGTCCTGTGCTTCGAGTCTTTTACCATTCCGAACATCGGAACATCCTCAAAGGACGTCCCCTTCACAGCTTCGGATATTACCGCAAGATGACCTGCGCCGCCGTCGAGCAGAATGAGATCCGGTTTATTTGCAAAATGGGCGTCACCGCTGTCAAATCTGCCTATCCGCCTCAGTATGACTTCTGTCATTGAAGCGTAGTCGTCTATTCCTTCTACAGTCTTTATCTTGAATCTCGTGTAGTCTGCTCTTCTTGGCAGTCCCTTTACAAATACGGTCATCCCGGCCGTTTTCTCGTCACCGTAGTTGGAGATATCGTAAGCCTCTATCCTCTCCGGAGGTGCTTTCATTCCGAGAAGGTTCGCAAGTTCGCCGAGCGCAGCTTCGTCGCGTGTCTTGCGCTGCTGGTCCCGTCTCAGTCTGTCCGCAGTATTCTTGTACGCCATGTTGATGAGTGCCAGGCTTTCACCTTTCTGCGGTATGGTGACAAGGACTTTTCTCCCCGCTTTTTCCGTCAGCATCTGTTCAAGAGCTTCTCTCGAATCAAAATCCGCATCACACAGGACTCTTCTCGGGAGCTGATGCTTATCCTTGTTTATATAGTAATGCGCGATAAACTCGTCACGAGCCTCATTGAGATCCGTGGTGTCCTTGATTATCTTCTCTTCCTTGTCCTCGAGCTTTCCGTTCCTGAAGATCAGCACCGCGGCGCACACGCTCTTCTCATTTGCGGCAAATCCGAAGATGTCGGTATCCTGATATGTTTCGCTGTGGATTATCTTCTGACCGTCAGCCATCTTCTTTATGGAGTTTATGCTGTCCCTGAGTCTCGCCGCACGCTCGAATTCGAGATTCTCGCTTGCTTCCTCCATCTGCGTCTGAAGGAGTTTGAGGATATGATCCGTTCCCTTTGTCAGCATCTCTACCGCCGCATCTACTGTCTTCCCGTACTCCTCTTTTGAGATCTTCCCTCTGCAGAGCGCCATGCATCTTCCTATATGCGCATTGAGGCATGGTCTCCCCTTGCCGAAATCCCTTGGGAATTTCCTGTTGCACGTCGGAAGTCCGAACGCCAGCTGGGCGGATTCCACCATCCTTCTGACTCCGAAGGAACTCATGTAAGGGCCTATATACCTGGCGTCGTCGTCATTCTTCTGGAGTTCTGCCGTGATCCTCGGGTATTCCTCATTGCTCACGCGGATATATGAAAACCCCTTATCGTCCTTGAGAAGGATATTGTATTTGGGTGAATGCTGCTTTATGAGCGAGCACTCGAGCACGAGTGCCTCGAACTCGCTGTCCGTCACTATTACGTCAAAATGGTCGACAAGAGAGACCATCTTTGCCACTTTAGGCTGATGATCCGCACCTGGTTTAAAATAGCTGCTGACTCTGTTTTTCAGTCTCTTGGCCTTGCCGATGTAGATGATGTCGTCATTTCTGTTCTTCATCTTGTAGACGCCCGGCATCATCGGCAGGTTCATCGCAGCCTTATATAGTCTTGTCAGTCTGTCTTCCATATTTTTTCTATCGCTGTCGTTTTTTATTAATTATAATACTTCAATTGTTTCAGCATCATGTATAGGAGATCATTCCGGATCGTATTCCCCGTATTCGCATCCGACATGGGTGGCCTCTATCTCATCAATCAGTCTGAGTTCGCCGTTCTCTTTGTCGTACAGTTTTACCGTGCCCCAACCGTTTCCGCCGTTCCAGAGGCGGTTGTGACGTTTTGAACCGTCCGGGGCTTCATAATTGACAAACAGCATATCTTCTTTTCTGCAGAATATTTCTGTCTCCATTACAGCATGGACATTCTCCTGGCGCACCTTCCAGTGAACAGTCTCGTCCTCTTCCTCAAATGAGAATTCCGTTCTGACATGCAGGTGCAGTTTTGAGAAGTTGAAATCGTACTCCCGTCCCTCATACCAAATGACTCCAAGAAGTCTGCGGTCCAGCGGAACGAAATATATCTTGGGACGTCCTCCGCCTATATCGAACACGCTGTTATGCAGCTGTTTTCCTGTCTTTTTGCTGATAAGACAGTTAGAGGAGAGCCAGACCCAGGGACTTGTAAAATCTCTTCCCCAGTTCTTGTCTGCATAGCCATAGCATTTACATGGGGTAACGTCATAGGTCCTGCCTTCGAATGTCACTGTTCCGCTGTATTCGGTCTTCATTCCTTCTGCGTGCCAGTACATGGCGAACGCCTCCGCATCCCGCAAAGGTCTGCTGGCACCGTATCCAACATTAAACGCGACCTTTTTATCCACAGTGAGGTCCCAGGACATCTCTCCGGCATCGCACATCCATTCCGGGTGGTCTGCGGCATCCTCTTTCGATATACTGATGCTTCCTCTGAGAGCAGCCTCTCCCGCAAGACAGTCCTCCGCTTCTATCCTGTACGGCGAGCCTTCCCTGATCCTCACATTCTTAAGGGAAAAGAATCTGTGCAGCTGCCGGTGGTCCTTTCCCCATGTGCCGGCTTTGACCATGAGGTATGACGGTTTTTTCCCGGCTTCTCTGTTCTCCGGAAGCTGTCCGAGAATCGGATCATCTTTGGCTAAGGCGGGATTGCATATAAAGAATTCTATAAAAAACGGCTTGTCTTCCCCGGTTTCCCGGTCCTGAGCCGTGAAGGAGTGCCACCACCAGTCATACCCGTGCTTCGCGAGCGGTCCCTCGAGCATGAACTGATCTCTTGTTATATCGTGATGATTGAACATGATCTGATCTCTTTTCCGCTGTATATCTGACAGCCCGGAGTATCCGGACGGTCCTGCTGTCATGTTCAGTATATCACACCTGCAAAGCAATCCATCCCTGAGCACATACGGAATACTCACAGCAAAAACTTCCGAAAGCTTGGCTGCTTCCGGAAGCGCTCTTGTTGATCACTATGCTTTTTTACTGTTATTCGCAGGCGCGGCTCCGCTCTGTTTCGCAGTGTCGGTCAGAATATGCAATCGGTTCTCCCGTCTCAGACAAACAGTTCCATTTCTATCTCATGCTTCAGCGGTATCCCGTCTGTTCCGATCAAAGGGATCTCCGGTTTCAGTTTTCTCGACCTGTCCAGTGCGTTTCTGAAGAAGCCGCACATGTCAAATCCGAATTTCTGATAAAATCTCAGCGCTCTGATATTGTCATTTGTGGTGATCAGAACGATCCTTTCTATTCCTTTATCACGGGCTTCCGAAACAGCGGTATCCAGAAGCGCCGTTCCGATACCCTTATTCTCTTTTAAGCTGTCGAGAGACAGTATCTCCATCTCGCCGCCTATAATCCTGAACGTAAGAAGTCCTGTGATTCCGCCTTCATCCGCAGTGTACCACCCGTCAGCATCGCTGAGATCGATGCGTTCACCTCTTACGATCATATCAAGACTGTACCATCTGTCTGTGACGAGATCGTTGATCTTTTTTCTGGAATTCTGATCGATCCTGTATATTTTCATAATAACGGCTCCTGTCGTCAAAATGATCCATTAAGGGAGTTTTTTCTCGTTTGCATGTGCAAACAGTATCCTTTTCGGTTTTCTGCTCATTATCTTCTCCCATGAATCTCTGAGTTCTGGATTGTCCTCGTATCCCTCAAGAAACTCAAACGGTTCAAGATCGCCTACAATACAACTTCCTTCGTCAAGCACAAGCGTGACACTGTCTTCGCTGTGACCCGGAGTGTGTATTATTTCGCCTTTGATACCGATCCCCTGGAGAAATGCTCTGCTCTCTTCACAGCTTACCATCAGGGCGGCCGTCTCATCTGGAGTTTCATAGCCGAAGCGTTTTTCCCGTTCAAATATTCTGTCGGAAAAATGGACGTACGGTTTCTGTATATTTATCAGCAGGAGCTTGACGCCGAGTTTCTGCAGTTCTCCGGCTATTCCCATATGATCCGGATGATAGTGTGTGACGAGCAGGTATCCGATATCCTTGATACTTATGTCTGCCTGCTTTATACATCTGAAAAACATTGGCAGCGTCCCGGCGTAATCAGTATCTACCAGCAAGCCTCTTCCGCTTTCTTTGACGAAGAACGTATTCGTGTTCCCATAACGCAGTCTTTTCACCATATTCGGATATCTCCATATCTCATGACCGTTCCGGATCCTGTGTTTTGGGATACAGTACATATGACGGGTGATACAAGCCCGTCGGTTTGTAGAATTCATCTCCCGTATACCTGAATCCCAGTTTTTCTATGACTCTGCGTGATCTTGTATTCTCCGGATTATGCCCCGCTGTGATCCTTTCGGCCCGCAGTTCGCCAAATGCATACCCTATTACTGCTGATGCTGCCTCTTTTGCATACTCCATGCCCCAGTATTCAGGGCAAAGATGAAACCCCAGTTCGTATTCATCCTTACCGTGCGGTCTCAGTCCGCAGCATCCTATAAGGTTGCCGGTGGCAAGTTCAAAAATCGGCCAGTACTGGACCCTGTGATCTCTGTACCGCTTTATCTCATCTTCAAGTCTGTTCATAATATCATCTTCGGAAAAGACCCCTGAAGCACATATGTATCTTGTGACCTTCGGGTCGCCCCAGAGTTTTTCAGCGAGATGTATGTCTGTGCTTTCCCATAACGAGAATCCGATCCGTGCGGTCTTCATAAAGTATGTCCTTCGGGGAGAGGTCTCCCCGTAATACTTCTCGACTCCGCCGTACCCTGATATCCTCTTGCCGGCTTTCGTCCTGGCAAGAAAAGTGCCGAGTCTTTTTTCGAACTCACCGGGTCTCGCCCTTGCAGCGTCAATATATGCGATTCTTATTCTTCTGTATCCTTCCGAAAAAGCATTGAAGTTGTTCCAGGTCTCATCGTCCTGTCTCAACGCCTCCATTATATCCGGCGGCCATTCAAACGGCTTGGCGATGACATCTTCGACAGACGGTCTTACCTTCTCATGTATCAGTCCTTGCCCGTCGAGCCACTTCAGCCGTTCTATGTTCGGCTGAGAGAAACCGCTTCCCTTTCTTCTCGGCGAGAACCGTCTTGCAGTGTGATCATCGTCCAGTTTTGCGGCCTGCCCGTCGATCCAGCCGAAGCAGAGCGCCTCCTCCACAGCATCATTGTACGGCAGTCCGGCTTCTTCGGATGATCTGTCAGGAAACACGAACCATATCTCCTTTGATGTCTCAAAATGTTCAGAGAGCCACGCGCGCCATTCGGATCTTGAGTCCGTATAAAAAGTTTCTCCGATCTTCACTGTCTGTCCGCCTTTCCGCTCATAATGTTTTCGCACGTCATACAGATATCATTGTTGTATTTCGTTCAATCTCTTCTCTATCAGGTTGAGCGTCCTGAAAAACCTGTATGTGGCTATCATCGGTCCTACTCCGACAAATATCCCCAGTACATTCCAGTAAAACATATGCTTAAAGGATGTGTGTTTTCCTTCTATCCCCAACTCAGCAGCCTTTGCCTTAAGTTCTTCGGCAATCCTGGCTATCCACACAAGCGTGTAAATAAACAGCGTGGGTATCCCCAGCAGATATGCCACCCAGTACCTCTGTGTCCGTCTGCCGAGAATACAGTCCAGTTCAGCCTGAAGTCCCATAGGCATATATATAAGAAGAAATATCCCGGCAGTAAAAAAATCTATAAATCCGATCCAGAATCCTTTTCTGTCTGTATGTTCAAATCTCAAATCTGTTCTCCCGCAGCATGTGATGTCTCGACTTATGCTTCTATATTAAAGAATATATAATTCCGCAAAAGAAAAAAACCGCCTATCAGGCGGTTTGGTTGATGATGATTATTCGTTGAAGCCGGAGCTTACGAGCTTTACGAGTCCTTCAACTGCGAGCTGTTCGTCGGATCCGTCAGCAATGATTCTGATGGATGTTCCGCCGATGATTCCGAGAGAGAGGACACCGAGAAGACTCTTTGCATTGACGCGTCTGTCGTCCTTTTCTACCCAGATAGAAGACTTATATTCATTAGCCTTCTGGATAAAGAATGTCGCCGGTCTAGCATGGAGTCCGACCTGATTCTCTACTGTGACATCTTTAATATACATTTGATTCCCTGCCTTTGTAATATGAGAACTATAGGGTGATCCTGACGATCATTATCTATAGCTTTGGAACTGTCTGCAAACTAAATGTTATTTAGTAGCACGTATATAATATAGGATTGCTTTTTCAAGGTCAACAAATAGAATTGCCGCAGAAAAAATATCTTAACTTATTCCAATATTCACCCGTTTCGGATGTCGAATGGTTGTGCATTTTTGCTAGAATTTTTTTGCGACTTTGAACATTGTATCTAGTTTCTTTACAAAGCAGATCATATTTAAGTAAAGAGATTGTAAACTATCGGCACCAGCAACGCGGGTATCATGTTTGCAGTCTTTATCTTTGTGTTCATTGTGAAATTGAAGCCGATACACATGATTATCGAGAATCCGACAATGAAAAAATCGGCCAGCATTGCGCTCGAAACTCCGACAAAAAGATTCGCGAGCAGCGCAAAGAATCCCTGTACTGCCAGTACGCTCACCGCTGCGCCTATAACTCCCCATCCCATTGCCACAGCAAAGAGGATGGCGCTGATCCCGTCCATTATGCTCTTCTCGAGAAGGATCGACATATCCCCTTCCAGTCTCTCGGCAATCGGTCCCATTATGGACATTGCTCCTATGCAGAAAACCAGAGAAGCATTGATGAATCCGCCCGCAAATCCGTCTTTTCCGAATCTGCGTTCAAGGGCGTTGCCGGCCTTTGCGATCTTGCCGTCAAGATCAAGCAGTGTTCCTATAAGCGTTCCGACGACAAGACTTATGAGGAGTATGAGTTCGCCGTGAGATGAGACTTTTCCGTCCTCAACAGTAAACATCCTTGTGAGCATGCCGTTCAGTCCTATTATCATGATGGCGACTCCCTCGACAGTCATGATCGGCTTGTCAATATCCTTGGGAAGCGCTTTCTTGAGCAGCAGTCCTATCAGGGTCCCGAGAACGATCGCTCCAGTATTTATAAGCGTCCCTATCATTTTCCGCCTCCGGCTTTGTATTTCTCCCACATATCGGGTCTCAGTTCCTTTGTCCTCTCGACAGCTTTTTCATGTCTCCATTTCTGGATATTTGCGTGGTGTCCCGAAAGAAGCACATCCGGCACTGTCATGCCGTGCCACTCGACAGGTCTTGTGTACTGCGGATATTCGAGCAGTCCTGAATAATGGCTCTCTTCCGTATAGCACGATTCGTCAGCGAGCACTCCGTCACACAATCTTGATACGGCATCGGTGAGAATAAGTGCCGGCAGTTCCCCGCCCGTCAGCACGTAATCTCCAACCGAGATCTGTTCGTCCACGATCTCCTCTATGACACGGTCATCTATTCCCTCATAGTGACCGCAGAGAATAGCTATATTTTCGCGCTCCGCTGTGTCCTTTATGATCTGCTGATTCAGTACTTTTCCGCAGGGAGTCATATATATTAGATGAGGTCTCGTCCCCGCCATATCACAGACCGCCTGAAAACAGTCGTATACCGGCTGAGCGTTCATAACCATCCCGAATCCGCCGCCGTAAGGCGCATCATCGACCTGTTTCTGCTTATTGAGTGTATAGTCCCTTATGTTGTGACAATGCACTTCGATGAATCCGTTCTTTATAGCCCTGCCGATAATGCTTGTTTCGAGATACGGGGTGAACATATCCGGAAAAAGCGTCAATATATCTATTCTCATTCGAACATGCCTCCGATAGGCTTTACATAAATTGCGGATGCCTCCGTGTCGATCCTGTCGATAAACTCGTCAACCGCCGGGAACAGAACCGTCTTTTCGCCGCACTTTATGTGATAGATATCATGAGCTCCGTTGGATGTCACATCCTGAAGCGTTCCGTACACCTTGCTGCTGTCCGCATCGATTATCTCAAACCCGAGGATATCGTCTATGAACATCCTTCCTTTCGGAAGCGGAATGTCTTTTCTGTTGGCATATACTGTACTGCCGACGAGTTTTCTTGATTCCTCCGGCTCGTCATATCCTTTTATCGAAGCGAGGATCATGTTCTTCTGAACAGAAGTCTTTGTCAGTTCAAGTTTTCCCGTTCCGTCCTCACGAAGATAGAGTTCCTTTATTCTCGTAAGAACCTGAGGGGTATCGCTCCACGGATAGATCTTCACCGCACCTTTGATGCCGTGAAGAGCCACTATTTCACCTATTTCCAAATATTGCTTCATAACAGTCCTTCTATTTTCAAAAACTAATAATGGAGTCTATATTATTTTCGCTTCAGTGTCCACCTCTGCAGTAAGAATCCTTGACGGGATTTTTGTCATGGTTCTTTTTTATACATTTTCCTCCTGAGGGTCTTTTTCGGTATGCCATCTGTAACCTGAAACAGCTGTCTCTATCTCATCTTTGCAGAACAGCAGAGACTCCTCCGGGAAATCGTCCTTCAGCATCTGTATAGCTGTCAGTTTGGTTATTTTTCTGTCACTCAGCATGTCCGCCAGCTGGAATGCCCTATCCTCAAACTCTCTTGTGAGGAACACTATGAGATCCTCAGAGTTCCGGCAGTAGTTTCTTACCGCTGCCATACATGACATCATCTTTTCATCGGAAAGATGATTCTGCTGTCTTTCCGCACTGAGCTGCCACGGCCAGATACCAAGGTCAGATTCCTCGATCCGGATCATCGTATAGGGATCGGCAAGAAAATAGTTCATGCACAGTTCTCCCCTCACGCGTATTATCTGATCGTCAAAATAAATATCCGCAGTGGATCTGCTGCTGATCACTGTCTTCCTGACCATGTCTTTCGGATGAATACCCGTGTTGTTATTACTTCTCATAGAGAAACCTCTTCGAAATCAGAAAAAATGCTATTCTCGCAATAATGAGCATCGCCAGTATTGCCTTACATGTAACGATCTTAAGCTTCTTTGCCTGCGGAGAGCCGCAGCAACTGATGCGGCTCTCCGCTGTTTCCGCTGCCGAACGCGGATCATTCTGTTCAGAAAAGCTGTCCGGGAAGCTTCAGTTTGATCTTCTGCGGAAACGCTTTGTCGAATCTTTCGACATCGCTGTCATCCACATAATATGCTGCCGGAGTCTCATATGTACCTGTAACACCGTCAAGATATCCGGGTATGAGTTCTGTACACAGGAAGAAAGACGAATCGGCTCCGTCCGGCAGACCGTGATATCTGATCCCGTATCTGCCCGCATAGTCAAAGCCACAACTGCTGTAGAATCCGATGTTTCCCTCAAGGAGCACCGCTCCGAAACCCAGTTCACGGGCTTTATCAAGCGAACTGGTAACGAGCAGTTTTCCGAGCCCGTTACGCTGAAGATCAGGCGCTATGCACACCGGTCCCATCGTGAGAACGGGTATCTCTCTGCCGTCATCGGAATGTATTACCGCTTTTACGGAGACCGTCTGCCCGATCAGTCTGCCGGACTCAGTCATGACCAGGTCCAGTTCCCTGACAAAATCGGGATAGCTGCGCAGTTCATGGAGCACATAATGCTCACTGCACCCCGGCCGGTAAACGTTCCAGAATGCCTCTCTGACAAGGTTTTCTGTAGAAGCGTAGTCTTCTTCTTTTTCCAAACGAATGACATAGTCGTTTTTATCCATTTTTTAGCCTCCTGAATATTGTTGACTTTCAATTGCCTGTCGGCGGGAGGTCTCTCGATCGTGTCGCATGACCTCCCTGTCAGTCCACAATCTCCAGTGTTCCGTACTTTCTCAAACAGTACTCTCCAAAAATAGTATTTATATCAAGCCGCGAGGCTCAATATACCGTTTTTTCACCGATCCATTTATCCAGAAAAGCCATCTGCTCTTCCGTGTGGAACCAGTGTTCGCCGCCTTCCATTACGGTAAGCCCGGCATTGTGTTTACGCGCAAACGATGTCATGGTCTCGAGTGAAGTAAGATCATCTCTGCTCCCATAGAGAATATCCGTGGGAACAGTCCACTCTATCGGGTGCTCCCTCACATAGCAGAGATACTCCCACGAAAGATCTTCACCGAACGATGTCCCGATCGTTCCTTTTGCCTTCAGTTCCTCCTCTGTAACGCCCGCCCACGACATCATATCGGTTATGAGCCTCTCCATATCGACCACCGGCGATATGAAAAAAGCATGGAAGACGTCATTCTCTATACCGGCATTCATCGAAAAGAACGCGCCTATACTGTTGGCGATGAGAATAACTCTGTCATATTCCTTTCTAAGCCCGGAAACAGCATCGCTTATCTCGCGCCCTGTTTCCCAGGGCGTAAAGTTCTTATAGTCAAGACCAATAACTTTGCAGGACGAAAACAGTGTTCTGTAGTGTTCCGCCTCGTCTGCACTGCCGCCTTTACCATGTATATAAAGAACAGTATCCATTGTGTTTCTCCGTTCAGAGAACATATATTTCATTCTGTCTGTCGGGCTGCTGTCCGTTGTGGGTTTTCCTGCCCTTAACCTCATATGACCGGCATGAGAGTTGACCACAAGTCCATGTTTTTCACCGCTTTAGCGGTGTATATACATTCTGGATGTGCCGGGATCTCCTTCGCTCTCGACCATGCAGAGAAATTCCCAGCCATAACGCTCATACAGTCCTGTATGATCCGTTACGAGATATACCGGTGTTATGTCCCGGCTCCGGAGATCATCCACCGCCATTTTGAGCAGATGTCCTGCGATGCCTCGGCGGCGGTACTCTTCCTCGGTATATACTGCACATACATTCGGGGTGAGGTCTTTTCTCTTATGAAAATCGTTTTCAATAACTCCCAGTCCGCCTACTATAGTATCCCCGTCAAGGCACAAATACCACCCGTAATCCGTTGAATTTCCCAGATATGCATCTATGCATTCGAGGTATGCCGTTTCGGGAACACCCCATTTTTCGTGGAACCACCTTGCTGCAGCTGCGGCAAGTTCAGGTCTGTCCCTCAGCGCAACATATGTGAGTCCGTTTTTTTCTCCAAGATCGCCCATATACGCAGAGCATTCCTCCAGACCGATATCAGAAATAAGAAAAAAACCCCACAGCTGTATATCTGCTGTGAGGCTGTCAAAGACTGGGGATCAGTCTATCTCAACAGCTACCTTGACGTCAGCTTTGGATGCCGCAGCACCCATGATCGTTCTGATAGCCTTTGCGATACGACCCTGTTTTCCAATAACTCTGCCCATATCCGATTCTGCAACAGAAAGGTGGAATACTATTCTGCCTTCCTCGTTCGGCTCATCGACCGTTACCTTTACAGCTTCTTTGTCCTCAACAAGACCCTGAGCGAGAGTGACGAGTAATTCTTCCATAACTGCTCCGGATTACTGGTTGCTACCAGGAAGGATTCCCTCTTTTTTCAGAAGGTCTCTGACTGTATCTGTCGGCTGTGCACCGTTTGAAAGCCACTGCTTAGCTTTGTCAGCGTCTATTCTGACTGTTGCAGGATCTGTGCAGGGATCATAGAGTCCGATCTCTTCGATGAATCTTCCGTCTCTCGGGAAACGGCTGTCTGCAACTACGATACGATAGCTCGGTGCTTTCTTAGCGCCCATTCTGCGCAATCTGATTTTTACTGCCATTTTAAGGTCTCCTTAAATAAAAATACTTATTAAAAAATTATATATACAAACCGTTCTGGTCTATAAGCTCAGTTCATCATGCCAAACTGGTTTCCGCCGAATCCCGGATTGAAGAATCCTCTTCTGCGTTTGCCCTTCTTCTGCATCTGCTTAATCATCTTGTTGGATTGTTCAAACTGTCTGAGCAGTCTGTTGACATCCTCGACCTTTGTTCCGCTTCCGGCGGCGATCCTTCTCTTTCTCTTGGGATCGATTATAGAGGGCTTTGCCCTCTCGGCGGGCGTCATTGAATAGATGATGGCTTCGGTTTTCTTGAGGAGGCTGTCGTCGAGGTCTTCTTCTTTTATCTGAGCACCTCCCGGCATCATCCTTGCGACTTCCTTTATGCCGCCCATCTTCTCGAGCTTGTGCATCTGATCCAGAAGGTCGTTCATATCCATACCCTTCTTGATCTTCTTTGACAGCTCCTCGGCTTCCTTCTCGTCAAACTGCGTCTGCGCTTTCTCAATAAAGGAGAGCACATCTCCCATGCCGAGTATCCTGGATGCCATCCTGTCGGGATGGAACTGTTCGATGTCTCCTATCTTCTCACCGGTACCGGCAAACAGTATAGGTTTGCCTGTCACCTTCAGAACGGACAGCGCAGCACCGCCTCTCGCATCGCCGTCGAGTTTTGTGAGGACAACACCGTCTATCCCGATCTGCTCGGAGAATGAAGACGCAACGTTGACTGCATCCTGACCTGTCATTGAGTCGACAACCAGAAGCGACGACCCGACATTAATGGTCTTCTTTATGTTCTGCAGCTCTTCCATGAGCTGTTCGTCAACATGGAGTCGTCCTGCGGTATCGAGGAAGAGAATGTCATATCCGTGATCTCTTGCATAGTCATATGCATGCTTCGCGATCATGACGGGATCTCCCTGCCCTTCATCGAAGACGTAGATCTCCGCCTGCTGTCCGAGTATCTTCAGCTGATCGATAGCCGCCGGTCTGTAAACGTCGCAGGCTGCTATCATAGGGCGTCTTCCGTGCTCTTTGTAATACTTTGCTATCTTGACGGAATGCGTTGTCTTGCCTGAGCCCTGAAGTCCGCACATCATGATGACGTTGGTGCCTTTCGGCTCGAGCTTAAGCTCGGTCACGGTGCCGCCCATCAGCTGAGTAAGCTCATCATTGACTATCTTGATGACCTGCTGTGCCGGTGTCAGGCTCTCCATGACCTCGGCTCCTACGGCTCTCTCGGATACTGATGCCACGAATTCCTTCGCAACTTTATAATTGACGTCAGCTTCCAGCAGCGCAAGTCTGATCTCGCGCATAACAGCCTGAACGTCTTTCTCCGACAGTTTCCCGCGCTGTTTGAGCTTGGAAAAGATACTGTTTAGTTTTCCGGTCAGTCCTTCAAATGCCATTAGTCCGTATTCTCGCTGTCTTCCAAAGCTATGTTGTTAACCGACTTCAGAATATTCTCCGCATATCTGTGGATGTAGTCATTGGTGCCGTACTGTGAATTTTCTTTGATTATCTTCTTCGCGAGCACCGAAATCTTCTCAAGTTCTTCTTTTGTCTGCTCATACTGCTTAGCGAAGCCCAGTCTGTACTCGAGGTCATTTATGATCGTTTCACTTCTCTTGATGGCATCTCTCGCACCCTGTCTCGTGATCCCACAGTTATCGGCGATCTCAGCCAAAGAATAATCGTTATAGTAATACATTTCCACGATCTCTCTCTGCTTTTCTGTCAGAGCCGGAGCGTAGAAGTCCAAGAGATATGAAAACGACATATCTTTTGCCATGATAACGATCTTCCTTTCGAGATATTGTAAAGTGATTTAACTTTACAAGAATGCATTATACTAAAAAAACCTGTAAAAGTCAATGTTTATCTAGATCCGGGATGCAAAAAGAACTGTGCTTCGGGCACAGTTCTCTTTGGTTAGGCTGGCTGGATTCGAACCAGCGAAATGACGGAGTCAAAGTCCGTTGCCTTACCGCTTGGCTACAGCCTATTAAATTATGGTAAAAAAAAATGGGGTGGATGATGGGACTCGAACCCACGACCCCCAGGGCCACAACCTGGTACTCTAACCAACTGAGCTACATCCACCACAACCATTAAGCGGCAATCGAAATAATAACAAACCGCAGCGATAATGTCAAGATTTGAGCGTCACAAAAGGGGAATAATTTCCCTGACTGAATCGAAAACGAGATCGGGATGATTATCCGATGCAAGCAGATCCTCATACGAAGTCTCTCCGCTGAGAACGAGTATGCTCATGATACCGTTTTTCTCTCCGAAGGCTATATCCGTATACAGCCTGTCTCCTATGACGCAGATCTCATCCGGCGCATATCCTGAAGCGCTGATGAGGTATTCCATCATTGTTCTGTTCGGCTTGCCGATGATGATATCAGGTCTTCTGCCGGCAGAGGAGGCAATGAGTTCGATCATGGATCCGAGATCCGGAATGAATCCCGTCTCCGTAGGACAGTTGATATCCGGATGTGTTGCGATATACGGTTTTCCCTCTCTCACGAGATCGCAGGTGACGCACAGTTTCTTATATGTGAGTTCCGTGTCGAACGCGGCGACAACTACGTCCGGGTCGCCTTCTTCAGTCACATTTATCCCTTCTTTAAGAAACTCCTCTTTAAGTGAGCTGTTCCCCATAAGAAATACTGACGCTCCGGGATGCTCCCGATTCAGGTACCATATAGTCGCCTTTGCCGAAGTGGTGAACTCATCCTCGGCCGCTCTGAGGTTCATGGACTCCAGTTTCGAAATATACGTGCCTATACCTCTGGACGAATTGTTCGTCATAAAGGTATATCTTCTGCCTCCGCTTTTTATTGCTGCAAGAAAATCCTCCGCTCCCAGTATCCACCTGTTTCCGAGATAGAGAGTGCCGTCCATGTCAAGGGCAAACAGTTTTACTTTTTTGAGTTTTCCGTTCTGATCCTGATTGATAGAATATGCCATTTCCTGTCTCCTGAGACCCGTTGATAAACAAAAAACAGGATCAAATCATTGATCCTGCTTTATGGCGTGCCTGTAGGGACTCGAACCCCAGACCCTCTGCTTAGAAGGCAGATGCTCTATCCAGCTGAGCTACAGGCACAATTGGAGCGGGTGATGGGAATCGAACCCACGTATCTAGCTTGGAAGGCTAGTGTTCTACCATTGAACTACACCCGCGTTTGCTTTCAGCGTTTATAAATGATATCACCACTGCCAGATGATGTCAACAATTGGAAAGCAAAAAATTTCGGAGGATCTACACCCTGACCTGACTCAGTATCTCGCCCACTTTATCATGGATCACGAGGTTGGCGAAACTGTCAGCCTGAGTGGCGTCCCTGTTTATAAGGACTATCCTGTTGCCGCCGAAATACCTCACAAGTCCCGCCGCAGGATAGACGGTCATGGATGTTCCGGCGATGATGAGACAGTCCGCGCTGTTTATGTCCCTGACGGCGCCGTACATGACATCTTCGTCAAGGGACTCTTCGTAAAGCACTACATCCGGCTTGATAATGCCTCCGCATTCGGGACATACCGGTATGCCCTCCTGACTGAGTATCACGTTCTCATCATAGTGTCTGCCGCAGTTCATGCATGTATTGCGCAGCACGGATCCGTGCAGCTCCCACACTCTTTTGCTTCCGGCCTTCTGGTGAAGTCCGTCTATGTTCTGCGTCACGACCGACAGCAGTTTTCCGGCGCTCTCCAGTTCGGCCAGCTTGTAATGCGCTATATTGGGCATGACGCCCGGAATAAGAATCTTTTCCCTGTAGAACCGGTAGAAGTCGGAAGTGTGTCTCAGAAAGAACGTGTGGCTCAGGATCTGTTCGGGCGGCCAGTCCCACTTCTGGTTGTAAAGACCGTCCACGGATCTGAAATCAGGTATCCCGCTCTCAGTAGAGACTCCGGCTCCGCCAAAGAAGACTATCCTGTTTGACGAATCGATTATTTCCTGAAGCTTTTCGACATCACTCATCTCACGGTTCCTCCGCATAATCTTCAAAAAGAATATTCATATCCACCTCTGCCGGTATTCCCGGCACGCTGCCTCTGCTTGAATACTGGAGCATCTCGTATTTGTAGTAGAAAGTCGGTGCCGAATTGCCGTCATCGACAAACCACTCTGCAAGCCACCAGTCTCTGTGCTGGATCTTAACTATATCCAGCTCCTGATATGCCATCCAGTTGTTTATATAGAGCATGGATCTGTATCCGGCATCCTCCATCCTGTTGCAGTAGTAGTTCATAATATCCACTATCTTCTCGGGATCGGTGCCCACCGTTCTCGTGTCCCATGCCGCGTGCTCCCAGTCATA
>JAFWEV010000056.1 GCA_017512745.1 Oscillospiraceae bacterium
AAAAGAATATACAGTCTCCCCGGAATAGGGAGCTCAGAGTCCCGTGGAGGTCAAACCCTCTGCTTTGGAGCAGAATCAGATCTGCTCTATCGTAAGGTTATTGCCTGTGAAGCGGGAAGCCCGTGCTTTTAAGCATGGGTAGTTCACTCGCCGTGATGACGGCGGCACCCCTCATCACCCTTATGATGGCCGCAATCATGTCCTTCGCCTTGGTGATGCCCGCACTCATGTTCTTCGCCATGGTGATGACCGCATTCGTGACCTTCTCCGTGATGATGGTCATGGTGGTCGCACCTGGCATCCGGATCATATTCGAGCGTTCCGTCAGCAAGTGCTTTTGCGGCGGCATCCGCGGATCCCTGAACACCTGCATAAAGCCTGATCCCGGCATCCGAGAGCGCCATCTGCGCACCCATGCCGATGCCTCCGCAGATCAGCGCATCAGCCTTTACTGCCTGCAGAAAACCTGCAAGAGCGCCGTGACCGCTTCCGTTGGTGTCGACGATCTGTTCATTTACGATCCTGCCGTCTTCGATGTCATACAGCTTGAACTGCTCGGTATGGCCGAAGTGCTGGAAGATCTCCCCGTTTTCATATGTGACTGCGATTCTCATGATATCTGCTCCTTTTTCGATGATTTCCTGACCGATCTCAACAGGCTCGTATTCGAAGTGTCCGCCCGTGATCAGCAGCCTTTTGCCGTTAACAAGAGCATCAGCGACTTTCCTTCTTGCACTGTCATAAATGGCAGTAACTGTTGTCCTGGCTATGTTCATCCTTGCAGCACAGGCTTCCTGGGTAAGACCTACGTCGTCCAGCAGTCTCATTGCCTCAAATTCATCAACGGTCATCTGAATGCTTTCTGTGGCTGTGATATCGTCAGGCGAGAAACTGCGATAGACCGGAAACCCTTCTATTCTGCGGCATCTGAATGGTCTTGGCATAAGTTCTCCTTTCTGACATATGTCATTAATTATAATAAATCTGATAGTGACATATGTCAACAACTCGACAAAAAGAATCAATATATCGCGGTTCAGACAAGATCCGATATCTCGTCGCTACTCTGAGGTTTGTGTTCGGTACAGAGACCACTAAAAAAGGAACTTTTGCGACCTTGCAAAAGTTCCTTAGGTTTTTATGTGTTTAAGTTCACGGTGTTGAGGATGCATCATCCGAAGCGGGGAGATTGGTGCCTGCCTGGGCGGCGAGCGCCGTGTTGTTGTAGACGTTCGCGGCGAGGTCGTTCTCTATCTCGAATCTGACCACCAGCTCGAACTGTTCGTCAATCGTGTTGCCCTCGCGCATTGCGCCCCAGCACAGGTAGATGGAGCTCGTGTCGTAAAGCATAGCGGTGGGAAGACGCTGTATCTTGTTCTGGATATCGGTCATCGAAATGCCTCTTCCGACACCGTATGTATTGAGCGGTATGGATGTATCGTTTGCGAACCTCATGTTGCAGTACATCGCGTTCACGAAGTAGCCGTTGTTGAGGGAAACGGTGATCTTGTATGCCGGAACGGAGACGCCGTCCTTCATCATCATCGCGAGAGGATCGTTGAGAACGAGGTCGTACATTTCAAGCGCGCCGTATGACGCGTATTTTGTGAGCGTTCCGTCAAGAACAGCCATGATGTCTCCGCGGCTGTAGTTGTTGAGAAGTCTCATGGATGAACAGTATGCGTAGAAGTCCTGCAGATAATCGCTGAAGAACGTGTAGTAGGATGCCGGCTTTCCGGTCTTGTCTCCGCAGAGCAGACCCTGCATCTGGCTTTGCCTGTACCATGTCTCCACACTGGATCCCGAAGTGGTGATCGTGGCGACGTCCTCGCCTCTCCAGTTGGGATCGAAGTTTGCAAGAGGATCGATATATCCGAAGTGAAGCCTGACGCTCTCCTCGCCGTTCCCGTCGTAGACCTTTTCGATCTCGGAGACCTTGTATCCGTAAGCCTCTTCCATTGTATCGAAGTCGATCTGGTCTTCCGTTGTGAGGGACGGAGATTCGAGGACCACATTGCCCTTGAGCGGAGTGATCGAATTTGCCTGATTCCTTATGACTATTCTGGAAACCGTGCCGTTCAGGTATGTCACCGCGACGCAGTTTTTGTTTCCGTACATTGTGATGCCGTTTGCGGTCTTTCCGTCTATGCCGAGAACGGAGCCGACTTCTCCCGGCGTCATGCCGAGTCTGAGGGTGCACGCTTTTGAGAGGTTGACGGACACGCTTTCCGCCGGTCTCCCTCCGCGTTTTCCGGAAAACGGATGGAACACTATGAGTATGGCGACGAGCAGCAGAACGGCAAGCGCAGCCATGGCTATGATGCCTTTTTTGCTGAACCTGTATCCGGATGTCTTTTTCTCCGCAGAGCGCTTTGTCTCGCGGGCTTCCGCTTTCGGGGCGCTGCGTACGCGCTCTTTCGGCCGCGCAGGCCTGCTTTCGCTCTGAGCCGGTTCGCGTGATACCGGCTTTGTCTCGCGGACTTCGGTTTTAGGCGCGCTTGCTGGAGCCGCGACTTCCAGCGACTTGCGCAGATTGGCGAAGAAGATGTCCGCGCCCGAGCCGATAACGGGAATGTAGGTTCCGGATTTATCGACTGCGGCGAAATGGACTTTTGTCGCCGAGTCACCGACTCTCGATAGGTTGATGCCCACGGCTGTCCGGCCTCTCAGCCTGACGGCGTATTTGGATATGGTGTAGTTATATGTCGAGTTCCTTATCGACACGCTTCCCCTGTCTTCGGATGAAGCGTCGATAAGCTTTGCATAGGGGAACAGATCCAGAAGGGCGCGCGCATTGCGCATCCTGGACCACACTTCGTCTATATTGTTGTCAACATATATCACTCTTTCCAGTGATATATTCGGATCGCTCATGAATTTTCTGCCTCCGCGGTTTCGGTTTCTATTGGTTCCTGACTGTTTATTGTGATGGAGCTGACCTTTAGGAAGCTCCTTGATATCTCTATCTCAAGGGGATACCGGCCGTCGTCCTGTACTGTTCCGTAGAACAGTATGCATCTGTCAAGATCGCATGCGACTCTTGACGGAAGGATACCGAGTATGGATTCGACATCCTTCAGGTCCTTGGCGTCGTAAAGATGGTCGAGGGCAACTTCGTTCAGCACGTCGTGGGTATTGGACGCGAGTTTTATGTTTGTGAACACGACAGTGGACGCGCGCCCCTGCGAGAAATTGATATTGTACTCGTATCTGTAATAATCCTCGGTTCCCTGGGGATTCCTCACCCTGTATATGCGCTCATCCTCTGCGGTGGATATGCCCGACCCCAGAAGTATAGTACATTCCACGGGTTTTTTGTCTATGAGCAGGAAAACATTTTCGTATGCATATCTGTCATTCAGATATTCGGAAGCCGTCGTCTCCTGACCTCTTGCCGTCCGCGGCATATCGTAGAGGGGATTGTCGCTGCCGTTGCGCCAGTAATACGCGTAACTCTTGGTCCCCGATGACGAATTGAGTTTGATGTTGAGTTCTGCATGCAGGGAACTTGAGAATACCGAGTGGTCATTCGCGTTCAGTATGCCGTAGAACACCGTCTTTGCGCCGCTGCGGTTCACAACATATCCGCTCGGAGCCTCGGTCATGTACGAGGTGACGTCGGAGACCGTCATCCTTCCGCTCAGACCGTCGAGGGACTTTATGCCCGTGGAGAGCCCCTGTCTGGATCTTATGGTGTCCACATAGGCATATCTTCTCACAACATCATATGCGTCATACGTCACATACAGGATGCCGACGGGGCTGGAGTCGTTATCCACTTCAGAGGAATAGTATACATATTGTCTTCTGATCCCGGTATCGTATCCCACGCAGTCGAGTTCCGTTTCAAGCATATCCCTGGTCCAGTCGAACCTTATGTTCTGAATGTGATCCGGGGTTATCTTGTCGCTGTAATAAACGGATCTTCCCGATGACGGGATGATGTGGGAGTAGGGGATACCTTCCGTGAAGACCAGCACCAGCATGAGAATAACGGTCATCACGATACCGAGGACTGCGCGTCTCGGTGTGAGATCCGGCAATGAATCGGCCCCTTCGTCTCCGGGAAATTCAGGGTCTTCCATTATGAACTTCCTGAATTTTGAATCGCCCGGAGTGACTTTCCTGACCTGTGTCGCCCTTACCGCCTCGCGGGCGTAGCTTATCTCCTTTATGCCCCTGAGCATCTCGAGAGCGTTCGCATCCAGCTTGTCGGCGATGGGGGATCTTGTGCTGTAGAGATCTATCTGAATGGTCAGCTCGCAGCCGACGCTGTCTTCGGTGATCGTGAAACTCTCTGCCACCATCTCGTCGCTGAAGGCGAGGTGAACGCCCTCTTCGTATTCCGTCACTATCTTTGAGGATGTGAAGTTCCTGAAGAGCAGCCTTGTTCCCATGCGGATGTCCCTGTTGAGGGAGATAAGGGAGGCGTGCTCCGGCCAGCCATACCAGTCCTTGTATGTGTCTGGATCGGTGATGACTCCCCATACGATATCAGCTCCGCACCGGAATTTGGAAGACTGTGAAATTGTCGCGATAGGATCTCTCAATCTCATGCGCTCCTAAAAACTGCTCATAGATAATTTATTATATCACAAAGAGTATGGAGCAACTATCCGGGAATGCCATTGCATTGTGAGGAGCGGAAAGGGACCCGGCAGCGGGGAATACGGATATCACCTAATTGTAATTGTAAATCGGTACCTATTTTGATAAACTTACTGTATCTATGGACTTGTGTCACCACAGGTCGTGTAACTGTATGAAACAACGCGCCGGAAGAGCTTCACGGGAAGCCTTTGGCACAGGAGGATAAATAATTTGCTATCGGTATTTTTATGTAAGGCAGCCAAGAAAGGTCTGTCACTGATCGGACGCGGCAGTTCGCTTCCGGGTGCGATCACTCTTAAACTGTCTCCGAATGTACTGACAAAAGTTACGCTTCCGGAGAAAACCATCGCCGTTACGGGTTCCAACGGCAAGACCAGCACCACCGAGCTAGTCAGAAGACTGGCTGAAGGCGCGGGATTCTCGGTAGTATCCAATTCCGAGGGTTCCAACCAGATAGAGGGCATCACGACTGCGCTTCTGAGCGCGGCGGACGGCTCCGGAAGAGTGAAGGCCGACGTGGCTGTTCTTGAGAGCGACGAGAGATTCTGCCAGTACACATTCAGCCAGATCACGCCGGGCGCCATAATCGTCGGAAACCTCTACAGGGATCAGATGACCAGAAACGGTCACAGCGAGTTTGTCAGAAAAGAACTGAAGAAAGGTCTGCCGGCGGGGTCAAGACTCATAATGAACGCCGACGAGCCCGTCTCCGCATCTCTTGCGGAGGGAAGGGACAACGTTATCTGGTTCGGCGTCGAACAGTGGGCTTTCAGAGAGAGCGACGACATCGAACACGCTTACGATGACGGAGCTTTCTGCCCGAAATGTCACGGCAGGATGAACTACAGATACAGAGTACAGAGCCATCTCGGAGCATATAAGTGCACGAAATGCGGCTATGAGAGACCGACTCCGCACCACGCAGTCACCGGGATCGACGGAGATCATTTCATCGTGGACGGAAACTACAGGGTCAAACCCGAAGCTGTCAACGTGATGTATGCGTACAACATTGCGGCGGCTTTCTGCGCCGGAGTGGAGATACTCGGCCTCACACCGGAAAAGACGGCCGAGCTGCTCAACGACATCCAGCTTCAGAACGAGAAGCTCAAGAGGATCAAGGACTACAAGGTCGGAGACAAGGACATAACATTCATGCTGTGCAAGCATGAGAACTCGATTGCATACAACGCAACATTCTCGTCCGTCACGAACGAGGATCACGGAGACGTGAGCGTGGTCGTGATCGTCGACCAGCTGTCGAGAAAGTATGTCGCCGACGATATGTCTTGGCTCTGGGATCTCGATTTCGCATATTTCAGAAGACCGAACGTGAAGAAGGTCATCTTTGCGGGAGGATTCGCCGACGATCTGGCGTCCAGAGCTCTGTTCTGCGGAGTGGACAACGACAAGATAATCACAGACTCGAATCTCGAGGATATGATGCAGGATATAAAGGACAGCACTGAGGGCAAAGTGTTCGTCACCACATGCTTTACCGACGCGCCGAAGTTCGACGCTCTGTGCAGAAAGGAGAATGCCTGATGGTTAGGATAGGTTGGCTTTACGGAGATCTCCTGAGCATGTACGGAAACTACGCCAATGCAAGTGTGCTCGCAAAGAGACTCGAAGAATCCGGCTGCGACTCCGAAGTGATCGAATTCACGGTCGGAAAACACCCGGACCTCTCCGGCTGCGATATACTCATCTGCGGATGCGGCACTGAACTCGGCACGCTGGCGGTTCTCGATGACCTTATGAGCATTAAGGATCAGCTCAGGGAGATGGCCGATGCGGGCAAATACATGCTCTTCACGGGCACTTCCTACGGGATGCTGCTCGACAGCATAACGGATCTCGACGGGAACGCGCATGAGGGACTCGGAATAGTGAGCGGCACATGCGTTTACGACGAGAAGCGCAGATACAGCGAATTCATAATGAACTGCGGGCTCACATCCGCGAAGGTTCTCGGATGCATCAACACGTCATCGACATACAAAACGGATGCCACTCCCATGTTCAGCGTGTCATACGACTCCGCCGGCATCATAGGGGAGTCCGAGGGCGTGCAGTACAACAACGTTATAGGTACGGAACTCGAAGGCCCGATACTCTGGAGAAACCCGGACCTTCTCGATTCGCTGGCGTCCAGACTCGCGGGAAGAAAGCTTGAGAGAAACACCTCTGCATGGAGAATGCATGTGGACAAGGGTTATGAACACCTCCTCGCCATCCTTGAGGATGCGAAAGCGCACGGAAGGAAATAATTTATGGCAGAAGAGAAAAAAATGGCCGTCCTGATCGACGCCGACAACGTCAGCGCCGACTACATCGGAGTAATATTCGAGGAACTCGCCAATTACCCCTATACGGTCACCTACAAACACATTTACGGTGACTGGACGAACACGAGACTGGCGGGATGGAAGAAGGTCCTTCTCGACTACTCGATCACGCCCATCCAGCAGTACAGCTACACCACCGGCAAGAACGCCACCGATTCGGCGCTCATAATCGACGCCATGGATATCATGTATTCCGGAAGAGTCGACGCATTCTGCATAGTCAGCTCCGACAGCGATTTCACGCGCCTTGCCTCGAGACTGAGAGAGTCCGGGATGTTCCTCATCGGCATGGGTGAGAAGAAGACCCCGAAGCCGTTCATCTCGGCCTGCGAAGTCTTCAAGTATCTTGAGGTCATCGCCAAGGTGCCTGAACCGGAACCTGTCGTCCAGACTTCTACCGGAAAGAAAAAGAAGACCCAGAAGGAAAAGCCTCTCAGCGAAGATTCGACAAAACTCATCAATCTCATCAGAAAGATCGTCGATGAGGGCAGCGACGAGGACGGCTGGATGAATCTCGGAAGAGTCGCCAACACGCTGCAGAAGAGGATTCCGGATTACGATATCCGCAACTACGGATACAGCAAACTCAAACAGCTGGTGATCGCGAGCAACAGATTCAAAATTGAATCGAGACCTGCGGGCGAATATGCTCCGATAACCTATATAGCAAACAAATAGATTCGGGGAAATACTGAATGTCAGATGTCAGAAAAACAATAAGAGCGCTTGCTTCCAGAAACTTTGAGACGTATTACTGCGAATACGCGGTAGACGCTCTCAGAATGGTAAAAGAACTGATCCCTGCGGGAAGCACGGTATCCACGGGCGGATCCATGACTCTTCAGGAGACGGGGATCATAGATATGCTGAGAGCAGGAGACTACGATTTCCGTCCGCACGGAGTAAAGTGGATAACAAAGGAGGAAGATCTCGCGAACATGCAGTTCGCATTCTCCTGCGACTATTATCTCATGAGCTCAAATGCCATCACCGAGGACGGAGAGCTCTACAACATAGACGGGGTCGGCAACAGAGTCGCCGCGCTCTCTTACGGACCGAAACACGTCATTATAGTGGCCGGCGTCAACAAGATAGTAAAGGATCTCGACGCTGCGAGAGAGAGACTGACCAAGACCGCCGTCACCCGCAACCTCGAAAGGCTCAGACTTGAAGCCCCCTGTATAAACAAGGGAAGATGCTTTGACTGCAGGAGCGAGGGAAGACTCTGCGCCACAAAGACGGTCACGGCATATACAAGATTCCCCGGAAGAATAAAGATCATCATCGTCAACGAGGAACTCGGATTCTAGGAAAGGCAGAGAGAGAAATGGCCATTAAGGTATCCGGGTGCATAGTCAATTACAACTCCTATGACAAGTGTAGGGAGACAGTGAGAAGCATCCTTTCGAACACGAAGGGCGTGGAACTCACACTGTATGTGGTGGACAATGCATCAAAGGAAGACGAACTGGAAAAACTCAAGAACGAATTCCCGGAGATAGTAGCCATCCAGAGCCAGTGGAACGGCGGATTCGGAGCGGGACACAATCAGGTCCTGCATCTCCTCGACAGCAAATACCACGCGATCATCAATCCGGATATCCTCTTTGACAGGGATGTTCTCACGGAACTCGTGGAGTATATGGAACAGAATCCCGATATAGGACTCGTAACGCCTCAGATAAGAAACGAGGACGGAACAGACCAGCAGCTCGGGAAAAGGAACCCCACGGTAAAGGCCCTCGTCGGACGGCACCTTTTCAAGAAGAAACTCGAGAGAGAAGTGAGACACTACCAGATGCTGGACGAGGATCTCACAAAGCCGATAGACATACAGTTCTCAACGGGGTGTTTCTTCATGCTGAGGACCGAGATATTCCAGAGGCTGAGGGGGTTCGACTCCGACACGTTCTTCATCTATTATGAGGATATGGATATTACGCGGAGAGTCATAAATCATGCACACTCAAGGGCAGTCTATTACCCTTATACATATGTAACTCACCTCTGGACAAGAGCCAGCTCGCACAGCCTCAAATATTTCATCATTCTCGTTCAGGGAATGTTCAAGTATTTCGGCAAATGGGGATGGCAGATAGGTTATCCGGAGCTCAAAGACGGAGGGAACAAATGAAAATACTGATCACAGGATGCAGAGGACAGCTAGGAACGGAACTGGCAAAGCAGATATCCATGATGGATTCTCCTCTCGGCAAGATCCCGGCGGAATATGCCGGAGCCAAAGTGGTCGGTGTGGATATCGACACGCTCGACCTTTCAGACAGAAAGAAAACCGTCCCGTTTATCCTAGACGGCGGATTTGACCTCGTTATCAACTGCGCTGCCATGACGAACGTCGACGGATGCGAGACCGATTACGATACAGCTTTCAAAGCGAATGCCCTGGCGCCCATGTATATTGCAGAGGCGTGCGAGGCATCCGGAGCTAAACTCATCCATGTTTCGACAGATTATGTATTCGCGGGAGACGGAACAAGACCCTATACCGAGGGTGACGTCCCTTCGCCGAAGACGGCATACGGTTCTTCAAAGCTTGCCGGCGAACAGTATGTGGCGCAGCAGTGCCGCAGATACTTCATAGCGAGGACCGCATGGCTCTACAGTCTCTACGGAAAGAATTTCGTAAAAACGATCATCGGAGCTGCCAGAAAGAACGGTACCGTAAGAGTGGTGAACGACCAGATAGGAAACCCCACAAATGCCGCCGATCTCGCGTACCATCTCCTCAAGATGGGCGTTACGGAGGAATACGGTATCTATCACGTGACGAACAACGGGATATGCTCCTGGTACGATTTCGCAAAGGAGATCCTGCGCATCAAGGTGCCGGAAGCCGAATGCCTGCCTTGCACATCCGATGAATATCCGAGCAGAACGCCGAGACCGAAGTACTCCGCACTCGACCATGTCATGCTGAGAGCAACATGCGGCGATGAGATGAGAGACTGGAAAGAAGCGCTTCAGGACAATCTCAAAGACCTGGATGTCTGACTGAGGAATAATTAAAAATGAAGCTTATCTCAAGAATTCTGTCTGTGATCATAGGATATGCTTTCGGACTGATCCAAACTGCATATTTCTACAGCAGGAGCAAGGGTGTAGACATAAGGAAAGTCGGATCCGGCAATGCGGGGTCCACTAATGTTGCGAGAGCTCTCGGAAACGTTTCGGGACTCACCGTATTCGCGTGCGATGTCGCAAAATGCTGCGCCGCAATACTCATATGCAGGCTTCTCTTCGCGCACAGCCCTGCAGAAGCAAGACTCGTGACTCTCTGGGCAGGAGCCGGCTGTACTCTGGGGCACGATTATCCGTTCTATCTCAATTACCGCGGCGGAAAAGGTATCGCGTGCATGGCGGGAATGGCGCTGATGTTCAGCATTCCCGTGTGGGCGGTAACATGGCTCACATTCATTGTTGTCCATCTCGCTTCAAACTATGTGTCTCTCGGATCCCTCTGCGCATCCGCTGCCTTCTTCCTGTCCATAACCGTATCGGTGTTCGCGGGAGCATTCGGACTGAACTCGGCGCACGGCGTCGAAGTGTGCCTAATTGCATTCCTGCTGGCAGCGTTGGCTTTCTGGCAGCACAGGACCAATATAGAAAGACTTGTAAAAGGAACCGAAAGCAAGAAGGGCTCATTCATAGGTAAAAACTGAAAAAGCTTAAAAAAGCCTTATTGCCGCAGTTACTGCAGCATGAGGTTTTTTTGTGTCGGATATCCTGTATCCGTTTTTTTGTACGACGCGCTAAAGTATAATAGGAACAGAAAAAAGCAGGGAGAACTTATTTGAGGGAATACAGTGAAAAAGCAGTCCTGGTAAGCGCCGATCTCGGAGAATGGGATACGGAATACTCCTTATCCGAACTCAGGGCCCTCTGCGATACCGCCGATGTCGAAGTGCTCGCGGAGATAACCCAGAAGCTCGACAGAAGGAATCAGTCGACATATATAGGGGCGGGCAAGGCCGAGGAGGTACTTGACCTGATCGAAGAGGTCGAAGCCGATCTGGTCATTGTGGATGACGACCTCTCGGGAGTCCAGACAAGAAATCTGGGAAAATACTTCGGTGTGCCCGTGGTGGACCGCACGACGCTTATACTCGATATCTTTGCCCGCAATGCCGTCACAGCCGAGGGCAAGCTCCAGGTGGAACTGTCGCAGCTGCAGTACAGACTGCCTCGTCTCATCGGCAGCGGAACAGGGCTTTCGCAGCAGGGCGGCGGTATAGGAACAAGGGGACCCGGCGAAACAAAACTTGAAACGGACCGCCGGCACATACGGTCGAGGATCCGATCATTAAAGGAAAGACTTAAGGATATGGAAGCCCGCAGGGAGGTGACCCGCCGCGCCAGGCGCAGGAACGGGATACCTATAGTCGCCCTGGTGGGATATACAAATGTGGGGAAATCGTCTCTCCTCAACATTCTCACCGGGTCATCGATCCTGGCGGAGGACAAACTGTTTGCGACTCTTGATCCGACGGCAAGAAGACTGCCTGTGGCGAATATGCAGAATGTGATCCTCGTGGATACGGTCGGATTTGTGAGCCGTCTGCCGCATCATCTTGTGGAGGCGTTCAAGTCGACGCTGGCGGAAGCGCAGTACGCGGATCTTATCCTTCTTGTTGCCGACGCGTCTGCTGAGGACTGGTCGGAACAGCTGCGCGTCACCGAAGAAGTGCTCGCCGAGCTGCAGTGCGGCGATACTCCCACCATCACCGTCTTCAACAAAGCTGATCTCGTCGATAATACCGATACATTGCCGGGCATACCGGTCTCGGCTAAAACCGGCGAGGGGCTGGAAGATCTTCTCGCAGAGATATCCGAAAAGCTGTCGGAACGCGTAGTGCGCGCCACGCTACTGTTCCCGTTTGACGAAGTGGGGAAGGCGGCGCTGCTGCGCGACAGGGGAAACATAATGTCCGAGGAATGGGTGGAAGACGGACTGCTGGTGCGGGCTTCCGTCGACCGGGCGCTTTGGCCGCAGTACATAAGGTTTCAGACGGAAACGGAGTTTCTAGAGGAATAAATAGCTTAAAAAACAAAACGGAAAGACCATGCGTGACATGATCTTTCCGTTTTTTCTGTCTGCAGTTATTAATTAAGCTCTGTGAGAAATCCGAACACGCCGGTATCCGTGATGTCGAGCACGGCGGCTTTCGGTTTGTCGTCGTAGGGCATTCCGGCTGAACCGGGATTCAGGAACCAGGTTCCCTTGAAATATGAGCAGACCGGGCTGTGGGTATGTCCGAAAAATACCGCGGCGTATCCCTTGCGCTCGGCCAGGTCGTAGAGATCCGACATTCCCGACTTGACGTAGTGACGGTGACCGTGGGTTATGTATATCTTTTTTCCGTCGATATCCAGTTCGCGTTCTGTGGGTTCCGGGCATCCGACGTCGCAGTTTCCCCTCACGAACACAAGGGGATGGAACTCTCCGCTTTTCCGGAAGAGATCCGCTTCTCTGTATCCGTCGCCGCAGTGAACATATACATCTGCTTTGAATTTGGAGAACATCTGCTCGATGGGTTTGTAAGCCCCGTGGGTGTCGGATATGGCAACTATTCTTGTTATCTTCATGCGTCGTCTCCGCAGCAGATCCTGTATATCTCGCTTCTTGGAACTCCCGTCTCCTGGGAGGCCTTTTTGCACGCGGACGACAGTGACATGCCTTCGTTTCTGTACCGGAGGGCAAGGCTTACCGCCTCGTCGCGGTCGGGTTCTTTCGCTTTTATCTCGGCGCCTGACACTATGAGGACGTATTCGCCTCTTGGCTCGTTCGCAAGAGCGTCCTCATATGCTTCGGAAAGAGTCGTTCTTATGAATTCCTCGTGTATCTTCGTCATCTCACGGGCTATGCATATCTCCCTGTCGCCCAGGACATTCAGGAGATCCTTTAGGGTAGCCCTCAGCTTGTGGGGAGCTTCATAGAATATCATTGGACGTCTCTCCTCGCGGATATCCTCGAGGTGCTGTTTTCTGTTGTTCTTCGCTATGGGAAGGAAGCCCTCGAAGCAGAACCGTCCGCAGTTCATTCCCGAAGCGGAGATCGCCGCCACGAGAGCGCTGCACCCGGGGATCGGTACGACAGTGATGCCTTCGGAGATGCATCTGTCGACGAGCTGCTGTCCGGGATCGCTGACAGCGGGTGTTCCTGCGTCAGAACAGAGCGCTCCGGACTCGCCGTCCAGAAGCCGTGAGACTATCTCTTCGGCTCTGTGCCGTTCATTTTCCCTGTAGCAGCTGATCATGTTCTTGTGTATGCCGAGATTCGAGAGCAGTTTCTTTGTGACTCTCGTGTCTTCCGCGGCAATGAAGTCGACCGCGCCGAGGACCTCCACGGCTCTCGGAGTGAGATCCTGCAGGTTTCCTATGGGCGTCGCGACGACGTATAGTGTTGAGGGTTCTATTGTCATGAAAGGTCAGTTCTCCACGATGATTTCTGTTTCGGATCCGGCGGGACCTGATCCCGCCTCCAGAAGGATGAGCCTCGGCTCATCCGATCCACTACTATTATATACCAGAGCCTTTCTCGTTACACAAAGACCGGCTTCGTCAAGCGCCTGTACCGCATCGTCGTATCTCGCGGGAGGAATGCAGAAGCACGCCCTTCCTTCCGGTGCGAGATTCCGCACCATGCACAGAGCCATGTCCCGGAGCGTGAGTTCCGAATCGGAACGCGAAATATTTCTGTAATCGCTTCCGCTTACTCCTCCGGCGCCTGTCCTGAAATACGGGGGATTGCAGACGATGAGGGAGAACAGTCCGCCGCTGAATGTTCTGGCATCCGCGAGGACAGCATCCACGGAGGTTATCCCGGACTCCTCAAGACCTCTTTTCGTGAGTTCTATAGCCTCGGGAGATATGTCTATGGCGGCAGAATGTCCTCTGAGACCTCTGTCGCAGAGCCACAGGATAATTATCCCGCAGCCGGTGCCTATATCCAGACAGTTGTCATCTTCCTTTGGACGGCAGAACCGCGCGAGCAGCAGGGGATCTGCCGTAAATCGTATTTCTTTGGATGTCCTGACGACGGTCCCACCGTCAAGTATTTCAATAAAACGCATAGTCTGTACCTGTAAGAAAAAAGCAGATACCCTTGTGCAAGGTATCTGCTAATTCACTGTTCTCTAAGAAATTATTCTGCAGAGATAGCGCCAACCGGGCATCCTTCTTCGCATGCGCCGCAGTCGATGCATGTATCGGCGTCGATTACCATTTTGCCGTCGCCTTCAGTAATAGCGCTCATCGGGCAAGTATCCTGGCAAGCACCACACATGATGCAATCATCACTAATTACATGTGCCATTTATAAAATCCTCCGTAAAAAAAGCTTGTTCAGCCATTTCTTGAGTTAATAATAACATAATGAAACGGTAAATCAATAAAAAATAATTACAAAATCGTATCAATAATTCCGTTTTTTTTAACCGATGTTACGGTATTATTCCTCGTCGGAATCGACCTGGGGTTTTATACGCTTTCTGTTCCAGCGTATGCTGTCCACCGGATATGCCCTCGGAGCGCCTTCTTCCGAGTCGGAATCGAGCTTTACCTTGACAGTACCCGCTATGAGCGCGACTTCGGTGACGGTGCCCCGTCCATCCGGGGTATCCACATGGAATCCGACCGGAGGAGCGTTTCTCTGAAGATCCTCATATGCGTCGTTCTCAAACTTTAGGCAGCACATGAGACGTCCGCAGGCGCCGGAGATCTTCGTAGGATTGAGGGATATGCCCTGAAGCTTTGCCATCTTGATGGAAACGGGCTGGAAGTCGAAGAGGAACTGTGAGCAGCAGAACGGTCTGCCGCAGATGCCGAGTCCGCCCAGCATCTTGCTCTCGTCTCTGACCCCTATCTGGCGCAGCTCTATTCTGCTGTGAAATGCCGAGGCGAGATCCTTTACCAGTTCCCTGAAATCCACTCTGCCGTCGGCGGTAAAGTAAAAGATTATCTTCGAGTCGTCGAATGAGTACTCGACGTCGACGAGCTTCATCTCAAGGCCTCTTGCGCTGATCTTTTCCTCGCAGATCCCGAAAGCTTCCTTTTCCTTTATGAGATGGGATTCGTGCTTTTCAATATCATAGTCAGAGGCGATCCTCTTGACGGGTCTCAGCGGCTGAAAGACCTCGTCGTCCGCGACCATGACGGAAGCGCGGGAGACCTGCCCGAATTCGTCGCCGCGGACAGTCTCGACGATGACGTTATCGCCGACCCTGAGATCGAGATCGCCGGGATCGAAGTAATAGGACTTTCCCCATCCTCTGAATTTGACTGATACAACTTTTATCATAAAAAACTCCGATTATTCGATAAGTGCGGCTATGGTGCCCGCAATGAACAGGCGTATATTAATATTCGATTCGAGATCTTTGCGTTTCGATTCTACGAGCAGATGTTTTTCGAGTTCACCGCTGTTTGCTAAGAACAGTGAGATGAATTCCCAGAACCGGATGGCCGGAAGCCTCTCGGTATACGCGTTCGCCTCGAGATCCATTCCGTAGAGATCCCTGTTTCTGTAACAGGACATGAATCTTTTTGCCGCAGTATATAATTCTAATATTTTTGTGTCCCTAATGCAATCCAGCACAAGACCGAGCCTTCCGCCGAAGAACTCTGACAGCTCCGTGCAGAGTTCTGAAGGACGGCCTGTTCTTTCCGAAGCCTCGCGTGCACAGACGTCTGTGTCGAGAGGAGAGAGGCGGAAGATCAGACATCTGGACCTTATAGTGTCGAGAAGATCGTTTTCCGATCTTGCGGTCAGCATGTAAACCACTCCGGGAAGAGGCTCCTCAAGTGACTTGAGAAGCGCAGCGGAAGACGGACCGTTCAGATTCTGGGCATCCTTGATGAGAAACACGCGGCGCCCTTCGTTGCTGACGGCGGAGTTGTGGGATTCGACGATGGCCTTCCTCACGGAATCCACGGTTATGTTGTTGCTGGCGCCCTGTCCTCTGATCTCGATGAAATCGGGGCACGCTCTGCGCTCTATCCTGTCGAGCGGAACGTCGAGATAGGAGGCGGCGAGCATTTTGGCGCAGGTATAACGCCCGCACCCGTCGTCTCCGAGGAACAGCAGCGCGCCGGGCATGCGGTCCCCCGAGAGCATGGATGTGAGCTCATCCCTGAGCTGGCGGTTTCCCAGTAATTTTTCGAAAGGATCTCTCAAAGTTTGATAAAGCGTTCGATCGGCTGAACGATGACCGTTGCGCCGCCGACGGTGACTTCGACCGGATAGGAAGTGGTGAGCCCGCTGCCGTACGTGGCTGTGGACGGAACGATCTGCTGTCTCTTTGAGGACTGGCTTCTGATTATCTCTATTGCGTCATCGACCTTATCGTCCTCACAGGCTGCCAGGAACGTGACGTTTCCGGCCTGCAGGAATCCGCCGGTGGTAGCAAGTCTCGTCACCTGGAAACCTGCGTTTACAAGTCCCGTCTGTACGAGATAGCTGTCATCTTTATTGACTATCGCAGTGATCAGTTTCATATAAATACACCTCACATTCAGTTCTGAAAAGTGGTGAAAAGTATCTGTTAAATAATAGCATTTATGGAGAAATCGGGTCAATAATCCGGCCGATTATGACAGGCGATCATGACAGCCGTAAAGCAGTTTCTACCAAAAGTACAATGCACTTTACGAACAAATTGTTACGGAAAAATGTCAAAAGTACGGTAAAATCGAGCTTTTTTAACCTTTTCAACAGAGTTTTCAACCAAAAATGTTGAAAATGCTTATACAATCTGTAGATGAACAAAAAGCTGTATTCTTGAATTATTCATCTCTGATAAGTATCATAATATGTGTTTTCGGAACTTCTGTTATGGAAGCATTAATTTATTTTTAATAAGGATATAAAATCAGTGAAAAAGATAATAACCGTTCTGCTCATAATGTGCCTTGCTCTCATGATGTGTTCATGCGGCAAAGAGCCGGAGGAGCCTAAAGAGCCGGACTTCATGGAAAACTACTGGGGTGAGAGCCAGAAAAAAGTCACCGGAAAAGCGGGAGATGATTACGCCTATGCCGCCGATGACGTCATTCTCTACGAGGGTCCCGTAAACGGAGTGGTAAGCGAGATATACTACGGATTCGTCGACGGAAAGCTTGTGAGCGGAGACGTAAGATATGCGACAGGCGAAGACGACTTCACCCTTGAGAAATGCATAGCGCTGTTCGGGGAGATATCCGCCGAACTGACCGCGAGATACGGCGCCGAACTGGATACGGGACGTATCGACGGATACAAGGAGATAGACACGACCGCCAAGGACTATGAAGAGCACAAGACGGATGAGGACAAATACCAGATCTACTACCACATTCTCTCATATATAAGGGAATGGAATGACGGAACGTCATATGTGAAGCTGTCCCTCGACTATTCGTCGAACAGAGTGAACATGCTGCTCCATGTGGAAAAAGTGCCCGAACCGGCATCCTAATTCCGGAATAATGACATATCTCCGCCGGATTTTTCCGGCGGAGTTTTTTTCTGTACTGCGCATCGGACAGATAATATGAGATAATATCTGCATAGAATAAATAACAAATGTCGGATGAGGAACAGATACAGATGCTGAAGCTGATGATCGGCCGGGCAGGAACCGGAAAGACAAAGTACATTCTTGATCTCGTGAGTCGCATGGCATCACGGGGAGAGAACACCGTGACGATAGTTCCCGAGCAGGGGTCCTTCTCATACGAGAAGGTCTTCGTAAAGGAGATCGCCCCGTCTAACCAGGACAGGGCGAAGGTGGTCTCCTTCAAGTCGCTCACCGAGGATATCCTCAGGGAATACGGCGGAGGCGCGCTGCCCCAGCTATCCGATGCGGGCAGAGTCGCAGTCATAAGAAAGGCAATAAGGGAACTTGACGACGAAGTCAGGAGATACGCGAGGGCGAGAAGGGATCTTGGTCTCTGCGTACAGCTCGCCAATGTCATCGATGAGATGAGAAACGCCGGAGTCAGTGCCGACCTTATAGAGACGGCGGCAGACAGAGCCGATTCCATCAAGGGAGAGAGGCTTAGGGAGATGGCCGCCATCTACAGGAAGAGCGTCGAGGACTGCATCGAAAAGAATCTGGACGGTCCCGACAGGATGATCGTTGCTGCCCAGAGGATAAGAGAGAGCGGATGCTTCGAGAATACTACCGTGGTCATGGACTGGTTTTCCGGATTTACCTCCCCGGAAGAGGAGATGATAAGGGCGATGATCGAGACCGCGAAGGATGTGGTGATCGTTCTGCATGGGTCAAAGGACAGACCGTCCGTATTCGACGTATCGATGAGGACCGCCGACATGGCGGCGGATTACGCAAAACAGATCGGCATAAAGACCGAGACCATATACTTTGAGGATTTCCGAAGATTTGCGAACGAGGGGACGCGCAATGCGGAAAGACTGCTTGCAGGAGATGCGCTGTCAGCTTCCGGTGAGGGGCTGTACAGGATCGACACTGCTGGCATCTATGAGGAGACCGAAGCCGTCGCGCTCGAGATCCTGGATCTCGTGAGAAACAGAGGATACAGATTCAGGGATATAGCTGTGATATCTAATGACACGGAGAAGTACAGAGCCGCGATCAACACATATTTCAGCATGGTCGGAGTTCCGTTCTTTTGCAACTTTGCATCCAATATCCTGTACACGCCCGTGGTGGTTTTCATGAAGGACTGCGCGAACCTGCTGGGAAGCTTCAGTACAGACAATATTCTCGAGATCATGAAATCCCCGCTGCTGGGACTGGATCCGGGAGACACGGGTCTTGTGGAGGCTTACTGCGAAGTCTGGGGTCCCGGAAGAGACGACTGGACGAAACCGTTCACGAAGAATCCGACGGGATACTCCGGGTACATGGGCGAAAAAGAGACGAAGGATCTCAAGATTATCGAACGCACGCGTTCGTCCGTCATACCGAAACTCCACGACTTTACAGAGAAGTACCGCGGAAAAGCCGTCAATGACCAGCTGCTCGGAATGATCGATCTGCTTAAGAGCTTTGGAGGAGTCGAGATACTGAAGGAAAAGTGCGGATATGATCCCGAACTTGCAAGGCAGTCCAATGCGGCGTTCAGCATAATGGACTCGATATCCGAGATATTCTGGAATGAAAAGATGAGCCCGGACGATCTTCTGAACATAATCTCCATAGAAGCGCTCGCCACGCCCATCAAGAATATCCCGGCCTCCCTCGATCAGGTGATGATCGTATCCGCGGATTCGGGAAGACTGGACAATCCCAGAGTCGTATTCCTGCTTGGACTGAACGACGGGGATTTCCCGAAGTATTCCGGCGCGTCGGGACTGATCTCCCAGGAGGAGAGAGATCTTCTCGTCGAGGCGGGAGCGCCTCTCACCATATGCGCCGACGGTAAGGACGAAGCCGAGGAATACAACCTGTACAGAAGCCTGTCAGCCGCAAGCGACAGAGTATATCTTTGCAGACATGAATATGAGGGCGGCGAAAAGAAGAGCCCCACTCAGCTGGTGGAAAAGCTGCGTGAACTTGCTTCCCCTCCGGAATATCTGAAAGAGGATCTGCCCGGGGTGGTAAACAGGAGGACCGCCAGATACGAAGTTGCGAAGGATCCGGATTCAGCAGGGGCAAAACTGCTGGAGGCGGAGAAGATAACCGATGCGGACGATATTGTTTCCGCGATAAAAGTCAGGGATTTCAGGATAGAGGATCTTGAAACCGAGGAGAAACTGCTGGGGAAGATCGCAAAACTGTCCGCCACCAAGCTGGAACAGTATGCAAAGTGCCCACTCAAGTATTACTTTGAATATATCCTGAACATACGCATACCTGAAAAGGCGGAAGTCACTCCTCTGTCCGCGGGCAATTTCGTGCACGGGACAATGGAGAGAGTCATGAAGAGAGTCGAGGGGGATCTCCGGACCGTCTCGGAGGACGAGCTGCGGCAGATATCTAACGAGGAGTCCGACAACGAGCTGAGGGAGACTGTCGGCGACGTAACCGAGCTCAATCCCAGGACTTACAGACTGTTCACGAGACTCAAGGGTCAGAATCAGAGACTTCTTCTCAGACTGAGGGAAGAATTAAGGCAGAGTCTATTTAACCCGACAGATTTCGAACTGAATATCGCGAGAGGATCCGAAGTCGAACCGCTCAGACTTACTGCCGATGACGGCAGAGAGATTGAGATCCGCGGAAAGGTCGACAGGGTCGACGTGTACAATTCAGAGTCCGGAAAGAACTATATAAGGATCATCGACTACAAGACCGGAACGAAGAAGTTCGATATAAAGAAGGTCCGAAACGGTGAAGAGATCCAGATGCCTCTCTATCTTGTGACGCTATGTGAGAACGCGAAGGAAAGGTACGGAGATCCTCTTCCGGCCGGAGTGCTGTATATGCCGTCCGATCCGTCGGCTCCTGATGAGAGCGAAGACGGCGGAAAAGGCGTGAGCGCATATACTGCCAACGGAATAGTGCTCTCTGACAGGGAAGTCCTTGACGCCATGGAGCCCGGAGGAGAGGGCAGGTACATTCCGTATGTGGCGAAGAAAGGAAAGAAAAACAAATACGCGCTGACACTCGATGAATTCAACAGCATCGGCGAAGATGTCAGAAATGTGGTCATCGATTCGGTAAACCGTCTGTACGGTGGGGATATATCCCCGAAGCCGTCAGACAGTTTGGATTCAGCTTGCAATTACTGTCAGTACAAAGCGGCATGTGACAGAAACAAACGGGGAGGGGAGGAGCAGGACGATGCAGCCGACTAAATCGCAATATGAAGCAATAACGGCGAGAAATACGGATCTTGTGGTATCGGCCGGCGCGGGTTCCGGAAAGACGAGCGTCCTTGTCAGAAGGATACTCGATATGGCTCTGAACGGTGACGCCCCGGTCATGGCTGACAGGATCCTGTGCGTGACGTTTACCGTATCGGCGGCAAACGAACTGCGCGCCAGAATACAGAATGAACTGCGCAAACATGCCGGAACGAGCGAGTTGGCGAGAGAGCAGTCTAAGCGGTTCAGAAGAGCCGCAATCGGAACGATACATTCGTTCTGTCTCTCCGTGATTAGGGACTACTGGCAGATCCTCGAGATATCTCCGGATTTCACACTGGCGGACGAGATCACGCAGCACATGATGCGCTACGACGCCATGACGGATACTCTTGAGATACTGTACGCCGATGATAGGAGCGGATTTCCGGAGTTTGCCGAACTGTTCGGCAGATCGAGAACAGATTCTGACGCGGCTGAAGCGATCTTCAGATTATTTGATTTTCTGGGTACTCAGGAGGATCCGGAGGAGTGGATCGCGGGAATAAGAAAGGATATTGAGGACAACGTCCGGAATGGCGGCGTTTTCAACTATTACATTTCAAAATGTCTGACCGTGGCCGAAACCGCGTGCAGGATGCTTGAAGACCTTATAAGGAGACTGGACAGCATATTCCCGGAAGACGGATCTTCAGAGAGGTATCGCGTTTATCTTGCGACCGAGCTCAATGATTACAGACACTGCAAGGAACTCGTGGCTGCCGGAGATCTTGAGGCGGTAGCGGATTACCTGACCAAACGAGACAAGGGTAAATTCCCCGCAAAGACTAAGAAGACGGATGAATCCGCGCATGATGAGGTAAAGAAACTCAGAGACTACGCAAAGAGTAAGCTCATCGAAGGAAGACTCCTGAGCATGTGCTCCGTGAAGCTTGACGACGAATACGACAGGGAGCGCACCGCAGCCGCCTTTGACGCGCTTGTATACGCTTACAGGGTCTTTGACGATCAGCTGACAAAGAGAAAGGCCGCCCAGAAGACATACGATTTCAACGACCTCGAGAAACTGACCGTGAAGCTGCTGCGCAACGCCGAGGTCAGGGAAGAACTCCAGTCGAGATTTGACGCCGTATTTGTCGACGAGTATCAGGATGTCAATCCTATACAGGACTACATATTCAGAATGCTCACGGAGAAGAAACACGATCTCTTCGCGGTGGGCGATATAAAACAGAGCATCTACGGCTTCAGAAAAGCGGACCCCAAGGTGTTCAGAAGAAAGATCGAGGACGGAGAGGATCCGGAGAAGAAGGATATCCGTCACATAGCTCTTCTGGAGAATTTCAGGTCTGCGCCTCAGGTGATCGATGCGGTCAACTCGATATTTACCGGTCTTATGACCGAAGAGCTCGGAGGCATTGATTACAGAAGAGAAGTGATGGTGAGCGCAGGGTCGCTCAGTGAAATCAAAGGAACGGGGATAGACTATTGCCAGTGCGAGGCGGACGACAAGGAGGATATCTCCTATGAAGTCGCCGACTATATCGGGCGGATGATAGACAGCGGATATCTAATTTCGGAAAACGGGACATTGAGAAAAGCCGAGCCGAGGGATTTCTGCATCCTGCTGAGAAAAGGCAGCGGAAGAGGAGTCCGGTATATGCACGCGCTCAAAGAGCGGGGCATCCCGTGTGTCTCCGGGAGCGGCAGTGCGCTCTTTGAAAACGACGAGATAGCCGTGTGCATATCTCTTCTGAGACTTATAGACAACCCTATGAGGGATGCTGACGCGATGACGGTCATGGTGTCGCCCCTGTTCGGATTCTCGCCCGATGAGCTGCTCAGGCTCAGAGCGGAACGCCCGGGCAGTCTTTTCAGGGCGGCGCTCACGTCGTCAAACAAAAAGGCGAGGGACTTCGCGGAAACGATAAACGGATACAGACATCTTGCATCAGCAGTGTCCCCGACGGACCTTATCCAGAACATCATCATCGACAGTGACAACATAGTTCTTCTGTGCGCTGGTGAGATGATGCAGGAGAAGCTGTCCAACATAAGATCGCTGCAGGCTATAGCTGCCCAGTTCTCCGAGAGAGGAGGAACACTTCAGGGATTTCTGAGACTCTGCGAGAGAGCTGCCGACGGCGGTTCCGCAAGAGTGGCGGCTCAGGCTTCGACGGGGAACAGCGTGACCGTGAGCACGATACACGGAGCGAAAGGCCTGGAGTGGCCGGTAGTCATTGTGAGCGATGAGGAAAAACGGTTCAATCTCATAGATGCAGGTCAGCCTGTGCTGTTCGACAACGATCTCGGAATAGGAATAAAGGTGAAAAGAGAAGGTACTGACGGCCTGCCCGTCATGCATAAGACTCTGAGATATATGGCTATCTCCGCGAAGATACACGACAATATTCTGAGCGAAGAGATGCGGCTGCAGTATGTAGCTCTGACAAGGGCAAAGCAGAAGATAGCGGTTTTCTCCAGGCACAAGGCAGATAAGATAGAGGATAAACTTTCGAATGCTGCGCTCTTTGTTGAATATCCGGAACTGGCAGCTTTTGAAGGATCTGCCTTCGGGTGGATCGCTGCGGACCTGAGAGCCATGAAGATGAGGGGAACGGCAGGTATCATAACGCAGCCCTCGCAGGATGCCTCTGCACAGCCCGAAGCACAGATCCGGGAAGAGACGATCGACAGGGAGAGCGTGATATCCAGGATAGGATACAGATATCCCCACATAGCCACCACGACGATACAGGCAAAGCGCTCTGTTACTTCTATAGTTGAAGGCAACATCGGCGTCTCCCTCCCCGCGATCACAAGGGGAGGAAGAGTCTCCGCAGCGGTACGCGGAACATCCGTACACCTTGTTCTCCAATGCATGGACCTCGAAAAGGGCAGACAGGATCTTGAGAAGGAGCTTGAGAGGCTCAGGAGAAGAGGCTTTGTCACGGATGAACAGCTCAAGACAGTCGACAGGGAGAAGCTGCAGAGATTCCTCGATTCACCGCTTGCGGACGAGATGATGAGGAACGGCATTCACAGGGAATATGAGTTCATGTTCTACATGAAAGCCGGTGAGCTGGACAGAACACTGCCTGCCGGGGCAAGAGACGAGGAAGTGCTGATAAACGGTATCTCCGACTGCGTGATAGAAAAAGAGAACAGCGTCGTCATCGTTGACTACAAGACCGATAAGGTGAAAGATGCCGCGGAGCTCGTGGACAGATACCGCGGTCAGCTGGAACTGTACAGACGCGCAATAGGTCCGAGATTCTCGAAACCTGTGGAGAAATGCGTTATCTGGTCGTTCGAACTGTCCAAGGAAGTGCCCGTCGATGTGTGATGCGGTCTTCCGGCGGTCGCTCAGGAACGGATATTGTGAATGCAAAAAAGGAGAATTGAATGTTCGCAAAAATAATCAGCGTAATAGTTATCTCCCTTGAGATAAGGAGCATACCGCTCAGCGTGGATGCCACTAAATTCCGGTCGCTCGCTTATTACACGAGGCTGTCCAATATAGCGACTCTCATATCGTCGTTCATGCTTCTCATATTCGGACAGATCCGCGCTGTGACCGCCGTGAGATATCTCGCTGTCTGCATGATGGTAATGACATTCTTTGTGATGACCTGTGTCCTGGTCCCGATGGGTGCCGATCCTAAGAGGATGCTGTGGTCCGGCAGCGGCCTGTATCACCATGTGCTATGTCCCGTGCTGACGTTTCTTTCATATATCATCTTTGAGAAACATGCCGGTGCGGATCTCATCTGGCTTCCCGCTGCGGTGACTCTGGCATACGGTCTCACGATGATCTATCTCAACTGGAAGAAGGTATATGACGGCCCTTATCCGTTCTTCAAGGTGCACGAACAGACCCCTGCGAAGACAGTTATGTGGATAGCGGTGCTGCTCGCAGCCGTGACGCTCATCTCGGCGCTTGTGTGGTTCGCAGCATCACTTATATAAATTTAAATCATCAATGAAGGACATACCTGCATCAGCGGGTGTGTCCTTCATTTTGTGAAATATATACATAGCCTTGGCATCATTTTTGTAAACTATTGCATGTTATAACATGTTGCAGTTCTAAGTGCGTTTAACATATAATAAGACATAACAAGTTAACCATCAGACATAACTCGGGAGGTATATATGGCTTTCAGTTTTGAAAAGGCCGAGAGAAAAGGAACGGCCTGTATCAAATGGGATTTCCAGGAGATGGATTACAAGGGAAGATCCGGACTTCTGCCTTTCTCGATCGCAGATGCGGATTACAGAACGTGGCAGCCCATCCTTGACGCGCTCAAGGCAAGGATCGACAACGGTGTCATCGGCTACACTGATCTCAACGAGGAGTATTTCTCCAAAGTCAGGAGATGGTGTCATCTGAGACACGACTGGGACATCGAGTCGTCCTGGATAGTTCCGATCGGCGGTATAGTGCCGGGAATATGCACAGCGATCGAAGTGCTGACATCCCCTGACGCCGGGATCATCGTGATGCCTCCGGTGTATGATCCGTTCTACTCAGTGGTGGAAGCTGCCGGAAGACATGAAGTACGCTGCGATCTCATTCATGATGAGAACGGATACAGGATCGATTTCGATGCTGTCGAAGAAGCCGCAAAAGCGGGAGCCGAGATGCTCGTTTTCTGCAGTCCGCACAATCCGGTCTGCCGCGTATGGACTGAGGAAGAGCTCACAAGACTTGCCGACATCTGCGCGAAATACGGGATATATGTGGTCAGCGACGAGATACACTGGGATCTCACACTCTACGGTAACAAGCACATTACTATGGGCAAGTTTGAGAAACTCTATGACAAGCTCATAGTATGCATCAGCTGCAGCAAGACATTCAATGTTGCGGGACTTGAGACTTCCAATCTGATCATACCGGGAGAGGACACCCGTTCAAAATATCAGTCGCACCTCTATTCCAGATACGAATTCGTTCCGAACACGCTCGGACTTGAAGCCGTGAAAGCGGCATATGACGGCGGCGAAGTGTGGGTCGACGAAGAGCTGGCATTCCTCACCGGGAATGCCGAGTTCACGAAGAACTATCTTAAAGAATATCTGCCTAAGGTAAAAATGGCGGATCCCCAGGGAACATACCTGCTCTGGCTGGATATGACCGCGTACGGGAAGACGAGCGATGAGCTCATCGATCTCATAGCCGAAGAGGGAGCGGGAATGAACAGCGGAGCGCATTACGGCGAAGGCTACGATGGATTCGTGAGAATGAATGTCGCATGTCCGAGAGAGCAGCTCAAAGCCGGACTTGACTGCGTAAGAAGAGCTTTGGAAAAGCTTTAATATAGGAGGAATAATATGGATAACAAACAGACAGCCCATGAAGAAAACGAGCTCAAGCGCGTTCTTGGCCTCGGAGATCTGATGGGTATCGGCGTTGGCCAGATCATCGGTTCCGGAATCATGGCTTTGACGGGAATCACGATCGCCATAACCGGAGCAGGCACACCGCTCGCATTCATAGTCGCGGCGATCCTGGTCATCTGCCCGAACCTTGTTCTTGCTGTTCTCGGAAGTGCAGTTCCGGCAACAGGCGGAATGTACACATATGTCCGTGACTATATCGGTCCGAAAACAGGTTTCTTTTATCTTTCCCTGCTGGTAGCAGGACAGCTGGTTCTGGCAATGTTCGCGATCACATTTGCGGAATACGCTTGCGGACTTGTCCCGGGACTCTCAAAAACACTCGTTGCCTTCGGTATCCTGACACTCTGCTTCATCATGAACGTACTCGGTGTCGACATGGCGGCAAAACTTCAGAACGTACTGGTCATCATCCTTGCTGCGGCAATGGTCCTGTTCATAGCTTTCGGTCTCCCGAAGGTCAACTGGTCCGTATTCTCCGGCGGCATCAAGACGATCATGCCGAACGGATTCGTAGGATTCATGACAGGCGCATCGCTTCTCACATTTGCGACCGGCGGAGCTGAGTTCCTCTCAGAGCTCGGTGGCGAGATGAAGAACCCCGGACGCGATCTTCCGAGAGCAATGATCTACAGCACGGTAGCAGTTGCGATCCTCTACGCATTCATCGGAATCGTCGCAGTCGGCGTTCTCCCGATCGAGCAGGTCGCGGATGAAACACTCATGCCCGTCGCACAGGCTATCTTCCCGAAGGCACTGTATTACTTCTTCATCGTCGGCGGCGGAATGTTTGCAGTCGCGTCCACACTTAACGCGACATTTACATGGTGCACAAAGGGACTTCTCGTAGCATGCGAAGAGGGATGGCTCCCGAAGCAGGCAGGCGCTATCAGCAAGCGCGGAACACCCTGGGTACTCCTCATAGTCTTCTACATCGTCGGCGCTATCCCGATCCTCACGGGTCTCGATATCAGCACGATCGCACGTCTCGGAAACGGCGTTTCCCTCATCTATGTTCTCTTCCCGATAGCCACCGGATATCTCATTCATAAGAAGAATCCCGAAGCCATGGCGAAGTCCACATTCAAAATGGGACGCACAGCTCTGTACATCCTTACGACAGTCGCCCTTATAGGCTATATCATTGCAGCCATTCTCAACTTCAGCGATATCGCGGGCGCATGGCAGATGATGCTCATCTACAGCGCAGTAGTTATCATTTACGCGTTTATCCGTGAGAGAATGATGAAAAAATCCAAATAATCGAACTGATCCTGCACTCGATTATTCAGACAAATGCTCGCCGCATCGGCTTGTTATATAATATAATAGGCTAAACGGCGAGCTTATTTTTTGAAACGGAGAGTGCTTATGATCGAAAGAATCAACGGAACCACAACTCTGTATGAGGAAGTTGCAAGACAGATACTCGAGAGTATTGCCGAAGGCATATACAAAAAAGGCGATATGCTGCCCGGTGAAAAGGAACTGATAGCCAGAACCGGAGTCAGCAGGATAACGGTGCGAGAGGCGCTGAAAAGACTTGCCGAGATGGGCGTTATCGAGACCAGAAAAGGCAAGGGAAGCTTTGTTCTTGTAAGTGCCGAGGATCTGAATAAGAACGAGTCGGATAAAAATATAATGGAACAGGCTCAGAAGGATTTCATAAACTCCACGAAGGCCAGACTCCTGCTCGAACCGGAAATAGCCCGTGAAGCGGCGAGAAACGCTACACCCGAAGATATCGGTGAGATGGAAAAGACTCTCCGGAGAAAAGGGAAGGGCTACAAAATGGAGGACTCGTTCGATTCGTTCCATATCGCCCTTGCAAAAGCCGCGCACAACCCGTTTGTGCTATCGTTTGTTGAGCAGCTCGTCACGGCGGAGGTCCAGATAAGCGACCGCGCGGATGACATCACAACATATGTTCTTCCTGAGAATCAGGGAAAGATCTCCCAGGAGTTAAATGAGCAGCACAGAAAAGTATTCGAGGCTGTGAGAGACGGAAATCAGGAATTTGCATATTTCTATATGAAAGAACGTATGACATACCTCATGAAGGCATACGAGGAGTTCTTTACGTGGTTCCTGTGATATAACAGGAGTCTCTTTTGAAAATCACACAGACAAAAATATATCCATGGCTGCTTGTCATAAGCTATTCTCTCATGGGTATTCTGTTTCCTGCGGCCGTTACGCAGTTTTCAATGGTTGTTGACGACCTTGCGGAGATATTTAAAGTCAACAGAAGCATAATCCTGACGACAGACACGGTGAGAGCAGTGTGCCTTGTGGCTGCGATGTTTTTCGGCGGTATCATCTCGAACAAACTCGGGCTCAAGAAAACGATGGCACTTGGAATAAGCTTTCAGGTGATCCCGCAGCTGCTTATGCCCCTGGCGATAAGTACGAGGTCGCTCCCTGTACTGTTCTTTCTCAAAGGACTGCAGGGACTGAACGCAATGGCGTTCCCGCTGTACATCTCGTCTATAGTGATGTGGATGAGTAGCAAATATATCGCTCTTGCGACAGCCATTTTCAACGGCAGTTTTGCCGCCGGAAGCGGTATAGGGGCGTTTATAGCGGGCAAGATCATTCCTGCGTTCGGAGTTAGCGCATCATTTACGGTGATAGGCGCCGCCTGCGGAATACTCGCCGTCCCCGCGCTTATTCTGACCCATGAGAAGGCGGAAGACAGAAGGATCAGGAGCGAACCGGTCAAACGGAAGGGATCCTATATACCGATAATGAGGATGCCCGCCACATGGTTCCTCATACTGGCTCTTACGGCCAACACATGGGTGACGCAGAGCGTAACTGTCGACATGTCGGTGTTCACCGCGGGAATGGGATTCGGATACAGTGAGAGAGGATCCCTCATGCTGTGGGTGAGCATCATAACTGTAGGGTCGTCCATAGCTGCGGGAGCGGTCTCCGACTATTTCGCGTCGAAGAGCGATAAGCCTCTCAACGCCAGGATAGCGGTGATGAGCATCGGCTACGTGCTGAGTTTCGCGGCGTCCATGTTCATTGTGAGATCTGCGGAAAGCGGTTTTGCCCTGCTTGCGCTGACAACGTGCGCCATGATATTCGGCGCGTCGTGGGCCGGAGGCGTGTTCTGGTCCCTGCCGAGACTCGTTTACGGCAGCGACGATCAGGTCATGGGTACGGCATTCTGTTCCGGAGCTTCGAATATACCCAATCCCATCGCTCCGCTTGTCGTGGGCGTTGTTTTGGGCGGATGCGGGCTCTGGCAGCTTGGATGGGGAACCTGTGCCGCAATATCGCTTTTGAGTTTTGTCTCGCTTCTCGCGCTGACAAAGCGCAGAGATCCCGGAGTAAAAGGAAGAAAACTCGAAACAAATATCTGAAATAACCGATCGGGTCGGACCGGTCCGTAAATTGTTAAAAATAAAGAGGTGGAGCACTTTGCGGTGCGCCACCTCTTAAGTTTTGCAAGGATCAGTCAAGTGCGGATGTGAGGATGCTGACCAGTTCATCCTTATCGCAGTCGCCGAGCAGATGATCAGAAGACCGAACTTCAACCACATGCGCGAAGCTGACAGCCGCAAATCTCTCATATGACTGTTTCCGAATAAACGGATCGTCCGAAGAGATTATCATCGTGAGATCTGCGGATTTTGCCCTGTAGAGACCGAGCATGTCCAGAAAAGAGATATCGTCCATCAGATACTCGGAAGCTGTGAACTCGCGGCCTCCTATATCGGCCGTTATGTAACCGTTCTTCTCAAGCGATTCCATCTGCTCGTCGCTTATCTCCTGTGAGAGGGGGGTAAAGAGATCGAGATCCGGATTAATGAGGACGGCATTTCTTCCTGCACGGTTTCTCAAGGAAAGATACCAGATCAGCATAAGACCGGTCAGCCCCTCTCCTATATACAGGATCCGTTCCGGGACGCGGTCCTTTCCGAGCATATATTCTTCCGCGGCGGATACATCCTGACAGAATGTCTCGAATTCAAGACTTGAACCGTCATCCTCCTGATCGCCGTGACCTCGCAGATCGAAAGCGACAAATCCGTATCCGCAGTCCTTGAGGATTTTATAAATGCTTTTGTTCAGATCCGAGTCTTTTGATTCTCCGAAGAAATGTGAGACGACTGCCAGTTTCTTTCTGCTCAGCCCTTCGTAAAGGCAGGGCAGCTGAGTGCCGTCGGAACTTGTGATTATTGCTTTTCTCATGATTGTCAGACCTTAAGTTTTTTGATTTTTTCCTCATCGGGAGAGACTATGACGGTGGTCTGTCCCTTGTAGATCACCATACCTGCTTTTGCTCCCGATTCCTTGTGGACGTTTCTTATTTCTGTGTAGTCCACTTCGATGTTGTCTCCGCTGACTGAGGAGTGGTATGCGGCGATCTCTGCCGCATCTTCCAGGTCCCTGTCGGACGGCACCGAGCCCTTGAGCCTCAGTACGACATGCGCCCCGGGAGCGTTCTTCACATGGAACCAGAAGTCATGCTTGTCTGCCGTGTGAAGGCTTAGCTTGTCATTTGCGGTATTCGAACGTCCGACGAGGATCTCTATCCCTTCGGACGATCTGTATTTTATGAATTCGTTGACCTTCCTGGATTTTGCGGCCTTGACTTTGTACGCCTTTAGATAGCCCGAGTTCTTCAGTTCCTCTCGGATCGATGTGAAGTCCTCTTCGGACTCGGCATTCTCTATCTCGAAAAGAACGGATCTCAGGTATTCCTCTTCCGATTTTCCTTCAACCAGCAGTTTCTCAAGGATCTTGTGGGCGTTGGTAAGCTTTCTGTATTCCTTGTAATATTTCTGGGCGTTGCCGTTCGGAGCGAGCATAGGATCGAGCGCGATCGAGACTTCGGTTCCGTCATAATAGTTTTCGACCGTCACGGTCTTGTCGCCTTTTTTAATCTTCCACAGATTTGCAGTGAGCAGCTCGCCGTACAGTTTTTTGATGTCGGCTTTATCTGCGGAATAATACTCGGCCTCGCGCGCGGCATTTCTCCTGACGGTTCGCTCGAGTATGGTCGTCACCTGGTGCTTCAGGTTATGTGACTTGGCTTTCCTTCGCTCTTCTCTGTCGCGCTCGGAGTAGAAGTGGTTCAGCATCTCCGAAGCCGTATCGAAACGGATGATGTCGAGTTCACCGTACTGCTGAAGGTCCATGTATGAGAATTCAACGAGACGGGAGTCGTTCTTCACTATGCTGTAGTGTCTGTCATGATCGACCGCATGCTTTACATATTCTATGTTGGAATAGAGCAGCGCCTTTTCATCAGCTGAGAGCATATCCGCGTCCCTGTCATTCCCGCAGGTCCTGAAGGAGATCTCCCTGCATATGGTCGGCCCTATTCCGGCTATGGTGGAGAGAAGGGCGGATGATAGGGGTTTTGCCTCCTTGAGAGCACGTTCCGCGAGCACGCTTGTGGAGGTGGAGAAGAACGGAAGTTTATTGATCTGCGCCGGCGGGGCGGTAAATATGAATCCGGGCATCAGCTGCCTCACATCGGACATGCTGTCGTTTATGCGCTTTATCGCATCGATAACTATGCCCTTGTCGCTCACGATGACTATATTTGAATATCTTCCCATAAGCTCGACGGACAGCATGGGATGAACAAGATCTCCCATCTCGTCAACGGCGTCTATATGTATATAAGCGACGCGTTCGCTGTCCAGGCACTCAATTTTTGTGATCCTGCCGCCGCCTATATGTTTTCTGAGCAGCATGCAGAATGGTGGGGGAACGGCAGGATTGTCGAAGTTTTCATCCGTTATCTGCAGCCTGGCAGAGCCGGCTCTCGTGGAGATCAGCAGTCTTGCCTGGGAATCCTGGGATCTCAGGCTGAGGATTACTTCGTCTCTGGAAGGCATCGTGACCTTCATGATCCTCATTCCCGCGAGAGTCTCATCGAGTTCCGAACAGAGACATCTCAGCATGGAAGCGTCTAAAGCCATAATTATATCCTTTCAAATGGTGCGCAGAATGAGCTGCTCAGCATGAACTCGCAGTCCGGAGCTCCGGCGCTGAGCAGATCGCGCAGAGCTGACATGGACGGATTTTCCGTTTCGAAATGTCCCGCGGCTATGACACTGAGACCGAGGGAAAGGGCAAGGAGAGCGTCGCTGTGTTTGCATTCTCCCGTCACGAGCAGATCGCAGCCGAGGCGGCTGACCTCACCTGCAAAACTGCCGCCGGAACCGCCGATAACACAGACTTTCTTTACTTTGCGACCCGCATCAGCCAGTTCCACAAAGGGCAGGCGAAGGACTTTTTTGACAGTCTCAGCCATATCGGCCGCGCTGCATGGAGCAACAGTGCCGATCCTGCCGTCTCTGCAGTCTCCCATGAATACGGGGTCTTTAAGTCCCAGAAGGGAAGCCAGAACGTCATTGACACCACCGTCTGCAGCGTCGAAATTCGTGTGAGCGGCAAAGACCGAAAGACCTGCCTTTACAGCCTTATATACGGGATCGGTCCACCTTATGGACTTTATCCCTCCGAATATGGCAGGGTGATGACATACTACGGCTCCGCACCCCGAACGGACGGCTTCTTCTATAACGTTTTCCGTGAGATCCAGCGCGATCAGTACTTTGTCATAACTGCTGCCGCTGTCGATGATCATTCCGGAATTGTCCCATGACTCCGCGTACTCGAAGGGAGCGATCCTGTTGAGAAGTGAGAGCATTTCAGAGTTAGTCATAATCTTTGAGCCTTTCGTCGATATTCCTTATGATCTCTTCGGAAATATCCGATTTTGAACTGCCGGTTTCCGATCTTGATTTCTTTATATTATACAGCAGGGTCTCGTGCCTTTTCCTTATGTGTCTCATGTATTCGAGCCCGTCTTCCTCCGCCGGGTCTATTAACCCCAGTTCGCAGAATGACGGTGTAGGGTCAGCCGGGTTTCCGTCATAGCTGCAAAGTATCACCGAATAGTATTTTCCCGACACTTTGATCCCGATATCCCTTATTATGCGGAAACCTCTTCTGAGCAGTCCGTCCCGGAGTCTCTCGGGGTGTGATGCGGGAACCAGTACGAGATTTTTGAGAGGATCTCTTATAAAGGGAGCTCTGTCCATGCATCCGAGGATCACGTCGGGACCTATCCCCGCGATGATGATGTCTTCCGCTGCGGCAGACGGGATCCCGTCAGCGAGCACAGTCTCCACTTTGTCCTCAATACCCAGTTCGGACATGAGCCTTTTCGTCTTGGCGAGAGGCAGTTCATTGATATCCGAAGCGATGACCTTTGAAGCGGTGCCGGACAGAATGAGCCAGGCCGTAAGCTTGCCGTGGTCGCAACCGACGTCGGAAACGATCTTTCCGGGGCGGACCAGGGAAGCTGCAGCCTTGAGTCTTCTGTCGAGTTTTACCGAAGATGTATCCATATTCACCTCAACACTATTATGATAACAGAAAAACGGCACTCAGGCTTGTTCTGAGCGCCGTCCTTTGGATCATATCTTATTCCGCATCGCCTACAAGATCCGGATATCTGGCCTTGAAGTATGCATTGAGCATATCTACGATGCCTTCGTATTCCAGACCGTGTACCATGCATGCCTGCTCAACGGTCTCACCCCATGATGCTGGGCAGCCGATGCAGTGCATTCCGTTCTTCATGAAGATCCCTGCGGAATCCTCATCGAACATGATGATGTCACCGATGATCGTATCTTTTGTTACTACCATTTATATAGCCTCCGAAATTATTTATTACTGTTTTAAAATGACTTTTCCCCCGACAAGATCCGCAAGAGTTACGGAACTGAGGTAGCCTTCGATAAGATTGTCCAGACGCGTCCACATGGGAAGCGTTATGCAGTCGCTCGCCATGAGGCATTCATTGTGATCTGTTCCGAGGCATGCGACAGGAGCCAGTGTGCCTTCGGTGAGCTTCAGGATCTCGCTGACCGTATATTCATTGACCGGTCTGGTGAGAACATATCCGCCGCCTCTGCCTCTGGTGCCGTCAACATAACCTGCCTTGACCAGGATCGATGTGATATTTTCCAGGTACTTCAGGGAGATCTGCTGTCTTTTGGAGATATCACTCAGAGAAACACGGCCTTCATCGGAGTGAAGGGCGAGATCTATCATGACTCTCAGTGCATATCTTCCCTTGGTGGAAACCATCATAATGGATAAAACACCTCTGTATCATTCTAGTGTAATCATATGATATCACTGGGATTATAAATATGCCAGTACCCTATCTCAAACCTTCGATCAGTATCTTGAGGCCTATGAGGATCAGTACGACACCTCCGGCAAATTTTGCCTTGGTGCTGTACTTTTCACCTATGAGGGAACCGATGTATACCCCTATGACACAGATGACAAATGTGATGACCCCGATGAACAGGGAAGACAGGATAACAGACACGTCGAGGAGAGCGAAGGTCACGCCCACGGCGAGTGCGTCGATACTGGTTGCGACCGCAAGTCCTGCCATCTCTCCCGCTTTGAGCGACGCATCGTTTCCTTCCTCTTCGCCTTTGACGGCTTCTCTTATCATATTCGCGCCGATAAGCAGCAGAAGTCCGAACGAGACCCAGTGAGTGTATTTCGTGAGATACTTCGTGAAAGTGCTTCCGAGCGCCCATCCGATGACGGGCATCAGAAACTGGAACCCTCCGAACCATGCTCCGCAGATGAGCGATGTCGGGAGTTTACTGCCTTTTACGCTCAAGCCCTTGCATATCGAGACGGCAAAAGCGTCCATCGCGAGCGCAACGGCTATCAGAAAGAGTTCAAGAAAAGTCAAAACCTTTTTTCACCTCAGATATCTGTGGATTTGAATCCGGGCTCAAGATTGTATGAATCGAGTTTTTTGTTGATCAGCGCGACAGCCTCTTCGCCTGTCGTCACTCCCCATACCTGATCGTCCGGGATCTCCGGATATCTGTTTCTGTAATCCATGCGTGTTCCCGCGATGTTGCCGCTGGTCCCGGAAACGTTGCTGAACGCGACGATGAGCTTTTTGTAGCTCCACGCGAATGAAGCTTCGCACAGCGTTCCTGCGCCGCCCCCGATGGCTATGACTGCGTCTGCGAGTGTGACAATGCCGTTCCTGAGTATTCCGACGCTTGTCGGTATTACGATGTCGGCGAGTTTGTTGGCCTGAGACTTTCTCATTCCCGGGATTATGGCGATACAGTCGCCGTCAACATATTTTTCCGACATCTTGGCGCCTTCGAAAACTGCTTCCATAACGCCGCCGAGACCGCCTGTGCAGACTCTGTATCCGGCGTCCACAAGGGCTTTGCCGGTCTCTAGGCAGACCCGGCGCTTGAGATCGTCGCCGTCAATATTGGCGTCGCCTATAACTGCTATAACTTTTCTCATGATCCGATCCTCCGTGTTTTAGATACAGATACGATTATATATATTTTGAATGGCGCGTTCAATTGTTATTCCACAGGCAAAATGTTATGCTTAAAAAAAACAGAAAGAAGGGAATACACAATGATCAGAAATGAAGTTATCGACAGTATCCTCAGCAGAAGAAGCATAAGATCTTTCACGGATGAACCGGTGAAGAAGGAAGAGATCGAGACTATAGTCGAGGCAGGCAAATTTGCGGCAAGCGGCGGCGGGAGACAGCCCGGTCTAATGGTAGTAACACAGAATGCGGAACTCATTGCAAAACTCGAGAAGCTCAATGCGAAATACACTAAAAATCCGGAAGGACATCCGTTCTACGGAGCAAACACTCTGATCATGGTGTTTGCGGACAGCAACTCCAGCACATGGCTGCAGGACGGAAGTCTTGTTCTCGGAAATCTGATGGAGGCGGCGCACGCCATAGGCGTCGGATCATGCTGGATCAACAGATGCTTTGAGATGTTTGAGGACGAAGAGGGCAAGGAACTGAAGAAGCAGTGGGGAATAGAAGAGTCGTTCAAGGGAGTCGGCAACTGCATACTCGGATATGTGAGCGGCGATTACCCGGTACCGAAGGCGAGAAAAGAAGATTTCGTGATCTATCTCGACTGAGCTCCTGATATATAGTTATATATAAATGTTATAAATAAAAAAGAAGTCTGCGCATCTGCGCAGACTTCTTTGATTTTGACATATCGCCGATTATTCCACAGGATCTCCGTTGGGTCCCTTGACTACTTTTACGATGCCCTTTGACCAGAGGACACGTGCTACAGCAATGCAGAGGACGATGGAGAGGATGACGATAACTCCCTGATACATGGATGCTCTTGACCATGTGAAGTAAAGGATGAGGGAGATGATGGCTGCAGGCAGCGGGATAAGAAGCTTGTTCTTGATCCATGTGCCTTCCTTGTTCGTCATGATGAATCCGAGCATCAGGCATCCGAACATAGCGGGGAGCATGTACTTTGTGGCTGTCTGTACTGCGGGTGACTGAAGAACAGGCTGCAGCGGGATCATGAGGAACATTCCGAGAACAATGATCGCCATTGTTGTGATGGAGGAGATGCTGTTTGCGAGAAGAGCAACTGCGTCGCCTTCCGGAGTGTTCGGAGTTGCGTTTGTGAGCTTCTGAGCGTTGATCGCGCAGGGGAGCTTGAGGTTCATAACGTTACCGGTTATGAATGAAAGATAGGAGCTTGATCCGAGGATCGGAGGATAGCTGATCGCTTCAGAGAAGGCGATGGGCCAGAACAGCGATACGAGCGGGAGTGCTCCTGTGAGAACTTCCTTGAATGACGGGAAGCAGTTATTGATCGCGCAGTAGATGGTCGGCATTGCGAACATGTATACGACGATTATAAGAGAGAAGATACGGCCGAACGTGTGTGCCCAGTTGATAAAAGGATCGACCTGAACGTTATTCTTGTTATCCATTATCTACAGACCTCCTTATGCGAAAATGTTGGTGTAAACCACTGACATGGCCATACCAAGGATAAGGCAGATCGCAAGGTTGAACTGATTGAGCCATGCGGCGCCCGTCTTCTTTGCCAGGATTGAAATGAGAAGGCCGAGAAGCATTGATGTGAAGAATGTCAGAATGTACACGAGATTCTGTGTGAAGTAGTTCGGAATGAGTGCTGCGAACATGGCAAGCATGAAGCAGTTGTTAAATACTGTTCCCCAGGTACCTTTTTTACCCTGTTTTGCATAACCGAGCATGATAGGCTTTCCTGCGATGATGAGGAAGATGATACCGAAGATGATACCGACTGTCATAACATACATGACAGCGCCGAATGTGTTTGCAGAAGCGGTTGCAAAGGACTCATAACCCATTGCCTGCATTGCTGCTGTTGCCGCATAGGCTTCATATGTGACTGCGCCGATAACCGACAGTCTCCACCATGCCCAGGGCAGACCGATAAGGGCTGACAACGAGATAAGTCCGACAACGATGGAGATCGAAGGAACTACAGAGAATGTAGCGCTGGACTTAATGACCGTTGAGAGCTGATCCTTGGAGTATCCTGCCTCCTGAAGACGTCCATAAGCCTTTTTGGCAGAGAGGATCGCCATGACCACGACTATGGCAATACCAATGCCGATGAGGATGAACAACAGGGGCAGATTTGCGACATCAAAGAACGTCATTTGATTACACCTCTTTTTTATTTATTGTTCTTTATTTATTTTCAGATAACCACGTCAAGGCACACATTGCATATGTCGCTGCGCCCTTATACAGATAATTATCATCAAATTCTGCTTTTGGATGATGGGCTCCGTATTTGAAGCCATCCTTAACATCGCCGACGGCGAAAGGTACGAGTATCGTCGGAACATGTTCACTGGCATATCCGAAGTCCTCTGAACCGGCAACTCTGAACTGGGTCATTCCAATGGCCTCGTAATCTATGAAATTGCCCTGACCGAAAAGTTCGGTGAGTGCGCGTCTGCCGGAGGCTACGAGTCCCGGATCGTTCAGAAATACCGGGCAGTTGCTGAGATACGAAATCGTCGCTTTTGCGCCGAATACTTCAGCCTGTGATACAACGATCTCTTCGAATCTCTTCTTTACCTTCTCTCTGACCTTTGAACTAATCGTGCGGATGGTTCCGGAGAGCGTAGCGGAGTCGGGGATGACGTTGGGAGCGATACCGGAATTGAATGAACCGATGGTGAGAATAAACGGATCGTTCGGATCTATCTCTCTCGCATTGAGTACCTGAAGCGCCTGGAAAATATGTACGCCTGCATTGATCGGATCGATACCGTCCTGAGGCATTGCGCCGTGGGCGCCCTTGCCCTGGATTGTGATCGTGAACTGATCGTTCGAAGAAAGGCCCGTTTTTCCCGCCGGTAAAATGATCGTGCCTGTCGGCGCAGGTACGGCAGCCGCAACATGTATCATCATCGCAACGTCCACCTTGGGATCTTCAAGGATCCCTGCATCGATCATATCCTTGCAGCCCTCACAGGTCTCCTCCGCGGGCTGGAACATGAGCTTGATCGTGCCGTCGATCTCTTCCTCGTGATCCTTGAGGATCTTTGCAGCACCGAGAAGCATTGTGGTGTGCATATCGTGACCGCATGCATGCATCTTGTTGGGGGTGCATGACTTGTATTCGACATCGGTCTCCTCATTGATCGGGAGAGCATCCATATCGGCTCTGATCAGGTAGACCTTGCCGGGTTTCTTTCCTCCGACTGTGACCGTAACGCCCGCTTTTCCGACTTCTCTTATATTGTCGTAGCCGTACTCTTTGAGCTTGGAGATCACAAACGGTTTTGTCTCAACGAGATCGAAACCGAGTTCCGGGCGCTGATGGAGCCAGCGTCTGTATTCCTGAAGAGAAGGCTGCAGTGCTTTTGCATCTTCAAGAATGAGAGAACTTAACTCAGACATAATATAAAGCTCCTTTTAAAAAAATACTGTGTTATATTAACATACTAATTCATAATTTAGCAACAATTTTGGTCTCATAAACGGGATTTGCAGACGAATTTGTATGATTGACTATAAATATGCATAGATGCGGCCTTTCTATGCATATAAATGCACATTAATGAATATATAGTCAGATAATATGCAAAGAACAGCAACGCAGATGAATAAGATCGAAAATAATTTTGACGGTAGAAGATCAGGAAGAGCATATATATAAATGATAATTAATTGTTTATGATTCTGAAGTTGCGGCAGAGCATTGACCGGAGAACTGCTGCGGACCGATCGCCTTGTATGGAATGCCAACAAAAAAATAACAAACTGTAACCGAATTGTAATAAAAAAACACCCATAAAGTGGCTAATCCGGGGCAAAACCGTGATTTTTATACAAATCGCCGACAAAACTCGTGAAAAATTTGCAATTTGTGCATATGTACCTGTGATATTGTCTTTGATAAAATGACTGACGTAAAGCAGAGAGATCTGCAAAATTATTTTTGGAGGAAAAATCCATGAAAAAATTCTTGGCACTCCTTCTCGCAGCAATGATGGTAGTTGGACTCCTCGCAGCATGCGGCGGCTCCAGCAGCGGCGGCGGCGAATCAGCAGCTCCGGCATCTAACGGCGGCGAAGAGGGCGGCTCCGAAAATGCAGTTCCCGAAGTTCTGTTCTTCTACAGCGCAATCGGTGACTACGGATTCGGTGACCAGGGTTATGCAGCATGTAAGAATCTTGAATCCAAGTATGGCATGCACATGACTCTTA
>JAFWEV010000057.1 GCA_017512745.1 Oscillospiraceae bacterium
ATGTGAACCACAAAAAGATACAACGTCTGATGCATGAGATGGGGCTAAAGGGAAAGCGGCCGAAAGAGAAATACCATTCCTTCCAGGGAAAAGTTGGAAAGATCGCTGACAACATAATAAGTCAGGACTTCCATGCAGATGAGCCCTTGAAGAAATGGTCCACTGATGTCTCACAATTCTCCCTCCCATGGGGCAAATGTTATCTGTCTCCGATATTGGACATGGCAACGAATGAGATCATCTCCTACAATTTGTCCAGAAGTCCAAACCTGCAGCAAGTGACAGACATGCTTAATGAAGCCTTTGCGAAGTTCCCGAAAACTGACGGCCTGATCCTCCATTCCGATATGGGGTGGCAATACCAGCACCAAATATATGTGAATATGCTGAAGGACAGGGGTATTATCCAGTCCATGTCCAGAAAAGGTAATTGTTACGATAACTGCATAATTGAAACCTTCTTTGGAAGAATGAAGACTGAAATGTTTTACGGACATGAGAAAGAATATTCTTCTTTTGAATCCTTTTCTGCTGCAGTCCATGAATACATAGACTATTACAACAACGAGCGTATCCAAAAGAAAACAAAATGGACACCTCCCGCCATCTTCCGGGAGGTGTCCATGAGGACCTAAATCTTATTAATTATATGTCCAGGATTTGGGGTACATAATATTGACCGCTGTTTTTATTCGCGCATCTTTTGATCAGATACCGAGTTCCTTTGCAGTTTCATGAGCTATTCTGCAGAACTCTCTGACTTTGTCGATATCCTTGAGTGACGTTCCTGGAACGTTTGTCTTTGTGAGAGAGTCGACACCGAAACTTCTCACTTTGCGGACGACTTCCTCGACATTTTCAGGTCCAAGACCTCCCGCTACGATGACGGGGCACTTTGCTTTGGCCACAATCTCAACGTCCCAGTTCCAGTCGTGGGTGATTCCCGCGGCACCGACGCCGATGACGTCTTTGGCAACTGAATCGAGGATGAGGAGATCGCAGAATTCGCTCATTCTGATCGCCTTGTCGATGGCTTCCGGTCCGGACATAGCTATAGCCTGTTCGATGCGGAGATGAGGGTCAACTTCCTTGAGGGCTTTGACGAGCTCCGGAGTCGCGTCGTCGTTGTTTCCGCAGATATGAAGAACATCGGGGTGAAGTGTCTCGATGATCTCTTTCTGTTCTTCGAATGTGCAGTCGATAGAGAGGGCGACTTTTGTTGTGCCGAATTCGTCGATGGCATCAAATACTTCCTTGGCTGTGCGGAAAGCTTCTTCCTTGGTCATTCCCGAATTCTTGGGTGTAGGGTTGACACCGATATAGTCGGCGCCTGCCTGCGCTACTTCTTTTGCGTGAGCGCCGTTTTTGAGTGAATATATCTGACAGATCACTTTGTTTGTCTCCTTAAATGATTTATTTAGCGAATTAATGATAACAGAATAACGGACATAATCAAAGGGCTGACTTGCAGTCAGCCCTTTGGCATGCTTTTTTGGTTTCGTCAGCTGATGGCTACTGTGTCGGCAAGGGTCTTACGGATAACTGCAAAGTATGTGTTACCTGTGTTGACCTTGATCTCCTCGCCTGTGGCTGCATCAGTGAATGTGAAGTTGGAGGCATAGTCTCCGGTTCCCTTTGTCCAGTTGCAGAGCGTGTAGTGACCCTGTGAGAAGTAATATGCCGTACCGCCTGTTGAAAAGTCGACTTCGATGAGTCCTGTGTTTCCTCTCATCTCGATATCGGCGATTACGAGAACTGCGTTTGTGAAGGCGAGAGGCTGACTGTTGCTTGCGTCGACCTGCTGTGTGCCTTTTTCCCACTTGAGATATTTGCCGGATTCGGCATCATATCTTAAGTCTCCGTCATAAGAAGCGGAGAAGTTGAATGTGATGTGATTTGCTTCGCCGGATGTCGGAACTACCGTCTCGCCGGGCTCAACAAAGTTGAAAGCCTTGGATGAGTAGTCGGCATTGAGGCTGTAGCCGTACTTCTCGATAGCAGCGTAGATGGACTGCGCGCTGACGAACTTTGTGTGCTCAATTGCATATCCTGCTGAAACTCTGGCAGGATCTGTGAAGAACAGGTCTGAGTAGTAGTAACCGTCGAGTGTGCGGAGACCGATCTTTGCAAGAACTTCATCTGCAAATACGGATGTACCGATATGGCAGATAAGAGCATCATACGGATAAACGAGCTCTATGAACTGGTCGCGGAGAGATCTGAATGAACCGATCTGCTGGATTCCGCGGAGGTCAGAGAAGAGACCCATATATCTCGGGATTCCGCCTTCTGTCTCCATCTCAAAGAGGATGTCCGGAAGGGATGTGCCGTATTCCGGCCATGAGAGGTTGATGTTGTTGATGGATACCGCGATCGGACGTTTGCCAACCATATCGGAAGCGAGTGTGTATTCGCCTGTGAGGTTGTTATAAGCGTCTTGTGTTACGTCCTTGACTTCTACGGAACCGGCAACGCCTTCACCTTCGATATCATAAACACTGACTTCTTCATCAGAGATACCTGTGTTGATATCTACTGTGGCGGCTGAGCTGCCGCATCCGGATAACATAGATACTGTTCCGATGGCAAGCGTGAGAAGGACGAGCCATGTAGTAAGTTTCTTGACCATAAAATTGAATATCCTCCTAAGGACACATAATTTTTCTATTTTAATAAATGCCTGTATATAATAGCACATCTCTCCATAAAATGTATTAAAAAAATAATAAAAATCAGGAAATGCACCTTTTCTGTTAGTCTACACTCGTAGACTCAAATTGTCAATCCGCCGTGCAGAAAGCAGATAATATACCGAAATATGGTCAAAGTCAATGCAAAGTTTCCATTTCGAAGCCGAACACACTGACCATATGCAGAAAAACTGTAAAAAAATACAATTTGGAGAAGCCTGAAAAAAACAATATTGAAATTATTAACTATTTATAATTAAAAAACGCCGCAATATAATTTAACTATTGTATAAAGCTAAATATAAGGTGGTGTTTTTATGAATCAGTATGTTGCAAGCGTAATCGAAAACGTCAAGGTAAAGCATGCATCCGAGCCTGAATTTATTCAGACTGTCGAAGAGGTGCTTTCATCGGTCGAACCCCTTATCAATGCTCATCCGGAATATGAGCAGTATGATATCCTCAACAGAATAGTCGAACCTGAAAGAATGTTCACGTTCAGAGTGGTATGGATGGACGACCAGGGCAAATATCACACCAATATCGGATACAGGTTCCAGTTCAACGGAGCGATCGGACCATACAAGGGCGGGCTCAGGTTCCAGAAGAACGTATATCAGGGAATCATCAAATTCCTCGGATTTGAGCAGATATTCAAGAACAGCCTCACAGGTCTTCCGATCGGAGGAGCCAAGGGCGGCAGCGATTTCGATCCTCAGGGAAAATCCGAGGGAGAGATTATGAGATTCTGCCAGAGTTACATGCAGGCTCTTTACAGATATATCGGACCGGACGTCGATGTTCCTGCAGGTGACATGGGTGTCGGAGGAAGAGAGATCGGATATCTTTACGGTGAATACCGCAGACTCCGCGGAGCTTTTGAGAACGGCGTTCTCACAGGTAAGGGACTCACATACGGCGGAAGCCTCATAAGACCCGAAGCCACAGGATACGGCGCGGTTTATTATCTCCAGAATGTCCTCAAACATTTCGGCGACGACATCAGGGGCAAGACCATCGTGGCATCCGGTTACGGCAACGTAACATGGGGAATCTGCAAGAAGGCTGCCGAACTCGGAGCAAAGGTCGTAACCATTTCAGGCCGTCACGGATATGTATATGATCCTGACGGAGTCAATACGGAAGAGAAGATCAACTATCTCCTCGAGATGAGAAGCTCCACAAAGGGTACCATAAGAGACTATGCCGAGAAATTCGGCGTAGAGTTCCATGAAGGCGAGAAGCCTTGGGGTGTAAAGGGCGATATCTACATGCCGAGTGCAACCCAGAACGAAGTTACCATGGAAGATGCAAAGAAGATCGCCGCAAGCGGATCCAAGTACTACATGGAAGTTTCCAACATGCCGACCACCAATGAGGCTCTTGAGTTCCTCAGAGGAGTTGACGGACTTACAGTCGCTCCTTCAAAGGCGGTCAACGCCGGCGGTGTCGCAACTTCCGCGCTTGAGATGTCACAGAACTCCGAGAGACTCGTATGGACCGAAGAAGAGGTCGATGCAAAGCTCAAGGGTATTATGGACCACATCTACAATGCCAGTGTTGAGGCAGCCGAGAAATACGGTCTCGGATATGACCTCGTAGCGGGTGCAAACCTTGCAGGATTTGAAAAGGTCGCGCAGGCAATGGTCGAACAGGGCGCATTCTGATAAATAATGACAGATAAAAGCCGCAGCTCAGTGATGGGCTGCGGCTTGATCATTCCGGATCAGAGAACCTTATAGTGAACGATAATATCCTCATAGTGACCGTCGGGCATCAGGAATCCTCCGGGAATGGTGCCCAGCTGTATGAGTCCCAGACGCCTGTAGAGGTTCAGAGCATGTGTGTTTGTCGCGACAACCGCATTGAACTGCATTATCCTGAAGCCGAGTTCTTTCGCCTTGTCTAGACAGTGAAGAACAAGCTTCTCGCCAATATGTAGACCTCGCAGGTCACTCCGAATGGCGTAGCTTGCGTTGCATATGTGGCCGCATCTGCCGACATTGTTCGGATGAAGGATGTAAAGACCGAGCGCTTCTCCGTTCCCGTCGACCGCAAGTCCGGTGAAAGACTGGGATCTGAAAAATTCATCACCCTCCTCGGGTGAAAGATTATCAAGCTGCGGGAATGCAATGCCGTCATCCACGACCTCGTTCCAGATGGCGGACGCGGCTCCCTTATATTCGGAAGAGTATTCGATTATTCTGATGTTTTCGATTTCCATAGCCGGACCTCTGTACTTTAAAATCAAAAAAAGTATAACACAAACATTGTGTTGTAGAAACAGCACCGCCTTCGGTATAATACAAAAGTAATCGTTTGTCAGCAAGGATCCAAAGGAGCAAATCAATGGGCATAGTAGTTCTCGGAGCAGTATTCGTGGATATCAAGGGATATCCGAACGATCAGTATATTCCTGGCGGAAGAAATGTCGGAAGAGTCATCCAGGTGCATGGCGGAGTGAGCAGAAACGTCGTTGAGGATATCGCAAACGTCGAGCTCAGACCGACATTCGTGAGTCTGGTGGACAACACAGGTATTGGTACCGATGTTGTGGAAAAACTCAAAAGACATAAAGTCAATACGGATTATATAGGCAGGACCGAGGACGGACTCGGAACCTGGCTTGCAATCTTCAATAACCAGGGTGATGTTGTCGCGTCCATTTCCAAACGCCCGGACCTCAGTGAGATCACAACAATAATAGATGAGAAAGGTGACGAGATCTTCTCAAACGCCGACAGCATCGTTGTGGAGATAGATATGGATGCCTCTCAGATCAAAAAGGTCTTTGAGTATGCCAGAAAATACGGCAAAGAGGTATATGCTGTAGTTTCCAATATGTCCATTGCCATGGAGAGGAGGGACCTTCTCAAGGAAACAGGGTGTGTGGTCTGCAACGATCAGGAAGCGGGACTGCTGTTTTCCGAGAACTATGAGGGAAAAACACCGGAAGAGCTCTGTGAGATCATAAGGGAAAGAGCTGCTCAGGCTCAGATAAAGAAGATGGTCGTCACAATGGGCGAATACGGTGCGGTCTATACAGAGACCGGAGGCGAGTGCGGAGTGTGTCCACCCCAGAAGGTCGATGTTCTTGATACTACCGGCGCGGGCGATGCGTTCTTTACGGGCGTAGCGGTCGGTCTCACATACGGAAAGACCCTTGCGGAGTCATGCGCGATCGGAACAAGGCTTGCTTCAGCTGTCATAATAACAAAAGAAAATGTCTGCCCGAGGTTCCTTCCTTCGGAGCTCGGTCTGGACGTCGAGATAAGTGAATAATTGATAAGGAGTGAAATGAATGAACAGAATACCGGTAATAATCGATACAGATCCCGGTGTGGATGATTTTTTCTGCATTGCGATAGGATGTGCTAATCCCGACAAGTTTGATCTCAAGGCGATCACGACTATCGGAGGAAACAACTTTACCAGAGTGACGACACAGAACGCGCTCAATATACTGAAACTGCTTAATACCGAAGTGCCGGTAGCTCCAGGAGCGGACAGGTTCCTCACCGAGGAATTCGGTGAGCCGGTCGTATCCGCTCACGGAAGAAACGGCGTAGGTGAAGCGGTGCTGCCTGTTTCTGACAGAGCTCCCGAACCTGTAAGAGCCTGGGATATGATCTACAGGACTGCAGTGGAGTGCGAAGGGGACCTTCACCTCGTAACGGTCGGTCCGGTCACTAACGTTGCGCTTGCATTCCTTAAATATCCGGATCTTCCGTCACTTATAAAGAAAATAACATGTATGGGCGGAAGCACTCTTGAAGGCAACATGAATGCCTACGGAGAAGCAAATATTGCACACGATGCGCTGGCTGCCAAGATCGTTTTCAACTCCGGTGTGCCCATCGATATGATAGGGCTCAATGTCACGCTCAGGTGCAATGTCGGCAGAGATATCTTCGACAAGATGTCTGAAACCACAAGACCCGAAGTCAGAAAAGTGATGCAGCAGCTCATAGACTTCAGGAGAGGCGAGGCCATGCACGATGCAGTGGCGATCGCAACACTTGTGGATGATTCATGGATCGAATGGAAAGAGACGAGAGTAGATGTCGAGGCTCATTCTGAAAAGGCCAAGGGATGGACGATGATGGCGCCGACCCGCATACCGAAGGATGAGAGGATCCACAGAGTGGCATGGGACATGAAGATCGAGGGTTACTATGCCATATTCGAACGGATGGCAAAATACTACACGGAGGAGCAGGGCAGATGAAATTCTTTATAGATATATGCGGAACAAAGGACTCCCTCATTGCAGTTTCTGCGGCAGCCAACGCCGGAGAAGTGATCGGAGTATCGGTGAATGCTTCAAGATATGACATAGACATAGCTCTTGAAAGGGTAAAAGATTATCTTGGGGACAAAGAGATAGAGTGCCCCGTATTTATCGGAGCGACAAAACCCGTATGAGGATAAGAATTCGTGATATCCGGAAGTACTGTCCTGATACCGGTACTCGAAGAGATACACGATCTAATTGTGAAACAGGATGTAAATGTTG
>JAFWEV010000058.1 GCA_017512745.1 Oscillospiraceae bacterium
CTTAAACGGCAGCTTGAAGAAGAAAGAATGACGGTGGAACTGTTAAAAAAAGTGAAGGAATTCGAAAGGAGGCGACGCTAGGCCGGGTACGGCAGGAATCCAAATATTTGGCGATACAGCGTTTCTACAACGAGAAACAATGGAGCATAAACTGGATGTGCTCAAAACTTAATATTCCGAGATCTTCGTATTACAAATGGCTGAATCGAGAGATTCCTGAACAGGAAAAAGAGAATGGGATGATTGCAACGCTTGTGTTGGAATACGATGAACGGTTTGGACATATCCTCGGATACCGAAGAATGACGCTCTGGATTAACGGACTTAACGGCAAACATTACAGTAAGAACCGCATACACCGCATAATGAAGGCCTTGAATGTACATGCAGTAATACGTAGAAAAAGACGCAATTACACAGCTCCTACCCCAGAAATTATTGCGGACAATATTCTCAAAAGGAACTTTACGGCATCCAAACCTAACGAGAAATGGGCAACGGATGTAACAGAGTTCAAAGTTCCAGGCACAAGTAAGAAGTTATATCTCAGCGCGATCATTGATCTGTATGACCGTTCAGTGATCTCATATGTTGTTAGCAAGAGTAACAACAATAATCTTGTATTTGATACATACAAAGCTGCAATACTGAATAATCCGGATGCAAGACCGCTCTTCCACAGCGACAGAGGGTTCCAATACACCTCAAAAGTATTCCAATGGATGCTGCGGGAGCAAGGAGTAACTCAGTCAATGTCTCGAGTCGGACACTGCATTGACAATGGCCCTACTGAAGGATTCTGGGGTATTGTGAAAACAGAGATGTTCCAGCTGTATGCTGTCTCAGATGAGAATTCTCTCAGAAACGGAATATCTCAATTTATATCTTTCTACAACAATGAACGATTCCAGGAACGCTTTGGAGGCAAGACTCCGTTCCAGGTCAGAACTGAAGCTCTGGCTGCCACTGACCCAATACAGTATCCTATTCCGGAAAACAAGCGGATCCAGAAATACAAATCCAAATATGCTGCACAGTAAAGTGTAAGATCTTTTCTCGCCTCCCCGGCTCGAAAAGATCTTACACATACAAAGAATCTACTGCATCGTGAAACACAGTAGATTCTTTCTAATCTTTTATTTATTTGTCCTGTCTACTTGACAGGGGTCACAACACTCCGATAACCGGAAATGCGGGGGTCTTATGTATTCTCAGTGTGTCAACTCAGTTGCAAAGAGATCCGCTTTATCAGAGGAAACGGTGACCGTGTTCCCGGATCGCGGGAAAGTCTCTGCAGCGCATCTCAGCAGCACTCAGGTGGCGTATACGAATGCGCGGTCATGCGCCGAGTGCAGGGCATCGTAGATCTGACCTGGTCTCGCGGTATCGCCGACCATGATCAGTTTATCGCCGTAAGCCGCGCAGAACTCATCGATATCCGGACGGTTCGAACGGACGCCCATTGCCAGTACTACACTGTCGGCAGGGATCTTTGACTCCTCTCCCGACTTTGTATCCTTTACGATGACACCGTCAGCCTCTACGGCAATCAGCTGCCTGCCCTTGGCTATTGCGCCTCCGGCTTTCATGATCTCCTGAGCGAGGTGCATCACGATGCTAGGATAGAGATTTCCTCCGACTTTGTCGAGCATTTCGACCACAGTGACGCGGTGATCTTTGGACAGGGTCTCCGCTGTCTCAAGTCCGGTCACGCCGCCGCCGATAACGACTGCCGTCTCACCCTTGACTTCGGCTTTTCCTGCGAGGACATCCTCGGCCGTTACGGCTCTTTCGATGCCCGGGATAGCCGGAACTACGGGTTTGCCGCCCGCCGCCATGAATACGGCTTCCGCTCCGACTGCCTTCACGTCGTCGACTGTTGCCGCGCAGCATGTGCGGATCTCGACTCCAGCCTCCTTGAGCTGGGCTTCCATGGTATCTATAAACTCGCTGAGCATTCCCTTGCACGGAGGTATGGCTGCGAGCGCAACGGTGCCGCCTATGCGTTCCTTTGCCTCGAACAGGACCACTTTGAATCCGCGCTTTGCCAGCGTGAGGGCTGCTTCGGATCCTGCCGGACCTCCTCCGATGACTGCAACGGTGCGGCCGGCGCCGTTTTTGACCAGTTTGTCGTCGCCCCACTCGAATTCTCTTCCGAGCACGGGGTTAAGGGTACAGCCCAGCGGAAGACCGTCGTTCAGAATGCGGAAGCATTCCATGCATCCGAGACACTTGCGGATAAGCACATCCTTGCCGTCTTTTGCCTTGTTGCCCCATTCCGGATCAGCAAGATGACCTCTTGCGATACCGATAAAGTCCGCGAATCCCTCTTCGAGAAGCTGCTCCGCCACCGCGGGGTGCTTGACGTTGCATACGGCGATCACTGGAATACTCACTTCCTTGCGGATGTTTGCCGCGAGATTTTTCTTCCAGCCCTCTGCGAAGTAGTTGGGCTCTATGATGGTGGCGCCTGAATCATATGTGCCGCAGCTTACGTTGATGTAGCATACGCCGAGTTTTTCGAAATACTTTGCCTGAGCGATTGCATCTTCTTCGGTTATGCCGTCGTCGAGGTAATCGCTTCCGTTGATGCGGATGCCGACGGGGAACTTGGGTCCGCAGTATGCCTTGATCCCCATGATTATCTCTGTTGCAAAGCGCATGCGGCCTTCGAAGCTTCCGCCGTATTTGTCTGTGCGCTTATTGGTATGGGGTGACAGGAACTGGCTTACGAGATATCCGTGAGCGCCGTGGATCTCCACTCCGTCAACTCCCGCTTTCTGAGCTATGACAGCGCCGGTGACGAATTTTTTGACGAGTCCTTCCACTTCCTCGGTTGTGAGAGCCCTCGGTTTCTCTCCGATGACGTTGCATGTTACGTCTGATGCGGAGACAGGCTGCTGTCCTCCGATAAGGCGGCTGGGTGTCTGGTTGCCGGGGTGATGAAGCTGTACGAACAGTTTTGTGTCATAGGCGTGCACCGCCTCGACGAGACGTGACAGCTGGCCGACCACGAACGGTTTCGTCACAGCGAGCTGATTCGGAGTGCCGACGCCGGTATCGTCATCGATCCTCGTGATCTCGGTGATGATAAGGCCTGCGCCGCCCTTGGCACGGTCTGCATAATATTTGATCATTCTTGCTCCCGGCTCGCCGCTGTTTTCGGCCAGGGAACAGCCCATTGCGGGCATTACAATACGGTTGCGGAGTTCGAGATTTGCGATTTTTCCAGGTTCAAAGATCTTGCTGTAGGACATTGCGAAGTGCTCCTTTCATAGAAAATGTTGGAATTACTACTTATCTATATTTTCCTATATAAGGGAAACTAATTCAACATCTGCGGAAGCCTGCATACGCCTGCAGATAACTGCTTTTTGCGCGCTGATATCTCTCCTGGGGATCTGCCCACCCGAGCTGTTCTCCCTCGAATTCGTCGGGATATACGGGGATATCCAGCAGACGCAGCATGATGCGGTGCATCTCCCTTTCCAGACCGGTATATCTGCAGAAGAAGAAAACTCCTCCGTCGGTGAGCTTTTCCGTCCTGCCCGCCATATTCTCCGTTATAAGGATCCTGTTCTTCGCGTCGAGACTGTCCATATGCTCCATCTCCCGGAGAAGGCGTTCTCCCCAGAGACCCGCGTCGCAGTTGCCGCGGAACGCTATCTTGAGAATGTGTCCGTGAGCGATCCAGGCGTGTTCCTGGTCGGAGGACAGATCCTTAAAAAGACCTTTGAGGAGTTCCTCGTCCCATTCCTTCAGCACGGACTTATCCGGACACACCTTTTTAAATTCACTGTAGCGGGAAGGTTCCTCCCGGCCCATATGGAAGCTGTATCCTTTATATGCAAAATAGAAGTCTTTTGCTTCAGCTAGTGTCATGATATGCCTCTTGTTAATTTAACGATGCCGTTTATCCGGATCGGTATCCCACCGCCGGTCGATGTGTGCAGTACGCAGACTAAAGACCTATCACAAATCCGCTCAACACGCAGGGTGTTTTCTGCTTCAGAAATGCTCTATGCGCAGTATTCTCGCGTTTTATATCAGCCATATCGGGATGATGAGATTGCTGCTGTCGAAAGCGCTTAGTTTCTCCGCCATGCAGAGAACGGCGCCGGTGCCGAGCCGTAGTGGTGATCTGTCGATCACACTGAATGCTCTTGTCAGACGTTTATCCGGAGTGACGGTCTTTTTGATCTCCAGCGGGCAGAGTTTTCCGTCGCCCTCCAGGATAACGTCGATCTCCTTGGCGTCGCGGTCGCGGTAGAAATAAAGATACGGTTCACGCCCCGCATTCTGATAGCTCTTCATGATCTCGGATACCGTGTAGTTCTCCAGCAGAGCGCCGCTCATGGCGCCGCTCTCGGCCACCTCGGGGGAGGACCAGCGGGTAAGATAACAGACAAGACCGGTATCGTAGAAATAGACCTTCGGCGTTTTGATCGTGCGCTTGAGCACATTGTTTGAGTATGGATGCAGAAGAAAAATGATCCCCAGCGTCTCCAGAATATTGATCCATGCCTTGGAGGTCTGAACGTCGATATCGGCATCCTCCGCCAGAGAGCTGTAGTTCAGAAGTTGGGAACAGCGGGCGGCAACCGCTGTGACGAAGCGGTTGAATTTAAGCGCATCCACGCTTCCGGAGAGTTCGCGTACATCCCGCTCAACATATGTAGAGAGATAGGAGGAATAAAATACGTTGCGATCCGGTGTACGGCCGCTGATAAGTCCCGGCATGGAGCCGTTCCACAGACGGGTGAAGAGCTCCGGAGTTGTGACCGGGTCGATCTGATCCTGTTCGGCAAGCAGGCGCTCCGGATCCACCGTAAACGGCACGCAAGGCGCGCCGGTGATCTCGCGCTGGGACAAAGGCGACATGTGCAGCAGCGCCACGCGTCCGGCCAGCGATTCCTGTATGCCGCGCATAAGGCGGAAGATCTGCGAGCCTGTCATCCAGAAATCACCCGGATTATGATGCTCGTCGATATGGATCTTTATATAGGTGAAAAGCTCCGGGGCATACTGCACCTCATCGATCAATATCGGCGGTTTGTGAAGCTGCAGGAACAGAGCGGGATCGTTTTTCGCCAGATACCGATCGGCGAGGTCGTCCAGCGTAACATACCGGCGGCCGATATTTTCCTTCTCCGCCAGTTCCCGCAGCATGGTCGTTTTGCCCGCCTGCCTGGGACCGGTCAGGAGAATGGCGGAGTATGAGCGGCTCAGCTCCAGGATCCGGTTTTCCATATGTCTGCTGATGTATTCCATATAATACCCCCTGATAATGCAAAAAATGCGGCTGATTTTTGGCCCACCACTATTATAGCCGAAAAACACTTGAAAAAACCAACAAAATTTCGGCAGATATTTATTTTTATATAAAATCAGCCGAAAAATAACCACCGCGGTTGCCGACCGGATTACGGGAAGACCGCGGAAGAGAGACCGCGGGGACAGATTTTTGGATATTGCATTCTCGGAGCCGCAAACCGTGGAAAATGATACCGAAGTATTGTTACGTACGGAGCAGAAGATGAATGGCGTTATTGGATATCTCAAAGAGGTGAAGCCTCACACGACTGATACCCTCAGGGGCACATGCGTCACAAGCACGCCGTAGCTGTTAGTCAAAGATAAAACCGGCTAACTCACGACTAAAGTCACGAGAATGCGCCGGTTATTTTTTAGCCGAGGAGATCTGGCTGGATGTCTGAACGCCAAAACAGTTTCGGATAAAAAAAGACCCCTGCGGAAACAGATCCGCGGCGGGTCTTTTGATTCGCTGTTATATGCGGCGCGGCTTTTATCTGAAGCCGTTCCTTATTTCACGTGCCAGCGGGGTTCCTTGAGAAGGACGCTGTCGAATTTGGCGAGGGCCTTTTCCATGGCTTCGCCTGCATATGTGCCGTTCTTCAGCTGATCGGCAACTTCCGTGAGCGCCTTCTTCCAGCTGTCGACTTCTTCGCCGGGAACGATGGGATAGTAGAGAACGCCGTTTTCCTTGGCTGATACGTAGTCGCCCTGAGCGTCGCCTATCATGAGAACATGATCGGGAGCGTAGTGACCGGAATTGGCCTTGCGGATACAGTCGGCTTTCGTTCCGAGTTCCTGTCCGGCGACTTCGGTGACATACTTGAGCATGTCGTTCTCGCCCCACTCGCGTACGATCGCCTCATGAGGAGTAGCCGAGACGATGACGATATCCGCGAACTCCATGAATTTGGAGAATGCCTCGCGGACACCCGGGAAAGGCGTTACGCCGCGGACTATATGGGCGATGTTCGCGTCGACTTCTCTTGACCAGGCCGCTGCCTGAGCGAGGATAGGATCGGGATCCTCAAGAGAGCTGACGTACTCGTCGATAGCTGCCGCGGAGAGCTGATGAGTCGTTCTGACCCACTCCTTGAGAAGTGTGAGGTCCGGGCAGACATAACCGCGCTGCTTTGCCTCTTCGCGCTCGCCGAGAAGTTCAAGTGTGCGGATGATGGCGGGGAAGCGGTTGGCTCCTCTTGTGGTGGAATACAGATTGACGAATTCCGCCGCCTCTCTGGCGTAACGGGAAACGCTCTGCAGGTTCCAGACGTTTACCGTCGCGGGGCAGAAGCACTCCTTGTGCTTGAGCTCCATGTTGTCGAACACGCATCCGTCGGAATCGACACAGATGAGAAAATCGTGTTTGCGGTTCATATCGATAAGTATATCGTTCATAACTAACTATCCTCCTGGTTAGAAAAAGTCTGTTTTAATTGATTATGTCTGCGGCTTCTCATTGGTGCCGAAGACTGTAAACTGCAGAAGACCCGGGGTCACGCCCTCGGGAGCTCCGAGAACCTTAAGCCTTACAGCCGAGCATTCCCTCTCGGGGAAAGTGCGGTAATCCACCGTGAGGTCGATGTCGTTGTCCGACGCATCCACCAGTGTGGACCATTCGTTTCCGTCATAGCCTTCCACCACATAGCGGTAGGGACCGGGGAGTACGCCGCCGTCAAAATAAAGACCTATGTCTTTCCAGCAGAGACGCACGGCGGAACAGCGGTACGGTGCTCTGAGATCGACGGTGAGCGTCGGCGCTTTGTCGCCTTCGGCGGGCTGCCAGTATGTCTTGAGACTGTCGTCCACCGCATAGCGTGCGCGCTGACCGGGAGCGTATGAAGAGACTTCTATTGGCTTCCCGACGCTCACGGGCATAAGTCCCGCTTCATTGCCGAGTTCCGGTCTCTCAAGTACGCCGGGGTTCCACTGGGGAACGTCGCATCCGGTAAGAGCAAACAGGTCTCCGTTCTCATCGAATCCGGCGGGATCCATGCCTATGCGGCGCTCCATGTCGTGATCGATGCAGACGGGGATGGTGTAGAAGATCCAGAACGTATCTCCGGGACCCTTCACAAAGCCTCCGTGTCCTCCGCCTGTGATAAGACCCTGAACGCTCCGCGATACGGGGTTGTGTTTCTGACGGACAAAAGGTCCGAGAGGCGAAGAGCTTCTGCAGGCTCCCATGGCGTATGTGGAGAACTGGGTACCCGCGCATGAGTATACGAGGTAATATTCTCCGTTATGCTTGAGCATCCAGCTGCCCTCGAGCATTCCGTTGCCCGCGTCCTCATTTCTCGCTCCGAAGTGTTCCCAGGCATTCGCTGTGTCGAATTCGACGAGGACCTTCGGGGTGGTGAGCAGGCGGTTCGGATGTTCCGTGTCCAGCTCCGCTCCCGCAATGAGCATTCCGAGACCGAAGTACAGGTACGCGCGTCCGTCGTCATCCAAAAAGATCATGACGTCTCCGGCCTTGAGAGCGCGTCCGTCCGGAAGGATCCATGGACCGATGCATGTCCAGGGGCCGACGGGTGTCGGAGAGGTGTATACCGGCAGAAAGTTCGCGCATGCGACATATACATCGCCAACTTTTTCCACCGTCGGAGCCATCGGGTAGGATATCTCCTCCCAGGTCGGCTCATAATGGATGTCCCAGTGGACGAGATCGTCTGAAGAGTAGATCATGCCGGAGGTGGGGTAGAGCCACCATTTTCCCTCGAAGAAATACGGCGAGGGATCGGCAGTCGCCCGGACGTCGTTTTCGCATGCTGTTTTGAGTTCCGTGCGGCGGAAGCGCAGAAGCGGCTTCCCGAGTTCGGCGTACAGCTGATACTCCATTATGGTATCGGGAGTCTGGGGGATGTCGAATCTCTTTTCTTCCGAACGGGTCTCAAGGGACGGATAATCCGGAAGGACTATGGGATTGCAGTATGTGTTCGTGTATTTCATATCACGGTCTCCTTGGTATCTGCTGGAATGCGGCGTTCACATGCCGCTTTATGTTCGGTGAGATGAACGGATTTGACCGGTCGAGCAGGTTTTCCATTGTTATGTCCAATGTCTCGAGCTTTTCCGGATGAGCCCGCAGATCGATGATAAAGTCGCTCTCGTCCTTGCCCGGACGGTTAACGCAGCTGATGACAAGCGCTCTTGCCGCCTCGTCTTTCATCATCTCGCAGACCTTGTCCTTGAGACTGTAGCAATCGGACTTGAGTCCGTCCGCGTCGAACCAGTTGAGTATTCCGCCGCCCCTGAGAACATATCCCTGGTCGGGGGAATCCGCATACCGGACCGTTATCTCGTCGCGGAGATCTCCGCTTACCGCCTCGATGCGGTGCTCTGCGGTTATGGGGACGCGGAAGGAGAACTTTATACTGCCTTCCTGTTCCTCAAACAGTTCTCCGTCCACAAAGAGAGATACCTTATCCCGGTTGCTGTAAACGGTCACGTCGGTGACGGACTCGTTTCTGTTTACGTACCGTCTGCCGCACAGATGTATGAACGGCTCCTTCGACCAGTGCGCCTTGTACAGATAGAAGGCGTCTTTTCTGGTCCTGCGGTCCATGGTGACGAGACCCTTCTGGTTTACGCCGTGCGTGCCTCCCTCGTCGCGGTTAGCCGCTCCGAAGTCGAACATGTTCCATGCGTAACTGCACCAGATCCAGGGGCGCTGCTCCACGACTTCGAGGATGTGCTCGTGGTATACGCGCTGGTATTCCTCGGTGTAGTCGCCGCGCTTCGGATCGGAAGAGTGATACGCGGGATTCGTGTCGCAGCCGTACTCCGTGAATCCGATCGGCACTTCCGGGTACTCACTGTGGAATTTGTCGAAGAACGCCTCGTTGTCACTGAGTTTTCCCGTATACCAGCCGAAATAAAGGTTGTACGCCGTGGCGTCCGGAAGGCGGATGAGGGGATCGTGGATGTCGAGCATCATGACGTTCGCCATGACTGTCGGACGGTCGGGGTCGAGCTGTTTTACAAGGCTGTTGAGTTCCTTGTGATTGTCCCGCAGGTCGTCCGACATGCTCTGCATGGTTATTTCATTTGAGAGACCCCAGACGGCTATGGACGGGTGATTGTAATTCTGAGTTATGAGCTCCCGCATCTGAGAAAAAGTGTTTTCCCGCCCTTTTGGCATATGCGAGGAGATATACGGTATCTCCGCCCACGCTACGAGACCGTACCGGTCGCAGAGATCGTAGAAATACTGATCGTGCTGGTAGTGGGCGAGACGTATCGAGTTCGCTCCGAGCTCGCGGATAATGGCCATATCCTCCTCGTGCTCGTCCTTCGTCAGGGCGTTTCCGAGGCCCTTGCGGTCCTGGTGGCGGCTCACGCCGCGCAGAGGATATGAGCGCCCGTTGAGGAAGAATCCTTCCTTGGGGTCGATCCGGAAAGTCCGGCATCCGAAATGATCTTCTATAGTATCGAGTATTTCGCCGGAACCGGAGAGCAGTTCCGCCTTTGCGGAATAGAGATACGGGTCGGCTGTGCCGTCCCAGAGTCTAGCGTCCTCAATGAGGAACTCGGCGCGCGCGAATCCGTTCTCGGAGGGAACGGTCTCTGTCATGCCTGCCACCGTGAACCGCACGGCGCCGCCGTTCTGTCTTGTTTCGACGGTTATGCGCCAGTCTTTTCCTTCGTTCACCGGACGGATTCTGAGAGCGTGGTTGCCGGTGCTTATGAGATCAAAGTGCGTTTTCGGGACGACGATAAGGCTTACGTCCCTGTAGAGACCGCCGTAGAACGTGAAGTCCGCCTGCTGCGGATAGACGCTGTCCGACGGGCTGTTGTCCGCCGCGACGCAGAGAAGCTCTCCTCCCTTAAAACGCGGAAGTTCCGCAAGGAATGAAGAGTATCCGCCGTCGTGGTGACAGAGACGCTCTCCGCCGAGATACACGTCGGCGCTCGAATTGCAGCCGCGGATCTCGAGGAACACGCATGTGTCTTCAAAGGAAGATATGCCCAGCTCCTCCGGGGACGGAAGCGCCTTAGCGTAGATCCCCGTTCCGCGGATGTATTCCCGGGAACCCGTCGTAAGATCCGCATTCCAGGTGTGGGGCAGCGTCACATTCTGCCAGTCCGCCGAAAAAGCATCCGGAAGCGCGTCCGTCAGCCGGAACGCCCAGTCCCTGTTTAAGTTGATGATCGTTCTCATAGAAGAAACTCCTTGAAGGAAGAGTACCGTAATTTTATAAGCCTCTTATCCTGAGCAAAGCGGGTACAGAGGAGAAAAAATAATAAAGCGCAGTGCTCAGGATAAGAGAAAGGATGGTGCTGAGTGTCAGCGAAGCGTTTTGAGTTCCGCTTCGATCCCCGCGACTTTTTCGGGGTCAAGCTGCATCATCATCGCAAAGCGTCTGAAACTTATATAGCTGAAGAAAGGATTTGCGGTCAGCATTGCGACCTTGTCGGGGAATTCCCGCGCAATGACCGCTTTTGCTTCCGGGTGAGCCGCAAGGATGTCGCAGCGTGTGTCGAGAGTGGGACTCTTCTTATCCAGCCCGCCCCAGAGCAGGTTCTCTTTCGACCAGATGTGTCCGAGGAAGCGTACGCTCATATCGAGCCACTGCGCCGCGTCCGGATTCTCATCTCCCGTTGTGTGAGTGGCGAGAGCGAGTCCGTGGTCTCCGGATACGAACAGGTGGCATTCCACCGGGACGCCGGCTTTGTGGAGCGCCAGGGCCATATTGAGAGTGTTCTCACACGGGACCGTGGCGTCCGGCTGAGTCGCGAAGAGAAATGCCGGAGGAGTGTTTTCGTCTATATCCGGATAGAGAGGTCTTGTCCTGACGTTGCGGATGTTGAGATCGTTCTCATATGCTCCGTAGCCGAGGATCATTGCGTTTGCTTTCTCCCCGGTCAGGATGTTGAGGGATGCGGACAGGTTCGCGCCTGCGGAGAATCCCACCGTTGCGATTCTTTCGGGATCTATGCGCAGCGACTCCGCGTTCTCTCTGAGATATCTCATTGCGCTCACCGCGTCGGCGAGAGCGCAGTCAAATACTTCTTCCTCCGTCTTTTTGGGACAGCCCGGGGTGATGCCTCCGGTCGTGCAGTAGCGCAGCACGAAGGCGTTGAAGCCGTTAGCGAGATACGCCATGGCTATGGGATCGGCCTCCTTGTCGACGCAGTGCATATACGCGCCGCCGGGGAAGACGAGAACCGCGGGTTTTGCCGCCGATTCCGGCAGTGTGACGCTCGGCTCGTAGCAGAATCCCGTGAGCAGCGCTCCGTTCGGTTCAAGTGCTGTCTCGATATATTTCATGTTTTACCTTCTTGTATCCCAGCGTCCGCACCAGACGAGGTCGTTTGCCTTGCCCTTGAATTCGCTGCGGCCCACGATCTTCTCGACTGCTGCGCGGATATATTCTCTTGTCGGCGCGTATGCGTTGATGAAGGTCTTGAGCATCGGGAGATCGTAGAGGTGGTTCGTGTAGTTGAGCGAGATGCCGATCGTCGGAACTTCATAGACGAACCAGGGGAGTTCGCTGGAGTGCGCCGCGGACCATTTGACGCGGACGTTGTTCTCCTGCGCGTAGCCCTTCATGTGAACGACCATGAATACGACGTCGTATTTGGACTTGAATTCCTCGACGGACGGGGTCTCCATGATCCTGAAGGCGTTCATCGGGGACATCTGCTCGCATTCCATCTCGTAGTAATCCTGATGGCAGTCCACGGTGAATCCGACGCGTTCGAGTTCCTCGACGACGATCTTCTTGGAGGGATCGGTGCCGTTGAGATAGCTGACCGGCGCTGTCTCGACATAGTAGAGGATGGCGCGGGGCTTCTTCGCGGGATCGAGCGGAAGCGCGTGCTGCGTGTCCTTGACAAGCGTTACGGACTTGTCGGCGCATACGGCAGCCGCTTCGTGGTGGTCTTCGCATCCGACTATTGAGAGTCCGTCTTCAGACGGGAATTCGTATTTATAGAGATTGAGTTTGGCCTTGAGGCCGAGGATGCGTGTCACAGCCTCGTTGAGGCGCTCGTCCGTGATGACGCCGTTTTTGTATCCGTTCATCATGTAGCCGTAGTCTTCAGCCGGATCGTTGAAGAACAGGAACATGTCGCAGCCCGCGGCGATCGCGCCGGGGACCTGTACGCTTCTCGGAGCGGCTGTGGAGAGACCCGCCATGTGAGAGGCGTCGGTCAGCACGAGACCGTTGAATCCGAGATGATCGCGCAGGAGATCCTGTAGGAGTTCCGGAGAGAGAGTTGCGGGAAGAATGTCGTCATCGGTCATGCCGGGGCGCAGTTTCTTGCTCCATGCGGGCATGCAGATGTGTCCTACCATGACGCTCTCGACGCCCGCCTCGAATACGGCGCGGTATACCTTGCCGAAGGACTTCTCCCACTCCTCGACGGAGAGGTCGTTGCATCCGAGCACCAGGTGCTGGTCACGCTCCTCCACTCCGTCGCCGGGGAAGTGCTTGCAGCAGCATGCGATGCCGTGCTTGTGAGCGCCTTCCATATACGCTATCGAGTCCGCGATGATCTCGTCCGGATCGTTGCCGAACGCGCGGTTGTTGACGATCGTGTTGCGCCAGTTGTATACGACGTCGGTGATAGGCGCGAACGTCCAGTTGACGCCGATGGCCTTCGCCTCTTCGGCCGCCTTGTCGGCCATGAGCCTCGCGACTTCGGGACCTGCGGCGCCCATTGCGGGGCCTGTCGCCAGAAGTGTGCCGCCCTTGAGGGATTTTTCTGCGCCGGCTTCAAGATTTGCCGCGATCAGTACCGGGATCTTGCTGTGCTCCTGATAGTATCTGTTCTGATCGTACTGCTCCTTGAGGGAGCCGCCCTGCCAGCGTATGCCGCCGACGTGGAAGCGCTCGATCATCTCCTGATACCTCGCCTCGCGGTGATCGTAGTTCATGCATATAAAGAGCTGTCCTATCTTCTCCTCCAGAGTCATGGAGGCAAGGGTGTTCTCCACCCAGGAGAGCTGCTCGTCATTTAAGTTAAATGGTTTCTCGCGAAGATTTACCATGGGGTTCTCCTTTTTCAAAAAGGGCCGCCGGATCTTTGCGGATCAAGCGGCCCAGGTTGGGTGTATTATGCCGCAGCCATCTCTGCCTTGCGCTTCTGCGCAAGTTCGATGCGCGCCTTGCGGGCGCGGCCGAGCGCGGCCTTGTGACGGTTGGCCTGGAATACCAGGAAGCCGATAAAGATCAGCATGTTTACAACAGAGTTGACCGGATCGGAGAACTCCATCAGGGACAGACCATACTTGAATATGGTCAGCGTGAGGGCGGCGTCGAGGATACCGACCGAAGCGTCGGTTCTCTCACCGATGTAACCGCCGAGGATCATTGCGAACATGTTGGCCGTGACAACGCCGTTGGAGGTGTTGCCGAGACCTGACGCCATCTGTGTGGAGAAGGACACGTCCAGAACGCCCGCGATGCATACGAGGGCTCCTGCGAGCGCATAGCACTCCACGGCGTGGCGGAAGATGTTGATGCCGCTGTTGCGGGCGATGAGCTGCGAACCCTGTACGGCCTTTGTCTCATAGCCGAGGCGGGTGTAGTTCATCAGGATGTATACCAGAACGGCCATTATGACAACGACCAGGATCTGGAACCAGCTCTCCGTGAGGATACCCATTCCCTCAACGCCGAAGAGGTTGAGACCTTTGCCGCCGGAAATGACGTAGGGGACGACCTCCCAGATGAGCGCCATGCCGACACCGAGAACCATAGGCGGAACGCGCAGGCTGATGAAGGCGAGGCCGGTGAGGATACCGAAGATGAATCCGAAGACTACCGCAAAGACGAGCAGCCACAGACCGGAGAGTCCGAGCGCCATTGCGAGCAGTCCGCCGATGATCGTTCCCGCCATACGCTGTGAGCCGAGGGAGAGGTCGAAACGGCCTTCCTTCAGGTTGAACGACAGGGCGTATGCGGTGACGGCTGTGATACCGGTATTCCTTATAACGGTCTTGATGTCAAGAGCGGTCGCGATGACGTGCTTGTCCTTGAATATGAGGCAGAGCAGTTCCATGACCGCCCAGGTGAGCACCGGGAAAGCTATGGTGAAAAGTATATCCTTGAGCTTACTTCTGTTTTTCATTGTTTCACCTCTTGTGTTTTGTGACTCCCGGGACATTTGCCCCGGGAGTATCGGGGTGCGTTAAAACTCAATTAAAGACCTTTGCTGGAGAGGAGTGTATTTACGTCAGCTACTTCTGCGAGTTTTGCCTCGAGATCCTGCCATGTCACACCGGGCTGTGCCAGTGCGATAAGATCTTCTGATGTGAGGATGTAGAGCTCAGGAGCTGTGTTGATCTTTTCCATCTTTGCGTAGACGTCAGCGCCGAGGATAGGATAGGAGCGGACTCCGAGGAGAACGGTCTTGCCGTTGTCCTTCATGGAAGCTACATCGCCGCTGTATGCATGCATGAGCTCGATGCAGTTGATCGCGCATGCGAGGGAGAGGTCGTTGAGGATAGCGCCGTTGAGAACTGTGTCTCCTGTGGGATCCTTGGATTCGAAACCTGTCTTTGTCTGCTGTTCGATCTGGCCTGTTGCGATGACCTTGATGTCCTTGCCTGTGGACTGTTCTACGTCAGCGATCGCGTTTGTGAATGCCGCATAGGAGAACACTGCTGCGAAGCAGTCGTAGTTGCCTGTCTGAAGTACCGGCAGAAGAGCTGTAACAGCGTCGCCGGGGTTACGGCCGGGGTAGAGGTAGATGTGTACGTCGGGGTTGCCTGTGTTGACTTCGCCCGGATCCTGCTGGTTTACGAGGTCTGCGATGGGCTTGTCATATGTGAGACCGTATGTCTCCTGGAAAGCTTCGAGAACGCCTACTGCGGAATAGAAGTGGGATGCTGCGCCCTGTCCTTTGTCGCCGCCTACCGCTGCGCCTTCAAAGAGGACTACGGAGTGAGGCTGACCGTCGGAAAGGATCTGCTTGAAAGCCATCTTGTATGCTTCGCCGACTGATTCGGGGGAAGCGCCGCACTGTCCGATATTGTGCTCGAGAGTTGAGACTTCCTCAACCCATGCGGAGTTCTGGGTCGTGAACCACATGCCCCATTCCTCAGCCTTGTGAGCGCCCTGTGCGATAGCGTCGTTGGATGTGACGAGGTTTACAATACCGTCGCAGCCTGCTGCATAACACTGCTCCATGAAGGCGATGAGGCCGTTGGCATCGTGGAGAACTTCTGAATAGATGAATTCCATGTTGAATGTGGGGCCTACGACTGTTTCGAGGTATGTCTTGGCGATCTCCCAGGCTTCGCCCTCGTGAACTGTCGCGACACCGACTTTGTGGTGGACGCTGAGATCGAGTCCCGTAGCCGTACCGGACTCTGTTCCGGATTCTGTGCCTGAGCCGTTGTCAGCGGATGTGCCGCCGCATGCTGCGAGGCCGAAAACCATAACAACTGCAAGAAGCAGAGCGATTATTTTTTTCATTGTTTTTCTCCTTTTGGAATTATAAATATACGGAAACAAAAATTGTTTAACCTTCGGGTGCGGGGAGTCCCTTCGGACGGACCTGGGATACTGTGACCAGTGTCAGGAACGCGATTCCGCGGATTGCCTGAATGATGGTCGCGTCCACGCCTATCATGAGAAGACCCTGATTGAGGACTACAACGGTGAGAGCTCCGACTACGCCTGAGTAAACATAGCTCTTGGAGCCGCCGAAGATGCTCATTCCGCCGAGGACCAGCGCGAGCATGCAGTCCATGTTGAGGCTGGGCAGAGTGGATGTTCCGACTGAGCCGCCGCGGATGATCGCCAGGATCGCGCCGATGCCGCATCCGACTCCGGCGATGATGAAGGCGATGAGAAGATACTTGGCCTTTGAGATACCTGTCTGCTCAGCGCAGAGATTGTTGGTACCTATGAAGCGGAGGCTTCTGCCGATATCGGTCATGTGGAAGAGAACCACACATACGATGAAGAACACGATGAAGCCTATATACATGACGCCGCCCTTGACGAGCTTCTGTACCACTTCGTACGGAAGGGATACTGTCGAGCCGCCGAGGATCGCCTGCTGCAGAGCCGAGAGCAATGTCATCATGACGATCGTGACGTACATGACGCGGACGCCCAGAGCTGTGGAGAGCAGCGCGGAGACTGTCATCAGGATCACTCCGAGTCCGATCGCGACTATGAACATGACTGCGATGGAGCCTGTCTTGTTGTAAGCCAGCAGGGAAAGAGTGGCGGTGAGTACGGTGGTCGCTCCGAGTGAGAGCGAGACGTTGCCCGATGCGAAGATGAATGCGCCTCCGGTGGAGACCGTCGCAACGACGAGCGCCTGCTCGACGATGATCTTGAGGCTGGCCGCGCTTGTGAGACGGCCTTTTGTCGCTATGCCGAAGATCACGGTCAGGATGACCAGCAGTCCTACAGGCATTATCTGGCTGAACAGGCGGCTTTCAAGGATCTTCCTTATGGGATTAGCTTTTTTCTTTTCGTTCATGTTGCCGCCTCCTTAAATCATATAATCGATGAGGGAGCTTTCGGTCGGGTTCTCGGCGCGCATGACTTCGCGCGTTACCTGACCGTCTTTCATTATGAGGATGCGGTCGCACATACCGATGAGCTCCTGCAATTCCTCGGAAATGAGAAGAATGGCTTTTCCCGAGCGCTTCATATCCGTGAAGAGCTTGTACATGGAGGCTTTTACGCCGACGTCGATTCCGCGGGTCGGACAGTCGAGAACGAGGATCTCAGCGTCAGAGGCGACCCATTTTCCGAAGACGACCTTCTGCTTGTTGCCGCCGGACAGTGTGTTTACCATATAGTTCTTGCCGGCGCATTTGATCTGGAGATCTTCGATCTGCTTGTCGACGTAACGGGCTTCTTTCTTGAAGGAGATCAGGTTGCCGAAGAAGGCGTTGATCTTATATCCCGTGGAGGCGATGTTCTCCGCGATCGTGGCGGACAGACCGAGTGATTCGGTGTCGCGGTTCTTGGAGACGTAAGCCATGCGGTGGTCGATAGCCGTACGCGGACTGTTGATCAGCGTTCCGTCCTTGACTCTGACTTCGCCGTCAAGTACTTTCTCGATGCCGAACAGCGCTTTGCCGACTGTGTGCATGCCGCATTCGGAAAGACCTCCGATGCCGAGGATCTCGCCCCTGTGAAGCTCGAGATTCATGCAGAGCAGATCGTTGAGCGTTGTGACGTCCTTTGCCGTGAGGACAACTTCGTCGGAATAACCCTCGTAATCCGAGCGGTAGTAATCTCCCTTGAGCTCGCGTCCGACCATCATCTTGCGGATGCGGTTGGGCTCGTATTCGCTCTTGTCCAGTGTTCCGATGATGACGCCGTCGCGGAGGACCGTCAGTTTGTCGCAGTGTTCCATCATCTCGTCGAGGTCGTGGGAGATGAACATTACGGTCTTGTTCTCATCACGCTGCTTTGCCATTACCTTGTAAAGGAACTGGCGTCCTTCCAGCGAGAGAGCTGTGGATGTTTCGTCGACGATGAGGATCTCCGGTTTCCAGTACATGCACTTCGCGATCTCGATGATCTTGCGCATCTGCATATCGAGCTGTCCTGTGCGGTCGCTGGCTTTGAACTCCTTGATGCCGAGTTCGTCGAGCAGTTTCTGAGCGTCGCTCGTGAGCTTTGCCCGGTCGATGAAGGGGCCCTTTTTGAACATCTTTTCATGGCCGAGGAAAATGTTCTCCGCCACGGTGATGTTGGGAATGGTACCCGCTTCCTGTACGATCATGCCGATCCCGTGTTCCTGCGCTTCCAGCATGGACGTCGGCTTCCAGGGCTGACCTTTGTAGGTCATGTCGCCCTTTGTGGCTGTCTGCATTCCGGCGATGATCGATGACACGGTCGACTTTCCGCTTCCGTTTTCGCCGATCAGACCGTATACATGGCCGCGCTCGAGCGTGAAGGACACGTCGTTCAGGGCCACGGTCACGCCGAAGTTTTTATCCATGTGGATGACTTCGAGGATCGTCTGCTGATCCGCCATTCGCAAATCCCTCCTTATTTCTTAAGAATCTAAAATCCTTGTGGGTTTTGGGTACTTTAATTAAAACACAGGCAAACTTTACTGTGAATTGCATTATATATATAGTTATATTGCAAATCGTCCACAGTCGGTGGACATATTAAATAAATGTACAGCATTATCCCTGCAGATTTTGCGATAATCTGCTTCATCGATCACGCCGCTGAAGAGGTAATAGTCGAGCATCTGCCCTATGGGGAAGATGAGGTCCGTATTGAGGAGATCGGTTCCGAACAGAAGACGGCCGGAGAACTCCTTGAGAAATCTGAGCCCGAAGGCGGGGTCGCGCAGGATCGCGTTTGAGCCTGAGTTCGCAGAGAGATCGGCATAGAGATTGGGGAATCTCCGCATGAGTTCCACGGCTTTTCCCTCTTCCGTTACCGGACCGAACGGGAAGCCGTTCAGCGCCGGACCGGGCAGGGCGGGATCCACAGGTCCTATCTCATACCAGAAGGGCTGGGAGTGTCCTATGAAGACCGTGTCAGGATGTCTTATGAGCGCGCCTTCGAGTCCCGGAAGACCTTTCTCATCAATTACTCCGTATGAGTTCGTGCCGTAGGGGCTTATATGGAAGAGGAAGGGAAGTCCGAGTTCACCGCAGCATGTGAGAAGATGGTCGACCCTCGGGTCGTAAAAAGGGAGCAGCGTGCCGAACTCTCCGACGCCTATCGCGCCGTCAGCCTTATACTGCTTGAGAGTCTCATATATCCGTTCGGTTCCGTCGGGCTCTATGTTGCAGAACCACGAGAAGTGCTCAGGATACTTTGCGGATACTTCGCGCGCCTCTTCGGTGCCCAACACGCCCGGAAGAGAGCCGGTGCTGCCGTTGTTGATGGGAGCCGGCAGTATAACGCAGTGATCTATCCCGAGGACCCTGTCAAGTTCAATGCGCTGTTCCGGAGTGAAGCAATGAACTCCGTCGCCGAGATGGCAGTGCACATCCAGCCGTTTTACGGGTTTGGAGAACGGACGGTATTTGGGCTTTTCCATATGGTCCCTCCTGACGGTTATTTAATATGTATTTATTTTTATAATATCGGCAGACAGTGGAAACATGAATTGCAAAAGATATACATCTGCATTGCAAATCGTTTACGACAATGCTAAAATCGAGTCATCGCAAAGGGGGGTAAATATGGACTTCGAAGTACGGCATCAGGATCTCACCTTCAAGCACACCGTATCCGAAAAACCGGATATGAGCGAGGAGCGGTTCAAGGAGCACTTTCACACGACATATGAGCTTCTGTACTTTGTGCGCGGCAACGCGGACTATATGGTGGAGCACCGCCTGTACAACATAGAACCCGGCTCGCTGCTCATAGCGAAACCGGGCGAGTATCACAATATAATCTTCCGCTCGGACGAACCGTATGAGCGCTACGTCCTGCGCTTTCCGCCGATCGCGGTCCACCCTTATGTCCGGCGTCAGCTGGAGAGGTCCAACACGGTCTATTACATAAAGGGCACAATGCTGGAAGACGCTTTTCTGCAGATGGACAAGCATATAACCTCGGTCCATGACGACCTCCGGGTCGCGCTCTGCTACGGTGTTCTGAACATAATAACAGCGCATATAATCAGTTCGCAGGACCTGATCCGCCATGCGGATTACATAAATGAGGAGGCGCGCACGGTAGTAAAGTATATAGAGGAGAATCTGCCCGGGATCCGTTCGGCGGAGGATATCGCGAAGGCGCTGCACATGTCCAAATCGGCACTGTACAAGATATTCACCGCTCAGTTCAAGACTCCGGTCATGACTTATGTGCGCACTCAGAAGTGCATGCTCGCGAGAGATCTTCTGCACGAAGGCATGAGCGCCACCGAGACCGCGGAGAAGCTGGGCTTTACGCATTACTCCTCGTTTTACCGGGACTATATGCACGTGTTCGGCACAGCGCCGACAAAACAGGGAGCCTGACAGGGATCCCGGCGGGACAAACGCCTCATCCGCCCTTGATTTTTCCGCATGGAATATATATATTAAAGGATAAAGTTAGACTCCTTTAACCAAGATGCGCTCATGTTTTTTATGATCAGGTTAAAACACTCTAACTATGTAAAACGGCAGACGGTACAAAGGGAAGCGGGGAAAGACGATGACCGTGCACGAATTCGGAAAAGAGAATAAGGAAGTCGTGGTGCTGATACACCCGTCGCTCGTCAGGTGGGACTATTTCGAGTATGTGATCCCGCTGATGGAGGACAGATACCGCCTTATAGTACCGGCGCTTCCGGGTTATGACAAAGACTCCCCGGGAGATTTCACGAGCGTTGAGGAGATAGCCTCGGAACTTGCCGGCATACTCGAAAAGAGGGGCATAAAAGAGGTGGCCTGCATGTACGGGTGCTCCATGGGAGGATCCGTTGTCGCGAGATCTCTTGCGGACGGCAGGATGAAGGTGCGCAGCGCGGTCATGGACGGCGGCATCATGCCGTACAGGCTTCCTTGGATAGCTACCCGGTTCATAGCGATAAGGGATTTCCTCGTGATATATCTCGGGAAGCTCGGAGGACTTAAGATGCTGGAGAAGGCGTTCACCTCCGACGAGTATTCCGACGAAGACCTGAAGTATCTCGCGGATGTGCTTGAGTCCATGAGCAGCAGGACCATCTGGCGGACTTTCGAATCGAGCAACAATTACGATATGCCGAAGGAGATAAGAACGGACTGTCCCCGCATAGAATACTGGTATGCGAAGTCCGAGGAAAAGGACCGCAGATTGGATATTGATTATATAAGGGAGAAGCTGCCCCGTACGGTATTCCGCGTGTTTGAGGATACCGGTCACGGAGGGCTCGCCCTGCTCCAGCCGCAGAGGATGGTCCGGGAACTTGAGAGAGCAATGGAGGAATAGTTTATGAAATATGCCGGGATGCCCGCGGGGATGTGGATCCTGTTCGCGGGATCGTTCAGGGAAAAGCTGAGGGAGGTCTTCGGGTATACCGGAGAGGAGGCGGCGGAGACCGCCCGGAAGGCGAAGCCCGAATACAGGAAACTCATAAGCCGTCTTCCCGAATTCGAAAAAGCCGACCGGTTCAAAATGAACATAGTGAACTGCGCAATGCTCTCCTCCTTCATTCTCGCCATGAAGAAGAGACCGGATGCGGACAGGCTCACCGGGTACTATGCAAAGTCCATGATGACAGGTCCGATGAGATGGTTCTGCCGGAGAGCGGGAAAAAAGAAATTTTCGGAAAAGAACATAGAGGGGATGAAGGCGACGGCTGCCTTAAAGGCAGCGGACCGCAATCCCTATTCCTGGAACATGGAGTTCCTGCCGTATAAAGACGGGAGCGGCTACGAGGCGAGATTCTCTAAGTGCGGCATCTGCACGCTTATGGGAGAGCTCGGCCTCAAGGATCTGATCCCGGCTATGTGCCGCCTCGACTACACTATGAGCGATGCCGGAGGCACCACGGATTTCGTAAGGGAATACACGCTCGCATCGGGAGGCCCGTACTGCGACTGCGGATACAAAAAGAAAAGAGGACAGTAAAAATGATTAAAACGACGATGAAGATAGACGGGATGATGTGCGGGATGTGCGAGGCGCATGTCTGCGACGCTATAAGGAAGGCGGTTCCGGAAGCTAAGAAGGTCGCCGCTTCGAGAAGCAAAAAGGAGGCGACGTTCCTCTCCGAGAACGCCGTGGATGCACAAAGCCTCAAAGCCGCGGTCGACGCCACGGGCTATACATGTCTCGGCATAGAATCTGAGCCATACAAAAAGAAAGGTCTTTTCGGACTCCTATGAAATACCACATAGAGAAAAACACGGTCCGGGAGACGCTGGTCATCCCGCTGTTCGGAAGGCTCGTGTGTTCCGAGCATTTTCCCGAACTCTTCTCGGACCCGGAGGCAAAGAGGATCTGCGATTCGCTCGATTACGACTTTGCCGACAAGAGAAAAAAGATGGAGAGCCCCGCAGGTCTGTTCGGAGCCCTGGAGGTTGCCCAAAGACAGTACGATCTCCGGTGCGAGGTCGAGGCATATCTCAGGGATCATCCGCGCGCCGCGGTGGTCAATCTCGGATGCGGGCTGGACGATACGTTCCGCAAGTGCGACAACGGCGCGTGTCTCGGCTACAACCTCGATTTTCCGGATGTCATCGGAGTGAGGGATGAGCTGCTCCCCGCGGGAGACAGGGAACAGAACATAGCCTGCGATCTCAACGACTACTCGTGGATGGACAGAATAGACGCCTCCGGCGGCGCGGTATTTTTCGCGGCGGGAGTTTTCTACTATTTCAGGACACAGGACGTGAAGGATCTGTTCTGCGAAATGGCAAAGAGGTTCCCCGGCGCGGTCCTTGCTTTCGACTCGTGCAACGAACGCGGCGCGAAGCTCATGAGAAAGACATGGCTCAAAGAGGCCGGGATCACGGATGTCAGCGCCTTCTTCTCCCTCGAGGACGAATCGGAGCTGATCGGATGGAGCGGCCGCTTCAGAGACGTGACGGCAAGAAGCTACATGCGCGGATACAGGGATATCTACCCGAGCGTCGGACTTTTCCACAAACTCATGATACGGTTCTGCGACTCGCTCGTCGGGATGAAGATTGTGAGGATCGGGTTCAGGAAAGAGGGAATACTGTGACGAGAAAAGAGCAGATAAGGAGCGCGTACAGGCTGACCGGAGACAACGCGTCTTTCTACGACGGAATGATGACTTATTCCACCTTTTTGGGAAAGGCGGTCTGCCGCATAGTCTGGAATATGGACGGGGAGAAGAACCTCAGGTATATCGAGCGGGCGCTCTCCGGGATCCCTGAGGATTTTTCCGGAAAACTGCTGGAGGTCCCGGTGGGAACGGGCGTCCTGACGATGCCTGTATATAAGGAACTGCCGGAAGCGGACATCACGTGTCTCGACTATTCCGCCGACATGATGGGCGCGGCGAAGCGCAGGGCCGAAGCCCTGGGGATACGGAACATCTCATTCATGCAGGGCGACGTCGGAGCGCTTCCTTTTGAAGACGACTCCTTCGACATAGTTCTCTCCATGAACGGGTTCCACGCTTTCCCGGACAAGGAGGCGGCTTACCGGGAGACATTCCGCGTGCTCAAGTCCGGCGGGACATTCTGCGGCTGCTTCTACATAAAGGGCGGATGCGCAAGGACCGACTGGTTCGTCAATAAGCTGTATGTTCCGAAAGGGTTTTTCACTCCTCCCTTCGAGACCGAAGAGAGCCTGCGCAGGCGCCTTGCGGGACTTTACAGTGAGGCGGAAGTCACCGCGGTGGACGGGATGGGATGTTTCCTCTGCAGGAAATAGAAACGCCGTCCCGCAAAAGAAATATGAGGTCTTACAAATGATAATTCTGCAGCTCGCGCTGTACTGCGCGCTGTTCACGCTGATGGTCAAGGCAGGCGTGGGAAACAGCGCGCTCAACGGATTGTACTTCTACCCGGAGCCCGTAAGGGAGAGGGTATACGAACTGGGACTGACTGAGAGGGAAACGGTCGCGAAGAAGCGCAAGCGCTTCATGACCGCGTTCTTCGCGGTGATGGCGGCGGCTCTTGTCCTGATCATCCGCGTATGGAACGGGATCGGCAGCTTCCGGCCGGCGTATCTGCAGGCGCTCCTGTTCCTTGAAGTTATGAACTGGTACGACGGTATAGTGATCGACCGTCTCTGGGTCGGTCACAGCAGGTTCTGGGTGATCCCCGGGACCGAGGATATCCCGTTCGTAAAGCCCTGGCCGCGGATCCTGCGGGAAAGAGGGATCCTGACGGTCGTCTGGGTCGCGGGAGCGGCAGTTATAGCGGGCATCGCAGTTATGCTGCGCTGAAGGAGAAAAAATGGCGAGAAAAGATTCGGAAGATCAGAAGAGATCCATGAGCGTAATGTTTCGCGGGAAAGCGATATTCAAGCCGCTCAACACAGGCCACATAGACGAACATGTCGCATGCGTGCGCGAATGGGTCGCAAATATCTTTTTCTATACGAAGAACGGCGTGACGGTCATGATCGACGCCGGTTACAACTACGGCCGCCTTAAGGAAAAGATGGGCTGGCTGGACATAGATCCCGCTTCGATAGAACATATCCTTATAACTCATCAGGATACGGACCACGTCGGCGCTCTGGAGAGGGACAGCGATCTTTTGTTCCGGGACGCGACGGTATATATAGGAGAGACGGAAAACCGGTATCTCACGGGAGAAGTCAGAAGAAAGGTCCTCTACGGGGCATACAAACTCCCGCTTGTAAAGACGGACAACAGGAAGGTGTTTCTCAAAGACGGAGAAGTGTTCCGCATCGGGGACATAAAGATCGAATGCATTCAGGTCCCCGGGCACACCTGGGGACACATGGTCTACCTCATAGACGACGCGTACCTGTTCACCGGAGACACGATCTGGTTCGGCGCGGACGGCGGATACAGCTTCATAGGGACGCTGGCGGAGGACAACAGACTGGCCGTACGCTCTCTGGAGGCCCTCGAAAAGAATCTGCGCGCGAGAAAGGGACCCATAAAGATTATCACCGGGCACACCGGCTGGACGGATGACATGGATTTTGCGTTCCGGCACAGAACGGAGATCTGCAGGCCATTTCTGAAGAAATACACGGATCCCTCGGCGCCGTACGACGGATATGTCGAGGACGACGACACTGAGGACGGCGCGAGGAACACGCCGCTCGCAAAAGTCGGAGGAAGCCGTGTCTTGGAGAAACCATGGGCTTCACGATAATTCTTTCTCTTGTAATGATGGCAGGACTGTTCCTGCTCCTGTATTCGGGAGTCGGGCTCATCCAGGACGAGAAGTTCTTTTCCTCCGCGCCTAAAGAAGTGCGCGAGACCGTAAAGCCGAAAAAAGAGCGATTTCCCGGCGCGCACGTGCTGGGCTGGAAACTGGCGGTCATCGCGTTTCTGCTAATGGCGAGTCCCGTGGCGCTGGGAGCGCTGGACGGAATTCAGAACGGTTTTTCGTTCGGGCAGTTCTTCGTGAGATTCCTAATTATGCTGCTGCTTCTCAAGGCCTTCGACATAGGATTCTTCGACTGGGTGCTGCTTTGCAACAAGGGACTCGGGTTTTTCCCGCACTTCTATCCGGAAGTCGAACCGGTCCTCGGACGGTATCTGTTCGGATACAACAAAAAGACGCATCTCGCGCACATCCTGGCCATCCCCGTGATCTCGGCGGCGCTCGCGTGGATATGCACGCTGTTCTGACATAAGCCCCGCGCTGATATGTTCCGGTGAACAGGGATACCGGCGGCATGGGTTAAATTAATCTAACCAACATGTCCGCAGCAGCGCGGATGTTTTGCGGGACAGACAGAGCAGAGAAAAGACAGGAGACGGTGTAAAAGATGACGGATATGGACAAAACGGTCAGGAGATATACGGGGATCTACAGAAAAGCACTCACACATGTGGATTGCGCGGATGCGGAAGCCGAGACCCGCGAATACGCAAAAAGGCTCGCTGAGATGTACGCTTCGGAAGAATTCCGGAAGTACAGCGTCTACCCGACGACGAATACGGTGCATGTGTTTGCCGTGATCGCCATGTGCCTCGGCCTTAAGAAGTACGGCCTTGATGACAGCGGGATCATCGACGCGATCAACAGCGGGTTCTCCCGCAGAAGGAACTTCTTCAGGAGGCTGATCCGCTGTATCGACGTGCTGCCGAATGCTTACAGGATCGCTGAGAAGTGGAACATCTCGGATCACGACAGGCGCGTGAAGGACGGAAGTCTCACCTACGACTTTTTCAGGGTGACTGAAGGGAAGATAGAGTACCGCATTTCGAAGTGCGTATACATAGAAATGTTTGAACATTACGGGATCAGAAGCCTTTGCAGGATCTTCTGCATGACGGATACGACATCTTATGAGAATCTGCCTAAGCATGTCGTTTTCATAAGACATTCGGATCTCTCGGACGGGGACTGCTGCCATGACGAGATCATGGACAGGCGGAGATATACCGGGACCGCCGGTCCCGGAGCATGAGAAATATATCGATATACAAACCATAACGGGGAGGAAATCATATGCAACAAAAGAAAAAGAGCGACGTAGCCGTGCTGCTCGGATATGCCGGAAACTACAGGGCGCTTACGTTCCTGGGACTCGGACTGTCCGGGGTAGCCATGATACTTGGGATGCTGCCGTACATATGCATCTGGCTTGTCGCGAGAGACCTCATCGCCGTCGCGCCGAACTGGACGGAGGCGGCGCACATAGCCCGCTACGGCTGGATGTCGTTCGGCTTTGCGGTCGCCGGGATAGCGGTATATTTCGCCGCCCTGATGTGCACGCATCTCGCGGCATTCAGGACTGCGGCCAACATCCGCAAACAGGGCATGGCCCACCTCATGAAGACTCCGCTCGGGTTCTTTGACTCGAACGCGTCCGGACTTATCCGCAACCGTCTGGACGGAGCCGCATCGGAAACGGAGACGCTCCTCGCACACAATCTAGCGGATATAGTGGGGAGCGCGGCCATGGTCATCTCCATGATCGTTCTCATGTTTGTTTTCGACTGGAGGATGGGAGCCGCATGTCTCCTCGCGGCGGTGATCTCCGTCATCGCGATGTTCACGATGATGGGAGGCAAAAACGCGAAGCTCATGCAGGAGTACCAGGCGGCGCAGGACACGATGAGCAAGGCCGGAACGGAATACGTGCGCGGCATACCCGTGGTGAAGGTATTCCAGCAGACGGTCTATTCGTTCAAGGCGTTCAAGCAGGCGATAGAGGACTACAGCGCCAAGGCGCAGCACTATCAGGGAGACATATGTCAGGTCCCCCAGTCGGTGAATCTCACATTTACGGAAGGCGCCTTCATCTTCCTGGTGCCGGCGGCGCTTCTCATAGCTCCGGGAGCTCTCGCTTCCGGGAACTTCGCGGGATTTGTCACCAATTTCGCATTTTATGCGGTCTTTTCCGCGATAGTCTCGACAGCGCTCGCCAGAATAATGTTCGCATCGAGCGGAATGATGCTCGCGAGCACGGCGCTCGCGAGAATAGACAAGGTGATGAGCGCGCCTGTTCTCGAGATAACCGACGATCCAAAAGCTCCTGAGGACAACAGCGTGGAGTTTACAGACGTCAGCTTTACATACGAAGGCTCGGATTTCCCCGCGCTTGAACATGTGTCATTCCGCGTGGAACCGGGCGAGACCGTGGCGCTCGTCGGACCGTCCGGCGGAGGCAAGACGACCGCCGCAAGCCTTATCCCGCGGTTCTGGGATGTTACTTCCGGAAGCGTAAAGGTAGGCGGAACGGATGTCCGCGATACCGATCCCCACGTGCTGATGGATCAGGTGGCGTTCGTATTCCAGAACAACAGGCTGTTCAAGACCAGCATCCTCGAGAACGTCAGGGCGGCAAAGCCCGGGGCGACGAGGGAGGAGGTCATGGCAGCCCTCTCCGCGGCAAGGTGCGACGATATCCTGGAAAAACTCCCCGAAGGAGCGGATACGGTCATAGGGACCGCAGGCACATACCTCTCGGGCGGCGAACAGCAGCGCGTCGCGCTCGCGAGGGCGATCCTCAAGGACGCACCCATAGTCGTGCTGGACGAGGCCACGGCATTTGCCGACCCCGAGAACGAGGCGCTGATACAGCAGGCTTTCGCGGCTCTCACTAAGGACCGCACGGTCATCATGATAGCCCACCGTCTGTCGACGGTAGTCGGCGCGGACAGGATAATCGTCCTGGATTCGGGACACGTCGCCGAGGAGGGGACCCATGAGGAGCTCCTCGCTGCCGGAGGACTCTACGCGAGGATGTGGGCAGACTACAACCGCGCAGTCAGCTGGAAGATATCCGCGTCGTAAGGAGGGTGGAAAAATGTTCGGAAAAGAATTTCAGAGAAAATACGCCCTCACCGATCAGGGCGTAAGGAACGTAAAACAGGGTACGTTCTGGACCGTCATCGTCAATCTTCTGATGATGGGCGGTATGGGGATCATGTACAAGATGATGGAACAGTACATGGCCGTCCTCACGGAAAGCGCCGGACTGCCGAAGGCGGCGGTGTTTATTCCCGTGGTCATCGCCTTCGCGGCTCTTTCGATATTCACGCACATGCAGCAGTACAGTGCGACATACGGTCTCGTATACGGCGAGGTGAAGACGGTCCGCATCGGTCTGGCCGAAAGGCTCAGAAAGCTCCCGCTCGGGTATTTCGGGAAGCGGGATCTCGCCGACCTCACAGAGACTATCATGGGAGACGTGAACAGGCTTGAACACGTCTGGTCTCACTGCCTCTCGTACCTGTACGGATCGTATGTGTCCACTGCGGTCATAGCGGGCGTGATGCTCATATACAACTGGCGCATGGCAATAGCGTGCCTCTGGGGAGTCCCCGTGGCGTTCGGCCTGCTTTTCGGCTCAAGAAAACTCGAACAGCGCAAGGCAGAGATCACAAAGGCGGCAGGCATCAGGGTGGCCGACGGGATCCAGGAGACGCTGGAAAACATGAGGGAGATCCGCGCGACCAATCAGGAGAGCAGGTTCTTAAAAGAACTCAATGACAAGATCGATCACCACGAGAAGACCATGAGAAGCGGAGAACTCGTGACGGGTATCTTCGTCAACGCGGCGAGCGTCATTATGCGTCTCGGAGTGGCTACGACGATCCTCGTGGGGACGAGCATGATCCTGTCCGGAAGAATGGATTTCATGCAGCTGTTCATGTTCCTGCTGGCGATAACAAGGATATACGCGCCGTTCGACCAGGCGCTCGCGCTCATCGCCGAAATGCTCGTGTCCGAAGTCTCGGCGAACCGCCTCATGGAGATCTACGACGCGAAGACGGCCGAAGGCGCGGACACTTTCGCCCCGGAAGGCCATGATATAGTATTCGACAACGTGACGTTCGCCTACAACGACGAACAGGTCCTCAACGGAGTGAGCTTCACCGCGAAGGAGGGAGAAGTGACTGCTCTGGTCGGTCCCTCCGGTTCCGGCAAGAGCACCTGCGCAAGACTTGCCGCGAGGCTGTGGGACATTTCCGGCGGCTCGATCAGGGTCGGCGGCGTGGACATAGGCACGATAGACCCCGAGGTGCTGCTCACGGATTACTCCATGGTGTTCCAGGACGTCGTCCTGTTTGACGATACTGTCATGGAAAACATCCGTCTCGGAAAGCATGGCGCGACAGACGAAGAGGTACTGGCTGCGGCAAAAGCGGCCAACTGCGACGAATTCGCGCTCAGGCTTCCCGACGGATACCGGACTCCGATAGGCGAGAACGGAGCGAAGCTCTCCGGAGGAGAGCGCCAGCGCATCTCCATAGCGAGAGCGCTGCTCAAGAACGCCCCGATCGTCCTCCTGGACGAGGCCACGGCATCTCTCGACGTCGAGAACGAGACGAAGGTACAGGGCGCGCTGTCAAGACTGCTTGAAGGCAAGACGGTGCTGGTCATAGCGCACCGCATGCGCACGGTCGAGGCGGCGGACAGGATCGTCGTCCTCGAGGACGGCAGGGTCGCGGAGGAGGGTCCTCCGGCCGAACTCATGCAGAAGGAAAACGGCATCTTCCGCCGTATGACGCAGCTTCAGAGAGCAAGCGCCGGCTGGAGCCTCTGACAAAAAGACACCGGAGAAACAGTGCAGAATGGAAAGGTTTGAAGGGGTCGCGAATACCCTGTTCGTGCCGCTCGTGGCGCGGATCGCGGTATCGAAGGAGTTCCCCGAATATTTCACGGACAAAAAGGCGCTCGAACTGGAAAAGTATCTCCCGGAGGGCGCGGCGAAGGGATCGTTGCAGTATACGAATATGGCGGCAGCGGCGAGGTACTTCAACATGGACCGGATGGTCGCGGCGTTTGCGGAGAAGAATCCCGAATGCAATGTGGTATATCTCGGAGCCGGGCTGGAAACGGCATGCGACCGCATGAGCGGAAAGCTTCCCGGAGTGCGCTGGTACGCATCGGATCTTCCCGAAGTCATCGAGGCGAGAGAGAAGGTATTGGGAGTGAGGGAACGCGAGATGCTTATCCCCGGAGATATGTTCGGTATGGGATGGGCGGACAGGATAGACGGTTCTATGCCCACGCTTCTCATCATCTCGGGAGTGTTTCAGTACTTTCACGAGGAAGAGGTCATAGGCTTTATAAGAAACTGCAAAGCAGCGTTTCCCGGAGCCGAGATGATATTCGACGCGACCAGCAAATCGGGGCTTGCGTTTACAAACTGGTTCATAAAGCGCACCGGAAACAAAAGCGCTCTCATGTATTTCGGGATAGACGACAGCAGCGGATTTGCGGAAAAATGCGGAGTCCGACTGCTTGAGGAGAGGACCTTTTACCCGGACGCTCTCAGGATGCTCGGAAAAAGACTAAATCTTGTGACAAGAGTCTCCATGAAAACGGCGGAGAGAAAAAAACAGTGTCTGCTCCTGCGCCTGAAGCTCGCGGATCCGGAAGAGGGATGACAGATGCTAGCTCTCAAACTGATAGCGGAAGGTCTCGGAATGGGCCTTTTGCTGTGCCTTGTCTGCGCCGCAGGCATAAGGAACGGAGCCGTCGGCATGGTGTTCCTGTACGACCGGAAAGTGCAGGAGCGGGCCGTCGATCTGGGTATTACCACCGAAGAGGAGATCCGGAAGCGGAGCGCGCTGTTTAAAAGCCTGTGCATTCCGGGGTATCTGGTCTACATACTCGTCTGCGTATACCTTATCAACGGCGCAAGAGGTTTCCTTGCTGGGTTCCTGCAGAGCTTTGCGATCCTGTCGATAATGAACCTGATCGACCGGTTCCTGGTCGACGATTACTGGGTAGGCCGTACCGATGCCTGGGTCATCCCCGGCACCGAGGACCTGCGGCCGTATATAACGGCGGAAGACAAAAAGAAAAAGTGGATCATGGGAACACTGGGAATGGCGCTGATAGCCGCCGTTATCGCCGGAGTGATGGCCCTGATCCTGAAATAAAGAAGGTGTGACCATGCAATTTGTTGAAACGGGAAATCCGTCCGGAAAGACCCTGATGCTCCTGCCGGGGACGGCGTGCGATTATCAGACGAACTTCAGCGCGGTGCTGGACCGGCTGGGAGAGAAGTATCATCTTATCTGCGTGAATTACGACGGTTTCGACGGAAGCGGCAGCATATTCCCGGATATGATCACGGTCACGGAAAAGATAGAGACGTACATAAAGGAAAAGCACGGCGGCCGCCTGGACGGCGCCATCGGCTCCTCCCTGGACAGCAGCTTCGTGGGGCAGCTGATCCAGCGGGAAAACGTCCATATAGACCACGGCATCTTCGGAAGCCCGGATCTCGACCAGAGCGGGAAATTAAGCGCCCGGCTGCAGTCGAAGCTGGTGGTGCCTCTTCTGACCGGCTTCACCAAAAACGAAAAGAAAAGGGCAAAGACCAGAGAAAAACTCAAGAACTTCTTTGAGATGAACGACGAGACGGCGGACCGCTTCATGGGCTGC
>JAFWEV010000059.1 GCA_017512745.1 Oscillospiraceae bacterium
CATCAACGGCTGGGAGATGTCGAACGCGTTCAGCGAACTGAACGACCCTATCGATCAGTACGAGAGATTCGCCGAGCAGCAGAGACAGCTCGACCTGGGAATCGACGACGAGGCACATCCGATGGATACCGACTTCGTCAACGCTCTGGAAGTCGGAATACCGCCGACAGGCGGAATCGGCATCGGAGTCGACAGACTCGTTATGCTGCTCACCGACAGCGCAACCATCAGAGACGTCCAGCTCTTCCCGACAATGAAGCCGGAAGGAAAGGGCGCAGGCGCCAAAAAGGAGCGCGTAGAGATCGATTTCAGCAAGGTAAAAGTAGAGCCGCTGTTCGAAGAAGAGGTCGATTTCGACACCTTCAGCAAGTCGGATTTCAGGGTCGTAAAGATCAAATCCTGCGAGGAAGTGAAGAAGTCAGACAAGCTTCTGAAGTTCGTTCTTAACGACGGATCGGGTGAAGACAGAGTCATCCTGAGCGGAATCAAGATGTACTACGATCCGGCTGAACTCGTTGGAAAGACTGCGATCGCGATCACAAACCTCCCGCCGAGAAAGATGATGGGAGAGTACTCAAACGGCATGCTGATCAGCGCAGTAAACGAGTATGACGGAGAGGAAATGCTCAACCTCCTGCTCGTAAACGATAGGATCCCGGCAGGCGCGAAGCTGTACTAAAATAGCGATGGGAGAGGGACTAATAAGAGACCATCCGAAGCATCAGAAAACGATCTGAGAAGACATGATCGGGAGCCGATTTACTACCCCATTTCGGCGGTTACTACCCCATTTATACCCCATTGCGATAACAAGATATAGAGACTTATGAAAGGGTTAGGGATCTTCATCAAGTTGAGATAACAACTTATGAAGACTTATGACTACCCCACTTAAGTGAAAAGCCAGGCATAATTTGCGAAATACAGCAGATTATGCCTTTTTTCTTTGCCCGGATTGCACATTTGCTAGAGGCATTGGCATAGTTGAGCTCATCCTATTAGTTTAATAGACTCAAGAAAACTATCTGAACACACAGGAGGCTGCAATGGCTGGTAATACTCAAAAGTTCAATTCACTTAGGAGGCAGCGCGAGCTTGAGCGTAGCTGGGATGAAATGTCGAGCCTGGGGAAAATATATGTATCATCCGAAGTCATACTGTATTCCATCGAAGATATCAGATTAATGAGTGGATGGAGCGAGACAACAGTCCAGAAACTATTCAATGATCCTAAATTCCCGGCGATAGATTATGGGAAACGGAAGTTGGTTGAAAACCATGCACTGATGCAATATTTCTCCATAAGGCGTGAAAAGGCACGGGATACTTACTGGAGGTGATCAGAATGGCTGATTACTGGTATGTAGACGTATACAGGTATTATACAGACTCATCATATGCCAGACCGCGTAAGATCGTTGATAAGCTTAAGTTAGACTGGCTTGATGCAGGAAGCATGTATTGCTCTCCCGAGGTCGTGTTTTTCAACAAGGAACAATTACAGGAAAGAAGCGGCTGGACCGAGGAGGAGGTAAGGCTCCTGTTCTTCGACAAGCGGGTCCCAACATGTAATTTCGGCAGAAAGGAAGTTATTGAGGTTCATGCTCTCATAGAATTCTTCGCCAAGAAGGAAAGAATTCTAAGGAACCAGGAACTATACTGGGATTCATTAGATCATGACAGAATTGCACGTTTGCAAAATCTGTAGACAGATCATTAAATATATTCAGAAGGAGGTAAGGCATCATGTTTAAACCAAAAATGAAGTTCACTTATGATGAGATGAGGATCATAGTAATGGCACTTATAGAACTCAAAAATCAGCTTATAGCAGAAGGCAGATACACTGATGCTGTAGATGACCTTCTGATCAGATTCGTTGACTAAGGTTAGTCCTTTCAGCTCCGGCTGTATTTACATGGCTCTGCACGCTACGGTGTAGAGCCTGTTTAATTGCAGCCGGATAAACGGAGAAAGGACACTATTATGATAAGAAGATTCAGAAACAGAAAACTCAGCAAGGACAACCAAAGGGATCTGGCAATCATGCTAAAGGCAATCTGCATTGATGATGGGGATGCCGAAGTAGGCGAATCAATCATCCGCAATATGGAAGGAGGCAAGATGGACGAAGTTGCTATTGAGGTTGCGTCATTCATGGCACATAAGACAGCAGAGCGCTTCGCTGATATGGTCAACGGCAGAAGATTCTCAGACATCATGCAGATGGTCGGAGGTATTCAGGAAGCTGATCCGGTGGAAGCGGTCAGGATGCTGCAGATGAGCTTCTTCTCACACGGGATGACGGCGGAGGCCGAGGATCTTGAGATACTTGATATCTGTGCCGGTATCGATTCAGATATCCATGAGTATTTCATAGATTCATTCATGCAAGAGGAGGATATCGACTGGTTCGCAGTAGAATGCTGGGTCGATGAGCACAATGTGGAACTTGCTGAGAGATTCAGTTAAGGAGGTGTTTGAATGGCGAAAACAATAGCTATATGCAATCAGAAGGGAGGTGTCGGCAAAACAACGACTACTCTAAATTTAGGAATTGGATTAGTCAGGGAGGGAAAGAAAGTATTGCTTGTCGACGGAGATCCGCAAAATGATTTGACCTCGGCTCTTGGATGGGATGCTGACGGACTGGAGAATTCACTTGGAAGACTGATGTATCTGGTGACACAGAATTACAAGCCGATAGTGAAGGACACGATCCTGCATCATCCGGAAGGCGTAGACCTGATTCCGTCTAATCTCGATCTGTCGTCAATGGAGACACAGCTTGTGAATGCGATGAGCAGGGAGAAGGTGCTGTCAAACCTTCTGAAGGATGTGAAGAAGGATTACGACTATATCCTGATCGACTGCATGCCGTCTCTTGGTATGATCACGATCAATGCTCTTACAGCAGCGGACAGCGTGATAATCCCGGTACAGGCTCAGTACCTGCCGGCAAAAGGCATGACCCAGCTGATGCGCAGCATAGACATGGTTAGAAATCATACAAATGACAAGTTGCAGATCGGTGGTATAGTCATGACACTTGTTGACAGTAGGACCAATCTGGCCAAGGAGGTCATTGACAAGATCAGAACCCAGTATGGGATGCAGATAAGGATCTTCGATACCCAAATACCGGTCGCGGTCAAAGCCGCAGAAGCATCCAAATCAGGCATGAGTATCTTTGCCTATGACAAAGACTCAAAGCCAGCAAAAGCATATGAACAGCTGACGAGGGAGGTGATGAAGCATGCCGAACGCGAGAGACATAGAGATGAAGCTTCCATCGCTCGATGATCTGTTCTCCTCTCAGGAAGAGCGGGATGATGCAAAGCTAAAGAGGATATATGAGATCCCTCTCGACGAGATCGACCCGTTTCCTGATCATCCATTCAAAGTAAGAGACGATGAGGATATGATGAACCTCGTTGAATCGGTCAGAACGAACGGAGTGCTCACTCCGGCGACGGTCCGGAAGAAAGAGGACGGCAGGTACGAGCTGCTTTCAGGACATAGGCGGCTTAGAGCCTGTCAGCTTGCAGGCATACCGACGCTCAGATGCGAAGTCGTGGATATGACCCGTGATGAAGCCACGATATTCATGGTCGAAAGCAATTTCCAGAGGACAACGATCCTTCCATCCGAGAAAGCATTCGCATACAGGATGAGACTGGAGGCAATGAATCGTCAAGGAAAACGAACAGATTTAACTTTTTCTCCACTGGATAAAAAGTTGAGATCAGGAATGGATCTGGCAAACGAAGTAGGTGATAGCCAAGCTCAGATTTATAGGTATATTCGGCTTACAGAGCTTTTGCCTGAGATACTGGATATGGTCGATGAGGGACAGATCGCAATGAGACCGGCAGTCGAGCTCTCATATATCCCAAAACTCCAGCAGGGAATGATCTGGGAGAGCATGGAACTTGAAGGCTGCACACCGTCATACGCACAGGCCATCCGGCTGAGGAGACTGTCGGCCGAACACAAGCTGACACCGGAAGCAGTCGAGGCGATCATGATGGAGCAAAAGCCGAACCAGAAGGAGAGGATCATCTTAAGAGGCGAGCGCTTCAACAGGCTTTTCCCGCCTGACCTTCCGATGTCTAAAAGGGAGGACTATGTTGCGGCTGCCATGGAGCATTACGCGAGGTTCCGTGAGCGCCAGAGAACGAGGGATGACGCGAGGTAGAATGCAGTGAGCACTCATCCGCACATCTCCTCCCCTATAACCCCTCCTCTATAACTACCAGTTACAACCCGAAGAAGAGAAATACAACAATCGCAATATCGAGACAAAACATGAACGCTCAGAGCATTAACAGCCTGGGCGTTTTTCTTTTGCCCGAATTTGCGGGAAAGGAACCTTTATGACGAAAGACAAAGACAACAAACCAAACGACGACGTGATCATCTGCACGGATGAGGCAGGCATGCAGCTGTATCTCAGCGAGAAAGCCGCAAACAGACTGTCCTGGATCCTGACGGGAGTAATGATCCTGATCAGTATGCCAGTGATCATCCTCGCATTCATGATGATCTAATTCAGCGAAAGGAGAAACAAGACAATGACAGACAACAAGTATTTCAAGGCGTTCACTAGAGTGTTCGCCATGACGCTTGCACTCATCATGGTCCTAGGTGCCGTGATGACACAGACCGCATCTGCATTCAACGGAAAGGTGGGCAGCAAATACACAGTCCACTGGTATAAGGAACTGCACTACGGTCCAGGCGAAGGAGGCTACAGCAACGCAGCCAAGTGCGACCTCGGAGATGATCTCGGAAGCCGCTTTTCGATCTGCGTGCAGCCTAACAAATCATCCCCGGTATGGTCAGGAGATCAGACCAGAACTGTGCAGGTAGACAAGGTCGTTACTGATGCTACCGACACAGGCAAGTGGAATGCACTCAGGAACATCGTGTACTACTCACCATCGTATCCGGGCTTCAAAAAGAACATCGAAGGGATCAAACAGTTCTACTACGGAGATGAGGCAAAGGACTACGGCGTAGCTCATCTGGCTCTTGCCTATGTGTATGCAGGAAGACCTAACGACATGGCAACATGGGGAGGAACGCATGCTTCTGACTGCGGCGAAGTGTGGACGAGAGCGAAGGCACTTGCCAATGCTCTTTATGACACCAATGCAGACTTCGACGAGGCAGTCCCTGAAAGCTTCAAGATCTTCATCTGCTATATGGATGGAGTGCAGGACATGATTGTCGGATATCTGGAAGCTCCGGGATACCTCAACATGAAGAAAGTGTCAAACCGCACTTCCATCACGGAAGGCAACAACTGCTACTCACTTGAGGGTGCAGAGTATACGGTCTATGACAAGAACGTCAGCGTTGCCGGCCGCATGTACACCAACGCGAACGGCGAAAGCAATACGATCGAACTGATGGAAGGCACATACACCGTCAAGGAGACCTACGCTCCTCCGGGATACGCAAAGGATACCGAGACCTACACGGTAAAGATCGAGTCCGAGGAGACTACGACCTTTACTGCGAAAGATGAGCCGATCACTGATCTGGTCGAACTGCTCCTCACGAAGAATCCTGTGGGCTATCCGCACGATCATGGTGAAGGCGATGCCACTCTTCAGGGTGCGGTATATAAGTTCGAGTATTACGACTACCTTGCATCCAATGAGGTCGCCCTGAAGACCGTTAAGAAGGCTTCATCCAATTCCCCGCTCAGGACATGGCATTTCGTTGCCGATGCAAACGGGAAGATCAACGGACAGAATCCGACCTTCGCGGACGGCTTTACCAATGACGCTTTGTATAAGGACAAGGACGGCAAGACCTGCTATCCGCTTGGAACATATCTGATCCAGGAGGTCAAAGCACCTGAAGGATATCTTGTCAATGATGAGATCCTTGTAGTTGAGATCACTGAGGACGGAACTGATAATCTCCACGTCAAGACCTACAATGAGAAGATCAAGGGCGATGACACTATCAAGAGAGGCGGGGTCAAGCTTGCGAAGATCGACAATGACCTTGACGAGGCTTACGCCCAGGGCGATGCGACTCTTAAGGGAGCAGAATTCACCATATACAACCAGTCTGCTGAGACTGTCATGGTAAATGGAAAAGAGATCGGAGTAGGTGAAGCTGCTCTCGTTATAACAACGAATGCGGATGGTATCGCAACTTCCGGTGACCATGACCTGCCATATGGATCATATCTCGTAAAGGAAACGAAGCCTTCCAAGGGATATCTCCTGAATACTGAATGGTCCAGAGCTTTCAGGATCAGAGAAGACGGTGTCATCATTGACCTGACGGAGGACAAGGTAAGAGAAGAAGTCATCCGCGGTGGAGTGCAGATCATCAAGAGAGATAAGGAGCTCGTTAAGTCTGAAGCTCTCGGCGGGGCTCACCTTGACGGCATCGTCATGACCATCAAGAACGTATCCGGCAGGGATGTAGTCGTCAGAAGCGACCTCGACAACAAGACAGATACTGTCGACTGGAAGAAGCTCGAATCCAAGCAGGAACTCTTTGACAGCGGAGCGATCAAGAGAGTACCGACAGGCAAGGACGTAGGCAAGATCACAGTCCACTGGAACGAAGAGAAGAAAGCGTACACTGCCGAGACTCTCGCGGACGATCTGCCATACGGAACTTACACCATCCGCGAGTCGAAGACGAATGAATCCTACCAGCGCACGGATAAGACGGAGCACATGTTTGAGATCAGAGAAGACGGCGTAATGGTATCCTTCGACGATAACCAGAACGAAGCTGCTCTCACATTCGATAACTATGTGTACCGCTCCGATGTCCAGGGAACGAAGATCGCCGATTCGACCTCCGAGAGATTCAGCTATGTGCCGTTCAAGATCATCAGCGTGACTAATGGCGAGACTCACGTAGTCGTGACTGATGCGAACGGTTTCTTCTCCACCAAGGACAGAAGATCTGCAGGTGACATCGATGAAGATGAGGCAGCAGATACTGCAAGGAAGCAGAATCCGTTCGACGACCTGCTCGAGGCTGATGAGATCAAGACAGCTGATCTTATTGCCAGAAAGGATGACATCCTTCACGGCGTGTGGTTCGGTATAGGCGAGTTCGATGACAAGGCTGCCATGAGCAGCGCTTTCGGAGCGCTCCCATACGATTCATATATCCTTGAAGAGATGCCTTGTGAACACAACGAGGGATATATCCTTCAGAAGTTCTACTTCACGGTAGATCAGAAGTCCCAGAACGGATTTGTGGATCTGGAGACCATCACTGATGATGTCCCTGAGATCGGGACTACTGCATCGGTAGATGGAAAGAACACCGAGATCAGACCTGCAAAGGAGATTACACTCATCGATGAGATCGAATACAGGAACCTAAAGAAGGGCGAGACCTACACTGCAAAGGGCCGCCTGATGGACAAGGCCACAGGTGAGGTCTGCAAGGATGCTTCCGGCAAGGAAATTACTGCTGAACAGGAATTCATTGCAAGGACATCAAACGGCAAGGTCAAGGTCACATTCACCTTCGATGGCAGCATGCTTTATGGCAAGGATACGGTCGTGTTCGAGAAGGTCTTCGATTCAACAGGAGCAATCGCTGCAAAGCATGAGGACATCGAGGACGAAGGCCAGACGGTCACATGGGAACAAATGAAGCCGGCATACGAGATGTATAAGATCCGTACCACCAAGGCTCCGTCCAAAGGAGATAAATACGGATTCTTCGCGCAGGACGAAGTCGAGTATGAGGTTCATGTTGAGAATACCGGCAACATAGTTCTTACGATGGATGTAACGGATCAGTACACACAGAATGCAGAGTTCTTCACTGTTCCTAGGTTGAAGGATGTCAAGTTCGATGGTGAGGGAACCTGGAACAATAAGGGTAAGGATGAGTTCATCGCTAATATCACCCTTGAACCTGGTGAGAAGGCAGTCGTTACCTACACTGCGGTAGTCAATGACAATGCCAGGGAATACCTTGCAGCCAAGGCAAAGGATTCCGACTCGCTTGATGAGAAGGGCAATGACATCAACAGAGAGTATCAGAAGAACAAAACCGACGATAAGGACGGATACTGGAATACCGCTGAGTGCGACAATGTGACATATCCGAATCCGGACAATCCTGATGAGCCGGGAACTCTTGAGCCTAAGGATGACGTAGCCCAGACTCCGGTCCAGACACCTGAGATCGGCACTACTCTTACCGGTGACAAGAAGGCCAAGGAAGTTGATCCGTGCAAGGAGACAACTCTCACTGACGTAGTCGAGTACAAGGCTCTCGATCCTTCCAAGTGGTATATGATCGAGGGAACGCTCATGGTCAAGGATACCGGCGATCCGCTGGTTGAACACGGCCATGAAGTAACTGTCTGGAGCGAACCATTCCAGCCTAAGAAGCCTAACGGCAAGGTAAAAGTCACGTTCGTGATCGATACCAGGAACCTCAAGGGCAAGGAGCTCGTAGCATTCGAGACTGCTTACAGGATCAATGATTACGAGGAAGGTAAGGATCTTTCCGAGACAACTCTGACTCAGGTAGCAGAGCACAAGGATATCAATGATGAGGGACAAACTGTTCTCGTCAAGGACGGTCCGGAAGTTAGCCCAGCACCGAAGACAGGTGACAACACTCTGATCTGGGTATACGGAGTGCTCTTTGCCGGGGCGCTCGGCAGCATGCTCGCGCTTGTGATCAAGGAGTATGTGAAGAAGCGCAGACAGGCTAAAAAGGATGCCGAAATGTTCGTCTGATATCAGGACGGACCATACTGATGCATGAGGCGGAAGCTTAACAGCGACCGCCTCGCTTGTTTTGAAAAATAATGGAGGAAATACCGATGAATCATAAAGAGAAATCATTCAATACTGAAATAGCAAGGCTGTGCGGGACGAACGCAGCCATAGTCGCGACACAGCTCTGGGAGGCACAGGCCAATGCTGACGCGGCATTCTATATAGACGGGTATCCGTGGGTGAGAGCGTCATACAAAAGGATCACTGCTTATCTGCCGTTCCTGACGGTGCATATGGTGCGCACAGCGATGAGAAAGCTGAGAAAAGAAGGTATCGTCAAGGCCGGAGTATACAACAAAAGCAAATTCGATCACACATACAGCTATGCCTTTACAAGTTATGGCTGTGATCTGATGAGGCCATAGCATGGGATATCTGTGGGAATACCCGAAAGTACTATGCCCGGAAAACTGCAGGTACCGCAGTAAAAGCGCACCGTTCTGCGGTTACTGCCTTCCGAAAATAATGAAGGAGCTCGGGCTGAGAAAGGATAAGGAGGAAGTATATGGACAGAATGAAACTGAAGACAATGGACAAGCTGGCAGCGAAGGGCTTTGATACAGAAAAGAAAGTCATGTCTCTTGAGATGGAGATCGTCCATGAGAATGGGCTGGATGATGAAATAGGAGGGATCCTTGATCTAAAAAAAGCGATCAGACAACACAGACTATATGCGTATCTGTACAACGGCAAGGATCCGGTGCCGGCGAAGAAGGAGGTAAAGCCTGATGTCAGAAACGAATCTGAATACGACTGATAACTGCACCCGTGATGATCTGAGACAGATGGTGAATGAACTTGAAGATGGAGTGATACTCTCACTGGATCTTAAGGAGGTGATCAGCCTTGGGCAGGAAAATGGGGAATCCGAATGAGATCCAGGTGGTGAATATCCGTATGGTAAAGGAACCATCTTTATACAGCACGGAAAAGATTACAAGTCCCGAGGACGTGAAGAAGGTGATCGCGAAGGAGCTGGCAACTTATGACAGAGAGGTCTTCGCGGTGCTCAATCTTAAGACCAACGGACAGCCGATCAACCTGAATATATGCAGCGTGGGCACGCTCGATGCATCAGTAGTGAGTCCGAGAGAAGTATTCAAGTCGACGATCCTTTCGAATTCTGCCGCATTCGTGGCGATCCACAATCACCCCAGTGGAAGCCTGAACCCAAGTCAGGAAGATAAGGATGTTACGAAAAGGCTCCTGAGTTGTTCAGAACTGCTCGGAGTGAAAATGCTGGATCATATCATAGTGGCCGGTGAGACAGGAGATATCTACAGTTTCAAGAGTGAAGGTCTTCTGGATCAGCTGAGACCGCCACGCGCTGTATGGGAAAGATAGAAAATGGAGGAATGAAATGGCGAAATTTAGCGGAATGACTTTTTCTGATGGAACAGTTGAATTTACAATTCACGAGCATATTGCAGTACTCGACCGATATGAAGGCAAGGAGGTTCCATGGACCAGGGAGATAAATATCGTTTCCTGGAACGGAGGCCAGCCGAAGATCGACATAAGAGACTGGTCGAGCGACCATCGCAGGATGTCCCGTGGCATAACAATGACCGAGGAACAGGCTATGAAAATGGCTGCAGCTCTTGTCGAAAGATACCAGGAACGAGCGAAGCAGGCAAAGATGAAAGTGCAAAAAGACTATCCTGAAAGATAGTCAAGTGTGCAAAACATGGTGTTCTAGGATTGCAATAATCAAAGGACACCGATATACATTCATGGGGAGATATAGCTTTGGTATTGATTGGAGAAAACCATGAAAGACCCTAAGTCAGAAAAAAGAAAAGAGTTGGTCAGACAGTATGTGGAGTCTGATGGAGTAAACGAAGCCGCGTTGTCGGAATTGCACAGAATGTTGAGGCCATTCTATTACCATTGTGCCGGGGATATGTGGAACCATATGCCTACTTATGACAGGGATGATTTTTATCAGATAGGATATATTACTCTGTGGCAAGTCCTCGAAAAGTGCAGAGAAAACCCGGACATCATCAACTACTTTGATGCGTATGTGACTAAAGCGATAAAATATGCATTCTATGGTGAATACAGAAAATATGTATTGAGAAATCCTGTGGTAGATGTCGGATATGAAGACTTTGAAGGAGGATACGATGTCTCGACAATATACTTTCGCACCGAACTTAGAGATAAACTCCGTGAAAGGAATAGAAAGTATAGGGAAGAACATCGCGATGAGATAAATGCCAGGCAGCGGGAGTATTGGCATGAACATCGTGAAGAACTGAATGCCAGGGCCAGAGAGCTCCGCAAATTGAATCATGACAAGATCATTGAAAGAGAAAGGAAATACCGCGAGGCAAATCGCGACAAAATAAATGCCAGAAAAAGGGAATATCGCAAGGCGCATCGCGATGAGATAAATGCTAAGCAGAGGGAATACTACAAAGCACATCAGGATGAATTTAGAGCCAGGGATAGAGAATACTATAAAGCTCATCGGGAAAAAAGACTCGAATATGGCAGAAGGTACTGGCGTGAGCATGGCGCGGAACAGAATGCTAAGGCCAGTGAATATCGCAAGCAGCATCCTGAGGAAGTTCACGAGAAAGACAAGAGATACTACGAGGCGAACAGGGATAGAATAAGAGCCTGGAGTAAGGAAAACTATAAGAAACATCGTGATGAAATCAGAGAGAAGCAAAAAAGGCGTAGAAAAGAGCGTCTTGATGAGGCACGTGCCAGAGATCGTAAATACTACCATGATCATCGTGATGAAATGTGTGCGAGACAGAAAAAACGTCGCGAATTGCATCGTGATGAGATGAATGCAAGGGCTAGAGAATATCGCAAATTGCACCATGATGAAATAATTGAGAAAGAAAGAGCGTACAATGAGGCGAATAAGGA
>JAFWEV010000008.1 GCA_017512745.1 Oscillospiraceae bacterium
ATCGGTGTGTCGGAACGGGCGATCGTGGAGATAACGCCTGTCCTGGACTGATATGCCTCAAAGACTGCTGTTGCGAAGGAACCTTCGTTCTGAGCAAAGGAGATGCCGTACAGATTCTCATTATCGAATACCTTGTCCGGACCTGTATCGAAAACGATAAAGCTTGTATCCGGATAATTCACGGACTGGCTGACTATCGAATCATAAAGTCCATACCAGGATGTCGTGACAACATAGTCATAAGGCTCGCCTGTTTCGGGAACACCATTCTCAACCGCATCCCAGAGGGATGTGACGGCGATAGAGGTATCTGTGCCGCATTCGATAAGTGTCATCTTCATACCGTACTTCTGCTCAAGATTCTTACATGCCGCATAACCCTGGTCACCGAATCCGTAGTCACCGATTGCGCTGTAGAAGAACAGAACCTGAGGAACTGCGTTTTCGGAGCCGCCTTCTTCGCCGCTAGATGCCGGTGCGGGCTCTGCGCTGCCGCCGCTGCTGGAACCGCCGCAGGCTGCGAGGAGTCCCACTACCATCATTGCCGCGAGAAGCAATGCCAATAGTTTTTTCATTAATTATCCTCCCAGATAAAAAAGATTTTTCGGACAGGATGTCCGGCTTTCCGGTGGGCGCCATTCCGTCTGTGCGTATTGAGTGTAGCACATAAAAAAAGACGCTCGGGAAAACATTGAATTATCCACGGCATCTTTGACAAATGTTTACAATGATCACTCAATTGTAACTGATAGTTATTTTTTAACCTGAGCTTACTGCTCTTTTCCCGAAAGGATCTTTCTGTTCGGCCGCTGCTCAACTTCCTCCGGCTGTAATCGCTTCTTTCTTTTTCCAAAGCATATTGGCTATCTCCCGGATGAGCACTGCCAGTCCGATATAATCCGGAAACGGCTGATAGATGTAATAACCCGAATAGAAGAACAGGCTGATATCTGCCAGTTTCTGAAGGCTGTTGCCGTGAGCATTCGTCACCGCCACCGTAAATATACCTCTGCTCTTTGCTTCTTCCGCCAGTTCGACCAGCATCGGCGTCTCGCCGGAATTGCTTATGAATATCAGCATATCTCTGTCGTCCATATCCTCCAGCGAATAGCCTTCATCGAATGCCGCCCCGTAAATGCCTCCGTACTGAAGATAACTTACCAGCATTCGGCAGTAGTATTCGTTCGGGCCAAATCCGCGGACCCTTATCTTTCTACACTGTTTCAATTTACGCGTGAGTTCATCCAGAATTCCTGCATCCATCAGGTTGATGGTCCGCCATATGCTGTCCCATATCTCCTCGTCAGCTCCTGCGGTCTGCTCGGAAAAACTTCTCTGGTCTCTTTCCGAAACTATTGCGTAACGCATCTCGCTGAATCCGCCGTAACCCAGTTTCTTCGCCATCCTGAACACTGTATTCGGGGCGATAAACAGATCTTCGGATATCTCCCGGAGCGTCGTTGTTTCAGTACAGTTTTTTCGCAGCCAGTTTATTATCTCATCCTCGACATCAGTGAGGTTGAGAGACGGCTGTCTGACTTTGGACTCAAATGACGGTCTCATTCTCTTCATCCTTCCTCCGGCTATCATACACGAAGCGCTGTGTCGGATATCCGTATTCCGTGAGCAGCTCTCTTTCCGCGAATCCGAGCTGTTTCAGAAGATCCCTGTATCCCGTATCCGCTCTGTCTCCTTCTCTGTACGTCGTGGCGCTGATCTCAGAACCATTGACCCTTTCCATCATTGCGTCCAGGAACATTTTCTCCAGTCCGCGCCTGCGATATTGAGGATGGATCCCGAAAAAATCTATGCACGGAGGATCCTCTGAAAAGATCATGGCGCCTGCCAGAATATCCCCGTCTCTCATTACGAGAGCCCTGTTCTCATCGACAGCCTTTATCAGACTGCTGCGATAGACCTCTTCATTCATGCCCGGATATCCGTCTATCACCATCCGCATGAGATCCATCCACTCCGGGATATCCTCTCTTTTTGCGATACGTATGTATTCTTTCGACAGTTCCTTCCCCGGAACATTTTCGATAAGATCAAAACGCAGCTGGAGAGGATAGAACACCCTGTTTTCCCGGTAATCCGAAGGAGTCGATTTATATATCTGTTTGAAAGCCAGTGAAAACGCCTGCGGGCTTTTGAAGCCGAACATCAGAGCCAGATCGATGACCGGCTTGTCGGAGAACACCAGCAGCTTCGCAGCTTCAGTGAGCTGACGGCGCTGCACATAATCGTGTACCGTCATCCCTACCGTTTCTGAAAACATCCGGTGCAGATGATACTTCGAATAATGGACTGCCTCAGCCACTGTCTCCAGATCCAGTTTTGTGTCAAGGTGATCCTCAATGTAATCTATCACAGTTTTGATGTTAAGCACTTTATTATCCATATCGATCTCCGCTGAAAGGGCTGTCGTTCAGGGTCCTTTCTCATAATTATCATAGCAGAGCAAAGACAGACAGTATTAACCATTCTTGCTGTCTGGAAGATTCTTCACGGTCACTTTTAAAAAAACCGTTCCGCCTTTTGTCCGGATAACAAAAAAGACCCGGGGCAAATGCCCCGGGTCCGGACTTCGTACCTATTAAATATTGCTATTTAATCAGCCATTAGCCTCTTCGAAGGAGATCTCATGGTCTGTGTAGTAGTTGACATACTTCTCATAGAAGTCGTCGCCTGTGAAGTCATAGTAGCTGTGAACATCTACTGCACCGCTTGCTACGGAGTCAAGAACTGCCTTAACAGCAGCCTGTGTCTCTGCAGAAACCTGTGCCTGGAAGTTCTCATTGTCAGCAAGACCTACACCGTTGTTGGCGAGTGTTGCTGCATGGTTACCACCTGCGAGTGATCCGTCGAGGATTCCGGCGACTGTCCAGTCAACGGACTCTTCGATCTTCTTCTGCATGGATGTGACGATCTTCATATAGTGAGATGAAGAATCATCAATGCCCTGATCATGGAGTGCCTGCCACTGGTCTGTGTCAACACCGATTGTCCACTCAACACCGTTCTCATATGCGGACTGGCATGCGGAGAGGATCCAGTCGGAAGCGATGAGGTACATGATATCTGTCTTTGCACCGAACTGGGTGTTGTTGAAGATAACAGAACATGTCTCAAGAGTACCGGAGGAAGATGTCTCGCCGAGGTATGTGAAGATATAGTCCACATCGAGTCCGAGGTCTGCCTTGGCGTACTTCGCTCCATGGATCCAGCCTGTGCAGAAGTCGTTGAGGATCGGTGTGTCGGAACGGGCGATCGTGGAGATAACGCCTGTCCTGGACTGATATGCCTCAAAGACTGCTGTTGCGAAGGAACCTTCGTTCTGAGCAAAGGAGATGCCGTACAGATTCTCATTATCGAATACCTTGTCCGGA
>JAFWEV010000060.1 GCA_017512745.1 Oscillospiraceae bacterium
CATTCGAAAACCTTTCAGGGTACGCGGGCTTGAACAGATACCTGAGAATGCTGAGACAGCGAATGCCAAATTCATCAGGAAAGCTTCAGGCTTGTACTTCCACATCACATGCTATATCCCGAAAGAAGAAAAGGTCCTTCCGTCAAAAAGTGTTGGGATAGACTTCGGTATCGGAGATAATCTTGTCTTCAGTGACGGGAGAGCACCTGTCAATATCTGCGTTCCCGAGAGCAAAGGAACAAAACTGGCATCACGGAGAATGAATAAAGCTCTTTCTCATAACGGAAACAAAAAAGGTCAAAACCATTTCAGGCGCAGGCAGAAACTGCGCAAGGCATATGAGAAAGACAGGAACAAAAGGAAAGATCTCGCAAACAAGACAGTTCACGAGATCAAAAGCAATTATGAGTTTATCGCTATCCAGGATGAGATGATCCACAACTGGCACAAGGGCTTATTCGGAAAGCAGGTCCAGCATTCCGCCATGGGCGTCATCAAAGCGGAACTTAAGAACAGTTCCAACGTCTATGTCGTAAGCAGATCCTACCCTTCCACACAGATATGTCCCGAGTGCGGTAAGCTGACAAAGCATCCGTTAAGCAAGAGAAGCTATACCTGCAGGTATTGCGGGTACAGTCATCCTTCAAGGGATGTGAAGGCAGCAGGATCAATCCTGGCTGAAGCGAAAAGAATATACAGTCTCCCCGGAATAGGGAGCTCAGAGTCCCGTGGAGGTCAAACCCGCTGCATTGGAGCAGGATCAAATCTGCGATATTGTAAGGTTATTGCCTGTGAAGCGGGAAGCCCGTGCTTTTAAGCATGGGTAATTCACTTCGTGCAGCATAAAAACAATGTCCTTTTCCGGAAAAGTTTCCCCTTTCCTTTCAGTTTAATCATAGCACAGTTGGCTTGAGTCTCAATCATCCGGACACGTTCCGCGATGCCAAAAATAACACCGGAAAATAGGGCATATTAACCACTTGCCGGGACTATTTTTAAAGGCGCCGGATCCCCGCCGCATGCATGCGCACTTTATGGGTATCCGTGTCCGTTTTGGTATATAATATATAGATAGACCGGTCTTCCGCCCAAGGCGGAGATCTGTCGCAAAGAAGACTATCAGAACACATATGGAGAGCTGTTCTTATGAGTGAGATATTTGTTACAGGGCACAGAAATCCGGATACCGACGCGATCGTAGCGGCCATTTCCTATACCAATCTGCGCCACTCTATCGGCGATTCCGAATACGTCGCCGCGCGCATCGGCTCTGTAAACGACGAGACCCAGAAGCTTCTGGACCGCTTCGGATTCGAGGCGCCCGTGAGGATCAGGGATATGCGCACCCAGATAAGAGACCTCGATTTCGACCGTCCTCCGGTACTCAGCACTTCCGTCACCATCGATACCGCATGGAAGCTGATGATGGACGACAATCTCGACGCGCTTCCCATAAAGAACGACGACGGCACGCTGCACGGAATGCTTTCCAAAGGCGACATTTATCTGTATGACATGGGCAGCATCAACGACAACAGCGTCGAGCACGTCGCCATGTTCAACCTGCTGAGCGTCCTCGAGGGCTCTTTTGTCAACGAGTTCGCCGTACAGGTCAATCCCGTCTCCGGGGTCGTCAATCTCGCTCTCCCCCAGACATATACGGAAGCCGACCAGTCCGGCGAGCAGTGCATACTCATCTGCGGCAACCAGCCGGACGTCGTGGACGACGCCATCGCGAGAAAAGTCGGCTGCATAATCATCTGCCGCGGCGCACTCAAGAGAGAGTGGCAGGAGTGCTCCACTTCCACGATCATCTCCACACCGCTCTCCGCGAGAAGAGTGTCGAGGATCATCTATCATGCGACCACGGTGGACCGCATCTGCTGCACGGAAAATATAGTTTCGTTCCACCTGGACGATTACGTAGACGACGTCAAGGAGATAATGCTCCAGTCGAGATTCCGCTCATACCCTGTTCTCGACGAGAACGATGTCGTGGTGGGCACGATCTCCAGATACCACCTGCTGCGTCCAAACAGAAAGCGTGTGGTCCTCGTCGACCACAACGAGGCAGCCCAGTCCGTTCAGGGTCTCGATCAGGTCGAGATCCTCGAGATCATTGACCACCACCGCCTCGCGGATATCCAGACCACAGGTCCGATCCGCATGCGCAACGAGCCTGTCGGAAGCACAAATACGATAATAGCTACGATGTATCAGGAGAACGGCGTTCTGCCGTCACCCGCGATGGCAGGTCTCATGGCCGGCGCGATCCTCTCCGACACCGTTCTGTTCAAATCGCCCACATGCACGAAGCGCGATATCTCGATGGCGGAGAGGCTTGCCAAGGTAGCCGGCGTCTCGCTTGACGATCTCGGAAGATCGCTCTTCTCCGCGGATATCTCGAAGGATCCTCTGGACCTCTTCAAGACTGATTACAAGGAATTCCACATCTCCGGTCACGACATAGCCGTGAGCCAGATAACATGCGACGCCTCCGAGGAGTTCCTCAAGAGAAAGCCGGAATTCCTGGACGTCATGGAGAACCGCAGGAAAGACAAGGACTTCGATATGGTACTCCTCATGATCACCGACGTGCTGCTTGAGGGCACATATCTGCTCTACACGGGAGCCGACAAGGTCATATCCGATGAGATCATACACCAGGCCTTCAGCATAGAGCCGAAAGACAACTGTGTCTTCCTCCCGGACATAATGTCGAGAAAGAAACAGATTATCCCGATGCTCACAGCTCTGTGGGGCTGATACAGCGGGAAGATACGAAACACGAAACAAATACGGCAGCCGCCTTTCGTTCGAGGGCGACTGCCGTTTCTTATTTGTTTTTCCGTTTTATGTCTGTATATCCGGATCAGCTGTTGAACCAGTCGACAGCGGTATTCGCCGCGCTTACCGCCAGCGCTTCTCCGCTGACCTCGTATCTCTTTCCGAACACATACGCCGCGTCATATGCGCCGTCGGCGGTATTGCTGCACGCCTGCATGGCGGCGAGCACTCCGGAATACGTTCCGTTCAGCTCCATCTGCATGAAGCGGAGCTGTCCCTCGAGAGTCGTATAGTCGTAGCCGTTTGCTCCGCACCATGCGATGAGGTTGTCATAGCGTCCTCCGCCCCACTGACAGAGTCCGTAGTATCCGTCGGGATTGAAGGCTGTCGGGCTGTATCCCGACTCTCTTCTCATATGAGCGAGTATGGCCAGTCCGCAGGCTCTGTTGAGTCCCATGTCGTTGGTGATGAAGTTGTAGATGTATCCGGCATTTGTAGACGGATCGGGCACCCATGTGCCTCCCTGCGGAGTCTCGGATGACTCCTCGGATGACTGAGGCTCACTTGACTCAGAAGATATTTCGCTTATCTCGCTCGGAGCGCTGCTCTCGGTTATCTCCTGGGGCTTGCTCTCGGTGTTTGACTCGGGTCTGGATGACGACGAGGACTGTGCCGGTGCCGAAGAACTGGCCGGCGCTGAAGAACTGTGCGGAGCGGAACTCTGAGGCGCGCTGCTCTGCGGCGCGCTGCTCTGCGGTGCGCTCGACTCGGTCACCGAAGATTCCGGCATGGACTCTTCCTCTTTTTCGAGAACCCTCACGGTAAAGATCCTGCTGTACTCGTTTCCTGATTTATCCCTGGCTCTGACTCTCACGACATAATCGCCGGGATCCTCGTAGTCTATGTCGCCTTTGATCGTGTATGTGCCTTCCTCAAGTTCCTCGGAGTATTCGAGCATACCGTCCACGGCGTCGTAGACAGAGTAGATATTGTCCTTAAGATCATACTGTTCGCCGAATTTTACTTCCTGCAGTATCTCGTTGAACCATATCTCCGGAGGCGTTGTATCAACGGAGGTTTCCCTCTTGCGGAATACGCGCACCCTGTAATCCGCCTCGGTCTCATTGCCGTTGATGTCCTCGGCACGTACCGTGACTTCATATATGCCGACCTTCTCTGCGTCCACATCCGAAACAATAGTATATGTGCCCGGCCTGGGTTCTTCGGAATATTCGAGATCTCCGTCCACCGGATCCGTAACGGATTCGATATTATCATTGGGATCGAATTCGGAACCCAGAGGGATCAGCGCGACAGGTCTTGTAAATGTGATGGCAGGATACTTCGTATCCTCGACCCTGAATGTGACAGGGACTGTCTTTTTCACCGATTCGTTGAATCTTGTGAACTCCTCGACGGTGAAGTTCACTTCCTGTTCACCGGCTTTGAGCGTGTCGATCGTTCCGTCGGCAGTGACATTCTCCGGCAGATCGAGGATATCCTCTATGCCGATCTCATCGCCGTACTCTATGGGAGCCGTCTCGCCCGGATCATATGTCATCGACGCGTAGAGTTCGTCCCGCGCAGTGGTCTTGAGCTGATCGTAATAGTAATATCCTCCGCCTGCAGCGGCAGCTATGAGAAGCAGCACAAGGGCCCATATCCAGCCCTTCTTTTTCTTCCCTCTTCCCCTGGCCTGCTCCGGTCCAGCGGGGCTTTCCGGTTCTTCCTCAAGTTCGGGGATGGCGGCTACCCACTCGGGAGGCACGTCTTCGCCGTCTTCTGCAGCGGTCTCTACGGTCTCATCCGCAGACGTCGGCTGCTCTTTCTCCGGGACTTCCGGGGTATCGGTTCCCTCTTCCGGAGATACTTCGGCACCGCCTTCTTCGGGTATGCTCTCGGTCTCCGGTGCGGGACTCTCCTCCGTGGTCTCTCCGGCGGCTTCCGCTGCCGTCACTTCCGCAGCCGTATCTTCCGCTGCTTCTTCTGCGGCAGGCTCTTCGACCGGCGTATCTTCCGCGGTGAGTTCCGCATCCGTCTCCTGTACGGTTGTTTCCGCTTCTTCGCTGTATTCTGTTTTTATGGCGTCATTATCCATAAAATAACTATCCTGCTATCCTTTTTTTAGAGTCGTACTATAATACCATAATTATATGATTTTGCAAATTTCGACTGACGGAAGAGAAAACAGAGACCCGGGCGAACACGCCCGGGCCTTTTTCTGTGTATGCATATCTGTTATCCGGATACCTGTGCTAGATCCTTTACTACTTCGCCCGCTATGATGAGTCCCGCGACCGACGGCACGAATGCAGTGCTTCCGGGAATGCTTCTCTTCTGAGACCCTTCGGCCTCCTTTATCTCGGCGGCTGACGCGGCAGCGGGCTCTATCGGCTCCTCTTCGGAGTAGACCACCTTGAGCTTTTTTATCCCTCTCTTTTTGAGTTCCCTGCGCATCACCCTCGCGAGCGGATCGACTTTGGTCCTGTATATATCCGCTACCCTGAAGGCTGTGGGATCGAGCTTGTTCCCGGCGCCCATGGAGCTCATTACCGGAACGCCTGCCTCGGCGCACTTCATAATTATCTCTATCTTTGCTGACACCGTATCCACTGCGTCGACCACGTAATCGTAATCTTCGAAACGGAATTCACCGGAATTCTCCGGAAGAAAGAAGCAGGTGTGTATGGTGACTTTTGCGTCGGGATTTATCTCGAGGATCCTGTCTCTCATGACCTCGGTCTTATACTTTCCGACGGTGCTTGTCGTTGCGATGATCTGTCTGTTGAGATTGGTGATGGCGACCGTGTCGTTGTCTATGAGATCAAATGATCCTACCCCGCTTCTCGCCAGAGCTTCGCAGACATATCCTCCGACGCCGCCTATCCCGAATACCGCGACCCGGCATCCGGCGAGGCGTTCCATGGCTTCTTTTCCCAGTAGCAGTTCTGTTCTGGAAAACTGGTCTAGCATTGTTTTCTCCTCACAAATACACCTTCATATTTCAGGTCCTTTTCTAAGGAGATTTTACACCGCGGATAATGCGTTGTCATCCGGCAGTTATCCCTTTCATAAGAGCCGGGGAGTCCTGCAAAATTCAGCAGAAATACCACTGCCGGTTTTTGGATTCGTTGGATTATTGTCCGGAGTGTTTAACCAAGGATTATGTGTTCCCAGTTATCCGGATGTTGCCGATCGTATGTTCGTCTTCGCCTTATTCATCGTCAGAAGCAATCCTCCGAACATCCACAGGTGTCCTATGCTAATCCATCCGGCGGTTATCCCGTTCATAAGCACCGAGTTCCCTGCAAAATTCAGCAGAAATACCGCTGCCATACCTACAGGAAGTGAGAATATCCAGCACCACCTGGGATACGGGGTGAGTCCTTTGGAAAAAGCGGCTATATGAGCAATGCTGTGGATAATGTGGAAGATCTCAAGCGCGATCATTCCCGGCAGGAGGAAGTATTCTCCGAATCGTATCGAAAGATCCAGCGCCTGCTCGGGCGCATATATATTCATATACTTGTAGAAGAATACGCAGGCAAGACACGGTACATGTACTCCGCAGGCGGCGAAGATCAGATAGCCCAGGATCCCGCTTCTGTATATATGCGCATACTTCAGAGAATAAGGTGCGATCAGCCGGTATATGCCGAAATAGCACAGACCTTCGAGCGGTATCCCTATGAATCCCAGGAACGCGGACCAGAATATTCTTGAGTCTGAAAGCCTGGTGTAAGCTGACAGTATTCTTGCCGTACCGGTAAGGCTGTCATCCATAACTCCCCATCCGAGGAGCATATCCCCGGTCAGTGTGAGGATTCCTCCGAATAACCCGATGAGAAAAAGTTTTCTGATCCTCTGCCAGTCCAGTTCCTCGTTTATCCCGATATCGTTATAAGTGCTCATTTTTAATTTCCTTTATCCAAGCGCCACATCCAGCGCCATCATCAGTGTGAATCCCACCGCAAACATAACAACACCTATGTTCGTATGCGGCTCGTATGACATCTCAGGTATCAGTTCCTCCACCACGACGTACATCATGGCTCCGGCCGCAAAGCTCAGGAGATACGGCATCGCGGGAATTATCAGCGACGAAGCCAGTATCGTCAGCGCCGCGCCTAGCGGTTCAACCGCGCCGGACAGAACGCCGTCTCCGAAAGCTTTCCACCTGCTTTTGCCTTCCGCGTGAAGGGGCATGGAGATTATTGCACCTTCGGGAAAGTTCTGTATCGCTATTCCGAGCGCCAGCGCAAGCGCTCCGCCTGCCGTTATCGAGGTGTTTCCCTGAAGATATCCGGCATAGACCACTCCGACGGCCATTCCTTCCGGGAGGTTGTGCAGTGTAACCGCAAGGACCATCATGGTGGTTCTTTTGAGTCTGCTCTTTACACCTTCCGCGCTGTCCGAGTTGAGGTGCAGATGCGGGACAAAGCTGTCGAGCGCCAGCAGAAACAGAATACCTGTCCAGAATCCGACGGCAGCCGGCATGAACGAAAGTTTTCCCATTCCCCTGCTCTGCTCCATCGCCGGTATGATGAGACTCCAGATCGAAGCCGCCACCATAACTCCGCTCGCGAATCCCGTCAGGGACTTCTGGACGGTGACGCTGAGTTCCTTCTCCATGAAAAACACGCAGGCAGATCCGAGCGATGTTCCCAAAAACGGTATCATCAGACCTGCAATAACTTCTGTACTGAACATATCCGCACTTCCTTTCCCGACGCTTCGGCCGCGATTTAGTTAGATACCTCTAACTTAAGAGTATATAATACCTCATCCGTGAAATATGTCAAGCAAAAACCGCTCCGCGCAGTGCAGCCGGCACGCGAGGAACGGTCATCAGCGATCAGATATTCTTTTATTGTTTGAAAGCCATTTTTCTGAGATTGAGGCTGTTGCAGAGGAAAACTCCGAATATGGCTCCGACCACTGCCTGGAGGATCTGATACGGGAGCTTCACCATAGCATATTCCGGAGTGCTGTAGACGTACGCTCTTCCGAGAGTGTATCCCACTACCATTATGACCGCTCCTACCGACACCGCGGTGATGTCGCTCACGAGCTGTTTCTTCTGAAACAGTTTGTGCGAGATCAGGGAGATCACTACCGCCTGAAGTCCGTGCGTCGCGAGGGATACGAACATCGGTGCGGGATAGAAGAGCATGTCCCCTATGAACGCCCCTACTCCTCCGACCATGAATGCCGGGAAGGGTCCCAGTATGAGCGCCGCAGCGCATATGATTATATCGTTGAGATACAGATGACCTCCCGGAACCGGTATGCCGAACGAGCTCAGCACTATGTTCATAGCCATTAGTATTCCCGTGAGAGTTATTATCCTTGTTCTGTTCACTCCTGCGCCTGTCATTTTAATGCCTCCGGTATTTTTTCACCGATTGCTATAATAAGGCACAGTTGGTATTATGTATATATCCAAAAATGAGGAATTTTATATAACCAGATGAGATATGTATTGGACAAATCGGCGGGCAGTATGTACATGCAGCTGTTCAGGATGCTGAAGGAAGACATAGAAAAAGGTATATACAGAGACGGGGACAAACTGCCGTCAAAACGCGTCATGGCGCTCGATTCCGGCGCCAGCGTCGTCACGGTCCGGCATGCATATGATCTGCTTGCGGACGAGGGATATATAGAGACCAGGGAGCGCAGCGGTTATTTCGTCGTATACAAACAGGGTTCCCGGGACAGAGAAGACACCCTACCCGCAAAGACTCCGTCCTCCCACTATGTCGATTCGGCTTTTCCGTTCAGCATATATTCCAAAGCGGTAAGAAAGGTCCTCTCGGAATACGGGGACATGATCATAGAAAAATCCCCCAACTTCGGGACGCCCGAGATCCGCGGAGCAATATGCGACTACCTGAGGAAATCGAGAGGGATCGACGTATCCCCGAACCGGATAATAATCGGAGCCGGCGCCGAGTACATATACTCCCTGATCGTCAGGACTTTCCCCGGTGATACGGTTTTCGGGATGGAGTCCCCATGCTATGAGAAGATACAGAGGATATACGAGGAGTCTGGAGTCCCCACCGACCATCTCAGGATGGGTCCGGACGGCATCCTCTCCTCCGAGCTCGAACGCACAAACGCGTCGGTCATACACCTGACTCCCTACAACAGCGTGCCTTCGCACGTGACTGCGAGCGGTCCGAAACGCCGTGAGTATATAACGTGGCTATCAGGGGATCCTTCGAGGATCATCATCGAGGACGATTACGACTCGGAGTTCAGCAGTGTGACTAAGTCGGAGAGCACTCTGTTCTCGATGGATAAAACCGACTCGGTCATCTACGTGAACACATTCACGCGCACTCTCTTCCCCGGTCTCAGGATCGGCTACATGATCCTCCCGGAAAAACTGCTCCAGCAGTTTGCGGAGAAGAACGGATTTCTGTCCTGTACGGTCCCCATGCTGTCGCAGTTCTGCATTGCGGAGCTCCTCATGAGCGGAGAATTCCAGAGACACATAAACAGAGTCCGAAGATCAAAAGGAAAAAAACAGTGACGGTATGATGCCGTCCTTTGTGCTACACTGATTCTATAAGCTATCCGGAGGTGCACCATGATAATACTCAAGATACTCCTGGCAGTCGTCTGCATCATCGCGGTCCTGCTGCTCATCGCGCTTATTAATACTCTCGCCCATCCGCAGAAAAAAGGCGGATCCGTTCCCGAAGCCGATCAGGTAAGGGCTCTCGGCTATGCGGAAAAGCTCGCGGATATCGTAAAGCTCGACACGGTGTCCGTCAGCGGAGTCACGGATCATCCGAAATTTCTTAAGTTCCACGAACTCCTGAAGAAAGAGTATCCGAACGTCTTCAGGATTTGCGAATACAACATCGTCGACGGCGGATATATCCTGAGATGGCCCGGCAGGTCGTCCGAACATCCCGTCTGCTTCCTGGCCCATATGGATGTTGTCGAAGCAAATCCCGACAGTTGGACACACGATCCGTTCGGAGGCGAGATCGCGGACGGAAGAGTCTACGGAAGAGGGTCCATGGACAACAAGTGCAACGTCATGGCATCATTCCAGGCGGTCGAGGAGTGCATTCTCGAGGGGATGGTCCCCGAACAGGATATCTATCTCGCGAGCAGCTGCGGAGAGGAGATAGGAAGCCCGGTCGCCAAAGAGATAGCCGACTGGCTCGATGAGCGCGGAGTAAGGCTCTCCGTTCTCTGCGACGAGGGCGGCGGAATAACGGAAAGTCCCATGCCCGGTCTTGAGGGGATATTCGCCATGGTCGGAGTATACGAAAAGGGATTCGGCAACTTCACCTTTACCGCTCATTCCACAGGCGGACATTCCAGTTCGCCCGGAAAGAACAATCCGCTGGCAAGGCTTGCAAAACTCATAGACGACGTTGAATCGCATCTGCCGTTCAAATATACCGTTTCGGAAGAAGTCGAACGGACGTTCCGCCTCATTGCCCCTTACTGCTCTTTCGGTCTCAGATTCGTCCTTATGAACCTCTGGCTCTTCAAGCCGCTGATCCCGCTCGTTCTGAAGCGCGGTCAGATCGGCGCGATGCTCGGCACCACCTGCGTCTTCACCATGGCCTCCGGAGCGAACGGGGCAAACGTCATACCGGAGGATGCCACCGTCACGGCCAATCTCAGGTACTCGAAGTGGCAGGGCGAAGCCGAGTGCTTAAGGATCCTCTCGGCGATAGCCGCCAAGTATGACATCACCGTTTCCGTCTCCGATTCGAGAGAGGCGTCGAGACCGGTTGATCTTTCAGGTCCGGGATTCAGGCTCATTAGCAACGCCGTAAAGAATGTATACCCGGGTGTTCCGCTCATTCCGTTCGTCGTAACAGGAGGCACCGACTCGAGGAATTTTGAAAGCGTCACCGACACGGTCATCAGGATGTCTCCGTGCATCTATTCCGCGGAATGTCTCGCCACGATGCACGGCATCGACGAATTCCTGGAGTACAAGGTCCTGCCGGGAGCGGTCGACTATTACAAGTATCTTGTAAAGCATTCCGGAGAATTAACAGTTTAGCCATATGCTCATGTATAATTAAGATAACAAATCCGATATCCGTTACTCATCAGTCACTGACGGAGGATCCATCACGATGCAGTATGTCTATTGTGTGCTTATAGGATATTTTTTCGGATGCCTCAGTCCGGCTTACCTTATAGGACGCATGCACGGAGTCGATATCAGAGAGCAGAACAGCGGAAATGCCGGCGCCAGCAATGTCGCCGTCACATTCGGATGGCCTCAGGCCATATTGACTGCGGTAATAGATATAGGCAAAGCCTTTGCGGCTTCATATCTGTGCGCAAAACTTTTCCCGGGCATTGAGATAGCGCCGTTTCTCGGAGGAGCATGCGCCGTTATCGGGCACATATTCCCGTTCTACCTGAAGTTCAAAGGCGGGAAAGGGTACGCCTCCTATTTCGGAATGGTACTGTCAGTCAACTGGAAACTGGCTCTGTTCCTTGTGGTCCTCGGAGTCGTTGTCACGCTTGTCACAAACTATATAGCGCTCGCGACCATTTCGACCACGATCGTCACACCCGCATGGATCTATTACAAAGAGCCGTCGCTCCTCATCCTCGGCATCCTTCTCATTCTCATGGCCGTTATCATCTATAAACACAAGATCAACATCATAAGGATCATAAAGAAGGAAGAGATAGGTCTCCGGGATTCCAACAAGCACAGGATCTGATCTTAGGTCCCGACCGGAAAATCAAAAAAAAGAAGAAGCAGAGCAGCGCACGCTGCTCTGCATTATTTTTTGCCCGACTCTGTTTATTGCACTAAATTCTTTTTGTAAAACACCTCTATATTTGAGATAATTAACACAAGAACATATCTCGGATTTTTTATTGTTTGAGGACAGATTATGGTGTTTGATCAGGACTCTTTGAAGCTCATCTCGTTTGCCGCCGGCACGGGAACGGATAATTTCTCCATGAGCCGCGGAAGCTTTACCTACAGAAAGAAGATCTCTTCGAAAAAGAAGTTCTCACTTGATGAGATACGCGAGACGGAAGGCGCTTCTGAGCTCGTATTCAAAGCGTCCGGTCAGAGCACTTCCTTCATATTCACAGTCACCCGCAACGGTGACTTTACCCGTATCTCGGCAAGACAGGAAGGCGACGGCGATTTCAACAGATTCTGGATCGGGCTTCCCTGCTCCGCCGACGAGCATTTCTACGGAGCGGGAGAGACATATTCCGAGTTCGATCTTGCCGGTCAGTGCGTCAGGGTGTTCGTTGCAGAACACCAGAACGCAAACCGCATCTCAAAGAAGATCATAAGAGAGAAGATATTCGGCAAAAAACCCGGGAAGAAACTGCCCTTCGGCAAATACGAGTCGTATTATGCCCAGCCCACTCTTGTCTCTAGCGACAGATACTTCATCCATGTCGACACTTCTCCCTACATGGAGTTTGATCTCACCCGCAAGGGCACCATGGGTCTTTACCTCGAGGAACTTCCGGACATAACGGTATGCCGGAAGAAGTCATTTGAGGAACTCTCATATGCCCAGTCATCCCTGCTCGGCAGACAGCACTCCCTTCCGGACTGGATCCATGACGGCGCAATAGTCGCCATCCAGGGCGGTACCGAGATCATCGACCGGAAGCTGGCCGCCGCAGAAAAAGCGGGGCTTTCCGTCTGCGGCGTATGGTCCCAGGACTGGTGCGGATGCAGAAGGACCGGATTCGGATATCAGGTCATGTGGAACTGGGAGTGGGACAGGGAACTCTATAAGGATCTCGATAAAAAGATACCCGAGTGGAAGGCAAAAGGCGTACACTTCCTCGGATACATCAACCCGTTCATAGCGCTCGAGAAAGATCTCTACAAGACTGCATCGGAAAAGGGATACTGCGTAAAGGACAAGGAAGGCAAGGACTATCTCGTCACCATAACCACATTCCCCGCAGCCATGATCGACTTCACGAATCCCGAAGCATATGAATGGTATAAAAATATAATAAAGGAGAACATGATCGAGCTCGGACTCTCCGGATGGATGGCGGATTTCGGCGAATATCTGCCGCTCGACTCCGTACTCTGGAGCAAAGAGGATCCCGCTCTCCTGCACAACAGATGGCCTGCCATCTGGGCAAAGATGAACCGCGAAGCCGTTCTTGAGACGGGAAAAGAGAACGAAGTGTTCTTCTTCATGCGCGCGGGACATACGGGCACAATCCCCAACTGCGACGTGATGTGGACAGGCGACCAGCATGTCGACTGGTCTCTTGACGACGGACTCGCATCCGTCATCCCGGCAACGCTGTCTCTTGCGATGAGCGGGTTCGGCATCACGCATTCGGATGCCGGAGGATACACGACTATAATGCAGATGACAAGGTCAAAGGAGCTGCTCATGCGCTGGGAGGAGATGTGCGCATTCTCGCCTCTGCTGAGATCCCATGAGGGAAACCAGCCGACAAGGAACGTGCAGTTCGACGCCGACGATGAGCTCCTTAAGCATCTCGCCAGAATGACCGATGTGCACATTGCGCTCAAGAATTATCTGAAGCTCTGCATAGCCGACGACATAGCCAGGGGCACTCCCGTCATGAGACCTCTCTTCTATCACTACGATGAAGAACCGGCATATACCGAGATGTATGAGTACCTTCTGGGCAGAGATATACTGGTTGCTCCCGTCATAGAAGAAGGGGCGCTGAGACGTACTGTATATCTCCCGGATGACGAGTGGGTGCATCTCTTCACCGGCGACGAATTCGGCGGAGGAACACACACGGTCGAATCCCCGATAGGCTACCCGCCCGTCTTTATAAGAAAGGCAAGCACATATGTAAATGACCTGATCTCAAAGATCAGTCGTATATAATTCGGAGGAATAAAATGGACAACAGTCGCGAACAGAAAGCCATATCCAAGATGAGCTATGGCTTTGCAGACATCTACGGCGGCGGTGCATTCGTCGTCATCGGCACATTCTTTACCGTCTTCCTGACAAAGGCGCTCGGCATGCCGCCCGCGCTTGCAGGAACCATCCCGCTTGTCGGAAAGATCTGGGACGCGATCACCGACCCGATGATGGGCAATATCGCGGACAGAACCACTTCCAAGTACGGCGCAAAGCGTTTCTGGATCCTCGTCGGCAGCATTCTCTCGGCGATCACCTTCCTCGTGATGTGGATTCCCTTCAAGGCCGGCGGTTCGGTTACCGGTATGTACATCTTCTACATCGCGATGTACATGCTCTTCTCAACGGGCTTCACCATCGTTATGGTCCCTTACAACGCTCTGCTTCCCGACATGGTCGACGACTACACGGTCAGAGCCAAATTCTCAAGCGTCCGCATGATGTTCTCTGCGTTCGGCGCCATCCTCGCGGGTCTCATTCCGACACTGGTCATCAAGGACAACACCAAAGCCTCGCAGTACCTCATCGTCGGAATAGTGTTCTCCGTCATCTTCCTCGTCAGCATCCTGCTCACGTTTGCCGGCACATGGGAGAGAAAGAAAGAGCCCGTAAAGGTATCCATGAAGGATTCGTTTGTGAACGCCTTCACGGTCCTCAAGAGCCGCTCGTTCAGATTCTTCCTCGGCATATTCGCATTCGGTCAGGCAGCCGCGGACTTTATGACAGGTCTTGCCGTCTACTACATAGATGACGTTCTCAACGCTTACGGCGGAGGAAACTTCACGATCCTCATGGGCGTTCTGCTCATCTCCCAGTTCCTCGGCATGATCGTCTTCGCACCGGTAATGGCAAAGACTTCCAAAAAGCACCCGATACTCATCGGAACTCCCGTCCGCCTGATCGCGACAGTCGCAATGCTGTTCTTCTCTCATGAAGGAGCTCCGTTCGTCATCATCCTCGCGCTCGTATTCATAATCGGTCTCTGTATGGCAGGCGTTTCCACGACCATCTACGCCATCCTCGCCGACCTCGCAGATGTCGACGAACTCATTACCGCCACCAACAGACCGGGAACATGCTCGAGCATGGCGACGTTCATAAGAAAGATCGCGGCAGGCATGTCTTCCGCCATAATCGGTCTTCTCCTCTCAATGGTGGGCTACAACGAGATCGCGGCCAGCCAGGGACTGCGCCAGGCAGCCTCCACGCAGCGCGGCATCGCATATATCTATATATTCGCCCAGGTCGTCTTCCTGGTCCTCACATACTTCTGCACATTCAAGTTCCCCGTGACCAAGAAGGAATTTGACATAGTCCGCAGGGAGATCAACAGGAGAAAAGGTCTTGACGATTCCGCGGCAACAGCCGAAGAGATAAAGGTCTGCGAGACAGTTACCGGATTCAAATACAATGAACTTTGGAACGTGGATCACGCTCTGAAGATGAACAGCAAATAACAAGGAGCAAAAGATCATGAAGTATTTTCTTGACAGTGCAAAACTGAACGAGTTGGAAGAGGCCTATTCCACATTCGGCATCGACGGTCTCACAACAAATCCGAGACACATCATGAACTCGGGCAAACCATTCCTGAAAGCCATACAGGATATAGCCGACTGGGTGGCATCCAAAGGCCTTACAGGCTGGGACAAATTCCCAGTATCCGTCGAGATCGATCCGCATATCGACGACGCGGAGACGATGATATCCGAAGCCAAGAAGATATCCGCAATATGCCCGAACTTCGTCATCAAGATCCCGGCGACGGAAGCAGGTGTCGCAGCCGCAAGACAGCTGGAAAAGGAGGGCGTCAGAACAAACGTAACCCTCATCTTCTCACCTGCACAGGCGATCCTTCCCGCAAAGAACGGCTCCCTCTTCGTTTCCCCGTTCATCGGATGGAAGGAAGCGAACGGCGAGGACTGCAGAAAATATATAAAGGATATCGTCGACATCTATAAGAACTACGGTTTCTACGGAAAGACACAGATAATCTGCGCCGCAGTCCGCACGCCGAAGCAGATAGTCGACTGCGCCGTCGCGGGAGCGGATATCGTGACCGCCGGACTTGACGTCTACAAGGATTCCATGCATCACGCATATACAACACAGGGCATCGGAACATTCCAGGATGCCTGGGACAATACAGCAAAGGAATGATCACAAGATGGATATAGGATTTGTCGGACTCGGCATCATGGGAGAATCCATGTGCGAGAACATCATCAAAAAACATGACGGAAAAGTATTCGTTTTCGACTATGTAAAGGAAAAAGTCGACAAGCTCGCTTCTATCGGAGCCGTTGCCTGCTCCTCCTCAAAAGAGGTCGCGGAAAACTGCGATGTGTTCATCACCATGGTCCCGAAATCCGAGCATTCGAGATCGGTATACAGCGAGATCATTCCCGTGCTTCATGAGGGCATGACATGCATCGACATGAGCACCATCGATCCCAGCGTATCCGTCGAGATATCCGAGGCGGTCAAGAAGACCGGAGCTGAGTTCATCGATGCTCCCGTCGTAAAGAGCAAGCCCGCAGCAATAGCCGGAAAACTCGGTATCTACGTGGGCGGATCCGATGAGGCATATGAGGCGATGAAGCCTATCCTCCTCTACATGGGCGAGAACATCATCCACATGGGCGAAAACGGAAAAGGCCTTGTCATGAAGATCTGCCACAACGCCCTTGTCTCTCAGATACAGAACGGAGTCAACGAGACCTCCACGCTCGCCGCAAAGAACGGCATAGATATCCTCAAATACGCGGAAGCCATCTCCTACGGCGGCGCCGGCAACTGGTACCTCGATTCCAAGAAGGACGCTCTCTCAAGAGAGGACTACACCACCGCTTTCTCCATTGAAAACGAGCACAAGGACGTCCATATCTGCCTGAACCTCGCAAAGGAATGCGGAGTAAGCATGCCCGGAGAAGAGAATGCCGTACGCGTTTACGACAAGGCTCTCAAGATGGGACTCGGAAAAGAGGACTTCTGCGCGACCATAAAGGTGGTACGCGGTGAATAAGCTCGAATCGCTGAGGGAGAAGAACAGCGTCCGGATATATGACTGCCACGATCCCGAGTTCCGCTCATATGGAAGGATAGTTGAAGGATACGACGCCTCCGGGATGATCGCATATATGGAGTCGTCGACTCCTGTGCCGGATGCCGGAAACATCTATATCCCCGAAGACGCGGAGATGACCTCCATGCCGTTCACTGCCGTGATGTCGTCCGTATTCTTCGGATCGACGCCTCTTCAGGCGGGATACTGCAACGGCAGGAATTCGACATACAACGGATTCGAGTATCATAAGACTTCCGAGATTAACATAGTCGTCACCGACTTTATGCTGGTGCTCGGACACGTATGGGATATAAGCGGCGATCTCACTTACCGTGTCGATCAGCCGCAGGTGTTCTACATCGAAAAAGGCACCGTATTCGAGATCTATGCGACGACTCTCCACCTCTCTCCCATTAAGGTGAGCGATGACGGATTCAAGGCCGTAGTGATCCTTCCGAAGGGCACGAACACCCCGCTGAGCGATGAAGAGAAAGCTAAGAGAGATTCCGCCTTTGCAAGCGGAGATAAGGAAGCCCGGCTTCTCCTTCAGAAACACAAATGGGTGATATCCCATCCTGACCGCAAGCCACTCATTGACCAGGGCGCGCATCCGGGAGTTCTGGGAGAGAATATCGAACTGTATTACTGAATAACATTAAAGAGGTTTATTTTGAAAAACTTTGAAGTAATTTATCTGCCGATAGGCGTTCCGACTTTCCATCTGGAAAGTGCGGAAAAACAGTTCAGAGATTCTTCCGAACTGCTTAATACACTCTGCGATAACGTTAGGATCCCTGCCGAGATGCTGCTCTCCATTGACAAGCTCAATGCATTCCTCGACACCTGCGATCCGGATCTCATGGTCATCCAGAATGTGACTTTTGCCAACTCGGCATACACACAGGAGATCCTTCACAGATTCAGGGATGTCCCGATAATCCTATGGACCTTAAGAGAGCCCGTTATCGACGGCGGGAGACTCAGGCTAAATTCGCTCACGGGATCATATTCCGCTGCCAACGCGATCAGACAGACGTGCAAAGCTCAGTTTGAATACGTCTTCGGAGCGCCTTCCGAAGATAAGGTAATCGCAAAGCTGCGTGTTGCCGTGAGAGCAGCGAAACTCATTCACGACATGAAAGATCTGAAGCTCGCATCCGTAGGTCATACTCCTCAGGGATTCGGATTCGGAAGAGCTCTTGATCTCGAGCTGCTCAACAGTTTCGGCGTAAGGCTCGAATCCATTGAAGCAAGAGAACTTATAGACAAGGCAAAGTCTTATACAGATGAAGAGATAGAAGAGTACCTGAGCGACGCAAAGAACAGGACCGTCGGGCTCGAGAACACTCCCGAGCGCAACAGAAAAGACTTTGCGAAACTGTATAAGGCTTATTCCTCATATGTTAAGGAGAACGGCATAGGTGCCCTTGCCTCCAGATGCTGGCCTGACTTCTTCACTTCGTTCGGAACTCCCGTGTGCACCGTACTCGCGATCCTCAACGATCTGGGCATAGCGGCCAGCTGTGAAACGGATGTGTTCGGCGCTCTGTCGATGTATATGGGAATGCAACTCACAGGTGCCCCGTGCTTCTTCGGCGATCCCGTATCGATGGATGAGGGCGAAGGCACCATGACTTTCTGGCACTGCGGCACTGCTGCGTGCTCGCTCGCGAGAGATGACACAGGCGCCGTTATAGGAGAGCACTGCAACAGGCATATAGGTCCGACTCTCGAGTTCGGATGCAAATCTGCTCCCAGAGCGACGATATTCCGCATAGGAAGAAAACAGGACGGCACATTCAGATTCTTCATCGACTCAGGCGAGATACTCGATAAGCCCCAGCAGTTCTTCGGGACTTCTCTTGTCATAAAGACAGATGGATGTCCGGATGAGATCGTCACCGCGACGGTCAAAGCCGGATGGGAACCCCACTACGCAGTCATCTACGGCGATGTCGCCGATGAGCTGGAGACCGTCGCGAACATGCTCGATATGGAAGTCTGCAGAATGTGATCCGTATATATCAGATACAATATATAAACAGCCGGCGCTGACAAGCGCCGGCTTTCTTGATTATCAGGGGAAGAATCTCCCATTGTCCAGTTTTGCGGGATCAAGGTCCCTCCCGATCCTGAATTTCTCAAGAGCTTCTTTACCCATATCTGTTATAGGCTTGATCCATCTGGTCGAGTAGAGGTGCCTCTGCATCAGGAAATATCTTATCGGTTCGTCTATGTAGCAACATATGAATATAGCCCAGTATGGCCAGTGCAGCACAAATGCTGAGATCAGCACACACGGGACTACCATCAGGAGCATGAACGTGATTTCCAGGACAGTGCCGAATACGGTCTCTCCCGATGCCCTGTACATGTCATTGTGTATCCAGTTGCCCATCCTGATGACCGATACGGCTACGTATATGATCAGAAGGTTAGTTCCTGCTGTGAACGATTCGCCGTGCAGGCTCATTGCGGTGAGAACAGGCGTGTGCAGAAGAAGCAGAACGATGTCCACAAAGAATATAGTTCCGCTGCAGAGATACACAAGTCTTCTCGCCCTTTCGTACGCGATCTCCGGTTCCCCTCCGCCTACACATGTGCCGATAAGGACCGATGCGGCATTCGAGAACCCCGCAAAGAACCCTATTACAAGGCCTTCCAGCGTCCTGAAGACAGCCACGGCAGCTATCACCTGTTCCGGCTGTCTTCCGAGCGTTATGTTTATGACCATGTTCCCGACGCCGATCAGTACCTCGTTGCACAGGATCGGAAAACACTTGATGAAGTACTCCCTCAACGCTGCTCTGTTCCACCTGAAATGGTTCCTGACATGGAAGAGATACCTGTATCCCGAACGCCATGCCAGGATATAGATGACTGCGACATTCACCGCCGCAGCTATCGTCGTCGCCAGCGCGGCGCCTCTTATTCCCATTGCCGGAGCACCGAGATGGCCGTAGATGAGTATCCAGTTCAGTGTCAGATTCGCAGCGACAGAGCAGATCGATGCAATCAAGGGTATGGTCACTCTCTCTGTTGTACGGAGCAGACTGCTCATCCCCATGGAGAGCACCTGCATAACATACGCAAATCCGACTATCCTCAAATACTGAATACCTATCTGTCTCACCGATTCCTTGTCGGTGTAGATCCTCATGACCAACTCCGGGGCAAACAGCGCCATACAAGCGAAGACGGAGGCAACAGTCATGACGCACGTTATCGTCATGCCGTACGATCGTTCTATTCCGTCGTCATCCTTCGCCCCGAAGTATTGGGCAAAGAACAGCATCCCTCCTCCAAGGAATCCCCAGTATCCGGAAAACATAAGAGTCGAAAATTGGGCACACAGTCCTATGGCCCCGACTGAGAGCTCTCCCAGTGGTGCCACCATCATAGTGTCCACCATACTCGCGGTAGTTGTGAGCAGGTTCTGCAGAGCGACCGGAACCGCAATGGCGGCCAACTGTCTTATAAATGTTTTCCAGGGGAATTGTCCGGATCTTATACTCATCGATTATCCTCTATAACTGCTTTAGGAATCGTTGCGGTCAGGGTGTTTCTATGGATATTGATTGCTTCCGAAGATGCGGTGAAACGCAGTTGAATGCCGAAATGGATCCCGAGCAAATATCCGTTTGAAATCCCGGCCGGTTACAGGCAAGGCGAGAAATGCCCGCACCTTCAAATATGGGTATTCTCGCCTTATTTAGTAAAAGCCAATGACAGTTTTCTGATTAAGAATCCCAGTCCTATCGCCAGCAGCACTATCGCGGAGAATATCCCTATCCCTATCGGTATACCGAAAGCGAATATCGCGTACCAGTCGTTTCCCCTGTATCCGTTTACGGCGATATTCCCGAGGTAGAACACGGCATATATCAGCACTCCCGCAGCGGCATACAGGCAGTCTTTTCCAGACGGTTTCCACTCAGAGAAAATCACGTCTTCGGCGATGGCTGCAAGCGGGACTATGAGGTGGAACCACAGATTCGGGCCGACAAACATCGACCTGTACCCGTATATCGATCCCAGGAAGGCTACCACGACAACGAATGTCACTCCGACATAGATCGCGGCGTAGAATTTGAGCTTCTCGGCGAGTGTCTTGTTCTTCCCAAAAACCAGGTACAGCGATACGCAGCCCTCGAACAGATTGGAGAGCGTCGTGAAGAACTTGAGGCTCCACAGTCCGGTAGCCATGAGTCCTCCGTTTTTTCCGCTCGTCATCATATAGAACCATGCGCAGAACACCATCACCGCAATGATGATGTTGACTACTTTTCTTGTTTTAGCTCTGTCCATTCGATTTTTTTCTCTCTGATCCGTCATTTACCCTGCTGTTTGCACCAGGTATTCATCACCATTTTTACAGGCAGATGTTTCACGAGCGCCACCTGCGCTCTCACGGGGAATCCGAGTATGGATACTTCCTTTTTCTTCCTGAGGTCCTTCATCGCCTTTTCAACGACCTGCTCCGCAGTATAGAACCTGTCGTAATACTTTATTGTGTCGTCGTGGACAGCGTGGTCGAAGAACTCCGTCTTTATCCATCCGGGAGCCACGGCCATCACATGTATCTTTCTCCCTCTCAGTTCCACACCGAGTGCTCTCGAAAAACTCATGACATATGCTTTGGACGCGCCGTACACGTTGATATACGGCACGGGCTGCCACGATGAATTCGAGGCCATGTTGATTATCATGTCGCCCTCCTTCATATACGGGAGCGACAGATATGTCATCGCGGTGAGCGCCTTGTCGTTCAGATCTATGATATCGAGCTGGCTGTCGAGGTCCATCTCGGTGAATTCTCCGAAGAGCCCGCAGCCCGCGGAATTGACAAGTATATGGATATGCGGTTTCTCGCTTATGAGAAGTTCCCTGTATGCGTTTATATCCTTCTTCTCCAGAAGGTCAAGAGAGATCCCCCTGACTTTGGTCCTGCATTCTCCGGTCAGTTCCTCGAGGCGGTCTCTTCTTCTCGCGATCACCCATATCTCGTCGAGCGAATAATCTCTGTCTATGGCTTTGACAAATTCTCTGCCCATTCCGGAAGAAGCGCCTGTAACAACTGCTATCTTCATCATTCGACCTCCCTGTAATAGAGTCCTCTGGTCCTCTTTCCCTGATATTGCCGGATACCGTAATATGCGGCGACCGTCTTGGCCACATCCTCAGGGCTTTCATCGGTGAACCAGAGCGTCTCAAAATCCACGCCTTTCATCTTCTTGTCGGACAGTTCGAGGGGCACTGAATTGAGCAGCGTGGAATACTTTCTCTTATAGCACAGCACCTTGAAGCTTATGCCCATTCTGTCGACCAGATACTCGTGTCCGGAACAGTTTCCGCATCCCTTTTCGCCCTGCATCGGACACGCCCTGAATTTCATGAGCGGCAGATATCCGTATCCGATAATGCCGCGGCGGGTGCTTCCCGAAAGTTTCGAGATTCTCTCCTCGTCCAGTTCGAACGAGACGGTCACGTCTTTGACGCCGAGGGATTCCAGTTCCTTGAGGGCTACCGTGTTGAAAATATTGAGCCCGGCGCCTCCGAGCACTTCAAGTCCGCATTCAAGGCCCATCATGACCGATCCCGCGTTTTCCGCAAGCACACGGGTCACTCCGAGCTCCTTCAGCTTTTTCATCTTTTCAAGGGTCTGGGCTTCGTCCTTCGGGAAAATGAGGTGAGGCGGTTCCATGACGATCCGGTCCGCATATTTTGCGGCGAATTCCGGGTGAGCGCACAGCTCGTCTGTATCCACTATGATCCTCTCGAACGAATCAAGGCTGATCCTGTCGGCCATGGATATCTGAGGAAGCCTTATCCTGAATTTCGGCACGCCGTGCCCGGAAGGCTTTTCCGTATCCTTCACATACTCGTTGAAAATATGCGGGACGTTTCTCCCGAGATCTTCCTCTATCTCCTGGAGGATATCCCTTCTCAGCGCCTTGACGGTGCTCAGTCTTATAAAGAGTCCCTTCTCCAGATCTATATCGACATTTTCGGTATAGAACGGTGTTCCTCCCGTCTGATTAATCGCATCGATAGCACCGGCATAGCCGTCATCCTTCTTCGCCTGCTGGAATTCGTATTCCGCTGATGCGGAATATGTTTTTCCGCTGCAGAAAGTTTCGAGAACGAGCCTCTCATCGTCGCGTTTAAGCCTCATGGATACGGGGATCTTTTGGAACTCGTGACGGGTAAGCTCTCCTATTCCCTGAACGTCGGAAAAGGCGGTCACATCGTCTTTTGTCCTGTAGCCGAACATATCGAGCGTCCGCTTTCCCGTATAGTATCCGTCGGTGAAGCCGCTTCTCGAGAAGATGCTCCTGAGCCTCTCCTCGTCATACTGCTCCCCGTCTCTCGCGTTCCTTGCGGCGGTCACCGTGGCGGCGACGTATTCCGGTCGCTTAAGGCGCCCTTCTATCTTTACGGACGCCACTCCGGCGTCTTTGAGTTCCTGTATGTATCTGAGATGACTCATGTCCTTGAGCGACAGGGCGTGATCCCTGCCGTGAGAGTTGAAATCCAGTCTGCAGGGCTGCGCGCATCTCCCCCTGTTTCCGCTTCTTCCACCGAGCATACTCGAGAGATAGCAGCATCCTGACACGCACATGCAGAGCGCGCCGTGTATGAACACCTCCACCTCGAGATCGGTGGAATCGCATATCATCTTTATCTCTTCGAGGGACAGTTCCCTTGCGAGGACGACCCTCGAGAATCCGAGTTTCTTCATGAGCGCGACACCCGCCATATTGTGTATGGCGAGCTGTGTGCTCGCGTGCATCTTTATCGTCGGGCAAAGTTCTCTCACGAGCTTTGCGACGCCGAGATCCTGGATGAGCACCGCGTCCGCGCCGCTCTCGGCTATAACGCGTATCTCCTCGACGAGGTCGTCCATCTCGTCGTCCTTGACGAGAGTGTTGAGCGTAACATGTACGGCGACACCTCTGGAATGGCAGTAGGATACCGCATCCTTAAACGAATCGCCCGTGAAATTGTCCGCGCTCTGGCGCGCGTTGAAGTTTCCGAGGCCGAGATAAACGGCGTCCGCGCCGCTTCTGACGGCGGCTTCAAGCTGTTCTCTCCCGCCGACCGGCGCCAGTATTTCTATCCTGTCGTTCACGCTGTGCCTCCTATCTTCTTGAGGATATACGCCTCCGCCACTTTTATTCCGTCAAGCGCGGCGGACATGATACCTCCCGCATATCCGGCCCCCTCCCCGCAGGGATACAGGCCGTTCACCGAAACGCTCTCCAGCGAATCCGTGTTTCTCACTATCCTGACCGGGCTGGAACTCCTCGATTCCGGAGCCGTCAGCACCGCTTTATCATATGCGAACCCCGGCAGTTTTCCGTCAAGTTCGGTAATTGCTTCCTTCAATCTGCCCGTAAGCACCTCGGGCAGTATCACGTTGAGATCCGATCCGGTCACTCCCGGAATATATGTGGGTTTGACGTCGCCGAACTCCACAGTCTTTCTGCCGTTCAGAAAATCTCCTACCGTCTGCGACGGCGCATGATAATTGCTGCCCCCGGCGACATAGCAGTCATGCTCTATCTCTCTCTGCCATCTGACACCGCCGAGTGGACCGTCATACGGAAAATCCTCCGGATGGAGCGTGACCAGCAGCGCGGCATTGCAGTTTTCCCCGTCGCGTGCATTGTTGCTCATTCCGTTAGTGACTACGCCTTCCTCTTCAGAAGCGGCCGCTATCACATATCCTCCAGGGCACATGCAGAACGTATATACGCCGGTGCCGTCGCCTGTTTTGCAGTTGACCTTATAATCCGCAGCCGGGAGATATTTCCTCATCCCGCCGTACTGCAGCCTGTCCAGCCACTCCTGTTTGTGTTCGATCCTCACGCCCATCGCGAAAGGCTTCGGCTCCATGGATATAGCCATTCCGTTCATCATGGAGAACGTGTCCCTGGCGCTGTGCCCGACTGCAAGGATCAGGGTATCCGTGTCTATTCTCTCTTCCGCACCGTTTTTTCCGGCCGCGCGGACCCCGGCTATCCTGTCGTCTTCCGCATCTATACCGCTGAGCTTCGTGTCAAAGAGGACAGTCCCTCCGCGTCTTTCTATCTCTTTTCTTATGCTCACAACGACCCGGGTGAGCACGTCGGTTCCTATATGGGGCTTCGCGTCGTATGTTATCTCCTCAGGCGCGCCGTGATCGGCAAACGTCCTTAGGACAAAAGGTATCCTCGGATCGTTTACGCCTGTCGTGAGCTTCCCGTCAGAGAATGTACCGGCGCCGCCCTCTCCGAACTGGACATTGCACTCGGAGTCGAGTCTGCCTGTTTTTCTGAATTCCTCTACTTTTGTCTTTCTCGTATCCGCATCGCTGCCTCTTTCAAGGACTATGGGTCTGGCTCCCGCTCTCGCGAGTACCAGCGCGCAGAATATCCCCGCAGGGCCGAACCCCGCTATGACCGGCCTCTTCTCCGGAATGTCCGCGAGATTCGGCTGTCTGTATACCGCATTCACGGTCTTTTCGACATTGGGTCTCTTTCTTCTGAAGACCAATTCCTCTTTCTTCCTGTCGAGAGACACATCGCAGGTGTAAACGTAGAGGATGTCGTCCTTTTTCCGCGCGTCGACCGATCTCCGCACTATCCTGAGACTGTTTATATCCTCTTTGCGGCAGCGCAGAATTTCTGCGGCCTTTATGTTAAGGTCGCAGTCCTCTCTTACGCTCACTTTTATATTTCTGATCCTCAGCATCAGCCGTTCTCCGCCAGATCTTTCAGTGCGGAACCCACGGTATATCCGGAAGTCCATGCCCACTGCAGATTATATCCGCCGCAGTCGCCGTCAACATCAAGCACCTCGCCTGCGGCATACAGTCCGGGACACAGTCTGCTCTCAAGGCTGTCAGTGAAATCCCGCGCGTCGATCCCGCCTGCCGCGACCTGGGCTTCCCTGAAGTCCTCCGTCGTCACGTCCCTGAATATGTATTCCTTGACCGTGCGGACCAGCTTTTCCGTGTCTTTCCCTGTTAAGCGTCCTACGGACATTTCAGGAGACACTTCGGATTTCTGAACGACAGCCATACCTATACGGGAATGGAACATCCCCGTAAACAGTTCCTTTGCCGGCGCCGCCGGATTTCCTGTGACTTTGTTCCTTATATATTCCCTGACTTCGTCTCCGGTCAGCAGCGGCATAAGGTCCGCCTTTATGTACTTGGGTCTCTTGTCTGCGGACACGCTGCCGGATATATCAAATATGCAGGGTCCGCTGAGTCCGGTATCCGTAAACTGGATCTCTCCCGAGTTTTGCGCGATGACTGTTCCGTTCTTACAGCAGAGAGATATATCCGCGTCCTGCCTTATGCCTTTAAGTCCCTTTATGTCTTCCCTGTTGCACTTAAGCCTCACAAGAGCGGGATGAGTCTCTATGAACTTATGACCGAAACTTTTCAGCAGCTCGTATCCGTCCTTTGTCGCTCCGAGTTTGGGCGAGGCTTCGCTTCCGCAGCAGATGACGATCCTGTCGAAGGTTTCTCTGTGAACAGAGTTTTCTTCCCCGCATTTACAGCTTACGGAGAAACCGTTCTTCGTTTTACCGATCTTTATATCCCGCACGCCTGTCAGCATGTGTATGTTTTTTCTGTCCGCAGCGCTTCTCAGTATATCCAGAACGCTGTTCGCCTTGTCCGAGAACGGGTATGCTCTGCCTCCCGGCTCAACGACGGTTATAAGGCCGAGTTCTCTGAAGAACGCAAGCGTCTCCGCCGGTCCGAATTTCGATATAAGCCTCCAGGCTAGTCCCGCGCCGGTGCCGTGATACCTGTCTGCGTCCATATTCGTATTTGTAAGGTTGCATCTGCCGTTTCCGGTCGAAAGTATCTTTCTTCCCACTCTGTCCTGCCGCTCAAAAAGGAAGATCTCATTCTTTTCGGAAGCGGCGGCGCATATGGCCGTCATAAGACCGGATGCTCCGGCTCCGATGATTCCGATTTTCAATGGTATGATCTCCTTTCTTCCTCCGGCATTGCTGTACCCGTTCTGCTGAGGCAATACCTCAACTAATTATTATAAATTGGAACAAGCGCAGTTGAAACATCCGCGCCGTCTGTTGTTTCCAAGTCGGATCAGACAAACCAGATGTTGGCTATTGTCGGGTCATCATAACCCCAGTCTTCCGGGACTTCCCCGGCGCTCTTCAGAAATCCGTTCTTCTCGAGCACATGTTCGGACGCCCCGTTCTCCACTATTGTGCTTGCGGTTATTATCTCTATATCCGTCTCGTTATACAGATAATCCACCATAAGCTTCACGACCTCGCTGGCTATCCCTCTTCCCCAGAACTCCTTTGCAAGCCTGTACCCTATGCAGGTCTTGTGGATCCTGTCGTTGAAGTCATAGAATTCCGCGAGTCCGCAGAACTGCATTCCGTCTTTCAGGAAAATCCCAAGTATGAGGCTGTCCTTTGCCTTCATGCAGTCATCATAGAGCATACGTATGACGGTGTGCGCGTCATGCTGCTGCTCAATGAGATAGGTTGGAAGATACAGGTATACCTCCTGGCTCTTCACGAACTTCTCAAGTGATCCGGCATCGGTATCCTCAAGCCGCTTGAGGACGATCCTGTCATTTTCAAGATACGGTATCTCGTCAAATAGTTTGACCATATGTATTCCTTCTTATACTTTCGGTTTTGCCACGCGTTTGCGGCTGGATGTGATCGCCTTTTCCGGGCACACGAGCACACAGAGGTGACATCCCACGCATTTTTTGCCGTCGAGCACCGGATGCCCGTCGTCGCTCATTCGTATCGCCTGATGGCCTCCGTCGTCACAGGATATTTTACATCTTCCGCAGCCGATACACCTGTCTCTGTGGAATTTCGGATAAATGACGGTATCTCTTTCGAGAACATCCGTCGTATCGCTCACATACTCCAGCGCGAGTCCCCGCGCCTCCCTGACATTCGAGAATCCCTTTTCCGCCAGATAGTAGTTCAGTCCGGCCTTGAGATCGTCGATTATCCTGTATCCGTACTGCATGACCGCAGTTGTGATCTGGATGGAATCTCCCCCGAGCATTATGAACTCGAGAGCGTCATCCCACGTCTCAATACCGCCCATGGCGCTTATATGCTTTCCCGCAAGCGCAGGATTCTGCCCCAGTTCCGCAATAAACCTCAGAGCTATCGGCTTCACCGCGTTTCCGCTGTAACCGCCTACAGCGGACATCCCGTGTACTGACGGAGAGGATATATACGTGTGGGGGTTGACTCCGATTATGCTCTTTATCGTGTTGATCGCCGCGATACCGTCCGCGCCTCCCCGGACCGCAGCCTCGGCGGCAGGGCTCATTGTGGCGACGTTCGGCGTGAGTTTTGCGAGTATCGGTATCTTCGCTCCTCTTCTTGCGGCAGCCGTGAATCTCTCGACGAGTTCGGGCACCTGCCCTATGTCGGATCCGAGTCCGCCGTCCATCATATTGGGGCACGAAAAATTGAGTTCTATGGCGTCCGCGCCGTTTTCCTCGCAGAGTCTCGCAAGCTCCTCCCACTCTTCGTCGTTCTGCCCCATGATAGACGCCAGGATGAACTTTGAGGGATAGTTCTCCTTGAGTCTGCGGAATATCTCCATATTCTCGGCGACACTGTGATCGGAGAGCTGCTCTATATTCTTGAATCCTATTATGCTCCCGTTGTCTCCGGTGATGGCGGAGAACCTCGGAGAGGCCTCGTGTATGTCAAATGAGCATACCGTTTTGAAGCATGCGCCTGCCCACCCCGCTTCAAACGCTCTCGCGCACATATCGTATGTGCTGGCTATTACCGATGATGAGAGCAGGAACGGATTTTCGAGCGGGATCCCGCAGAAATCGGTCTTCAGTCTCTCCTGATCGGCGGGAAGCGGGATCTCAAGTTCCGGTTTCACTTCATCGTAGAGCTTCGTGATTATATTCCCTATGGGGACCTTTCCCGGTCTTACGCATGCCTGTTCACACCGTGACAGACAGTCAAGACACGGATTCCGGTCCGGGAGTCCCGCCGCTGCCACTTTTTCGTCTCCGAACCATATACTTCTGAGCAACGCTGCCGGATCGAGATCCGGGCACGCTTTCGAGCACGGCGCGTCCCCGCACAGTGCGCATGTGATCATATCCGAACGCAATATCTTCTTATCAAACATAGCCAATCCTCCAAAGCTTTGTTTTCAGTATGGATCTTTGCGCGCTTTACTCTCATCTTTGAAAAAGCGAGAGCAGGCGCAGTTATCCGCCCACTCTCGCTTTAAAAGTTTTTATTCGATCGTAAGAATGTCCGAGAAACCTGTGACTTCAAAGATCTCCATGACGATCTCGTTGACATTGCAGACTATGAAAGAACCTCTGTTTCTCATTATCTTCTGAGCTGTCAGAAGAACTCTGAGTCCCGCGGAAGAGATGTAATCGAGTTTCTCAAAATCCATTCTGAGTTCCGTGACATCTTCGGGACACTCCAGTACTTCTTTATCAAGATCGGGAGACGTCTCCGTATCGAGTCTTCCTTCAAGGACAAAGAGGGCCTTTCCCTCATCAATGGTCTTGCTGATATTAAGCATCCTGAGTCCTCCTTTTACCTGTTCAGAATTATCACTTGATGAAATGATCTATGGCCGCGGTAAACAGCGTTTCCTGATTGGCGAGCTTCGTGCCTACTGTTGCGACCTCGGTCTCATACGCTGCGAGGGACCCGAATGTTGCTATTTTTGCCTCGTCATCCGCGGTTATTCCGAAATACTCCGCAACAGCCTGACGGATCAGCACGTTCTGCGCTTCAGTCCTGATCGACTCGCTCACAAGTCCGATATACTCAGAAAAACTTCCGTATCCGTACGCCTGAACGATCGCATCGACATCGGTATATCCGTACTGCTCTCCGATCGAGAGTATGTACTTGCCTTCGTACGAAATGATGCTGTCAAGCACCGCCTGAGGTATTTCGGATACCGTGCAGTTCTCCAAGAGATAGTCCTCAACGAGGCTCCTTCTGTTAGCGAGCTTATTCTGGTCGGCGAGCAGTTCTCTCAGGCCAGCCTCGTCTGTCGGATATGTCGTCGTGATCGCAAGTCCGCTCTCTGAAAGCGCCTTCTCGATATTCTCCGCGTTGAGCTCAAAATCATAGACATCCTTGATCGTCATTGTAAAAACAGCGGTCTTGTTGCTGAGTTCGATCGGATTTCCGTTTATATCCTGCGATGAACCGTATCCGTCCGGGAAGAGAACATCCACGTCAAAGGTCTCTCCGGCGGAATGACCGATAAGGCCGTTCTCAAAATCTGCCAGGTATTTGCCGCTTCCTATGAGCACTTCGGCATCCTGCGCGCTTCCGCCCTGGAAGATGACGCCGTCGACTTTTCCGACAAAGTCGATCGTCGCGCCGTTTCCTACGGCTGCGGGAGTCGAAACGGATACGTGTTCTCCGTAATTCTGCTTAACATATGTGACCATCTCGTTGATGGTGGTCTCATCAGAGGAGACCTCGGCGTCCTTGAAAGATATAACGTCGATATCTTCGGGAAGCGTGACGTAATCAAGGGCCTTTACTCCGGTGAACATACCGTTGTCTTCTATGTTCAGGTCGTATGCATATTCAGAAACTTCCGTGGTGACCGGTTCGGTGGAGCTCGTGTCAGTGCTCTCTGTCGCAGAGGATGAGCTTCCGCAGCCGAACAGAGTCAGTCCGAGCGCTGCGACAAGCAGCAAACACATGATTGGTTTGATCTTTCTCATTTAACCTAAATATTCCTTTTATAAAATATATACTCAGTTAATTATACTCGAAATAATGAACAAATATACACATATCTGCGGGCAATATTATTCCGGCATTCCCTTTCGCTTTCCTGCACCTGCAAAAACAATAAGCGTTAGTATGAGCGGGAAGACCGCTCCGGCCAGCAGTCCCGGCCGCAGGTCTCCGCCCGCCATATCCGTCACGGATCCCACAATGCTCGGCCCGACCGATCCGCCCATGTCTCCCGCCATCGCAAGGAGGGCAAACATAGCGGTCCCGCCTGCAGGCATATTCTTTGACAGTATGCTGATGGTCCCCGGCCACATGATCCCGACAGAGAATCCGCACATGATGCATCCGATGAGTCCTACCAGCGGGTTTTGCGATACCGAAGCCATCAGATAGCAGATGACGCATAGTATCCCGGATGCCGCCATGAACTTTGTCAGTTCGATCCTCCCGCCGAGTTTTCCGTAGATCACCCTGCACAGACCCATTGTCACCGCGAACAGACACGGCCCCAGCAGATCTCCGGTCGTCTTCGCAAGGCCGAGCGCGGATTCGGCAAATGCGGACGCCCACTGCGCCATCGCCAGCTCGGACGATCCCGCGCATATCATAAGGATTATACCGGTCCACATCGTCTTTGATCTCAGCAGCTGTCCCATCGACATGCCCTTGCCCTCATCGACAAGTCTCTCTATGGGGCACACGGAGAAGTTGTAAACGTTATACAGCGGGATAAGCGCCCAGATGCACGCCATGATCTTCCACCTTCCTATACCGAAAACGGAGAAGAACAAGGTGGAGAGAACGATGACGCCCACTGTGCCCCAGCAGTAGAACGAGTGGAGCAGTGTCATAACGGCATCCTTCCTGTCAAACGGACACGCCTCGACTATGGGACTGACGAGCACTTCTATGAGGCCGCTTCCCACGGCATAGACAACGACGGCTGCGATTATCCCTGTGAACGGGTCCCTGAAGACCTCCGGCAGAACCGCAAGTCCTATGAGACCCAGCGCGGAAAGCACCTCCGACAGGACTACGCTCTTCCTGTATCCTATCCTGTCCACGTATTTCGCGCAGATCACGTCTACGAGCAGCTGGACAAAATAGAAGACAGTGGAAATAAGCGCTATCCGCCCGAGAGACACCCCGTATTCGGAGTGGAATCTCAGAAACAGGAGCGGCGCAAAGTTTGAGCCGATCGCCTGGGTTATAAATCCCAGATAACACGCTCTCAGGGTTTTGCCGTAATCCTTAGCCATACGTTTTCCTTATCTCGATTATGCTGTCATATTCTATCACAGTGTCGCCGACTTTCATGGAGTGTTCCTCCGGTCTTATGTATCTCACGGTTCCCTCGGCCTCATCATATCCGTCGCCGTCAAAAAATATCACGATGACCGTATCGCCTCTTGCGACGCTCCGCAATACCGCGTCTATCTCGCCCGCGCCGTCCTCGAAGAGAGTCCTTTTCCCATCTCTTCTGAAATCCTCTTCCTTCTGCCTGAGCGCGCCTTCAAATCCCGTCAGCGCCGCAAAGGGGGCGAACTGTTTTGCTCTCTGCCATGCCGGCATCTTTGCTCTCTCACGTGCCACTCTTGTGTCCCCCTATCTGGTGGTTTCTCGCCCTGGTCGTCCCGGCCTCCTCCAGGTTCAGTCCCTTGAGTATCGCGTTCTTTCCGAACCTGGCCATTATTTCCAGTACCGCTTCCTGTATCTTTCTGTCGCGCTCGGTCTCCTCCGTAACGCCCTCGTCAAACAGCGACATCTGATACTGCCCCTCATCTTCGACTATGTTCTCGCATCCTATGCCTATCCTTCTTATGGGCACACCGGGAACAACTATCTCGTTGTATTTCCTGACAAGCGCCGGAATGATCAGCGAGTCCGCGTTCGTGGGTCTCGGGAGCCGTATGCTCCCTCCTGAAGACGGTATGGGCACCGTGTGCGAGTATCCCACATACAGCGTGAGCAGATCCGTGTATATGTTCTTTTCCACCATGTCGAGACATACGAGATCAGCCATTTCCTTCACTATGAGCCTCGCCTCGTCATAGTCATAGTCTCTCAGTAGCACCTGTCCGCTCGACAGACTCCTGCTCTTGGATCTGTAGCCCTTTATATCCGCCATGGTGGTGGATTCCCTTCCCCACGCATGGTCTATGAGCAGTTCGGCGTCTATCCCGAAGATCTTGTAGAGCGTGTCCTCGTTTGCCCGCGTTATCTCCCTCATGGTCCTGATCCCGAGCTTGTCGAGTCTTGCCGCGGTGCCGCGGCCTATGCGCCAGAAATCCGTGAGCGGCCTGTGGTCCCACAATTCTTCGCGGTACTTCTCCTCATCGAGATAGCCTATGAACTTCGGCGAATGCTTTGCGGTGATATCCAGAGCCACCTTGGCAAGATAGAGATTCGTCCCTATCCCGGCGGTGGAACGGATGCCGGCGCACTTTTCCACCCTTCCCATAAGGAATTTGGCCATCTGCTCCGGCGTCATGCCGCTCCTTCTCACATATTCCGTGACGTCAAAGAAGGCTTCATCCACGGAGTACACATGAATGTCATCCGGGGATATATACTTCAGGTATTCCCCGTAAATCCGGACAGCATAATCTATATACAGCTGCATCCTCGGTACGGCAGCTATATATTCTATATTTTCCGGGATCTCATACAGTCTGCATCTGTTCCTCACACCGAGAGCCTTCATGGACGGACTTACCGCGAGGCAGAGCGTCCCCGTGGACCTCTCGGGATCCGCCACCACGAGATTCGTGGTCATCGGATTGAGCCCTCTCTCCGCGCATTCAACGGACGCGTAGAAGGACTTGAGGTCAATGCACATGTAGATCCGGTCACTTTTTCCGGATACGTTTCGCATCAGATATCTGCAGGATCCCCGTCTATATCTTTTATTATCTTCACGGCGACTCCCTGGATGTAGAACTCGTCGCCGTCACAGATCTCTATATCGTCATAATTCCTGTTCTCGGGGTGAAGATACGGTCTTCCGCTCTCATCGAGCATCAGGCGCTTCAGCGTGTTCTCTCCGTTCAGCAGCGCCACGACTATATTTCCTGGATCCGCGGTCACCTGCTTTCTTATGACCACAAGATCGCCTTCGTGTATATCCGCGTCCACCATCGAGTCCCCTCTTGCCGTCAGGATGTATTTCATCCCTTTCCCGAACACGGCGGACGGCAGACGGACATACATATCGATATTCTCTTCCTCATATGTCGGCGATCCGCACGCGATGCTGTTCGAAAGCCATGCGGCAGTATCATCGTCAAATGCGAACTTGTCCGCCTTTGCGGTGTATTTCGGATCTGCCTCCATGTCTTTAAGGTATCTGTGCACCGTGCTCTTCGGGATTCCGAGCGCAGCTTCCACCCTTCTGACAGTGGGAAAGATCCCTTCGCTTATACGCACCTGCTCTACATACTTTGAGATCCTCTCAAAAATTTCTTCGTCCTTGAGCTTCACTATGATCCCCTCCAATAAGGACACGTGTCCCATATATGTAAAAAGGATACCAAATCGGCAAATGTTTCGCAACAGAGGCGCAAAAAAAAGACTCACCTTGCGGCAAGTCTCTGTATTCCGTTTTCCGTCATGCCAGCTCCGACAGCGCTGCGGTAACTTCCTCAAGAAGTCCTTCCGTCTCGTCCACATCCATGAGCCATCCCTCATATTCTTCGTCCGCTTTGTCCGGCTCCATATCGTCGAGTTCATCAAGCTGGGTCATGAGCTGTACCTGAAGCGCTTCCAGTTCATCGCGGCGCATATCCCCGATCTCTTTCTCTATATTGACAGAGACCCGGGTATCCTCTCCCTTTTTCATCTCTATCGTTATCTTTACGGACTCCGTATCCCCGACCCCGTCCGTTATATTCCTCACGTTCTTTTCTATAAATTCCGCCGGATCGACCCCGTCTTCAACGTTGAACGCCCATTCTTCCATTATGATCTTCGACATTACAGACCTCCGTTTATTCTGTGAGTGCAAAGTTTTTCCGCTCTCAAAATAGTATAGGAAAAACCGCAAAACGGCAACCGTCTGATAAGCGCAGCCTGTACCGGCACTTCACCGGGAGCCGTACTTGCAAAAAAACAGATGCCAGCAGAAAGGCATCTGTTTTTTAGTCATGAGTTTATCATTCGGCGTTGAAACAGCCCAGGAATATCTCCCAATTGTCGATGGCGACCCCGTACGGCGTATCATGATAGGCCAGCAGCGCACCTTCGTTGTTTTCCTTCGCGTAATCCACACTCCACGAACTTGTCACGCCGGGCAGATCGGTTCGGCAGCACACAGCGGCAATTTCGCCGCCGGAATATCCCAGTATCGTGTAATTGCCGCGAACGGTAGTGCAGTTGCCGGAGATCTCCTCGTCGAACAGGATCGGATAATACAGATGGTCATTTTTTATATAAAACTCACCCGGGGTGAAATGCGAGACCATGTCTTCGATCATCCCTTCCCGCGACTCTGTGAACTCATACTCCACATGATCTGCCGCAGGCATCTCCACATCCTTTTTCATGTCGTATCTAAGACCTGACTCGAGTGTGAAACCGATCGGAAAGTCTTTGACATCCGCGGGAATACAGACCGAAGCCGAAAACTCTCCGGCATAGCGGTCATTCCACTGGTCATATGCTTCAATGGCATTGCCGTCCGCATCATAGACACGGTACCTGAACGAGGCTTCTATCACCTTGTCGGAACTGTTTGTCGCATAGAGAAGCCCGACATAATAATCCTGGCTGTCCATGCTCGGATACGGATGCGGATCAAACTCCAGAGTGACAGCCGGCTCTGCCGTAAGCTGTTCCTCCCCGGACACAGGTCCGTCCTGCGGAGCGCTCCCGGCACCGTCGCCGGACACCTCGGCAGTTTCGCCCGTCTGACCGGACTGTGATCCGCCGCTCTCGGCGGGACTGTCACTGCCGCATGCTGCAAAGAGGCTCACAATGAGCATCACGGATATAATGGCGACTATTGCTTTTTTCATTTTCTCCGGGGTCATCTCCTCATTCTGCCAGCTTTTTACCGCACTTCGCACAGAATTTTGTGCCGGGGATCAGCGGAGCTCCGCATTGCGGACAGAATTTCATCTCGGGCGCAGCTTTCGGCGCGGGCTCCGTTTCTAAGGCATTCGCTTCGGGTTTTGCCTCCGCTTCAGGTTCCGCTTCCTTGTCTTTCATCTCATAAGGCGTGAACAGCGACATGATCTCCTTTTCCCTCATCAGGAGGACCAGTATCTCTCCGTCCGGAAGTGCCATGTAATAGTTGAGCCCCTCAGGATCAAAGATGGGATCAAGCTGATCCGCGATGTTGAGCAGAGCATTCCTGTCGAATATGTTGTCCGTATCCAGAAACTGCCAGTAGATTATCCTGAAATCGATACTGTTTACGGCTTCAGTTAGCTTTTTGTATATCTCCATATCTCCTTGACCTCCTTTGCTGTCAGTCTTCATTTTCTTCCATGTTTGCGAGATCCGTCATCAGAGTACCCAGCGGAGTATCTCCGGTGACTCCCGTGATCACTGCTTCGTTGATGGTATCATCAAAGGCTTTTTCCATCTTCTTGATGGTCTCGTCCCTGATCTTCTCAGCGGATTTTCCGTCGACCCATCCCTGGTAAACGGTTTTTCCGCCTTCCATCGTCGTGTTGTACAACAGTTTCTGACCGAATCCGTCGGCGCTGTCTTTTGTGAGATCCGCCGCTGTGCCGATAACGGCATCTGCGGTGGCCTGCTTCCAGTTTTTGGTTCCGGCTGTCAGCTCGCCCACATTGGATGCCACATTCTTTGAGGCGATGTAGGTCTTTTTGATAAGTTTTGCCGCCGGCGCAGCAGGTGTGTACGAAGCGATCTTCTCGGTCACGTCTATGGCAACATCGGCGCCCTTCTGCACGGTCTGAGCAGTCTGGTATCCGGCGTTCATGTATTCCGCTCTCGTCTCATGCTGAGCCTGCTTCTGATACTCTTCTCCTCTTTCTTTCAGGATCGCCTTTTTGACTTCCTTGGTGTTGCCGTCGTAGACCCCGTGCTTGTACGCTATCTCGTTTCTCTTGTCCTCGAGTCTCTCGCGTTCGGCTATCTCCTTCTTCTCGCGCTCCCAGTCCTTCGCCTCCCAGGAGAGATCCTGATTTTCTTTTCTCTGTTCCTCCTGGCCTTTCCTGTATGTATCTTCTATGTTCCTGTAATAATCCCGCTCTCTGGATGTACGGTCGTACATGTCCTTAAGGTCATTGATATCATATCCCTGGCCCCAGCTTTCCGAGTTGTGATATACGGGCTGTCCGGTATCCGGATCGATTCCGGTCCTCTCATACGTCACGGTCTGGCCTGTACTCGGATCCTCAAAGCTGATGTCGCCTTCTTCGCTGACTCTCCAGCTGGGAGGTAAATCCGGACCGCCGTCTTCGCCGCCTCCGCCGTCATCGTCTCCTCCGTCCATCGCTCCGGCGATACCGCCGAGAAGCGTTCCGAGACCTCCTCCGATAAGCGCCGTTGAGACGGAATCTATGATTATGCCCTGCTCCGAATCCGGAAGATCGTCATGATCGGGATCTCCATCCGTTTCCGGCGGCGCTATAGGCTCAGGAGGCGCCACATCTTCCGGCTCATCCGGTTCAGGTTCTATGGATTCCGGCTCCTCTTCTTCGATCTCCGGTTCCGGCGGGACTTCCTCGGGCACGCTCTCCGGCTCTTCGCCCGGCAGATGATCCACCTTTATGAGATCCCAGTGGTCCATAGTACCGTATCCCGCTCCGAAATCGAAGTGATTCTCATAGACTGCGTGGATCTTGTTGTCTTCGCCTATGCTGAAAACCATGTCGCAGTAGGACTTGTTCTCGGCATTGTATGTCTCGGTGGAGACTCCGAGCGAGGGATAATGCTCTATGACTCTTGTGCCGTTTATGCTCTCATCGGTCTTACCCGTCGCCGTTTCGCTGTTGTAACGATATATGGTCAGATCGACATGATTTTCCGTCAGTATGACTTCCACGTTCTCATCTTCCCCGTAGACCTGGCTCCAGTCGATCTCCGGTATCTCCTCCGAAGGCGGTGTCAGGCTCGTAAATCTGTAAGATGAACTGCTGATTTTTTCGATCTTATAATAGAAATCCTCTATCTTTTCCGTCGCATAATTCATGCCTGTATAGAGATAGTATCCGACAATATCGTCAATGGATAAGCCGGGTTTTCCGCCGCCGGACGCAGGGGGCTCTGCGAGCTGGGCGTCTATCTGGACAAGTCCCGTGTAATACCCGGCAACAACTATCTGAAGATCAGAAGAGTGTGCCAGGACCTTTTCGCCTTCCTTCACGAACTCGATCTTGCCGGAGGCTCCCGTAACATCCCCGGACCCGCCGGATATCCTGATCCCGCCGTCCTCATATGTCCCGTTCAGGACCACTACTATACTGTCGCTGCCGAGTTTGTACACATCCTCTTCGGATTTCCACGCGAAATCATCTGCTTCGAGCAAAAAGCTGATTTTGTATTTGCCTGCGGATGGGTCCTCGGGCTCTACGATCATAACTGAGCCGACCGCCTTGATGCCTGCGTTTTGGATCAGTGCTCCCAGCTTCGCATCGAAGTCATCTCTCGACAGAGTCTCTGACGTGCCTCCCATGTAGTTGTTCACAAAGGAAACGAACGGTCCGTTCCCGTCTGTGTATGCGGCATATCCTTCGTCTGTCACAGCGCCGGAGACCATCTGTATCGTTCCGGTGTAATCCCCGACCAGGCTCGGATCTATCTCCGCAGCGCGCGCGGTTCTCACGAACGGGAGCAGAGGGCTCCCGACCATGAGCATTATAGCTGCCGCTGCAGCCATGCGTTTTGCGCCGTTCTTTCCGATAATAGAGAGCAGGATGCCCAATATCAGAAGCACCGCACCAATGCTGATGATCATGCCCGGTTTTCTCATGAACGTAACCGGAACGGCTACGGCAAATCCCGCAGCAAATCCCGAAAGCGCTCGTTTGACGGCGGACAGAGAAGGGATCCTGTTCTTTGACAGGCTGCCGGAGATGCCCGACACCAGAGAGAACAGGAGGCCATGGCCTCTCATCACCGCTACGACCGCGGCAACGGCACCCGCCACTGCGACCATGATGTTTTTAGGTGTGGATGTTATGTTGAAAAGCCAGTAGAGAGCAAGTCCCGCTCCGCTTCCGATCATGAACGGAGTGACCGCCTTCAGTCCTCTGAGAGTCGCGCCCTGCATGCCGGCTTTGACCCTGCCGCGCTTTTTGGCGGAGTTCTTCTTATCCGCAAGCGAATTTATCATAGAGGTGATGATCGCAGAGAAAAATGCCTTGCCGAAGATTCCTCCGATACTGCCCATGATTCCGCCGTACATTCCGCCGTTGGAATACGTTATCATGCTGAGGATCCTGATAAGCGGAGAACTGCTGCCGAGCGTCCCCATAAGGGAGAATGCGATCCAGATCGCCGCCAGCACTATTGCCGGCAGCAGCTTTACGGGATGTTTGAAGTAACTCCCGACGGACTCTTTCAGTCTCTCCGAGAAAGGTCTCTGTCTTTTTACGCGTGCGGGTGCGGCGGCTGCTCCGGTATATCCCGGTCGCATGACCATCGGTCCGGTCCCGGTGTTCCTGTTGCCAGGCTGCCCGTTTGCCGTGCTCTTCACGTTGCCGGTAGGCGTTCCGCATTTCATGCAGAACGCCGCGCCTTCATTCAGCGCGCTTCCGCAGTTTCTGCAAAATTTAGCCATGTCGATCTCCTGCCATGTATTTGATGTCTGCATTACGTCGGGAAACAGCAATTTCCCGATACATATTCCGCTAATATTGAGTCAACTATCTGATTTGATTGTAATGTATAGCAGATGACAATGCAATGAAAGTACCGGTATTTATCCGCCAAAAAAAACGGGCGAATTATTGTATAATTTCGGTAGGATTCCGCTCCCGGGACGGAAGTATTATACTGTATGTATTATTAATATTACATATTCCAGACAGACAACTACTCAGAAACAACAATAAACGGAGAAGGAGCAACAGGCCACATGTTTTCCGACAGACTGTCCGAGCTGATGAGATCTCTCGATCTTTCAGCGCAGGAATTATCCATATTTTCAGGTTTTGACAAATCCAATCTGAGCAGATTTGTGAACGGCATCCGCACACCTAAATTCTCGGGAAGATCTGTCGCAAAGATAACAGACGGAATAGTCCGCTTCTGCTCGGAGAACAACAAAACAGAGCTCCTCCGTACAATCATCTCTTCTCCCGAAAGCGGAGGCACGGAGGCGCTGAGACACAGCGTGGCGCTCTGGCTCTTCAGTGATACTCCGGTCGACAGCGAAACGGAATACGTTATTGCAGATAATACCCCGTTTCCGACCTTCGGCAGAAGGCTCGGTGCCGTTATGAAGCTCGCGGGGATCTCCAACAAGCATCTAGGCACTCTTCTCGATCTCGATCCGTCTGTTGTCAGCAGATTCAAAAACGGACTTCGCACTCCGAAATCCGATGAAGCTACAACGGACAGGATAAGTTACGCTCTCTTCAATGTCGTGTGCGAACAGAACAAGCTGGACTATCTGGCCAAACTCATGGGTTACGGCGGACAGTCGGAAAACAGCGGAGATTATTACGTCGCCTTCCGCTCATGGCTGTATGACCTTGATCCCAGAAATGATTTTGAAGCCGTCAATTCACTCATTGACAATATCCTCGCGATGCCCTCCGAGCCGCAGAAAGACATTCACCCGCTTGAGCCGGACGATGTGCCATCAGGTCCCGATGCAGGTGTGTATTTCGGTATCGACGGTCTGAAAAGCGCGATCCTGAGGCTGTTCCACACCATTCTCCGGGAGCGCGCGCAGCAGCTTCTCATATATTCCGATCAGGAGATGTCATGGATCCTGGCCGATCAGGATTTTGCCATGAAGTGCTATTCATATATCAGCAAGTGCACCGAGCAGGGTATGAAAGTCACTATAGTGCATGACACCTCGAACGATCTGGTCAGCGTTTTCAGATCCCTCTCGGAGTGGCTCCCCATGTATATGGCAGGCGTTATCTCCTCTTACAGGAATACAAAAAAAAGCGGCGACAGGTTTACCGCTTCCATGTTTATGTGTCCCGGGATCGCGTGTATAAACGGAGTCAACGCCAAGCTTGAAGATACAGGTTCATATGTATACAGATATGATACGGATATCGGAGTGCTTAACGCCTTCATGGTCCAGTTTGACCGGCTTCTGGCCGAATCCGATCCTTTCATAACGGCACACAACATCATAGATATCCCGCATTTCGAAGCCCTTAAAACAAGAGATCTCACAATAATACTGAATACCCTGTCTTTCTCGACAATGCCGAAGGAGACCGTAGTGTCGGTCATAGCGCGCTCAAATATATCGACTGCGGAAAGAACCCGGATACTCGAATTCTGGAACGTCATCAACTACACCCTTCTCCGCTCTCTCAATGAAGGATGCTCCACGACGTACTGTATTCCGATCCTCCCTTTGAGCAAAATAGGCGAAAAAAAAGTGAAGACCGACACCCCGGGGATCGAGATGTACTATACCCCGGAAGATTATCGGGCTCACCTGATAAATATACTGAATCTGCTCGACCGGTTCGAGAACCTCAAGGTTTTTGTGCTGCCACCGGACACTCCTCAGAATACCAACATCACTATATTTTCCGATTTCGTTGACATCTGCAATCTCAGCTCCTCCTCGAAAGTCTTTACTCTTTCCGGCAAGAGGATCATCGAAGCTTTCAACGGATATGCCGAGATGACAGAAATGAGATGCAGGCAGAACTGCCCGAATGCCAGAGAAGAGATCAGAAAAGCTCTAGAGTCCTGAGTTTAAATGCTTATACGAGCATGTTGATAACCCATACCCACGCGGGAAGAAGCGCGATGGACAGTATGGTCGTCAGCACAACACAGTTGGCTGCAAACTCAACATCCACATCGTACTGTTCCGCGAGTACTGCTGTGTTGCTCCCCGCAGGCATGGCCGCCATCAAGACCGCAAGTCCCGTGACTATCGGCTCAAGTTTCAGCAGCACACACGGTATCAGCACGAGCACCGGTATCACAAGCAGTCTGATCACGGCATATTTGAACGTCAGCTTTGACGCAAGTCTTTTGAAGCCGCATTCCCCGAGCGTCATCCCGAGGAATATCATGACGGAAGGAGTACTGCACTTTCCGAGCCCGCTGAGAACTCCGTTGAGCGCTTCCGGGAAAGGTATTCTGAGCAGCATCCTTACAAGGCCTATGGTCACCGCGATTATGCATGGATGAGTCAGGACCTTGAGTATCGATCCCTTTTCCCCGTGACTTCTCGCAAAGTATGAAAGTCCGATCGACCATATGAACACCCTTATGGGGAAAAGGTAGATCTGGCTGTACATGAGTCCGTCAGCTCCGTATACGCTGTCAGCAACTGCGTTTCCCAGAAAGCCGCAGTTTGAACATACCGTGGCGTACTGTAGCACGGGAAGATGTTCGCGGGGGGCCTTTCTCCATAAGAATCTGTTGAGGATCATCGTGAGGACAATAGTCCCCGTAGCAGCGCAGAATATCTGGATAAAACTTCTCAGCATCGACATGCTGAATTCAGTATTGAACGAATTGATTATGGTAGCCGGAAGAAAGACCGTTATGACAAGCCTGGACAGGACGGCGCGGTCGTGGGGTCTGAGTGTGCCGAAGCGCACAAGGCAGTATCCCACCGCCATCTCCGCAAACATTATGAACTGCATCGAAAAAACCTGTTTTAAATCACCCTGTATCATCTGCATCCGATCTTCCCATCTTTTTTCTTTTGTAATTCTATCATACTAAAATGGCGTTGCCGCAGGGGCAGCGCCATTTTTTTGCAATCAGTCGTATCTTCGGTCACTCATCGTACTTATTTGTGAGTTTATAGACATTCTCCGGCTCCTCATATACGCCGAGATATTTTCTTATCTGGGCGAAGAGGTTGCACGCGCTCTGCTTGTCGTACACGTAAGACAGAAGGATGTCGAACGCATACGGCGAATAGTCGAGCTGCATGATGTTCTTCGCAAAATGCATCGCGGCGATCTCTCCGAGACAGATTATCTTTGACTTGTTTTTGATCGGGCCGAGTTCGAAGAGCACCTTTCTCTCTGTCTCGGTGAATATCGTTTTCGCATCCCGTTCCTCGAACATATGGAACAGTTCGTGTGAGAGCAGGACGTTCCTTATATCCACTGTTCCGAGAATGCTCTTCAGAGAAGGCTTGGAGAACAGTTCCTCAGCCTTATCGGTGCAGTCGGTATACACCTCTATGGAATTCGGAGATATGAACTGTGCGAAGAGCACGCTGTTCCCGCCATATCCGCTGGTCTTGGGCATCTTGGGATAGAATACCTTTGCTCCGAGGTTCTTCGCAATGAGCACAGGACTCTGATATCCCTTGATATCCTTGACACGGCATTGTTCGGCATATCTGTCAGCACATTCCATAGCCTTGCGGATCAGCGTCAGTTTCTCCTCCTCGGAAAACCGTTCGCCGATAGGATCTCTGTGAAATGCGTATATGCCCCACTGTTCCTCACTTAATTCGACCATCCCTTTCGCCAGATCCTCCACCGGTATGATGGGGTATTTTGGCTTTTGGAAATACATGGTCTTCTGTTTTTCGAACAGCTTTCCCATGAGTCCTTTGCCAAAAGGATTCTGAGCGTTTTTGTCGATCTCCTCAATAAGTCTGTTCCCGAGTTTGCTCATCAGATTACAGTCCCAGAGTATTTCTTATAGCCACTAACATGAGAGGCGCATCGTCATCAACACCGACAAGTTCGATATCAATAAGAGCATAGAGCTGATCAAGCGTCATGGAACCGGCGAAGTCCATCATTCTCGGTCCGATACAGATGTAGATGTCAGGCCTCAGACATGCATCCGTTGTGAACGTGACAAAGTCTTTGTACAGATCTTCAACAACAGCCTTATAATTCTTGGCTGTCGTTATACGTACTCTGCCCTCGCCGCGCTGCATCTTGATGAAGCCCTTCTTGTCGATGATCCTGGTCGCCGGCTTGCCCTTTGTCTCACCTGTGAACACATGGAATTCATCTGTATTGGCCGCATATTTGACCTTGTCCGGAGTAGTTCTCATATCCGTTGCGGCCATCTCGATCATTTCCTCAACAGTGCAGTCCTTTGCAACCTCAGCGGTCTTGACTTCCGTCGAACCTGTCGCTATGGCTGTGACTTTTCCGGTCTGAGGATCGATATCGATATGGACGTTGACCGTCTTGGCAACGGCGCCGTCGGAAACCGCCATGTCGATGGCTTCCTGTCTGATCTTGGCGAGGTCGCTCTTGGTTGCGCTAGGCATGATCCTCTCGACGACGTCACGGACCATCGACAGTGCAACCCCGATGGAGGAGATAACTTCCGCGTACTGCGGAATGCTGTAGTTGAGTCCGAGTTTGTCAGCCGAGTAGATGATGAGCGCAGCAGCTCCGCCGCCGACGCCTACCATCGACATCTGATCCTTCTCGAGTTTGTACTTTTCAGCCAGGTCGTTGATGACCGGCTCGATCTTCTCATATGCCTTCTGGAGTATCTGTGTGGCGCAGTCTTCGATCGTTGTGCCCATGTACTCTGCGAGAGGCTTCATGGCTGCTCTCGCGCTCTCAACATTTCCGTATGAGAAATGTTCCGGTTTTACGAGTCCGAGAACGTTGGCTGCGCAGCTGTTTGTAATAGCTACATACTTGCCGCTCTTGAGCTTTATACGGACGTAATCGGAAGGATCGCCCGGCTTCGGTGAGTAGAGCTCTACCGTCGGCTCATCCGCTTCGGTGATATCATTGTATACTGCATATTCGAGACCGGCGATATGCGCGCTTCTCGGTCCGACGTCTACGACGCCGCTCTTGCTGGCTCTTACCATGGAACCTCCGGCAACACCCAGAACACGGACGTCGAGGGAGTTGACATATGTCGGATGTCCGCCGAGGATCGTGTAGTCGACAGCCGGACGGCCGTTCTTTATAACGCCGATGTTTGTGGATGTTCCGCCGACCTCAAAGTAGATGCCGTTGGAAGCTCTGAGGTACATGAGTGAGCCCATGACACTGGCCGCAGGTCCGGAGAGCATCGTGAGGATCGGTCTCTGTCTCATTTCGCTTATATCCATGACGCCGCCGTCTCCGCGCATGATCATGAGCGGAACATCGACTCCGGCGGATCTTACACTGGCTTCAGTGCTGTTTGCGGTATCAAGCATCTTCGGGAGAATACTTGCGTTGATAACAGCCGTTCTTGTTCTTCTTGTGAGACCGTAAAGCTTGGTGATCTCAGAAGCCATGGTGCACATGATGCCGTTTTCATCTGTCGCCTGTTTGATAAGCTTCTCTTCTTTCGGATCGTCAACTGCAAATGCGCAGGATGCAACGATCACGTTTGCGCCTTCATCCTTAAGGCTCTTCACAGTGTCGGCCGTGCTCTTCTCGTTGAGCTGTTTTTTCTTCATAAAGGCATTATGTGTCTTTATGATCCTGCCGGTACCGAGATCGATATCATCGATATGGCTCTGCTTCTTTGCGAGAAGTCCCTCAAGTCCGCCGCCGGAAACGGAAAATACTCCGACTTCGGCAACATCGCCCTCAAGAAGTGCATTGGTCGCCTGTGTGGTCGAGTGTGCGACAAATACAACATCACTCGGTTTGATATTGTTCTTTTCAAGACATTCGGTAAATGACTGGACAACGCCCGCCGCAACGCCTCGCGGGTCGTCATGGGTCGTCATAACGACTGCGGGTTCGCCGAAAACTTCGCTGGTAGCGCTGTCCATTGCGACAGCCTTGGTATGTGTGCCGCCGACATCGATGCCTATTCTTACTTCCATATTTCCCTCCGGTTAACCTTTTAATCTTAATTTAATTTTATTATACAATTTATTACTTATTTATATCTATTATAAATTCTCGCACTGCCCGGGCAGGGCGGTAGATTTTTTACTGAGTCATTACCGAAAATCAGGGAGAGAGTTTCGGGCTCTCTCCCTGTCTTTTCAAGGTGCGTTTTTATGATCAATACTGGTCGAGCTCGTCGAGCTTTCTCATCTGGGTATTGGTCCAGTGGCGGTTATTTGCGCGCACGCCTGTTCTCGCCTCTTCAAACTCTTTATCCCAGTTGAGATCAACATACGGTTTGCCCGCTTCTTCGGTCTGGATCCAGTTGACAAGATCTTCCATCATGGCGACAGACCACGGGAATGTATCGATGTCGGCGCCGTTGTAAACGCCTTCCTTGATCCTCTGGAATCCGAAGAGGTCACGGACCTTTGTCTTCAGTCCTGATTCGCATACTGCTTCTGCGAGGTAAGGCGGTACGAAGAGTACGCCTGCGTCGCACGCATAGACAACGTCGCCCGGCAGGCACACAGCTCCGCCGATACGGCATGCTGTGTTATAACCGGTGAGGCAGTGATCTCTGAGCGCTGTCGGATCCACGCCTCTGTAGTATACGTTGATATCGGTGAGTCCCTTCATCTGGTCGAGGTCACGGATACCGCCCCATACGACCGCGCCGCCGCGCTTTGTTCTCTGTTGCAGCAGTGTTCCGAGATTTCCGCCGATGATCGTTCCGTATTTGATCTTATCGAAGAGGTCTACTACCCAGACGTCGTCTTCGATCAGCTGATCAACTACGAAAATATTGTAAAGATTTGCATTACCTTTCATGCCCTGAGCTTTTGCCTGTCTCTTCATCGCGACTTCGAGATCGAGTCTGATCGGCATAAAGGTGGATGTCACAGCTCTTCCGACTGTAGGTGTTGTCATCTGAGGATTCGAATGGAAGAATCCGCCCTGGAACTGATTGTCATATCCCAGTTCATATCCTACCTGCCATACTTCCTCAAGGCTCATCGTCCTGATCGTATTCAGAACTTCATCGGATACCTTCGGACGTCCGTCCGGAAGTCTCTCGCCTTTCCACAACGGGGTGAGCTGAATGATATCTTCTCTGCAATTAAACTCCATAATTAACTCCTTGCTGGTAAAAAAAGCCTTATTGTCTCAAGTGGCCGGTATATGATATGCCGGCCACTTTTTGCATTCAATACTGATAATTGTCTATTCGGATTAGCGGTTGAGGCATGTGAAGATAACGAGTACTTCCATAACGATCGTGAAGATCCAGCCCCAAGGAATTGATTTCTTGATATAATCCTTAGTTTCGATACCTGAATAGCTGATGCCCCATGCGACATAGGACTGTGTCGGGCATGCTGCCATGTTCATGGAAATGGAAGGAACGAAGAGCAGCGGGAACAGGAATCCGTAGGAATAACCCATTGCAACAAGGATCAGGAAGATCGGGCCTGCTGTGCCGTACATGGTCAGAGGACCACGGAACAGAGCAAGAGGTGCAAGGACCATAACTGCGATAACAAGAATCATCGGAGCGTTCTTCGGGATGATAGGATCAAGAACAAGGCTGATGAACGGCTTTGCAAGGTTGATCGTCTTGGTAATGCACGCGAGCATTAACAGGAAGACGATAAGTCCTGCACTCTCGATAACTGCATTGTACATGCACTTTGAGTAGCTGGCTGCCGTCATATTGAGGCCTTTGCAGTATCCGCAGATCGCGAGTGTTACGATGCCCCAGAAGATGAATGTCGGGATGTTCTGTGTCTTGAAGATAAGGATCGTCAGTGTGGGCATGAAAGGCATAATGAGAGCGATTCCCGGAGGATCTTTCTTCTGGCCTTCAGCTTCCTCAACCGGAGCTGCCCATGCTTTTGCTGATTTCTTTCCGCTTGCCTTCATCATAACGATCGTCATGATAACAACAAACAGCGTTGCGACCGGTGCTGCAAAGTAACCGAATGATGAAGCCCAATCCTGATAGAAGTAATACTGAGTGTCGCCAACTTTAGAATATGTCGTAAAGCTGGAGGCATTTAAAACAGGATTCAGATAGTTACCTGCTGCAACTGCGAAGAGGTAGCTGACAGATGCGATTACCTTCGGCACTCCGAGTGAGAAGAGGATCGGAAGAACGATGATACCGAGAGCGATAACTGCGCCGATTCCGAAGATAGATGTGAACAGAGCTGCAACAACGATGTCAAGAAGGATCATGACTACGAGCGGTCTGTCTCCACCAAGCTCAACAGTCTTACGGATAAGGGCTGCGGAAACGCCTGTTTCCATCAGAACCGCACCGAAGAATGCACCGGTGATGATATCAACTGTCTGAAGTCCCTGGTTTCTGATACCGTCCTGGAATACCGAGTTGATCATGCCCATTACCGACATTCCGGCAATGTCCTGATTTGCTTCAACAAATCCCGGTGTAAGGATCCCGGTTTTCCATGCGATCGCGCAAATAGCTGTCCATACAACACCGACAAAGAAGAAGCCGAATGTCATATTTCCGCCTTTTACGGCGAAGTAGATGAGCCATGCATATACGGCAAGTATTGCAAAAGCTACTATGTACTCTACTACCATAATGAAAAGTTTCCTCCTGCAAATTATTTTTAGATGTAGAGAATCAATAGATGGAGGTTTGACATATTCTGCTGTCATATCCCCCGGCTGCCCTGCTCCGCAAATCCATATAATTCCATAATAAATGCAACATACAAATAACTGCCTGACCAAACAGTTTTCTGATTGTAGTTGCCATTTTCATGAAATATTTATGTCATTTTTATGAGCATAGCCGCCAATACATCTATAATACATTCTTTAACAAAAGCGTCAATAAATGCGGAATTTTTTCGTGATATTGCTACTTTTTTATTAATAATTTTGTAATAATTTTTAAGCGTTTCTCAGTATTGTCGATATAAAATGTGTATATTTGATTCCGTTTTGGTATATTATTTATAGATAACATTTCATTTTTTCGGAGGACGTTCAATGGATAAAGGAACCCTTTTGGTAGGCGAACCCATGGGTTTGCTGATAGCTCAGGAAACTGGCAACTTTGAGGATGTTAACGGGTGGGATCTCGTCACATGCGGCGCCGAGCTGAATGTGGCGATAGGTCTTTCAAGACTCGAGCACAAAGTCGGATATATGACAAAGCTCGGCGACGATCCGTTCGGAAAGAGGATCATCAAGAACATGCAGGAGAACAGGATCTCCACCGAACTCATAAAATTCGTTAAGGACCGCTTCACGGGATTCATGCTCAAATCCAAGGTGTATGAAGGCGATCCCGCGATATTCTATTTCAGAAAGAACTCCGCGGCTTCGACGCTCTCGGCAGAAGATATAGACGGTCTCGACTGCTCCGGCTATGACTGGATCCATGCCACGGGCATCACACCGGCGCTCACCGACAGCACAAGAGAGGCCGTCGAGCATCTCGAGAAGCTCGCGAGAAAGAACGGAATGGTGTTTTCGTTCGATCCGAACCTGAGACCCCAGCTCTGGCCGAGCAAGGAGATGATGGCCGACTATATGAACATGATGGCGGCGAGATCCGACTACTTCCTGCCCGGCATCAAGGAGTGCAACGTGTGTCTCGGCATATCCGATCCGGAAGCCGCGGCAAAGACATATCTCGATATGGGATGCAAATGCGTCATCATAAAACTCGGAGGCGACGGAGCGTATTACGCGACCGCAGATGAGTCCGGATACGTTCCGGGATTCAAGATCGAAAAGATCATAGACACTGTCGGTGCCGGCGACGGCTTTGCCGCAGGCGTGATAAGTGCGCTCAAGGAAGGACTTCCGCTCAAGGAGGCCGTCAGAAGAGGAAACGCCATCGGCGCTATCCAGCTCACATCCAAGGGCGACAACGACGGTCTTCCGACAAGAGAAGAGCTCGCGCTGTTCATGGCCGGTGACAAGAACTGGCGCAAGATTCAGGCGTGATGAAACTTGAAGTAGCTTTTGACGACGTCGACCTTGCGCGTTGTCTGGATATTCTCAGCACTTCGGCAGAAGATATCGACATAATAGAAGTCGGGACTCTCTTTATCATCAAAGAGGGTCTTGAACCTGTGAGGAGGATAAAGAGCCTGTATCCGGACAAGACTGTCCTCGCGGACCCGAAGATAATGGACGCAGCGGACGTCATCGCGCGCTATTGCTTTGAGGCCGGCGCGGATATAGTAACGGTGATGGGGGTATCCTCCGAGGCGACGATCCGCAAGGTCATCGCCACAGCGAAAAAATACGGAAAGAAGGTCTTCATCGATCTTCTGGATGTGGAAGACGTCAGGGACAGGCTCGAATACTTCGACAGTCTCGGCGCGGACATTCTGTGCATCCACAGTTCAAAAAATTCAGACCGCCCTCCGTTCGAAGATCTTGCGGCCGCAAAGAAGGTCGTGAAGAATTCAGAGATCGCCATCGCAGGCGGAATAAATCTCTCATCCATAGATTCCGCGGCAGCACTCTCACCCGACATAATCATCGCGGGTTCAGGGATCTACAAAGCGGACGACCCCGCAGCGGTGATCAAGGCATTCAAGGAGCACATATAATATGGAATACAGAGATCTTTCGGCAGCCATAACTGAAGAGATAAAGACCTGTCTTCTCAAGACAGACCCTGAACAGGTGAGAAATGCAGCTGAACTTATCAGCGGATCGTCGAGAGTATTCCTTGCCGGAGCCGGGAGGAGTGGATTCGAGATAAGCGCGTTCACGATGCGCCTCATGCATCTCGGCTTCACCGCGTACAGGGTCGGAGACGTCACGACGCCGGCCATAAAGGAAGGTGATCTTCTCGTGGTCGCGAGCGGGTCGGGAGAGACAAAGAGCATGCTGCTTCTCGCAGATACGGCGAAGAAGAAGGGTGCGAAGGTCCTCTTGTTCACCACATCGGACACGTCGTCCATTGCCTCGCTCGCTGACGCAAAAGTCGTGATCCACGGCAAGGCCGCAAAGTCCGCGGCGACCGCTTCCCAGTCCATCCAGCCGATGAGCAATCTGTTCGTTCAGTCGCTGTGCATAACATTCGACATCATAATAATCGACCTCATGGAGATGAACGGTCTCGATGAGTCGCTTATGAAAGATAACCATGCCAATCTGGAATAGTGATTCCACCGTTCCCGATTGCCCGTTATATATCAATTCATTTCAAGGAGAAATATTATGGAATTCAACAAAAGAGAAGACATCATCGAGATCACCCCTCTGTGGAAAGGCGAGCGTTTCCCCGACGGGCGCCCGAAAGTTCCGGATGAGGTCATCGAGAAGATCAGGACCCTCGCACTCGAGGAAGTATGGGAGATCTGCTACCTGGAGCACTATGACAATCAGTTCATGACAGGCTTCAAGTCCACACATCCCGGCAGAAAAGCCCCGACAGTCGGAAGAGCTGTCACAACCACATTCGTCCCGATCAGAAAGGACCTTGATATTGCCATGAAGCACCGCGCAATGCTCCAGGGCATGCAGGGCGACACCAACCTCTACAACATCTGGGTCGTCGACAATCTCGTTGAGGACGATGTCTGGGTAATCGATCTGTTCGACAAGGACAAATACGGAACGATCATCGGCGGAAACCTCGGAACATGCATCAAGAACAACACGAAGCGCGGCGGCGCGGTCGTATGGGGCGCTGTGAGAGACCTCGGTCAGCTGGCTGACATCGACGAGATCAGCGTATTCTACAGAAAGACAGACCCGACTCCTCTCCGCGACCACACAATGATCAGCGTCAACGGCCCGTGCCGCATCGGCAATGCCGTATGTCTGCCCGGAGACGTCGTATATGCTTGCGACGCGGGCGTATTCTTCATTCCTCCGCACCTCGCAATGAGAGTCGTTGAGCAGGGCGAGAAGACAAAGGTCAAGGATATCTTCGGATTCCAGAGGATCAAGGAAGGCGTCTACAACGGAAGACAGATAGACACGTTCCCGTGGCCGAAGGCAATGATCGACGATCTCGTGGAGTGGATCAAGACTGATCCCAAGGGCGAGCCCTACCGTCACCTCAACTTCGATCAGGAGTATGAAGAGGCAGAGACAGGCGTATCCGCGTTCAACAACCGTCACTGGAAAGACACGCAGATGACGAGGCTTTCAGAACTCAGCAAATACTATGACGATGTCTGATACCCATACCCTTTGAATTGTATAAACAACGCCCCGGAGCACATACAGAGTTCCGGGGCCGGCAAATAAGACTGGAGACCAGAAATGGATGTAGAAAAAATCAAAAAAGACCTGTACCTTTACGGCCTTGCCCCCGTAGTCGTTCTCGATGACGCGGAAGATGCTGTTCCCCTTGCCAAAGCGCTCTATGCAGGCGGCATCAGATTCATGGAGATCACATTCAGGACCTCCGCAGCCGCGCAGTCCATAAAGAACGTAGCCGAGGCATGTCCCGAAATGTATGTCGGTGCGGGCACGGTCATCAACGGAAAGATGGCAGCCGAGGCAGCCGCAGCCGGAGCGCAGTTCATGGTATCTCCCGGATATTCCCAGGAAGTCGTCGACTACTGCATCGAGCACGAAATAGCCGTAGTTCCCGGCACGTCGACAATGACGGAAATGATGATGGCGATCAATTCAGGATGCGACATCGTAAAACTGTTCCCTGCGGAAATGAGCGGAGGCGTCAAATACATCAATAATGTTGTTTCCGTATTTCCGAACCTCAAGATCATGCCCACAGGCGGTATAGACTATAACAATCTGGATCCTTATGCAGCGCATAAGTCTATCGTCGCTGTCGGCGGATCGTGGCTCTGCCCAAAGAAGCTCATCAAGGAGAAGAAATGGGACGAGATCACGGAGATCTGCAAAAAATCCGTCATGAAGATGCTCGGATTCAGACTTCTGCACATCGGCATCAACAACGAGTCGGACGAAGCCGCATTCGCCGCGGCGAAGAGTCTTGCGGATATAGTCGGAGAGCCTCTCGAGGATAAGGGAAGCGCATACTTCGTAGGCGACATGGCCGACGTTGTGAAATCCGTCATAGACGGACCGCACGGTCATATAGCCATCGAGACCATCAACATCGACCGCGCTATGAGATACTTTGAGGACAAGGGCTATGTCTTCCACAACATAGGCCGCGACGCAAAGGGCGGAGTCGTCGCATGCTGGTTCGGACTGGATCAGGTCAATGTCGGCGGTTTTGCCGTACATCTCAGAAGAAAAGACTGATATTTTGGCGCAATATAACAGGGCTGCCGGTGATGCCGGCAGCCCTGTTTCTTTCAGTCCAAAATCTTCTTGAGCAGATATCTCAAGGAACTCTGCATGGCTCTGTATGTGGCGGGCATGTCGGATATCCTGCTTGACATCATAGTCAAAAAGATAGGGATCGACCCGTCTATGACAAATGAAGAAGCATACGCAAAGTCTTCTCTCGCATACATGATATTCGGATGGGTTAACGAATGGATAAAAAGAGGTATGGAGGAGACAGGTACAGAGCTGAAAGACATGCTTCTCCGCAACAGCGCGGGCGGCTGAGACGGCAACAAATCACAACCACTAGTTCAACTAGTGGTTTGCTCCGCCCTACAAGGGCGTGTTACCTGTGGTTGCCCCCTTAAGGGGGCACCGAACAGCCTATCAAGCACAATATAATTACTGTATCAGCCCCCTACTCGGGGGCTATTCTATTAGGTCTTTTTTGGCTCCTTCTCTTCTTCGGAGAACGGGTCCATGACTTCCTTGAGGCTTATCTGGTCGTTTGCGATGTCCTCTTGGAGCTGATTCTGAATGTATTCTTTGATCGCTCCTTCGTATTTCCCTACCGTGTCTACGTAGTAGCCACGGCACCAGAAGTGCCTGTTTCCGTACTTGTACTTCAGATTTGCATGTTTGTCGAAGATCATGAGACTGCTCTTGCTTTTGAGATATCCCATGAACGATGCTACGCTCAGATGCGGTGGTATCTCTACGAGCATGTGGATGTGGTTCGGACAGCATTCTGCTTCGATGATTGTTACCCCTTTTCGCTCGCACAGCTCGCGTATTATTTTCCCCACGTCTGCTTTGATCTTTCCGTAGATTACCTGTCTTCTGTATTTCGGTGCGAAGACTATGTGATATTTACATCTCCATTTGCTGTGTGATAGACTTTTTACGTCATACCTACCCCCAGTTGAACTGGGGGATTGGTAACGCCTTTTCGGCTCCATACAGTTACACCCATGGCACCGGTGTGCCATGGGTGTTTTTATTCCTTTATTTTGCGTCAGCGCTTTTTCCCGCGCCCGCCGGTTCTTTCCTTTGCTTTCTGTTTCGGGCTACCCGCCGGTCTCTTTCCGCTTTTAGCGGTACTTTCCTTTTTTCTGCCGCCCCTGTCTCTGACAAGACACTCTTCGCCCGTTCCGATGAGATCGAATCGCCTGGCTTTGACCAGAGCTTGTCTGACAAGTTCGTAGTTCCTCGGATTCCTGTACTGAATAAGCGCTCGCTGCATGGCTTTTTCATGGGGGTCTCTCGCCACATAGACGTCCCTCATCGTGATCGGATCGAGGCCGGTATAGTACATGCAGGTCGAGATGGTCCCGGGTGTCGGATAGAAGTCCTGGACCTGTTCCGGATTGAGGTTGTTCGCATGTAGATATTCGGCGAGCTTTATCGCATCCTTCAGCGTGCTTCCGGGATGCGAGGAAATGAGATACGGAACGACATACTGATCTTTGCCGACAGCTTTCGTGATCTTATAGAACTTGTCGACGAAGCGGTTATATACGCTGACGGACGGTTTTCCCATCTTCGAGAGCACTCCGTCTGAAACATGTTCCGGCGCGACACGGAGCTGACCGGATATGTGATATCTGCAGAGTTCTTTGAAGAAAGTATCGTCCTTATCCGCAAGCAGATAGTCGTATCTTATGCCGGATCTCACGAATACCTGCTTTACCCCGTCGAGTTTCCTCAGCTTTCTGAGCAGTTCCAGATAGTCGCTGTGGTCTATCTTCATGTTCGGACAGGGTTTCGGATAGAGACAGCGCCTGTGACTGCATGTGCCGTATTTGAGCTGCTTTTCGCAGGAAGGAGCCCGGAACTGCGCCGTCGGTCCTCCGACGTCGTGGATGTATCCCTTGAATTCGGGATCCTTTATCATCTGCTCGGCTTCCGCGATTATAGACTCATGGCTGCGCGCCTGTACCATTCTGCCCTCGTGGAATGTCAGCGCGCAGAAATTGCATTCCCCGAAGCATCCCCTGTTTGATGTGAGCGAGAATTTGACTTCCGCCAGCGCGGGGATCCCTCCGTCCTTCTCATATACGGGATGATATGTCCTCATGTACGGAAGCGCGTAGACGTCGTCCATCTCCTGCATCGTGAGCGGTCCCTGAGGCGGATTCTGCACTATATACAGTTTCCCGTCATATGGTTCGCAGAGTTTCTTCGCGGTTATCGGATCTGTGTTGAGATACTGCTCCCTGAAACTCTCGGCGTAGTTTCTTTTGCTTGCTGTGATCTCCGAGAATGACGGCAGAACGATCGCTTCCGCGAGATCGTCCTCCCTTCTCGTCTTGAATACCGTGCCGCGCACGTATGTTATATCCCCGACCGGGATCCCGGCATTCAGCGCGTCGGCTATCTCGATTATCGCCTTTTCTCCCATGCCGTACGCAAGGATGTCCGCTCCGGATTCGAGCAGTACGGACCTCTTTATCCTGTCCGCCCAGTAGTCGTAATGCGCGAGTCTTCTGAGGCTCGCCTCTATGCCGCCGACTATTATGGGCGTCTTCTTATATATGCTTCTTATGAGATTGCAGTATACGATAAGCGCGTTGTCAGGCCTCTTCCCCGCTTTTCCTCCGGGGCTGTACGCGTCGCTGCCGCGCTTCTTTTTTGCGACGGTATAGTGGTTTACCATCGAGTCCATGTTCCCGGAAGAGACGAGAAATCCGAGTCTGGGTTCTCCGTATTCTTTAATGCTCGCAGGATCGTGCCAGTCGGGCTGGCATATAAAGCAGACCGAATATCCTCTCGATTCCAGAACGCGGGATATTATGGCCATCCCGAAACTCGGGTGGTCCACATACGCGTCGCCGCACACGAAGACAAAATCCGGTCTTGCGATTCCGGATCTTTCCATCTCCGTTCTGTTTATGGGAAGAAATCCTGCCATAAATGCGATCCCTGCGTGCGATAAGAAGTTTTCGAGTATATAATGATTATACTAAAAAAAGAGCAGGTTAAGAAACGTATGCAATACATAAAGGAAAGAGAGCGCACGGTTCTGCCGAGCATGTGCGATCATACAGCAGGGATGAGCATCGCGGCAGTACTCAACGAATATATGGATATAGCCACGCTGCATGCGGAAGAACTGGGAGTAGGCGCGGACGCGCTCGCCCGGGACAGCATGTTCTGGCTTACCGTCAAGACCCGCGTAAAGGTTTCACGGCTGCCTCGTCTGTTGGAGACCGTCACAGTGAGGACATGGCCCGAACACAGGAACGGGACCAGATACAACAGATACTATTCCATGGAAAAGGCCGGAGAAATCCTGTCGAAGGGAATGACGGAATGGTCTGTCATAAACACATCCACAGGCCGTCTCGTAAAAGATCTCGCCTTATATCCGGAACACATGATAGAGGATCATCCTGCTCCGTGCTCGGAGCCGTTCGAAAAATTCTCCAAAGATGTCTCGGATACCGAATCCCTGGGTGAATATACGGTGAGATCCACCGATATAGATCTCGGCGGACACATGAACAACGTCGCCTACTGCCGCGCTCTGATGAGCATGCTCACCTCAAAAGAAGCGGAAACCCTGTTTCCCGGAACCATCGAGCTCCAGTACAGATCCAGCATCTATGAGGGAGACACGGTCAGAGTGCTTAAAAGGTCATCCGATTCGAAAAAAGAATTCTATTTTGTGAAGGAGGACGGTTCCGTATCCTTCCACGCCTTGATCACATCCGCGGGAGAAAAGAGATAACATGATAGCAAATTACCACACACACTCAAGATGGTGCGGTCACGCCGTGGGCGAGATCGAAGACTATATAAGAACCGCTCTGTCCGAAGGATTCGAAGAGCTCGCCGTGACCGAACATGTGCCGCACAGAGGAGATCCGGACAATCATAGAATGCCCTGGGCCGATTTTCTTCCTTTCAACAAAGCTCTCAACAAAGCTATCGAAGAGTACGGCGACAGGATCAGCCTTCTCAAGGGATTTGAGTGCGAGTACATGCCCGAGCGCATGGATGATTACCGCATGTTCCGGGAGGAATACGGATACGGGATCATGATACTCGGTCACCACATTGTCGGACCGGACCACTCCATTTTCATGTTCGCGAGAAACAAACCGGATTACGCCGTGCGTCTGTACGCGGACGAGGTATGCGAGGGGCTTGAGACCGGATTTTTCGATTTTCTTGCCCATCCCGAACTCCTTCTCATGCACTACGCTCCGGGATTCGATAAGGAGTCCGAGCGCTCCTTGAGACAGATCTACGCGTGCTGCGAAAAGCTGAATATTCCGATCGAGATAAACGGCGCAGGATATGTCAGCGGCAGACCGTATCCTTCAGCAGAAGCTCTCGAGATGTCGAAGGAATACGATCTCACATATATCATCAACATGGACGCCCACGATCCGGAACTTCTCACGAAGCCGTATTACTCACAGGTCGAGGCTTTTGCGTCCGGACTCGGTATCGATCCCGTCCCAAGATACTTTGCGGACAGACACTGAACAACTCATATATGGACAGCAAAAAACCGGATCACATTGGAACAGTCTCCGATGTGATCCGGTTTTTTAAGCATTAATGTATTCTGCCGGTACGATGTCACTATCATCCCTGCAGTTTTTTTATGGCTCTCTCGACTTCCTCGCACTCATCTCCGCTTATCAGTCCCCAGTCCTCTTTCAGGAGGCGAAGGGCTTCCCTGTAGGCTTCGATGGCACCGGCCTTATCACCGCGGATCTCGCAGATATGCGCAATGCTCACGGCGCTGTCGACATACTTGGGAGAGGGCTGCATCTCCTGGCCTCTTCGGTACCATTCGACGGCTTTGTCATACTCCTGACGCTGCGTATATATATCTCCGAGCGTTAGAGCCCGGCTCCATTCCCGGTCTTCCATTTTCTCCAGTTCACCGAGCCTCTTTTCCGCCTCACCGCTATCTCCCTCCGCCAGCGCGATCAGATAGCGGTACATCACAGTGCGGAAAGTGTTGTCGATAACCGCCAGCTTTTCCAGCCACTCCCTTGCTTCGGAAAGGCGCCTGTCATCTATGAGGTTGTCCATCAGCCACATAAGCGCGGCGCGGTTTTGGGGGTTGCTGCGGCAATAGTCGCTGAACCATTCAATAAGCGCGTGGTGATTGCGGACGTTCCAGTCCGGAATATAGCTTCCCCACGCATTTGCCAGTTCGCTTACCGCGTCCCTGTCTCCTCCGCTTTTCTCTACCGCTTCCTTGCCGCAGGCCGTCGCAAGAAGACGGTACTGTTCTGCCTGATGATTATACAGTTTTGTGAGCAGAGTCTTCGCCTGCCCCTCATATTTCGGATCTTCCGCAAAAGCGTACATCTGCTGTTCGATCTGCCGCTCTTCCGCTTCGCTGAGTTTTCCGGAACTGTATATGCGGTTCTCTATGCGTTCCATCTGCTGTTCAGGCGTCATCGCGAACAGCTGGTCTATGGTGACGCCGAAGTATACGGCTATCTCGGGCAGCATCTGAACATCGGGCATGCTGCTGCCGCATTCCCATTTGCTAACTGACTGCGGGCTGACATTAAGGGCGGCGGCAAGCGCTTCCTGCGTAAGGCCGCGGCCGGTCCGCAGACGGCGTATCTCTCTTCCGATCTCCATTATGACGACCTCCTTTTCCTCTGTCCCCATCATATTACGATGCCCGGGGATCAAAAACCAGCGACTGTCATGCGAGTCTTCCCGCTCAGCGGTTGAGCGGGAAGACTCCGTATACTTCCGGTTTCAGTCATGAGTCAGGGGCTGTCCGTCATTTCCCCCGTCTGCCGAACAGTCTTTCGAAGAGACCGGGGCGCTGTGTTTCGGACTGTTCCGGCTCCGGAACGTCCTCCGGCGCTTCTCCGCTCTTTTCTCCGGAGATTGCTGCTTTGACGGGTTTCGCATCATCGCGCAGGGGTTCTCCGCCTGTCTCTTCACTGAGCGCTTTGCCGCCCGTTTCCGCGCGGCTGTCCGCATTGTCTGCAGTCGCAGGGCGTATACCTTCAGCGCTGCTGCTTACCATGATATCCTGCTCCCTGCAGTACTTCCATGCAGCGGAACCGGGCCGGCTGATCACCATAAGGTAAGAACAGTTTTTAAACGCATCAAATCCTATATTCTTAACACTGTCCGGGATCTCGATCGCTTCCAGGGCCGTGCACCCTTCGAAAGCTCTGGGTCCTATCTCATTCACGCTCTGCGGGATGCTTACTGAAACAAGCGCGCGACAGAAGCAGAATGCCCCGAGTTCTATCTCCTTCACTCCGTCCTGAATCTCGACCGATTCAAGGTTCTTGCAGGAGTTGAAAGACATCATTCCGATCTTCTTTATGTGGTTCGGAACAGTGACCGATCTAAAGCTGTCACAGCCTGCGAACACATAGTCGTCGATCCTCTCAATACTTTCGGGGATCACAAGCGAAGGTAGTTTTTTGCAGCCGGAAAATGCTCTGGTTCTGATCTCCGTGACGCTGTCCGGGACATAAGCAGTTTCAAGGCTGCTGCAGTCTTCGAACGTCCATTTTTCTATAACGGCGACACGGTCCGGGATGACGACAGATGTGAGCGCAGCGCATCCCTTGAACGCGCTCTCTCCTATTTCAGTGACGCTGTCCGGTATAGTGACATCAGTGAGCTCAGAGCAACCCTCGAACGCCCCTTTCCCGATCTTCTTCACACTGTCCGGGATCCTGAGCGTTTTAAGGCGGACGCATTTTCTGAAGGCGTTTTCCGCAATCCCGATCACGGGCATACCGCTGTATTCACTCTCTATCCACGGACTCGGATTCATGCCGTTGTATTTTGTGATAACAATGCCCTCGTCCGTTTTTTCATACTCGAATCCCGGCAGGATCGCACTGTTTCTGCATCCTCTCTTCTGTAGATGCCTGGCGAGTTTTGTGTTCATGTCCGGATCGATGCCGAATGCGTAATTCAGCCACTGCATCAGATGAAGATCAAGCAGTTCTTCCGGAAGATCACTATCCTCGAGAACTTCCATCTGGCAGACAGCGATATCCTTTCCCGCCCGGAATTCATCGATAAGTATATTTCTGAGGTGTTTATCGGCCAGGAAAGCTTTGCTCAGAAAGACGACCAAACAGGCGCTGTTTATGAGTTTATCGCCATACTCCCCGTTTTCCGCCGCGTTGTACATCCTGCAGCCGCCGTTTGCGGCTTCGACAATGATCGCCTTCGCAGCCGCCGAATCCTTTTCTTCGTACAGGCAGTAAGCGAAACCGTCTCCGTCCGCTTCTCCTCTTTCCGCCGGGCTCACGGCGACGGAAATGCCCTTCGCCACACGCTTTTCGCCCTTGGTGAGGCCGTTGACTTTCTCGAGCGCTGTTTCGATCTCCGAAGGTGAAACGCTTGCCTGTACCGCCCTGTCATCTATCTCATAGTCGGTCCCGTCATCGACGATGCACTTTATTATGGGTCTGCCGGCGTCCAGCGCCCACGGGATCTCATTATTCCGGATATACGGGCTGTCCAGCGAGTTCTTCGTGACATAGAGCAGGAATGCCGCGCAGTTCCTTATGTGAATATCGAGCGTCTCATCGTATCTGTCACCGATCGTAAGGCCTTCGTCGTACCAGATCTTCCACCCGGATTCATACAGTGGTTTTATGCTGTTTAAAACCATATCCCTGTCTTTGTGGGAATAGCTTATAAATATATACGGGGCTTCCTCATCTGCGAGGAAAGGAGATGCGAGCCGTTCAATATCCTGCGGAAGAAGGCCGTGGAAAGCCTCGTACTGATAGTCGAAAATGTACGTAAGATTCTGCTCATCGCAGAAACTGTGGGCATATGAGCCCTCGCCGCAGACGATCGTTATACGGCATTCCGAGAATGTCCCGGGAGCCATTCTCTGCACGCTGTTTGGAATCACTACCGAACTGAGGCTCACACAGTTGCTGAACGCAAAATTCCCGATCGCCGTCACACTGTCCGGGATGGTGACCGAGGATAGACAGGTGCACCCGTTGAATGCCATGTCGGCGATTCCCTCCACACCGTCCGGAATGTCTATGGAAGTAAGACTTGTGCAGTGTTCAAACGCCCATCTCCCGATCAGAAGCACGCCCTTCCGAATCGTGGCGGAGGACAGTGCGGAGCAATTGCTGAATGTGTTCCATCCGATAGCCCTGACTCCGGACGGGATCGTCACCGAGGTGAGGCTCTTACACCGGTCGAATGCGTAAGCCCCTATATTGCTCACGCTGTCCGGAATGCTGACGGAAGAGAGTTTTTCGCAGCCCTGAAACGCCTTTTCTCCGATGATCATCAAACGCTTCGGCATCCTGACCTCAGTCAGGTTCGGGCACTCCGAAAAGGACAGCTTTCCTATCGTGATAACGCTGTCAGGCAGCTCTACCGATACCGCAGTCTTGCATCCGAAAAAAGCCCACTCCGCGATGGTGGTAACACCGTCCGGGACAACAACTTCTGCACCCGTCCCGGTGTATTTCTTCAATATTCCGTTCTCTATCTGAAATTGATCCTGCATTGTTTCCTCCCCGATTTCTTCTTCTGAATAAAAATGGGATGTTTGCTACAGTACTTATAAACAGTGGATCCTCACGCAATCGATACCCTCAAGGGCACAGGCGTCGTGGGAATGCGCCGATCAGTTATAATGTATGCCCGTGAATAGTATCACATATGTTTATTTGTTTGTCACTGAGAGTCGGGTCATTGCCTTTCCTGCAGAGAAGCAAAAAGCCGGCTCTATCACAACCGAAGTTGCGATAGTCGCCGGTTTTTTCGATATGTATTTCGGTTCTGTTATTGGAGCAATGCGAGACCGTGACTCTGCACATCGCCGTTCACAGCGGCATAGATCCAGTCCGCGACGCTGACGTCATCCTCCAGCTTGTCAAAAACATTGCTGGAAATGATCGTGTGCTGCGTATTGCGGGTTTCTGCGTCTTCTGCATGATTCCATATATAGATCCCGATTTCAGGGATATTTTCCTGCAGACCTTTGACCATTTCCGCAAGATCTTTTTGGAACAGGTCATCGTTTTCTTTATCCTTTGTCATGGTGCCGGTACGGATATACGCCTGATACTGCTGCAGTGTATCATCTCTGTACGAGCAATCGAAAAGTATCTTGACGGAGTCCCCTCGCTTGTTGTGAAGAGCGGTCAGGCTGTCCAGTACGAGATTGTCTGTCGTCAGCCTGTCAGAGATTTCTGCAGGCGATTGCCAAAGGTTCACCGCCGTCTCATGCCACCCTTCATAGAGCAGCAGCGAGCTGTCTACGCAGACCGTTATATTATTTGCACTCGGGAAGCGGTCGATCACATCGTCGGCCAGAAGCGAGGTGGCAAAGCCGCCTGCGGAGAAACCCGTCACCAGCAGTGTGTCGGGCTCGCCCACATAGGGCTTGATCTGTTCCAAGAAGGAGGCGTAATTGATGTAACCGGTGTGATAAACCGTTTTGCCGTTTCCATTGTATACGCCGGTTCCCGCGTGGAAATCACCGGTCGCATAGGGGATCACGATGAAGCTCCAATCCTTGAAGGGGTTGTTCTCCCAGTCGCTGCCTATTCCGCCCTGTGCAACGAAATCCTGGGCTGCCGCTCTGGTGGCATAGAACTTTGTTCCGCCTTCCGACGTTTCCGGCGTAATGCTCACACCGCCGCCGAAGAAATATACGACGACCTTGTTCTCGGTGCCTTTTCTGAAAATTCCGTGCCATTCGCTGCCGTCTGAGGATTGGGTTCCATCAACTGCAACCTCATACCACTTTCCGATCTCCGGTTCACCTTTCAGTTTCGGAAAACTTTTCAGAAAGGTATTTTTCAGCAGTACAAACCCGCCGATCGCCAGCATAACAATGATACAGGCGAGAATGAGCAGTATTTTTTTTATTATTCCGTGTTTTTTCTTATCCATTTGTTCTCCGCTATTATGATCCCATTGTTACCTGAATATTAGCTTCTGACCGGCCGCTCAGAATCGTTTCTGTCACAAGCAACCCGTTATCCCGGTCAATTCTCTTGCCATCGACACGTATTTCCCTGACCCCGTGCTGGACATGATCGGGATTTTCGATCCGGATCGTCAGTTTGCAGCCCCGGTAGGTCCGTTCCACTGCAAAGCCGTCCCACGCAGCGGGTATCGCCGGGTCGATCAGCAATCCCTTGAGAGTAGGCCGAATGCCCAGCAGATACTGGGTCGCCACCACATCCATCCAGGCCGCTGTGCCGGTAACCTGGCTGACACAGCCCCAACCGAACTTTTCATTATCCTTGCCAAGCATGGTGGAGCAGTATGCGTAAGCCTCAGCGTGATATCGTTCAACGCCGACTTTTCTGATCACTTCATTCGGCATGATCTGCTTGTAGTATTTCCAGGCCAGCTCACCATGTCCCAGCAGAGCTTCAGCCATGATCGCCCAGCAGTTGGCCTGACAGAAAACGCCGCCGTTCTCGGAATATCCGGCAGGAAGGCCATTGACCATGGCGGATTCCTTACTGGGCCAGCCGGGGTAACCGGGAGTATTCAGCAGCAGGCCCATATCTGTGTCCAGTTCCCGGGCTGCGCTGTTCATAGCCTCGATCTGATGCTCCCTGCAGGCATCCGCAATGACCATCCAGCTCTGGGCGTTGAGCCATATACGGGCATGTTCCTGAGCATGAGTGCCGACGGGCTTGGCTTCGTCATCCAGACCCCGCAGGAACCACTCGCCGTCCCAGGCATACTTCTCCAGCGCTTTTTCCTGCTTCGCAATGAGTTTGGCAAAGGAATCTGCAGCGGCATGATCCCCACGCATCTCGGCCATCTCTGAAAGCTGACGAAGTGCGTAGATATGCTGCTGCGAGACCATAATGCTCTCGCCCCTGCCCTTGCGGCCGAAAGGACCGAGATGGTCGTTCCAGTCGGAGAACAGGATCAGAGGCAGATTATGTTCACCCAGGTGTTTTTCGGTGAAGTCCACACCGCGCAGCAGATGCTCCCACAGCGTAGTGGTACCGGCAGGCGTGACAAGGTCTGTTCCGAGGAACGGGACCTCTTTGTCCAGGAAGCACAGATCACCGGTCTCTGCGGCGATGGCATAGGCCAGATATACCATCCAGATGTGATCGTCCGAGCGCGTAATATCCTGCGGCGGGCGTTTTTCCTCGGGCCAGGCAGTATGAATGGCGTGGCCGTCCTCCAGTTGCTGGGAAGCCAGATACCACAGCATCTCTGTCGCCCACTCCGGTTTGCGGTAAGCCTGAGCCAGCATGTCCTGAGCAGTATCCCTAAAGCCGATACCGCGCACTCCGGAGGCGTCCGAACTGATGGAGCGGGAATAGCGGGCGGTCTGCACGCTCTGCAGCGGGTTCCAGGTGTTGATCATCCGCTCGGCGTCCGCATCCGGAAGATCGCACTGAAGGACGCTCAGGTGCTCATCCCACCAGGCCTGCAGCTTTTCGAACTGCCGATCCGGCGCGCCGTCTGCGCGGAGAGCCGTAAGCGTTTCCTTTGCACCTTTCACGGCCTTGTCATAGTCGGACAGCGCTCCTTCGGTCACACCGAGGAAGAAATGGATCCGCTCTTCTGTTCCTGTCTTCAGACTGACATGGGTATGTAATGCACCGCAGGGCTCGCCGCCCTGCAGATTGGTGTTGGAGAGGTGACCATTATGAATCTCAACGGGATTTCTCTCATCCCGGTAATTGCCGCAGAATACATCCCGGTTGCAACAGAAAGAGTCGATTCTCGCATCCGAGCTGAAGTACACCAGCGGGGATTCGTCCTTGCGCGGGTGCATCCAGGCGGTGTAGGCATAAGTGATGGCCTGCAGGTCCTCGTCGAATACCGCGCGGGTGTTCCACTTGAGATAATAGCCGAGGATATTCTCTTCCCGCGCCAGAAACTGGCTGAGTTCCACATAGGCGAATACGTCGCAGGAAATCTCCTCGCCGCTGTCGTTGATGAGTTTCAGCTCCCACACCAGCGCGTCATAATCCTGAGCCATATAGAGTTTCAGAGAAGCAGTCAGGCCGTTCTTTTCTGCCGTGAATGTGGAGAAACCCGGTGCATGGCTAGCTTCACGGAAGTCCACCGGCGTTTCGCTGGGGCGAAAAGCGGGAGACCATATGGTGCCGTCCTCCATGCGGATATACACATAGAAGCCCGGAGAGTCGATCGGCATGTTGTAGAAACGATATCGTGTCAGGCGGAACATCATCGGGGACAGCCACCAGCTGAATCCCCCGCCCGCCTGGGAGACGAAAGCATGCATCCTGCCGTTTGAGAGATAATTGATCCACGGCGAAGGCAGATCAAAGCGGTCGAAGCGGATCTCCCGCCGATCGTCATAAAAGTGATAAGGCAGCTTATCCATTGAGTTCTCCTTCAAAGTGATAGTTTCCGGCACTCAGCGTTTTTGCGCTGCCGTCCGGCAGAGTGAGTTCTGCAGTTGTTCCTTCCGGCACCGTGCAGGTGTAGGCGAAGCCGTTACCGGAACGCTCCCAGCGGGAACGGATCGTCCCAAACCGGGTCTTATAGGTTCCCTCCGCCCATGTCAGGCTGCCGCCAATGATGGGACGCAACTCAAATTTCCGGAAGCCAGGTGCATCGAAAGTCGGACGGATACCTGCCGCATATTCAAAAAGGAACTGGCAGACAGCGCCGAAAGAGTAATGATTGAAGCTGTCGCGGAACACGTCCATTCCGTCCCAGTTCTCCAGCATAGTCGTCGCCCCAAGAGTGACCGGATGCAGCCAGCCCGGAGCAGAAGTCTGTTCCAGGATACGAAATGCTTCATCTGCCAAGCCGTTGTCGCAGAGCGTCGGCAACAGATAAACGGTAGACAGGAATCCTGTATTCAGGTGGTAATCAGCTGCTTCCAGTTCTTTTTTGAGCTGCGCGATCACCAGAGGCTTCTTTTCCTCACTGACCATATCCAGCGCAAGGGCGCGGATATATGCCGCCTGATGTCCCTGCTGGATCGTTCCGTCATCGCCTATGAGATATTGATCATAGGCGGCTTTTATTCTTTCGGAGATGGCGGCATAGCGTTCCGCGTCTTCGTCGTTCCCGAGAATGCGGGCCATATGTGCGAGATTGCGGCAGCTGCGCCTGGTATATGCTGTTGCAACCTCGGGCTTGCCGTATCTGGCCATATAGGTAACGAAGTCCGCCCCTGTGCCACCTTTCGCAAACAGCTCTATTACTTCCGGCGCGGGAGGCAGCGGTTCATTCCATTCGCCGTAATGGAAGCGTGTGTCGTAGATATAATCTCCGTCCCCGTTTGCATACCATGGTCTGTCCGCGTACATGGGGTTTTGTTCCTTCATGCAGTGCAGAGAGAACTCTACCCACTTTTTCGCCGCTTCGTAGTGTTCCTCCAGGATAGATCTGTCTCCGTACATCAGGTACATCTGATACGGGATCCACACTGCGGAATCACCCCAGCCAACACTGTCCTCGCCGATGTTGCCGTCGCCTGTTGGTCCGGCCAAAGCCATTGCGGGGCTGACGGCCTGAACTGCTTTCAGCTCTTCCGGATTGTGAACACTGGAGGTTGACGGGAAGGTTATCCCCAATTTACCGGAGGCGTACTGCTCAATGGTCTGATCCACCAGCCATTTTTTGAAAAACTGCTGTACATCCATGAAGTATGCCGCCGTGCGGCAGTAGATCATGGCGTCGCCTGTCCAGGCGTTGCGCTCTCTCGTGGGGCAGTCCACCGGTACATCCAGAAAGTTGCCTTTCTGGCTCCAGCGTGCGTTTTCCACCAGTTTGTCGATCAGTTCATTGGAACAGCGGAAGTCACCTGTATTTTCCATATCGGAATAGACAGCGACGGCCTCAAAGTCCGCATTTTCCGATTCAATACCTTCCACAAGCGCATACCGGAAGCCGAACACCGCAAAGTGCGGCGTGTACTCCTCGATCTCCGCACCTTTGCAGATATAGGTTACCTCCTGGAATTCCGCCATTCTGCCGTCGCAGTTGGCAGTGGAAAAACACCCGTCCTTGTCCAATCCTTCTCCGTGCTTGAGATGTACGGTCTGCCCGCGTTCGGTATTGCGAAGAGTCATGTGAACGTAACCCGCGATGTTCTGTCCGAAATCGATGACCAGTTTCCCGACGGCATCGCGCATGGGTTTGCCCGGAAAGCGCTCCTTTTCCCGTACAGGTACACTCTGGTTCTCAATCAGAGCGCCTTCGGTGTGCTCGGTACAGAGGACTGCCTTTTGCCAGGCGTGCCATTCTGTACGGGCATCATAAACTTCGCCCTTCTGCATATCCGACCGCAGGACGGGTCCAAGGCCGACGTCCCAGTCTTCCCCCGTCGGGAGAATCTGTTTCCCGCCATCTGCATACGTAAGCGTCAGCTCGCCCCAGAGTGCCAGAGTGTAACCGAAATTGTTATTCCAGCGCCACCAGCCGTCACCAACGGTAACAAGCAGCTCATTGCCACCCTCTTTCAGAAGGGCGGTTATGTCATATTCCTGGACCTGTATGCGGTAATAGTAACTCGTGAAGCCCGGTAAAAAGCGGTTTTCCGTTACGCTTCTTCCATTGACCTGCGCTTCATAGACACCATGGGCTGAAAGTCGTAAAACGGCCTTATTCAGCTTACGGTGCAGTTCAAAGCACCGTCTGAAAACCGGCACCAGATGATTGTTTTTATTATCTGCGGGATGACATATCCACTTTGCCATCAGCTTAACTCCTTTGAAAGTGCCAGTATCCTTCCCGCGCAGACTTCCAGTTCTGCACGCGTGATCGTCCCGTCCTTCAATCCTGTCAATATGCCGTCGACATCCTCTTTGGATCCAGACATCATCAGATCATTGCCGGCTTTGATGCAGAGCGCCGGGTCGGAAGCACCGTAGACGCCCAGATTGAACTTATCGTTGGTGGTGCCCCAGTCGGTCATAGCAATGCCTTCAAACCCCCATTCCCCGCGCAGCACCGTATTGATCAGATCGCCGCGGTTCGCGGTATGGGTGCCGTTCAGCAGGTTATAGGATGTCATAAGCGCCTTCGGGGCAGCTTCTTTTACACAGATCTCGAATCCTTTCAGATAGATCTCCCGCAGAGCGCGCTGGGATACCACACTGTTGGAACCAAAGCGGTTGGTCTCCTGATTGTTGCAGGCAAAATGTTTGATCGTGACGGCGCACTTTCCGTGCTTTTGCACGCCGCGTGTCACCGCCGCCGCGGTTTTGCCGGAGATCACGGGATCCTCCGAATAGTATTCAAAATTTCTGCCGCAAAGCGGACTGCGGTGGATATTCAGCGCCGGCGCAAGCCAGACATTGGCGCCAAAAAGCTCCATTTCTTCGCCGACCAGATCGCCGCAGACTTCCGCGACAGCCGGATTCCATGCCTGCGCCAATGCCGTGCCGATGGGGATCGCTGAGGCATAATGATACAAAACCGTGTTGGTTTTCGCTTTTTCTTCGTTTTGCTGCAATTTCAGATGGATCAGCTGACGGATCTCAGGCGGAAGAATGTTCAGAATACTGTTGAATGCATCTGCATCCATGCCTTCCTGTCCGTCTGCTGTCTCTATGTACTTAGTAGCCAGGCGCAGTCCCGCAGGACCATCGGCCATAACGATGGTGCCATAACCTTTTCCGCTCACAACAGTTGCAGTCTCTCCGGCTCCGCCCGCCAGACGGGAAGCGGAATTGCCGATGATCGCCGCCATCCCCTCCGCATCCGAATGCTTGCCGGCACAGATCGTGGCCAGCTCCCTGACGGAGAAATCATAAAGGTTCTCCAAGCCGATATGTTTCCGGGAAGCTTTCTCCCTGTCATAATGTCCGATACGGCCAAGCGAAGATGCAGCGATTCGGATGCAGGGCAGGTCATCGGAGATCTCACGCATGATCTGCGGCTGCCAGTCCTCAAAGTCCGCCTCTCCTCCGGAATGGCTGAATGTGTCGGATGTTACAGTTCCGTCCAGAATCACGACGCCTACTGGTGTATCACCTAAACTAAACAGGTATTTGCCCTGTTCCAGCAGCCAGCAGTCGTTTTCGGCGTCCCAGCTTGCCATGTTCTCAAAAGGAAGTTCGATTTTAAGGATCTCGCTCTCGCCGGGAAGAAGCTCGCTTGTCTTACGATAAACACCGAGCTCCCGGAGCGGCTTGATCAGCTTTCCATTTGGTGCTGAATAATAAAGCTGCACGGCTTCTTTTCCCGGGAAGCTTCCGGTATTTCCGACCTTGGCTTCAATGGTCGCAATCCCGTTTTCCACTGAAAATCCGGTACAATCCGTTTCAAATTCCGTGTAACTCAGGCCATAACCAAAGGAGAAGAGCGGGTTGACGCCTGCAGCGTCATAATAACGATAGCCGACGAAAACGCCTTCCTTATAGCGCGTGTCGTCCCGCTCGGCAAAGTCTCCGATCGACATGATGTCTCCGGCCTTCGCCCAGGTGGTGGTCAGCTTTCCGGACGGGTTTGCTTTCCCCAACAGCACGTCTGCAAAAGCATCTCCTGTCACACTGCCCAGCTGACTCAGCAGAAGAACATTGTCCACCTGATCCAGTACGGGTGAAATGTCCACCGGACCGCCAACGTTCAGTACCAGCATGAATTTCTTGTATTGTTTGGCGCAGCGCAGTATATCCCGTTTTTCATCTGCTGTCAGAAGATAGTCGCCCTCATTACCGGGGCGGTCAGCGCCTTCCCCGGAATTGCGTGAAAGGACATAAATACAGACATCCCCTTCCCCATCTATAGGAAAGTCATACTGAGGTTCAGCTGGTGTTCGACCCATACCGACAAGAAAAACAGATTTGCCGAGTTCCTTTGCCTCTCGGGCAATACCATCGTAAAAGCCCTGGATCACGGCTTCCCGCGCAGCCTTATAGCCGTCCATCCAGGCCTTGGTGGTAACGGTGAAACCGGCGTTTTCCAATCCTTCTTCCACACTGACATAATGCCGCACATTCACGTCGCCGCTTCCGGTGCCGCCTTTGACGGTCTCTCTGGCACCTGCTCCGTACAGTGCAACTTTACAGGGTGCAGAAAGCGGAAAATCACCGTTCTTTTTCAACAGCACCATGCATTCCGGCGCAAGTGTCCTGAGCATTGCCAGATGTTCTTTTTCAAACTCCTGCACTGCAGGAGAATCGATCCTGATCATATCCGTTTAACCCTCCAGATTGTTGACTATCCGGTGCAGTGCTTTGTCGATCTCCGCGATCGCTTCAGCGGGAATCTGCACCATCTCCATGATCTCACGCGCGGTATTATTCCCCACCGCCGTCATCAATCCTTCTGTGGAAAACTGCCTGGCTTTCGCAACGGCCTCGATGGCTGCATACATCGGTGCAAGAACAGTCTGCGCTTCATCACTCTGCTTCAGAAGATGCGAAAGTGTACAGTCTACGCTGAGCACCGGTGTGAAGTTGCCGTTCATGGAGCCTGCACGCACGGGTTCGGTAAAACCTCCGCGGGTAAGTTTTCCCATGATCTCACCCAGCCATTCAATACTGTCCGGTATCCAGCGGGGCAGGCGCGGGCATACGGAATTTGTAATGATCCAATCCTCTCCCGTAGAGAAGCCATGCCCACCGTAGGAATAGATATGGCTTTCAAAAGCAACACCATTCTCCGCCAGCGCCAGTTCCATACGCAGACTATTGGAGATGTCCACCGTGCGGTCGTCGCGGGCAGCAACAAGGAAACAGGGGCAGGTCGCAGGCGTTACATGCTCATGAGGATAAGGCATGCTGGGCTGACACATATCGCAGATGTCTTTCAGGACCGCCGGATAAACCAGGACGGCTGCTGCAGGCTTATGCTCCGCTACCGTGGCTGCGCATGCAGCCAGATGGCCGCCGGCCGAAAAGCCGACGACTGCGATCTTATCAACGTCTACGTGCCACGTTTCCGAGTTTTCCACAATCTGATCCATCGCCTGTTCATAATCCATGAGTGGCAGAGGCCACTTTCCCTTCGGTGTGCAGGTATAGCGCAGGACAAAAGCCTGATATCCCGCTTTCAGATATGCCATAGCCACGGGATCAGCCTCCCGGTCTGAGCACATGGCGTAGCCCCCTCCGGGGATCACCAGCATGGCGGGACGTTTGTTAAAACCGAACTCACCGTCTACTTCCTGGATATATGCCGTCAGTGTAACGTTTCTGTTTTCATTCAAAATAATCTTTTGCGCTATCATGTCGCGATCTCCTTTCAAAGTAATCCAAGACCCAGTTTCAGCACTTCACCGCTGACCCCGCGTCTCATCCAGTCGGCACAGCTCACATCATCCACTACAGTGGTGAAAGCGGCATTTGATCCGCAGAGGCAATGGACGGTCAGATCGGCATCCTTGCTGTTTTTGTCCGGAGTGTCAAAGAGAAACATACTCAGATCCGGGATCTCTTTCTGCAGATTCTCCAGCATCTCCCTGAGCTTCCGCTGGAAGCTTATGCCAGCGGTCTTATCCGGGATCCAGCGCCCGTCCTCCAGATACATCTCCATCTGGGTCAGCGCGGCATCCCGCACGGAACAGCAGTACATGATCTTGATCTCCGGATGATTTTTATGAAGTGCCAGCAGGCTGTCGGAGACGATCTCATTTCCGGTGAGGCGCACCGCGATCTCCTCCGGTGCTTTCCAGACCTCTCTTGCCACCCGCTGCCAGTCGTAGTGCATCATGGCGCTGTCTACACAGGCTGTAATATCCCGGCACTTCGGGAACGCAGCTGCGACAGAATCGGTAAGCAGGGACGTCGCGAAGGCTCCCGCAGAAAATCCGGTCACCAAAATCTGATCCGGATTCGGCACAAGCTCTTTGATCTTTTTCAGCAACATCCGGAAATTCGCATAACCGTGGTGATGAAGTACTGCAGGTTTTCCTTCCAGATCTGTATAGGGAAAATCTCCGGTTCCGCAGTGGAAGTCCCCTGTGGCGTAGGTCACGAACAACACGTTCCAGTCCCGGAACGGATTCTTTTTTGACTGCCCGAAGGTTCCGATTCGGAGAATCACGTCTCCGAACCGCACATCATCGGAGTAGAACATCTCGCCCTGTCCGCCCACGCGCTGAGGTCTGGCTGCAGTGTACTCGTCTACCGAAACACCGCCTCCGGAAAAACCGATCATCAGCTTGTTTTCACTGCCCAGGCGAATGCAGCCGTGATATGGATTGCCGTTGGCGCAAAGAGCACCGTCCGGCCAGTATTCGTAGTTTTTGCCTTGCTTCGGGCGCTCCGGCAGTTCGGGGAACCGGGTCAGTTCGATATAGTCGGCTAGAAGCCGGTTGAACAGAGGCCAACCCTTTCGGTCCTCCTTATGCGTTTTCCGTTTTGCCATGATTTTCCTTCCCGCTCATTGCATAGAGCTCTCTAGCCTTTTCCACCTTATAGCGGAAGCAGTCCTCCCTCAGCTTATCCTGCTCCGGTTTTTCCTCGGTCTTGTCGGTGCCGAAGCCGTGATAGCCATCTTTGTACATCTTCAGATCCAGCAGTTTGCCGTGCTGTTTCAGAAGCTCTGCATAATGCTCTCCCTGTGGATGCAGGGGATCACGGCCGCAGACGATAACTACTGCCGGGGAAAGCTTTTCAAGCGTATTCTCCGAGATCTTCGCAGCCGGTGACAGCACTTCGCTGTCTAAGGGGATTTCCGGCGGATAAAGCTCAAACATCATTTTGTAGAGCTTGTCCCCCTCCGGGAAGTCGATCGGGATCGTGTGGGTGAAGTCCAGGAAGGGCACCTCCATGATCTGTCCCGCGATTCTCACTCCCTGCTGTGCCAGCAGGATAGCGGAGCCGGCCGTGAGGTGCCCACCTGCACTGCCGCCGGAAAGGATGATCCTTTCGGGGTCTATACCCAGCTGCATTGCGTGAGATTTCAGCCATTTGACGGTATCCACGACCTCCTCCTGCGGATAAGGGAAGCTCTTGTCATACAGACGCTTGTAGTTCACATTGACCACAAAGGCTCCCAGCTCCTCGCTCAGCCGTTTGCAATAGCGGTCGTCGTCCACCGCATCCAGGCCGACCCATGCGCCTCCATGGATCTGTACGAACACCGGCATATTCTCCCGCTTTTCGGGATAGTAAAACAGTACCTCTACCGGATCCTTACCTTCGCGCCGGATGAAGCTGCGATCTCCAATAACGGGATCTGTCTTATAATGCTTGTTGATTTTATGGAAGCGGGCGTTCATCACCGCCCGTTTGATTGCTGTAAACGCCATGTCATTGCACCTCGATCTTCAATTGTCCCTCACCGCGCGTCACAATAAATGCCCGGCCGTGATAGGTTCGGATGGTCTTGTCGAAATAGTTTTCTTCGCTCTTCGGGTCGGCAGTGCCAAAACCCAGGATCGTGAGCCCCCCGCTCGTTTCGGCCGTAACGGTAAGTACTGCCTCCGGGTTGAGGTTACCATCTTTGTCATTTACGGAGAGTTCGATGATCCCGCCGCCAAGGTCTGTCTGTTCTATATGTACATCGTCTGATGCCGTCTTCAGCCGGTCACGTTCTGCGGGCTTTCCGCTGCGAATGTTGACCGCTGTCAGTTCACCGGGTTCATAAACGGTATCAAACAGTGCTTTGCAGCGTACTGTCTTCTGTTTTCCGACAGAAAGTCCGTTTACAAGCAGCTCGACCTCCTCTGCGTCGGAATAGACCTCCACCACGATAGGCTTGCCTTCATGGTCCCGGTAATTCCAGCTCCGCAGGGCGTCCGACCAGCCCCAGCGGGTGGGAGACTGTTTTTCTCCGTAGTGGGCGGGGTCCTGAACGGCAAGATACGGGTCCTTCCGGAGGCCCCATACAATCTGCCGCCAGTAGGATACCGGACGCCGGTCGCCGATCAGATCGAAATCTCCGCAGCCTGCGCTTCTCCAGGGGTAGGCGCCGTACAGATCGTACTCCAGCGCCTCGCCGTAGCGATGCTGCCCGACACCGGCCTCGCCCAGGTAGTCCCAGGCTGCCCAGCCGAAGTCCCCGATCAGCTGCGGAAGCTTCTCACAGAGCTTCCAGTTTTCATAGAGGGCGCCGGGATAACACTCTGCACCCAGCATAACGCGGTGTGGGTATTGTGCTGCATCCGCTTCGTATCGGAAAGTGGCGTAATTGTAGCCCGCCAAATCCAGATAGCTGAACGCCTCTTCCAACGGCTCACCTATCTCCCGGGATGCCATCAGCCTGGCAAGCTCTTCCGCATTCCCGTTCAGAATGGAATTTATATCCGCCCCAGCCCTCACAGCCAGCTCCGGAATGCGATCCATCAGGGAAAGCACCGGATTCACACAATTGGTGATATAGCGGGAGGGATCCATTGCGCGTATATGATCGCAGATCTGTCTGCCGTACTGTACTTCATGGGGATCGCTGACCTCGCAGATCTCGTTGCCGATAGAATAGAAGATCACCGAAGGATGATTGAAGGCCAGTTCCACCATGGCAGCGGCGTCCTCTTTCCAGTGGGAAAGGAACCAGGTGGAATAATCAAATTCCACCTTAGGCGTCGTCCAGGCGTCGCAAAGCTCCAGCATGACGAGCATCCCTAGTTCATCACATGCCTCCAGCACTGTCCGGCTCGTGGGAAAGTGAGCGCAGCGGACAGCATTGTAACCCGCTTCCTTGAGCTTCCGGATGCGCCGGAAGGTCAAATCCCTGTGTTCCACCGCTCCGATCACACCGTGATCCTGGTGGATGCAGCCACCCCGGAGTTTGATGGGCTTGTCGTTAATGCGAAGTCCTCTCCCGGCATCCAGAGAACAGGTGCGGACTCCGAAACGTGTGTGTTCCGTGTCCACTCCTTCCAGCTCCGTCTCGCATTCATACAGGTAAGGGTCATCTGCGCTCCAGAGCCTCGGATGCTCCAGAGTAAAACGCAGTGTCACCGTCCTGGTCTCACCCGCCGCCAGCGTTACCGGAGCGCTGATCTCCGTGCCGCTGATCCGATGGTGCAGACAAAGTGTCTGCTGCTCTGTATCCCTGTTGACCAGCGTGGTTTGGATCAACAGCGCTGCCGCTTCCTCGTCAGCTTCCGCTGTAGCGATTTTCACGCCGTTCGGCGCGATATGAACACTTCCTGACCGAAGCAGCCACACATCCCGGTAAATACCGGTGCCCGTATACCAGCGGCTGGAAGAAACACCGTTTCGCACCAGTACTTTGACGGTATTCTTTCCCTGTTTTAGAAAGGGCAAAATGTCGACTGCAAAAGCGGTATAACCGTTATGATGCTGCGCCGCCAGACAGCCGTTTATGTACACCGCAGCATTGTGATAGATACCCTCGAATTCCAGAAATGTCGTGCCGGATATATCTTCCAATTCGAATTCCTTGGTATAGTGAACAGTCTCTGCGGGGTAATAGCCTGTCGCATTGCCCGTTAGCGTTTCTGGATCCCGCACTTCCCCGATCATGGCATCGTGCGGCAGTGACACCGGAACCGGTTTCTGCGTATCGTTGACTGTACGCTCCAGAGCCGTCCCGCTGCCGCGGCTGAACATCCAGCCGCTGTTGAAACTCTCCCGTATCATCAATACTTCCTCGAAAGCTGCGCTTCGCATTCTTCGCGGGTGATCTGTCCGGCGTTACACTTGGCCATAAGCTCCGCATCCTTATCTCTCAGCTTATAGAACAACAGGATCAATGTGGACAGCAGGAATCCGATGCCTGGGATCAGCGCATAAACCACCCACATGCCGTGAATGGCCTGAGGCGTCTGATATCCAGCCTGACCGACGGCCATACCCATGTCCAACAGCTGCTGATAACTCTCCGCCTGCACCTCGTGCCAGCCATAGAGTCCCATCACCAGGAGACCTAAGCTGGCGCCTACGCCGCCAACGGCTTTGTTGACAAAGGCATTCAGGGAGTAGAAGATGCCGGCGCAATCCTTTCCGGTCTTATATCGTGTGTATTCGATGGTGTCCGGTGCGATGAAGTTCATAAAGACATAGCGCAGTGAATTGGCAAGTCCCGCAATGGTGCTCAGGGTAATGAAGGCAACGATATTTTCATAACCTACCAGATACTGCAAAATGTACATTCCCCCGAAAACAAGACCCAGAAGCACCAGGGAATTTCTACGGCCAAAGCGCTTGGCGATCTTGTCCGCCTGGGTGTTGATGATCAACCCCGGAATGAAGGCGATCAGTACCGGAATGGAAGTGATCATTGTTCTGCCGTCAAAGAGGTAAAAGGAGATCAGAGAGCTGACAGCGGAAGATGTGGCCGTTATTCCCGCGATCAGCATGGAAACCAGGTAGACCATCATGTACTTGTTGGTCTTCACACAGTTCCACATGTCTCGCAAGGTATAGCCTTCGTGCTGATTCTCTTCTTCAACATTCTTCAGCTCTGTGTTGTATTCCTTACCGTTTCGCACCAGCGGGATCATAATTGCAGTGCAGATGATCATGGCGCCGATCGCAACCGATGTAAAGCTAAAGCCCGGACCGGAGACCGGATCCACCAGCAAGTTCAAAGTGACGCCGACAATAACGGCCGCCAGAACGGTAATGATCCCTTTGATCGTGATGATATGCGTGCGTTCTTCAGTATTGTCAGTTAAGGTCATCACCAGAGAATTCATGGGCACCTCATTGAGGGTGCAGGAGAAGTCATAGAACAGATAACTCACCATAAACCATACGATCTTCGCGCCGACAGGCAGCGTTGATGGCATCAGATAGAACACCACGGTGAACAGCGGGAACAGGAAGAATGTCAGCCTGAACCAGGGCAGATACTTGCCCTCACCGGTCAGCTTGCGAAAAGCTTTCCATTCGGTGATTTTAAGCTTATCGATCAGGTAGCCGAAGATCACGTCGTCCACTGCGTCAATCAGCTTGAGCACCAGCAATACGCTTGCCAATATCGCCAGATTGACCCCGCGAAGCGCCAGGAACGCGGTCATAAAGGTCTGAAATACAGCGGTACCGAACAGTCTGCCGCTGTCTGAGAGATAGTAATTGAAACGCTCCCGGGAGCTCAGTCTCCAGTCAGGATGTTTGTTAATGCGTTCTTTTTTTGCCATCGTTTCTGCTCCTTAAATGTATTTTTGAATGAAGTTCATCATGCGGTCAAAGGCTTCTTTTGCATGAGGTTCCGCCTCCATCCGATCCATGTAGCCATGAGGCAGTTTCGCTCCGGGAAAGAAAACAAGGTCATTGGGAACTCCGATCTCATCCAGCTTCTTTTTGAGTCCGCGTCCCTCCGTGATGAAATAGCCGTTCTCGTCGTTAGGTTCATTGGAGGCGTTGATCCAACTGGGGATGAAGCTGTCACGAATATAGTTTTTCGCGTTGATGATCGCCACAGCCTCCGGCGTGTTACGTTTCGCCCCTGTGGCGCAGCCCAGCATCGCGTACATGTTTTTGTCAAAGGCACTGGCATCCAGCGCAGCTTCATCGATCGCGAGCACCTTCAGGTTTTCCGGCGTTAAAACGGGTTCTACGCCCAGCAGGGTTGCATACTCCGGATTACAGACACATGCCGCATAGATCACTGTGATATTTGCTCCTGCGCTGCCGCCCGATAGACAGACCCTGGACATGTCCAGATGCAGTTCTTCTTCGTGAGCGATCAGATACCGCATCAGTTCATCGCACTGTCTTATCTGCACCGGAAAGCGGTACTGCGGTGCCAGAGCGTAATCCGCATTGACCAGGATATACCCTTCCCTAACAACGGCTTCCAGTTTCCCGACTCCACCGCTGCCGGTCTGCATCGGGTCGCCCGAAGACTTGTTGCCGAAAATAAAACCGCCGCCGTGAAAGTACACTACCACCGGCCGTTTCTTCCCACTATCATCGGGATACCAGATATCCGCAAAGCTGTTGGGGTAAGTTTCCCCGTATTTCAGATCACTGTTACATACCAGGCCGCCGGGAAGTGTTTTAACGCAGGGTTTATTCCAGGGCTCCCACTCATTGGGCTTATGACCGGTGTACATTTTCTTATACACCGCAGTTTGCAGAACTCTGCATTTCAAATCATTCTGTATTCTCCCCATGTGTGATTCCCTTTCCATATTCTTCTGAATTGTATTATATGTATTGGCAATAACAAATAAATACCGCTATTTTACTTGATTAATAGGTTGATTTTTACTTTTCACGAGGATATGATTTGCTTGTGGCTTATCCGTTCAAGATCACAAACGAATACATATGGAGATAGGAGGATTTTCTTGGCAACCTATAATAATCTGGTCCGGGAGTTATCCCGATTGGACCCATATGAAAAAGCAGGCCTGGATTCCTTCCGACGGACAGGAGCAATGCTTCGCCATGGTCAGTATTTATACCTCGCGATGCACGGAACGGACCGCCGCACCTTAGAAGCTATCAATGATCCGTCTGCTCTTCGGGAACAGGGGCAGATAGTAGCTTCTTTCCATGAGAGATACGGAAATACAGGCCTTACGGAAAAGGATTTCATGCCTGCTGACATGAATATTGCCGTGGAGAAACTGCTCCGTTACATTGAAATACCCGCACATTCTCATGAATTTATCGAATGCGCTTATGTGCTTCGCGGCAGTTGTATTCATCGGGTCGGTGAAAATGAGGTAATTCAGCAGGAAGGGAGTTTTATTCTCATCCCCGTTCCCGTCAGGCATCAGCTCATCGCTGTCGGCGATTCATTATGCCTAACCATAAAAATCAGGCTCAGTCACTTCATAAAAATGACTATTCCGCATCTGCCATCCATGATCTACCCGATCAGTTTTCAGTGCGGTGAAGATCCTTCCGCCGAAAACATGCTTCTTTTCCTGTATGAACAGCAAAAGCTCGCGCTCCCCTATCGCAAAGAGCTCATGGAATGGGCTGCAAGCGGCCTCATAACGTATATTCTTCAGCGATATATTGACACAATGCAGCCGCTTTACAGTATTGCTCTCCGGGATCAGCGCATACTAGATATGATCAACTATATGTACAATAACTATCGCACCATCACACTCCATGATCTTGCTGCGGAATATCATTACAACGAGTCCTACCTGAGCCGTATGTTTCAGGAACAGACCGGGAGGTCTTTCTCAGAGACTGTCAAGGATTTTAAACTGCGAAAAGCCGCAGAACTTCTGAAAACAAAGCACTGGAAGCTGGATCATATCTGTGAAGAGATCGGTTATAAAGATACCCGCCAGTTTATCCGCAGCTTTAAGGAAATGTACGGGGTCACGCCGGACAGATTTCGAAAGAGTGTACAAATAGAGTCATAAAGAAATGGAGCAGATCACGTTTTGTGATCTGCTCCATGTTTCACTATATTTTAGGCGCATCAACCCGTGCCATTAAGGGCATTATCAGTACATTTCGACTAATACGGCTTCTTCAGGGGAAAAGTAGTCATCCGAATTGCTGCTTACTCCTGAAGCCTTATATGCCTGTTCGAACGTTATTTCCTCAATGTTGCTCAGATAGATAAATGTGGAGTCCCTGGCTGCGTTCGGCATTCTTCCCGTGATCTCAAGCCGGTACGCGTACGTGTATCCGTCGCACATCCATGTGCCGTCGTTCATCTTGGCGTACGACCGCATATTGCCTTCTATCTCCTGTTCGGGCGCCTTTTTTGTCCAGCAGGCCACATGATACACCTGCCTGCTGTCGGCATGATAATACACGCCGATGCATTTATCCCCGACAGTGTATATATCCCCGTAGAACCCGGAAAAGAAACTGTCGGGTTCGCCCCAGTGTTTTTGCACTTCCTGCTGGGTTTTGTTCAGAAGCAGTTTTGTCGCATCTTCATCCGACATCGCAGCAACCTTTTCTTTCGCAGGAAAAGTGCCGGCGCACGAAGATATGAGGATCGCCGTCAGAGATAATAACAATATTGATTTTGCAAGATGTTTTTTTCTCATTTTTCTCTATATGTCATCATAAAAATATAAAGCAAAAATCAGTCTCTGCGAAATTCCATATAGACTGAGCTTTGTCCCTTCCCCTCGGAAATCAGGTGCTCCGGAAAATCTTTCCGAACAAAACCTAGTCTCTTATACAATGCGATCGCTTTGGTATTTTCCGGGTTTGGATCGACCCATACGGTCTCAGCTCCGTTTCGGAATGCTTCTCTTATCGCATGGGACAGTCCCGCCGCGGCAATGCCCCGTCCTCTTGCAGATCCGAACAGCTTGATGTCCAGTGCGGCGCTATGATGTTCCGCATCGATCGCATAGAAGGATTCTCCGCAATAGTTTCCGTCTTCAAATATAGAAAAATGGTTCAACCCTGGTCTGTTGGATGCGATCCACCGGAACCAGTTTTCCATTTCTTCGTCTGTATTGATCAATCCGTTCGGGAACCCGACGAATTTCATTACATCGCCGTCAGCCCAGAGGCGTTGGATATTTTTGATGTCCTCTATGGTCGTTTCTCTTATTTCGATCAATCTTAATGACCTCCGCGCATCCCGGTTCACAGATCAAATGTGTACTTTGCATTCAGCACAAGTTCTCTGTCATCACCGTCATCGGAATAAAGTGTCTTCTCAAATCCGATGCCGCTGTGCTCAAGGCAGATATCCATAAAACAAATGAATATCCCTATATCTATGCGGTTGTAAAACGGAACCATATCTGCAGGCATGATCCCTCTTTTGCCGGGCTTCCTGTACCTGTATACCAGAAGCTCACCATCGTTCCTCACAAGCCACGGCTGAGTATTGCAGGCGCTTGGAGCAAACCTCACAATATCGCTCACGCCTAAGATCTGCTCACCTTCCCATATTTCTTCGATGCTCTTTCTTTTGCTCCTGAACATATCCTTGCGGAACTTTGAGCCGTCGCTGATCTTCCGGACGGAGAACATAATGATGAAGTCCATTCCCTCGAAGGATTCCTCTTTTGTTTTGCCTATTCCGAACCAGAGCGTTCCTATGTTTCGGGACACAAGGTAAAGATCGAGCTGTGCGCCGAGATAGCCGATGTTCTGCAGATATCCGTCCTTCTTTTCGCTGTAGAGCAGGATACAGTACTCTCCTCCACGTCTGCAGGTGGTCTGATCCTCCGGAATAATGCGGATAGCGGTCCTGATTCCCCGGATCAGGGGAATGAACCCGGAATATGCATTCTGAATATCGTAAAGTTCGTCTTCACCGATCGATTCATCGCCGACATTCCTGAAGATATGGAACGACTTTCTCTTAAATATCATCTCATAAAAAAGAGTGTTCAATGAAATCTCCTCCGCAGACGGGAACCGTCTATCTCCGGTCCAGGACCGACCTGAGTTCTTCAGTCAGCACCCCGATGTCGATGGGTTTTGCGATATGAGACTGCATGCCCGCGTCCCTGGCCGCCAGTACATCTTCCTCGAATGCGTTCGCCGTCATTGCGAGGATCGGTATTCCGGCAAGCAACGGATCCTGCAGGGTACGGATCGCTCTGGTTGCTTCATATCCGTTCATGACAGGCATCTGAATGTCCATAAGTACCGCATCATAATATCCCGGTTCCGATGTGCCGACCATGTCCACTGCGATCTTTCCGTTTTCAGCAGTCTCCACAGCAAAGCCCATCTGTTCGAGGATCATGCGTGCGATCTCCATGTTGATCTCATTATCCTCGACCAGGAGCAGCCGTTTTCCGGAAAAGTCAGTCTCATCAGCTGCCTCGCTGTTCCCGTCTCCGGTCTCCTTCTTCAGGTCATCTTCCGAAGCGAGGCGGAATTTGACACGGATGATGATCTCTGTTCCGCTGCCGGGCGACGTCAGCGCCTCGATCGTACCGCCCATCAGCTCAACGAGACTCTTCGTTATTGCGAGACCGAGACCGGTGCCCTCGATACCGCTGTCTGTAGAGGTGCGCTCGCGTTCAAACGCGCCCCACATCTTCTCGACGAACTCTTTGGACATGCCTATTCCACTGTCCTTGACTCGCAGCTCGTAGGAACCGTAGCCTGATTCCGCGCTGCCGGTCTCATAGGCGGAAACAGATATCGTGCCGCCTTCCGGCGTGAACTTGTAAGCGTTGGATATTATGTTGAGAAGGACACGGTTCAGGTTCTTTCTGTCACACCAGATATACCGGTCATGTACCTGCTCCGTGTAAACCGAATAATACAGCCTCTTCTGTTTCATCTGCGCCGAGAACAGATCCCTCATCTCTTCAAAGATCTTTATAAGATCAGCCGGCGCATAATTCAGTTCCATCTTCCCGCTCTCGATGCGGCTCATTTCCAGAATATCGTTGATCAGCGCCAGAAGGTGCTCGCTGGAAGTCTCGATCTTTTCAAGATAGTCCTTCTGTGTATCCGAGGTCGGATCCTTAAGGGCCAGATTCGTATACCCGAGGATTGCGTTCATCGGTGTGCGGATATCATGGGACATGTTGAACAGGAACTGACTCTTCGCAAGGCTGCTTTCAACCGCGCGGATCTTCTCACGCTCGGCGGCTTCATTCTTGGTCCGCACCAGATTCTGGATATACAGCATAACAATGAGGCCGACAAAGATGATCAGGATCATCAGAATGCCGCCGGCGCTCAGATCCGAACGGACTTCCTCTATCGTCTGCCTCGCCGCGAGACGCTTTCCGAGCCAGATGATCGCCGCATAGACAAGCAGTGCGAACAATACCGTGCCGGAAGTGGACATCCCGCTGTATTCCGCAAGGGTACTGCGTTTTACAGTGCGCCAGTAGAATATGAAACCGAGCAGGCACCAGAGGGAAAGCAGAAGGAATGCCTCGCTTCCCATGGCGTCAAGGGCGGCAAGGTTTGGCACCAGCTGCACGATGCAGAACACCACGGAGATCACTGTTCCGGCTATTCCCGTAACCTTTATCCCGGTATTCCCTTCTGCCTTCGCGATCTTGTATGCTGCCGCCGAAGTGTATCCGTAGGCGACGATCGCGCCGAAAGAGGTCAGATCCACAAACCAGCTGAGTGTATTGCGGCCCAGCAGTGAGATCAGGATCGACAGAGTCATAACGAACAGGATGCTGTAGGATGTCTTTTCGAACGACTTGGATAGGATATTATCCTCCGCCATCGTCGAGAGCATGCGCAACATTGCGCGGTAGGCGCCGATAATGCCCGTCAGGATCGCGGCTATCGCCGTGACTCCCAGCATGATAAATCCGGTCTGTCCCATGATCGACCTGGCTGCATAAAATGTCGGGACAGATTCGACACCGCTCAGATTTCCGATGTCCGAAATGTAATCGACCCAGGAGCCGTATCCGTCCGGCATGGCGGATATGGCGACCAGTGCCATCGCAATATATGCAAACGCAGCCGCAATAATAGAAATGAAGAGCACTGCGCCGGTTTTTTTGATCGGGAACCGGAAGTGTGCCGTGTCCAGCGTTATCACCTCAAAGCCGACAAAAGCCCACGGCGCGAGGATCACCAGACTGAAAATGGCAAAAGGCCTGCTCACTCCGCGGAATCCGAAAGACCACAGCTGACCTCCGGACAGCGCGTGAGGTATACAGAAGCCCGCCGTAACGATGATGCCTGCTATCAGGACCACCGCAAGTATCGTCTGCAGTCTCTGCAGGATCGGTTTTGCGACGATAAAGAGCACACCGATACCGGCAAGGGCAACCACAGAGCAGGCGACCTCACGGAAATAGACTGTATTCCCGCCGACCACATAGTGCCAGGAACCGTGCGCCGCATTTCCGAGCATGGTACGGACCACAAGGAACACTGCCGTTCCGTTCAGGAACACGACTGTCAGATATGATAGACTCAGAAACCAGGAGCACAGAAAAGCATGGTCACGGCCGAAAGCTTCTTTGGTATAGGAGTAGATGCCTCCGGTACTTGGGGAGCGAACCATCAGATATGAAACACAGTGAGCGACCGTCAGCATCACCGCAAGCCCGATCACCAGGGAGATCAGGGTCCCGGCAGGGCCGGCGACCGGCAGGAACGTTGTCCCCGGCATGACCATAACGCCCCATCCGACCATGCACCCGAAGGCCATGGACCAGACATCCAGCGGGGACAGATATCTGTCCAGCATCTTTACTTGATCGTTTCGGTTGTCCATATCAGGGTTTTTTCCTTCTCCAGTATCTTCGTTTTGATCGCTTCCGATACAAATTCTTCATGTTAAATATACCATTATTAGTTATGCGTCTCAATGTGCGCGCATTTGTGTGCGTTGATTTCTGCCATGCTGAAAAGATAAGGCCGGAACCGCATTAAGCGTTCCCGGTCTGATCTGTTAACTCAAATTCACTTCGTTCTATGGGCGTCGATATATAAAACTCCCCGCTGCGCCGCAGGCGGCTTCCTCATTACAGGTACTCATCTCAAGTTCCGCCCCGAACGCTTCGGAAGCTATTATCTGCAGGATCCTGTTCTTTCTGAGTCCGTTTCCCGAACCGACCAGCCGTTCCGCTCTGATCGCCGCACCGTCGCGGACGGTCACATACATCTCATGCAGTTCGTCTATAAGGCCTCGCATCACGCCAATGATAAGTCCTTCGGGCGTGAACGTATCTTCACTTATTCCCGTTATGCTTCCCCTGAGTCCGGGATCGGTACGCGTTCCCATGAATGCGGTTCTGACTGTCATGCCGCCTTCCGTATCGAGCGCTTTTTCTGCCAGCCGTTCCATAGTTTCGTACTGCGGCTCGTCGGATCCGCACGCCTCACTCACATATGAGCGGAAAAACTTTTCGAGGATGGCGTACGCCCGGCCGCCGCACAGCGATGATCCGGCAAGAAGATATCTGCCTCTGCTTATCGGTCTCGCCTCTATGCTGGGAGCTTCGAACAACTTGTCAGACAAGATGGATATCTGCCCTCCCGTACCTATATTGAGGAGCAGCGTATCGGCGGAATAGCCGACTGCTCCGAGAAAACTGGCCTGGTTGTCGCCTATGGCGACAGTAACCGGATATCCCCTGTAGCTGCCGAGCACGGTTATCTCATCCGTGACTTCGGGCAGTATGCCGGTATCTCCTCCCGCAGCCGCAAACTCGGCGCTGCGGAAACACATGTTCTCTACATCGAAGAATCCGAGGCTCGCCGCCATGCTTATGTGCACTAGCGGCCTCTCCCTTCCGGTCAGCATCATGCCGATATAGTCCGGGATCGTACAAAGGCTGACCGCGTTTTCCGGGACCAGCGAATGTTCACTCTGATACAGGTGCGTCACCAGCCCGTACCCGGAAGCGGCTTTGACTCCCGTATTTCTGTATATCCTGTCCACCAGCGTCGTTCCGTTTTCCGGGATCGATCCACGCTGGTCCTGCCATGTGAACAGAGGACTCACGGCCATGCCGTTTTTATCGGTATATACGATCCCGTGCATCTGGCCTGTAAGACCTATACCGGCCACCTCGGGATACATCCCGAGGAATCCGTCCAGTACCGGCATTACCCTCGAGACTATGACCGCCGGATCCTGAATTCTCTCCCAGTCGTTTTCCGTTTCGATAAAGCTGCCGTTTTTTACCGTCCGGCTGTCTATGACCTTTCTCTCACCGGGGTCGAATACGACTGCGCTCACCGTCGTCGTTCCTATATCTATTCCTATAACTCTCATATTTATTTGCAGGCATCAGCCAGTATCTTCACGAATTTTTCCCTGTCCGCGTGCAGTGCGAGTCGGCAATTGGGTTTCTTGTCGGGATGTCGCTTTTCGACGTCGCATATGGACATTCCGTCGGCCGGTCCGCCCGAGAAATCGACATCGACCCACACTTCGCGCATATCATCGATAACCGTGGGATCAATGAGATATGCCGTGCACAGTGCGTCGTGGATCGGAGCAGCGTCCTCTTCTTCCATAGGCTGCCATGCCCCGTATCCTTTGATCCTTCCGGACACCAGTTTCTCCATCATCTGAGCCGCTCTGGTACCGGATTTGCACATCTCTCTGAGTTCCGAACCCTTCACATACGCGGAGTGCGTTGCATCAAGCGGCACGAGCGTTATATTGAGTCCCGAATCCATAACGATCTTAGCCGCTTCAGGGTCGATCCACCAGTTGAACTCTGATGTCGCTGTGATGTTTCCCACGTGGTACGCGGCGCCCATGATGACGACTTCCTCTATCTTCTCCTTTATACGCGGCTCGATCCTGAGCGCGTGTGCTATGTTTGTGAGCGGACCCACCGGGATGAGGGTGATCCTGTCTTCGGAAGCGAGGAGAGTCTCGATGAGCCACATTACGGCGCTCTTGTCCTGCTCCTTTATCGTGGCTTCGGGCAGATCGAGCAGATCCCCGTGTATACTGGACTGTCCCGAGGCGCAGCCGTTTGCTCCGCCGTACGGGATTCTCGGTCTCCTCCAGGGATCCAGTGTCGACGCGTACGGAAGAGCGCATCCCCTGAATACAGGGACGTCGCTTCCGAGCCACTCCACCGTTCTGAGGGTATTTTCCGTTGTGTAGTCGATACCCCTGTTTCCGTTTACAGAGCACATGCCCAGAATGTCGAATCTGTCCGGATTCTGTATAGCAACCATCATTGCAATGGCGTCATCCGATCCGGTATCCACGTCGAATATTACTTTTCTCTTATCCATAATTATTTCTCCTTACGGGGCTTTGCAAAACTATCTTACCAAATATGCCGGATATAAAAAAGAAGACGGAACTTATACAGTTCCGCCTGTCGTGATCACATGTATTTTGAGAGCACCAGAGCGCCGCTTTCGAGAGACGCTTTCACATCGATTATCCTCTGGTTCGAACTGCCGCGGAAGTTGAGCGTTATATCCTTGAGCTCCTCGACGAATCTTCCGTCCACAAGGATATCCGTGAGTCCGAGGATGACAGAGGTGTCGTCGGAATGACATCTTCTGTTGTCCGGATCATTCAGTTCATCCCATGTGTATCCCGAGTAGATCCAAATGGTCTTGTCAGGGCATTCTGCCTTGATCTTCTCGAGGAACGGTCTCAGCGCCTTCTGATTGCTGACCTCCATGGGCTCCCCGCCGAGAACCGTGAGTCCGTCTATATATTCCGGTTTCAGGGATTCTATGATCTCGTTTTCCTGATCCTCAGTGAACGGTTCTCCGTAACTGAAGTCCCAGGTCTCCTCGTTGAAGCATCCCTTGCAGTGATGAGTGCAGCCGCTCACAAAAAGTGCCGTTCTGCAGCCTATTCCGTTCGCAATATCACAATAGTAGATTCTGCCGTAATTCAATTTATTGCCCCTTTATGAGATGAATATAGCCGGAAACGACCTTCCGGCTATATCTTTTACTTGATGGTTGTTCACCTTGCAGACTTAAAAGTGTCAGTTGAAACGTGCAGGACTCTGTCTGCTATCTCTTGCGTTCTGCCCTGGTTCCAGTACTGGGTGCCTATGTAGCCGCATGTCCTTCTCGCGACGTGCATCTTGGTCTGGTCCCTGTTTCCGCACTTCGGGCACTCCCATACGAGCTTGCCGGTATCATCCGTTATTATCCTGATCTCTCCGTCATATCCGCAAACATCGCAGTAGTCGCTCTTCGTGTTGAGCTCGGCGTAGAGGATGCTGTTATAGATATGCTTCATGATCGCGAGGACTGCCGGGATGTTGTTCTGCATATTCGGAACTTCGACGTAGCTGATCGCACCGCCAGGACTGAGTTTCTGGAACGCCGCTTCCTTCGTGAGTTTTGAGAAAGCGTCTATGTTCTCGGAGACATGGATATGATAGCTGTTCGTGATATAGTTCTTGTCCGTTACGCCGGGGATCTTTCCGAATCTCTTCTGCAGGCATTTTGCGAACTTGTACGTCGTGCTCTCCAGCGGAGTTCCGTATACGGAGTAATCGATGTTCTCCGCCTTCTTCCACTTCGCGCATGCATCATTGAGAGCCTGCATGACTCTGAGCCCGAACTCCTCGCCCTCGGGGGATGTGTGGGAGATCCCCTTCATGTAATATACGCATTCGGCAAGTCCCGCATATCCGAGAGAGATCGTGGAATATCCGTTGTAGAGGAGCTTGTCGATCGTCTCGCCCGGCTCAAGTCTTGCGAGAGCGCCGTCCTGCCAGAGGATCGGAGCGACGTCGGAAGGTGTTCCGAGGAGTCTCTCATGTCTTATCCTGAGAGCTCTGTGGCACATCTCCAGACGGTCTTCCATGATCTGCCAGAACTTTTCCTCATCCTTGCCAGATGAGCAGGCGAGGTCAACGAGATTGATGGTGACGACGCCCTGGTTGAATCTGCCGTAGTATCTGTGCTTTCCGGGAACGTAGTTCTTCGCGTCAGCGACGTTCTCGATACCCGCGTCGGTGAAACGGTCCGGCGTGAGGAAGCTTCTGCATCCCATGCACGGATACACATCGCCTTTGAGCTCGATCATCTTCTTCTCGGAGATGTAGTCGGGAACCATTCTCTTCGCCGTGCACTTTGCGGCGAGCTCCGTCAGTTCATAGTACTTAGTTCCGGGCTCGATGTTGTCCTCCTGGAGGACATATATGAGTTTCGGGAATGCGGGCGTGATATATGCGCCTGTCTTGTCCTTGACTCCGAGGATCCTCTGCTCGAGCATGACCTTGATGATGAGCGCGAGGTCGTCTCTGACCTGTCCTTCAGGCACTTCGTTCAGATACAGGAATACAGTTACGAACGGGGCCTGTCCGTTTGTGGACTGAAGAGTTATCAGCTGATACTGGATCGTCTGGCATCCGGATTCGACTTCCTTGAGAAGTTCCTGTTCAACAAGCTTGTTGAGTTTATCCTCCTCAAGTTCGACTCCGGCTTCCGCGAGCTCCGCTGAAAGTCTCTTCTTTATCTTCTGTCTCGAGACGTCGACGAACGGCGCGAGGTGCGAAGCTGTGATCGTCTGTCCGCCGTACTGGCTGGACGCGACCTGAGCGACTATCTGGGAAGCGACCGTGCACGCCGTGGCAAAACTCTTGGGTCTGTCTATATGCGTTCCGCTGATGCATGTGCCGTTCTGGAGCATATCCTCAAGATTCACGAGATCGCAGTTGTGCATATGCTGCGCGAAATAGTCGGCGTCGTGGAAGTGGATTATGCCTTCCCTGTGAGCGGAGAGTATATCTTCCGGAAGGAGATATCTGCCGGTATAGTAACGGCTCCACTCGCCAGCCATATAGTCTCTCTGGACCGACAGGACCGTAGGGTTCTTGTTGCTGTTCTCCTGCTTTACGTCTTCGTTGTTCTGCTCGACGACACCGGCGATCTTCTGGTCGATATTGCTCATCTTGCGCATCTCATTGTGTCTGTAGCGGTATGTGATGTACAGTCTTGCAACTCTGTTCTTGCCCGATGCCATGAGTGCGTCTTCGACCTTGTCCTGGATCTCTTCCACGGAGAGGTCCCTGCCTGCGCTGGCGGCGTCCTTCTCTATTCCGTAGGCTATCTCATTTATCTGATCTTCTGTTAGTCTCTCGCTGACGATGCCCTCGGCCATGTTGGCTTTCCTTATAGCGGCGATGATCTTCTCCGCATCAAACGTGACTCTCTCGCCCGATCTCTTCATTACGCAGTTGACGTGTTCGTGCATATTGCCGTCAAGATATTCGTTGTACATATGCTTCTCCTCTTCCGTTATTCCTCAAATATTTGCAAATTGCCACTGACCACAAGATATAGTGTCAGACCACAAGATATATGCGTGTATTACGTATTATAACCACTATATTTAGTGGTTGCAATATACAGAAATACTATTTTCTCCTAAAATTTTTATAAAGTTTGAGAACAGATTCCGGTCTCTCTTTTTCGTCATCATTACGACAACGGATAGTGCGCTATATTCGAATTTCTAGACATCTGCCGATAGACTTCAGCACTTTAAAGTGATACTCTTATCCCTATAAATCTTTTTGGAGGAAATACTATAATGAGTGAACGTTTAAGTTCCAAAGTCATCGACCAGCAGGCTGACAGACTCTGCAAGCTCGCAAAGGACATCTGGGATAATCCCGAGATGGGCTGGACAGAGCAGAAGGCCGTAGCGTGGTTCAAGGAATACCTTGAAGCAGAGGGATTCAAAACAGAAGTTGGCGCATACGGAATGCCCACCGCCATCCGTGCAGTATGGGGCAAGGGTCATCCGGTCATCGGATTCTGCGCAGAATACGACTGTCTCCCCGGACTCAGCCAGAAGGTCAGCACATCCAAGGATCCCGTCGTTCCGGGCGGAATCGGTCACGGATGCGGCCACAACCTCCTCGGCGTCGGCTGCCTCGGCGCTGTCGTGGGTCTCAAAGCCGAACTCGAAGCTTCCGGTAAGGAAGGCACTGTCATCTTCTACGGCTGCCCCGCAGAAGAGCAGCTCACGGCGAAAGGCTTCATGGCAAAGAACGGCGCATTCACGGAGTGTGATTTCACCATCGCATGGCATCCGGGTTCCACAAACCAGAACACATACGGAACAATGAACGGGATCGAAGGCGCTATCTTCAGATTCCACGGCAAGACATCCCACGCTGCGGCAAACCCGCAGGACGGCAGAAGCGCACTCGACGCGGTTCAGCTCATGAACGTCGGCGTTGAGTTCCTCCGCGAGCATGTCACGAGCGATGTCCGCATGCATTATTTCGTAATGGACGGCGGTCTTGCTCCGAACATCGTGCCGGATTTTGCAGCCACAAAGTACTTTGTGCGCGCACTCTCCCGTGAAGCATGCGTAGACGCTTTCAACAGAGTCGTAAAATGCGCGGAAGGCGCAGCACACATGACAGAGACTACAGTTGAGATCGAGCGTCTCGGCGGACTCTATCCCACACTTCAGAACAAGGTCCTTGTCGACATCATGCAGAAAGTCAGAGAGGAACTTCCGGACGTGGAATACACTGAGGAAGAACTCAAATTCGCCGATGAGATCAACCGCAAACAGCCGCAGTATGTCGAGGGTGTCACACCTCCTATCGACTACCTGAACAAGCCCGTTTCCAATGCTAACGGCGGCGCTTCCACAGACTACGGCGACGTCATGCACATCGCTCCGAGCGTCCAGAACGCAGACTGCTGCGCTTCAACGCTCGCAGGCGGACACAGCTGGATGGTAACTTCCTGCTCCGGCTCTTCCATCGGAATGAAGGGCATGCTCCGCGCAGCCAAAGTCATGGCAGGCGGCGCATGGGATCTCATCTGCGACCCCGAAGCTCAGAAAGCCGCAAAAGAGGAGTTCGCGAAGGTTATGGAAGGCAGAACATATATCTGCCCGATCACGGACGATATCCCCTGGCCGTATAAAGACTAAGGTTAAAAAATATGTATAATATATAGTGTCCTGTTTTCACGGGACACTATATTCTTTTGCATTATTTAATTGGGAGGAATAAAAGATGAGTGAGAGACTGAGTTCCAAAGTCATAGACCAGCATGCGGAAAAACTCTGCAAGCTCGCCAAAGACATCTGGGACAACCCCGAAATGGGCTGGCATGAGACAAAAGCCGTCGAGTGGACAGCTCAGTATCTGAGAGAAGAGGGATTCGAAACAGAGGTGGGAGCATACGGTATGCCGACTGCCATCCGCGCCGCATGGGGCAAAGGCCATCCTGTCATCGGCTTCTGCGCTGAATACGACTGCCTCCCGGGCCTTAGCCAGAAGGTCAGCCCGAAACAGGATCCGATAGTTCCCGGCGGCATCGGCCACGGATGCGGACACAACCTGCTCGGCGTAGGCTGTCTCGGAGCCTGCATAGGTCTCAAGGCAGAGCTTGAAGCTTCCGGAAAAGATGGCACTGTTATCTTCTACGGCTGCCCAGCGGAGGAGCAGCTCACCGGTAAGGGCTTTATGGCAAAGGCCGGCGCTTTCTACGAGTGCGATTTCACCGTGGCATGGCATCCCGGCGTATCCAACAGAAACTCGTACGCTCCGATGATCGGAGTCGAAGGCGCGATATTCAAGTTCCACGGCAAGACATCCCATGCGGCTGCCAATCCCCAGGACGGCAGAAGCGCCCTTGACGCGGTAACGCTGATGAATGTCGGCGCGGAATTCCTGAGAGAGCACGTTACGGACGACGTCCGCATGCACTATAACATCATCAACGGAGGACTCGCACCGAACATCGTTCCGGATTATGCGGCCGCAAAATACTTTGTGAGAGCCATCACACGCGAGGCTGTCGTAGATACCTTCAACCGTCTCGTTAAATGCGCAGAAGGCGCAGCCCACATGACGGAGACAACTCTTGAGATCGAGCGTCTCGGAGGCATTTATCCCACGATGCAGAACCATGTCCTTGTCGACATCATGCAGAAGGTCAGAGAGGAGATCCCCGAAGTCGAGTATACCGAGGAGGAACTCAAATTCGCCGACGAGATCAACCGCGTCCAGCCACAGTATGTCGAAGGCGTAACTCCTCCGATCGAATACGAGACCGTTCCTGTGGTACCGTTCAACAGCGGCGCTTCCACAGACTACGGCGACGTCATGCACATCGCCCCGAGCGTTCAGAATACCGACTGCACATGGTCCACACTTTCCGGCGGACACAGCTGGATGGTCACAGCCTGCTCCGGTTCCTCGATCGGAATGAAGGGCATGATCCGTGCCGCAAAGGTCATGGCCGGAGGTTCATGGGATCTCATCTGCGATCCTGAAGCCCAGGCCGCCGCAAAGGCCGAATTCGATGCATCCATGGGCGGAAAGAAGTATGTCTGCCCGATCACAGACGACGTCGCATGGCCGTACGACAACTGATATATACACCATAACCAAAGCCGGTCTCATGACCGGCTTTTTTCTTTGGACTGTATGCCATTATTTTCAACAATTTTACAGCATGATATAATTTAGAGGTATCTTACTATTATTCATGGAGGTAATACGAATGAGTGAAAGATTGAGTTCCAAGGTCATCGACCAGCATGCAGAGAGACTCTGCAAGCTCGCAAAAGACATCTGGGACAATCCCGAAATGGGCTGGACCGAGAAGAAAGCCGTCGAATGGACAGCGGAATACCTTAGATCAGAAGGTTTCGAGACAGAAGTCGGCGCATACGGGATGCCCACAGCCATCCGCGCAGTATGGGGAAAAGGCCATCCGGTCATCGGATTTGCTGCTGAATATGACTGCCTGCCCGGACTCAGCCAGAAGGTGTGCTCCAGCAAGGATCCCGTCGTTCCCGGCGGTATCGGCCACGGCTGCGGACACAACCTGCTCGGCGTAGGCTGCCTCGGTGCAGTTATCGGCCTTAAGGCGGAGCTCGAAGCTTCTGGCAAAGACGGAACGGTCATCTTCTACGGCTGCCCCGCGGAAGAGCAGCTCACAGGCAAGGGCTTCATGGCAAAAGCCGGCGCATTCTATGAGTGCGATTTCAACATTGCATGGCATCCGGGCGCCACAAATCAGAACACCATCGGTGTTATGAACGGTGTTGAAGCCGGATTCTTCAGATTCCACGGCAAGACATCCCACGCAGCCGCCAACCCGCAGGACGGCAGAAGCGCTCTTGACGCTGTTCAGCTCATGAACATCGGCTCGGAATTCCTTCGCGAGCATGTAACGAGCGATGTACGCATCCACTATGTCATCACAAACGGAGGACTTGCTCCGAACATCGTTCCCGACTATGCTGAGTCAAAATTCTTCGTACGCGCTCTCACACGTGAAGCCGTCGTAGATACATTCAACAGGCTCATCAAGTGCGCAGAAGGCGCAGCTCACATGACAGAGACGACTCTCGAGATCGAGCGTCTCGGCGGAATCTATCCGACGATGCAGAACAAAGTCATGGCAAACATCATGCAGAAGGTCAGAGAGGAACTTCCGGACGTAGAGTATACAGAGGAAGAACTCAAGTTCGCCGACGAGATCAACCGCGCACAGCCGCAGTATGTTGAAGGCGTAACACCTCCGATCGATTACAAGAACAAGCCTCTTGTCGCCATGAACGGCGGCGCTTCCACAGACTACGGTGATGTCATGCACATCTGCCCGAGCGTAGCAAACATCGACTGCACAGCCGCGACACTTTCAGGTGGACACAGCTGGATGGTAACAGCTTGCTCAGGTTCCTCAATAGGAATGAAGGGCATGATCCGCGCTGCAAAAGTCATGGCAGGCGGCGCATGGGATCTCATCTGCGATCCTGAAGCGCAGGCAGCTGCAAAGGCCGAATTCGATGAGGCTATGGCAGGAAAACAGTACGAGTGCCCGATCACAGATGACGTGAAATGGCCGTATAACGACTGATCACATCTCCCGTTTCTGAACACATACGAATAAGGTATAAACCAAGAGCTTCCGAAGTTCCGCCGTATCTCTTGCGGCAGAGCTTCGGAAGCCTTTTTTATCTGCAGCGTCATCACGGCAATCCGGAAAGTACATGTCATTGATTGTCGTTGTGCTAAAAAGGGTAGTGCTCCCGGTTTAGCGTCGCATCGCTTCCGCAACATCCATGTAATTAATGTATTCACAATCCTGATACGAATCGTAAGGTTCACCGCAATAAATTACACACATATCGTTCGCATCTGCCTCGCTTTCGCAAAATGATTTCATATTGCGGGTGAATTCTTTATTTGGTGTCATGGAAGATTTTATTTCATAGGGGCGGAGAATACCTTCCTTTTTCAATATCAGGTCTACCTCGACTCCTTTTTCTGTTCTCATATAAAACAGATTAGGCTCTTTATTGTCATTTAACCTGGATTTCATTGCTTCAAGCACAACTATGTTTTCAAACAGATTTCCTCTGAGCGGATCTCTGGATGCCTGCCGCGAAGTTTCGATCCCGAGGAGATACGCTGCCAGTCCGGGTTCAACAAAATACACTTTCGGGGATTTCACGATGCGTTTGCTGATATTGGAGAAGTACGGCTGCAATCTGAATACGACAAAAGAATCCTCCAATACAGACAACCATTGTCCCAACGTAGTCGAGGAAACGCCCACTTCTCCGGATAACCCGCTCAAATTAACAACTTGTCCTACTCTTCCTGCCAATAAAGTAATAAATCTCAAAAAAGTGTTTAAATCCTTGACAGCAATCATCTGCCTGAGATCCTTCTCTACATAAGTGTTTAGATAGTCTCTGTAATACACGTAAGGATCTCGGGTATTCTCAAGATATAATTCAGGCATGAAGCCTCTGATCAGATTCTCGTCCAGAGTATCCGTGCGCCCGGTCTTTTTGATTTCTTCAAAGCTCAGCGGCAACAACGTATGGATAGTTGTTCGGCCTGCCAGTGATTGAGCCACCGCTTCTCTGAGCCTGGGCTGATGAGAACCTGTAATGATAAATCTTCCGTTTTTCCTTCTGTCTTCATCCACTTTTACCTGAATTGCAGAAAGCAATTCAGGCACCATTTGAATTTCATCGATGATCATAGGCTCTGAATACTTACTGAAAAAACCTATGTAATCATTTTCAGCCAATTCCCTTGTAGCCCTGTCTTCCAAATTAACATATGTATACCCGGGAAACAGATTTCTTACCAGCGTCGTTTTTCCCGCTTGCCTCGGCCCCATCACTGTTATAACAGGCACTTGTGTTGCGCTTTTTTTTATATTATCTGATATAGCTCTTTCTATCATTAAGCCTCACCTGCTTCCTCTGCAGTTATCCTATCACATAAGGGCGTAATTTTCAATTTCAACTTTAATATTACGCCCTACATTTTATTGTTTCTGGTCTTTTTCTTCAATTTATCGAGTTTTAAATATCGTATTTTTTCGAAAGCGCCAACTGTATCAGCATTTTTATTGACAAGTCAACAAAAAGAATGTAGAATACGCATGTTTGTTGATAAATCAACAACTTTGGAGGCGTATCATGGAACATCGGTTTGACAGATTTACTTCGATCATAACATCCATCAACCAGAGCATTCAGAAGATAAAATCGCTCGAGATGGAGAGATACGGTCTGCGGGCCGGTCATGTCACCTGCCTGCATCATCTCAACAGCAGTAGGGACGGTCTCACTTTTTCGCGCCTTACCGAACTCTGCGGGATGGATAAGGCCGCTGTATCCAGATACATGGCTGCCCTTCAGGATAAGGGACTCGTTGTTCCGGAAGACACCGAAACAAAAAAATATAAGCGTATATGGTCTCTCACCGAAGAGGGAGCAGCAATAGCGTCGGATCTCGACGACAGTATCGACGGGGCTGTCGACGCAGTCGGGTACTTCCTGACCGAGAGCGACCGCGTTGTGCTGTACAGAGATCTGGAACTTATCGAAGCCAATCTCATGGCGTTCATCGATACCAGATACAGAAAAGAGGAAAACTGAACTTATGAGCATCAGAATAATAACCGATTCCGCGAGCGACATATCCCAGGAGCTTGCGGCAAAGTGGAATATCCGTGTTCTTCCCCTGCGCGTGCGTTTCGGGGATGAGGAATTTCTCGACGGAGTCACCATCTCCACCACCGAATTCTATGAAAAACTGGTAGAGACGGATGAGATTCCGAAGACCAGCCAGATCCCGCCCTACGAATATGAGCAGGCTTTTGAAGAAGCCGTGTCGGCGGGAGACAAAGCCATATGCTTCTGCATGTCCTCCGGCGTCTCCGGTTCATATCAGAGCGCGTGTACGGCAGCTCTAGACTATCCCGGAAAAGTATTCGTCATCGACACTCAGCAGTTCTGCATCTCTGAATACATTATCGTTGAGCGTGCCGTCCAGCTGAGGGATCAGGGGATGTCTGCAGAAGAGATAGTCGGGATAATAAAAGAAGAGCTGAAAGAAGCTCATGTCATAGCCATCTTTTCAACTCTCGAATACCTGAAACTCGGAGGAAGGCTTTCCGCAGCAGCCGCTTTTGCCGGAACTCTCCTCTCCATCAAGCCCGTTCTCACGATCGAAGACGGTATCGTAAAGATCCTCGGAAAGGCGCGCGGGTCCAAAAACTGCAACAATCTTCTCAAGGAATCTATCCAGAAGATCGGCATAGATTTTTCGAGACCTGTATGCGTAGGCTATACCGGATTCTCCAATGCAATGCTCATGAAATACATTGACGACTCGGCAGAGATCTACGGGGAGAACAGGGACAAGCTGGAACTCGCCAAGGTCGGCGCGACCATCGGGACTTATGCCGGCCCTGACGCCATAGCCGTCGCATTCTTCGAAAAACACTGAATCATTCTGAAAAAAGTGCAGCCCCTGCCGTATGGCAGGGGCTGTGTTCCATCCTAGGGGGATGTTATAGAACTACTTCCTTGGAAGCCGTTCCCGCTTTTGGCTGGGAAGCTTTGATGACGACCTTGTCGCCTTTTGATCCCTTCACTACCCAGGAGATCTTCTTCTTCGCAGGAGCGCTCATTGCGGTCGAGATATTTCCGTAGAAGAATACTCCGCTTCTTGTCCTGCTGTAACCGGAAAGGTTGCCGATCTCTGCGCACTTCTTTCCCTCGATTATTGCATCACAGTCGATGCAGACCTTTACCTGTTCGCTCTTTTTGAGCTTGACGGCTTCATCTGAGATATTCGTCGGAAGATATCCGAGATTTCCTACGACTGCCGTTATCTTGAAGACTCCGTCTGCAACCTCTTCCGAGCAGACGCTGTCAATGACCAGCTTAGGCATGGCAAGTGCGAATCTTATGTTGAACTTCGTGTCCTTCTCGCACTCATCGATCAGGAGGTTCTCCGGCGGGTTCTGATGTGTGAACTTGTAATTGAATCCGCCGATCTCGACCTTGCCGAATGTCGGGTGATCGAATTCCTTCCAGTCTTCATAGTACTGGGGGGCATTTTCCTTTACCCATTTCATACATGCGTTGAAGCGCTCGAGCGTTTTCGCAGTATCGCCGAACATTTCCTGTCCCCACTGCATCGGGACTCCTGCTTTCGAAGCGAGATCCCAGAACTCCAGTGTGTATGCGGGAACGCCCAGGCTCTGGAAGAACCAGTCGTCAAGGGCTCCGCTGTCATAGCTCTCCTGATCGGAGAGGAATGAATCAAAGATGTTCAGAGGCTTGTATGAGAGCTCTTCAGCAGCCATCTGAGCAATATCCTTGAGCATAGTGAGGTCGTCAGAGGAAATTGTGCTGGCCTTGCGCGTTCCGGGCGGGTACAGGATGATACCGCCGCTTGTGTGACCGATCGCAGCTCCGCCGATATTCGGATGGGCGAGAGCAAAGTCGACTATGGCCTTGCACTCCGGATTGGAGAGCGGATAATCGCCGGCTCCGGCAGTTGCGTAGTCGGCCATCCAGCCGTAAGGGAAGTTTCTGTTGAAATCGAGACCCCAGTTCGCCTTTTTCAGTTTCAGGTTCTCGTCGCCGTCATAAGGCTCGAATACGCCTTCGGGGTATACGTCATAGAATTCGCCCTCATAATCGCTGGGGCCGCGCTTTGTCATGGAACCCTCATGGTCGGGATCCTTCTTCCATGCACCGTACGGTGTCGGGATCCTCATCATGCGGATGACTCCGTCGCCGTCGAGGTCCTCTTCCTTGACTCCGCCGTCCTTTGGATAGTAATCCCTGTTGACCGAACGCAGCGTGTACGGTGTGGAGAGATATGTCTCGGCTCCGTCGGGCGTTACTCTCGGAATGACATATATGGTCATCTCGTCGATGAGCTTTGTCGCCTTCGGGTCCTCACCGTAGTTGGTGATCAGATAATCTATGGTGTGCATCGCGCACATGGAACCGGTCACTTCGCCCGCGTGGATGTTTCCGTCAAGATACCAGCCCGGCTTTGACAGCGCATCGCCGGTCTTCTTGTTCGTGATAGTGGCGAGGTACTGGTTTCTTCCCTCTTTCGTCACACAGTTGGATTCGACCGTGATGAGATCGGGATACTTCTCCTCGAAGAACTTGAGGTTGCTCTCGATCTCCGCGTATTTGTAGTAGTGATCGTACTTAAAGGTTGTTTTCATATTCAATTCCCTCATCAATAAAGCACTTCCGCGAGGAACGCCTGTGTCCTCGGATTTTTCGGATTTTCAAATATCTCACTCGGTGTTCCCGATTCTGCAATAACACCGTCATCGATGAACAGTACTCTGTCGCTGACTTTCTTGCAGAAACCCATCTCATGGGTGACTATGACGCATGTCATTCCGGATTCCGCAAGCTGTTGGATGACCTCAAGGACTCCCTTGACCATTTCCGGGTCGAGAGCTGACGTCGGCTCATCGAAGAGCATAACATCAGGCTCCATGGCAAGCGCCCTGACGATCGCAAGCCTTTGCTTCTGACCGCCCGAGAGTTTTCCGGGATACTCGTTGACCTTGTCTTCGAGTCCTACCATCTTCAGGAGCTCCATCGCCTGCTTCTCAGCCTGTTCTTTCGGGATCTTCTTCTCAAGCGTAGGGGCAATGGTTATATTGTCCATAACGGTCATATGGGGGAACACGTTGAACTGCTGGAAGACCATTCCGATCTTCTGTCTGTGCTGGTCTATGTCGATCTTCTTCGGATTGAGTTCTTCTCCCTCGAAGAACACCTTACCCTCTGTCGGCTCCTCAAGCATATTGAGGCATCTCAGGAATGTGCTCTTTCCGCCGCCTGACGGTCCTATTATGGTGACCACTTCACCTTTGTATATCTTTTCGTCTATGCCCTTGAGCACTTCGAGGCTTCCGAAATTCTTTCTGAGGCCTTTTGTCTCTATGAGCAGTTCGCCTTTATCTTTCACTTACACTCAACCTCTCTTCCATCTTTCTTACTACCCATGAAAGCACAAGTGTAACTATGAGGTAGATGCCCGCAATGATGAACAGCGGCTGCCATACGAGGAACTTGTTTGCGAGAAGAGTTCTCGTGTACATCAATTCGTACAGCATGAATGTACCTGCAAGAGACGTTTCCTTGATCATGGCTATGTATTCGTTTGCCAGCGCGGGAAGGATATTTTTTACCGCCTGCGGCAGAACGATCTTTGTCATCGTATGGGAAGCAGTCATTCCGAGACTTCTCGCGGCTTCAGTCTGTCCTTTATCCACGGAATTGATGCCGCCGCGGATGATCTCAGCCACATATGCGCTCGAGTTCAGTATCAGAGCGAGAAGCACATAATATACTTTATCAATGCTGTTGAGCGCCGGAATGGCCATCGGGATGAAGAAATAAGAGATATACATCTGAACAAGAAGCGGCGTGCCCCTCAGCACGTTGACATATACCGTTGCGATTCCCGCTACCACCTTATTCTTGGAAAGATGCACTATCGCGATCAGCGCACCTATGATCGTCCCGAAGAACACTGCTATGAATGCGTATTCAAGTGTTCCTAAAAGACCTCTCAAGAATATGGGATAGAACTCGAATAAAACTTCAAATATACCTTTTCCCATTAAACAAGATCTCCAATAGTTATTTCGTGCCCTGCAGGGTAACCCTGCAGGGCTAGTGTTTTTATATTAATTCGTTATTGTTACTCTTCGTCGGTGATTCCTGCCAGCGCTTTTGCTTCGGCATACCACTGCGGGTAATAACCGTTATCCATCGCTGCTTTGAGGCACTCGTTTACAGCCTCGATAAGGGATGTCTCACCCTTCTTTGCCGCGCAGACATTTCCTTCATGTGTACCGTACATCGTGAGGTCGAAGTGGACTCCGGTCTCTACGAACATTCCGTTAGACTCGGCGACATATTTCTGTGCCGTGCTTCCGTCCATTGCGAGAAGGTCGCATTTCTTTGACTGAAGAGAGAGGATAGCCTGATCGAGAGTGGAGACGAGTTCGAGATTCGTGGCGCTGCCTCCTTCGAGTGCTACGATCTGATCCTCAACATACATCTGCTGGAGTGATGAAGCCTGGGCAATTATATGTGCACCTACCATATCCTCAAGGCTCTTGTATTTTTCGGCATCTTCAGCGAGGCAGATCAGTGTGTGATAGTTGATATCATCTCCGCCTTCATAGCCTACTGAAAGTTCATATGCCTCTTCCCTGTCTGCCTTCCATCCGAATCCCGAGAAGGACACGTCGACTTTTCCGGTGTCAACTGCGGTGAGGCAGCTGTTGAAGTCCATAGCTTCGATCTGAAGGTCTACTCCGAGACAGTCGGCAACGTATTTTGCCAGTATCATCTCTGATCCGTAGATCTTTCCGTCTGTAGCGTCGATGAACTCAGCAGGCGGATAGTCGGGGGAAGTTGCTATGATAAGAACGCCCCTGTCGAGGATCGTCTTCAGAGCGCCGTCAGCATTCGAAAGATCGAGCTGAGGTTTTACGAGGTTTGTGGTATCTACGAGATATGCGTATGTGGATGTTGTTCCTGTTTTTACATTCGAACTCTTTGAGCCGCCGCATGCTGCGAGCGAGAGAACCATGATGCAGACGAGAACCGCTGCGATAATCTTTTTAACTGAATGTTTCATTTCTTTTTTTCCTTTTCTTTATTGGTTGATGTTTTTGTCTTTTCTGTTATTTTTCCGAAAAGTCACATCTTCGTCGTTCTTTCATGATTCTTGCCTCCCGGACATGTATTTCTGGATAATCTGTCCTTTGCTTGATGCTTCATAATAATAATTGCATAAATATGCAAAGTCAAGTGCATATTTATGCAATTACTGATTTTTGTTGTTTTGTACAGTTTTACGGGTTTTGCGGCAGAAATTGTACACATTTTTCCCTGTATGGAGGTCATATTGACCATGTCCGGGATCCGGTGGCCGTCAGCATATGCATTCTAAAATGAATATATATGCTGAATATCTGCATCATCTGCCGCTGCGCTGGTTATTTTATGAATCCGTTGTGCACGTATTTCGTCTCTCTGACGGATACGAAAGCGTGCGGGTCATGTTCATAGATGAGCTTTTTGAACTTCTCGAGATTTGAAGCCTTGATCTCGGCGAATCCCATGTATTTCTCGCCCGAGAATTCCGACGGATTGACTGTCACGGTGGATACCGCGTATCCCTGTTTGCGGATCTCGGAGAACACAGCGTCATTCTTGTCACTGGTAACTATTCTCACATCGACCGTGCCGCGGATGACCTTTCCGGCTATCCTGCCGCCTATGAATGTTCCGGCCGCGAAACCTCCGGCATATGCTATTGCGAGGATTATTCCGGACTCCTCTGAGTTGAACGCGTTCCTCACGACGAGGAACCATATCATGACCTCAAAGAATCCCGTAAGAGCGGCAAACAGCGGTTTGCCCTTGACTGTAAGTATCGTTCTGAGTGTCCCGAGCGAAACGTCAAGGATCCTGCAGAAAAATATCTTCAAACACATTAACAAAAGTGCCATATATCAAATCTCCGTATCTTATGTCTTATCTGTCAAACCCGCACATATTATTCCACTGAGAGCCCTTTGTCAATAGCCTGTTATGTTTGTTCTGCAAAAGATGACCTCCTGCGCAGCACCTGATCATGCCCGCTTCTCAGAGCGTATGTCCTTCACGATCCTTCCGTCCTGAAGCACTGTCTTCACGTTGTCCGCGTCGCACATGATCTTTATGTCGTCAAGCGGATTGCCCTCAACAAGGATCACATCCGCAAGTTTCCCCGCTTCCAGAGTGCCGACCCTGTCCTGCATCAGGATTATCTCGGAGTTGGTCTTCGTCACGGACCGGATAATCTCCATCGGCGAGAATCCGGCCGCGGACATCCTCTCAAATTCCATGTTGGCTTTGTCATATGTGCAGCCGAGAGCGGAATCGTTCACGAAGTCGCAGCCCATCCCGATCTTCACGCCGGCCTTGTGGGCCTTGTCGAGACTCCTGTAGTGCGCCTCATAAGATCTCAGTGTCTTCTCCCTGAGTTCCGGGAGAACGTTCGGATTGCTCTCGTTGTACACCTTCGAAGTGTGCATGATGGAGAGCGTCGGAACGAGCCAGCAGTCGTTCTTTATCATGAGATCGATACAGTAGTCGTCCAGATAGAAGCCGTGCTCGATGCACTTCACTCCGTTCTCGAGAGCGGTACGTATTCCCTTGTTTGCCTGCGCGTGAGAAGCGACATACGTCCCGTGGTTTTCCGCCTCCTCGACCGCAGCTCTTATCTCGTCCCTGCTGAAATGGCATATCTCTCCGGCTCTGTCTCCCTGGGAGAACACGCCGCCCGTCGTCATGATCTTGACGAAATCCGCGCCGTTCCTGAAATTGATCCTGCACGCTTTCCTCACCTCGTCGACACCGGTCACGAGAAATGCCGGTCCGTACACCTTCTCGCTCGCCTCGAGCGTTATCTTCTGGTATGCGTCGCCGTGCCCGCCGATCTGCGAGAGTATCCTGCCCGCGGCAAAGATCCTTGGTGTATCTATGAGCCCTTCCCGCAGGCACTCCTTGAGAAATACGCATCCGCTTCCCATATCCCGGACGGCAGTGTATCCCTCGTTTCTGAGATAGGCCATGTCCCTCAGCGCTCTGGCCATCTCCATCTGCGGAGTGAAGTTTATCCAGTTAATGGAGTTGGCTCCTGCCCAGGAGAGATGGACGTGCGCCTCTATGAGACCGGGAAGTATGCTTCCGTTCTCCGCTGAGATCCTTTCTGCTCCCGCGTATTCCGCGGGTATCGCTGCCTCCTCTCCGACAAAAACGATACGCTCGTCCTCTGTGACGACACAGCCTTTCTCTATGGGTGATCCCCCGTTTCCGTCGATCACTCTTCCCGTCAGTACTCTGATCATTCCTCTATCCTCCCGAGATCTCTTTCGGTCTTAGACAGAATAACATCCACAATGCATGCATCCGTCTTGTCCATGGTTTCGTTTGCGATCCCCGTGATATTCCGGACGGCGTCCTCCAGAGTCGTGTCCGAGATCCCGTCGTGGAATCCGGTCTCTACCCCGTATCCGGCGAGTTCCGTAAAAGAGAGAGCGCTCATACACGCCACGTGCATCTTCAGCGCGCAACCGTTCTTGGCTCCGTCGCATATCATTCCCGCCAATGCCGACATCACGTTTTTTACAGCCGCCTTTACAGCCGGCTCATCAAGTCCCAGAAGAAAGCCGTATCCGGCCGCCGCTCCTGCGGAGGCGGCTATTGCGCACAGGCATGTCGCCGCCGCGCGCCCGATATTCTTTTTTACATAGAACAGCATAAGACTTCCGAGTGCCATTGCCCTCGCGGTCACAAACTCGCTCTTTCCCATCAGTTCTCCGGCGACCCCGATGGGGATGAGCATCGTGATCCCCTGGTTTCCGTCACCCATCGCCGCCATTGCGGGCTTCTTGCTTCCTCCCATCCTAGCGTCTGAGGCGGCAGCTACAAGTATTCCCGCTCTCGCATGTAAGTCCGTCGGCAGATATTTCATGGGATCATCCCATATGTTATTCGGTACCTCCCTGCCCGCAAAAGATCTCAGGAGCAGGGCTCTTCCCGAACCGAGCCCGAATTCATTTTTCAGTGCATCCTCTGCGAGTTCAACGTTCATCCTGTATCCGTCCAGCAGAAAGCCTATCTCTTCGAAGGAGGCCTCTTCAGCGTAGCTCAGAACATCCTCTAGGGTCAGCCGTTCGGGCTCGTCCTCTATCCTTTTTTCCTCATAGACCGCAGGCGCCTCAAATACAGGTTCCCCGTCCAGGCAGACTGAGGATATACCGTCGTGGGTGTTCTCGACAACAGCCGATACGGTCTCGTTTGCGGTGACGATCTCGGTCCTCACGTAGACGCCCCTTCTGCCCGGTTCTCCCCTCACGCTTATGATGCCGGAATCCGCTATCTTCTCAGCTTCCAGGAGCTGTTCTTTGGTGATCCCTTTGAGCACCTGCATGCCGGCGTCGGGATCACCACCCGTGAGCCCCGCCGCCGTCGCTATCTCTATCCCCGTCCTCGTCGTGCCCGGAGTCGCAACGCCGAAGCCCATTTTGAGATATGCCGGAGAAACCGCGACGCTGATGCGTTCGGCTCTGGCGGTCATATATCTGGCGCAGCACGACGATGCGAGAGCATATGCCGTGGGTCCTGTGCATCCGGTCGCGGGAGCTATTTCTTTTTTAAGCAGTTCCGTGATCTCTCTGTGGTCCATAAAGCCCATCAGCTCCTTTATATATCTATTTATCTGTATCTTCCGTCACCATTGTACAAAACGAGACAGCCATGTCACAAGACCGGCTGTCTCATTCGGTTACTTATCCGTTCGGTTTTTTATTTTGCGGCATAGAATCTGCACATATCCTTGAGCATCGCGACAAAGCGCTCCTTGTCCACGCCCATCGCGACATGACAGTTGGGTTCTTTGCCTGACGTCCTGTCGAGATCAACAACTGTCTGTCCCTCGTTTATGACGTCGTTCCTATCCTCTACGTACACATAATAGTCTTCATACTTTACGACTTCGGGATCGATCATGGACGCGACCGCAAGAGCATCGTAAATGATGTTGTTGTCGTGGCCGTTTTCCAGGCTGTTCTTTTTTGAGAACACAGACAACTCTCTTACGAGATACGCCTTCGGATTATCTCCGCACAGGGCGATCATCTCGTCAAATTCGCTTCCCTTGATCTCGGAGAGGTAGCATGCGTTGCATCCGACCATGTACACTTCGAGCTTCTCGAAGACTTCCTTTGCCGCCAGCGGATCGACCCAGATGTTGAACTCCGCGGTCCTGTTGGTTTCGCGGATATTGCCAACCGTCCCTCCGCCCATGATGCAGAACTTGTTTATGTATTTCGGAAGATCGGGATGCAGTCTCAGTGCAGTGGCTATGTTCGTGAGCGGTCCAACTGCAAACAGAAGGAGCTTTCCGTCAGCCTTCACAGCTTCCTCATAGATCACTTCCCACGCAGGCTTCTCGTCCGGTCCGAGTCTCGGATCCGGGAATACCACACTGCCGACGCCGCTCACTCCGTGTGTTCCGGCCGCGTCTCTGGCATATGGCTTTACGAGCGGTGTCTCCGCTCCGAAGCCCACTCTGCAGTCGATATCCAGCATCTCTCTGAGACACAGTGCGTTCTTTCTTGTGACAGCTGCGGGGACATTTCCCTCTACGGGGGTGATCGCCACGATATCGTATTCCGGCCATGAATTGGCCAGCGCTATAGCGTAGCTGTCGTCCACACCGGGATCGCAGTCGATTATTACAGGAATTTTGCTCATTTTAATTCTCCTCGCCTACTAACTGCTGTTCCGTATAGTCGAACAGCCCGTCATTTTTTTCTTCAAGCGCTTTTATTGTGTGATACGCGTATTCCGCCGACGGTACATCTATCCCGTAAGCCTTTGCCTTCTCGATGAGCACACCCAGGAACATGTCTATCTCGGTATGCCTTCCGGCATCCAGGTCCTGCAGCGTGGAATATCTCGCCGCTTTCTTATACCCTTTTCTGAACCCGGACATCGGGGGCAGCGCCAGTCCGCTCGCTTCGGCCACTTTTCTGACGTCCCTTTCCAGCGCATCTCTCATGAATGCGACGTTGTCCGAATCGAAGAACGATCCGTATCCGACACCGAGGATAGCCTGCGGGATGTTATATGCAATATTCTCCATGTATTTGACCCACTGGTCAAGGACGATGTCATCAAGAAGATGGTGATTCAGTCCGGCTTTCTCAAACAGTTCCGTGAGATCGCCTATGCGCTCTGTTTCGTTATTGCCGTCTTTCTCTCCATAGAATATACCAAGAGTAGAATACGGATTAAATATTACAGAATTGCCAACTCTCCTCGAAGCTATCCGCATAAGAGAATATACAACATGATCTTCGCCGACAGCAGCCGCTATCTTCTCTTCGCTGTCTATTCCGTTCATGAGACTCATGACGACCGTATTGTCCCCGCAGATCTTTCCGACCGCAGAGACAGCTTCCTTAAGACCGCCGTACTTGACCGCGACTATTACGAGATCGGCCCCTTTTGCCTCCTCCGGGGTCTTCACGCAGAGATCGTAGTGGGTACCGTTTATCTCGATGCCGTCACGTTCGAGGCGTTCTTTTCTCTCGCCCTCCGCGACGACGCAGAGCCCGACGTCATTCACCCTGTCGAGTCCCCAGATGACATACGCGCCTATGGCGCCGGCGCCTATAAGCGCCACAGATCTTACAGACATTCGCCGTTTCCTTTCGGTCCCCGGATCATTCCTGCTTGAGGACGTTCTTTCTTATTGTTTCGCCGTCGGCTGAAATGACTTTTCCGGCGTCGTCCGCGGCTGTTGTCTCGAGGACGAACTTCCTGAGTCCTTCCTTGAACGCCTTGTCACCGTTCGGTCCGAATGTGTCTCTGATATAGATAGAGAGACTCTTGCAGCACGCAAGCGCTTCAACGATGGTGTCCATCGGCTTCTCAATGGAATCGACTTTGACTTCCGCTGCCTGTCCTTTTGCTGTTACGTTTACCATGGTTATTTCTCCTTACTTATTATTATTCATAAAATATCATTTGGTCATTCTAGGAATGACATTACTTTTTCCGGTTCGGGAGCGAACAGTCCCTTTATCGGAACGTCGATACCCCGCTCATCAAGCATCTCTCTGAGAACGGATATGAGGACCCCGTTCTTATTAGTCATCTGTATCGACTTATACACACTGAGAGGATCCTCGTGCCCGCCGAGAGAACCGTAGTACTCCTTCGACTCGCATGTGAGATCCACTCCGCAGCTCGGGCTGCCGTCAACTCCGGCTATTCCGAGGACTTCAAATCTGTCCGGTTCGGACAGATATTCCTCCATCTGGTCGAGAACAGGTTCCAGTATCTTTCTGCAGTGATTTCTGAAAAACACGTTGTCAAACTGATCGCTCACATGCCCCCAGCGCCTTGCGCCGTACATGGTGAACTCCGGACACGGCAGCTGGACCAGCTGAACGTCCTGAGGGATCGCCTTCATGAGGAACTTCTTTCTGAGATCCTCTTCGGCGGCCATATCCTCATATTCCCACATCACGACCTTGGACGAGATGTTGAGGATGCAGTGCGCAACGAATAATACTTTCTGTTTAGCCATCAGTCTATATATACGATCTTTCCGGTCTTGATCTTGTTCATATCGGGCTCGGCGAATCTCGGACTGTTCTGGAAGTTGGAATCAGTCGTGAAGAATCCGAGGTTCCTTCCTCTCGCGATATGGAATCCGAGAAGTGTGAACGGTATGTAATTCATGAGCGGCTTGAACTCGAGGACGGATGTGTCGGGCAGTTTCACTATATCTATTCCCTCCGGGAATTCGCTCTCGTCCAGTTCGGTCGCCGCCAGGATCCTCGATCCTGTCTTCTGCACTGCGCAGAGAGTTTCAAGCGTTCTGCTTATGGCGGGATTGTTTTTGCTGGCGGCTATACAGGTTCCGACTTTTTCGCGGTCTCTCATAAAGAAGTTGAGGTGATTCCAGTCCTCCGAATCCGTGTACATGTTGGCCGTGCCGCAGTACTCGAAGAACTTTGCGCTTCCGAAATATGCGGCTGCGATGTCCACGCCCGTTCCTATGAAGTCATAGCATACAGTATCCGACCATTTGAACGAGAGATCGTACATCTGCTTGTCTACGGCGTCGAGCACCGGCATGTAACTCTCAACATATCTCACGAGTTCCTCTCTCAGGTGAGCCTCGTCTTCTCTCGTGATGACTCCTCTCACCACGCTGCCGTACAATCCGACAAGATAGAGCATCACCATAGCATTCGTATATGTGAAGTTCTGGCCGGAATAGCGGTACTCATACATCTTTCCGCCGGTCTCCTGGAGAACATATTTTGCATCCAGCGCAATTCCCTTCTCCGTCTCGTTGGTGACGGCGAACGTATTGCAGCCGTGCTTTGTCATTCTCTGGATGGCTTCCATGACTCTGCAGCCCGTTCCGGATGAGCTGATGACGAAGACCAGCGTCTTCGACGGATCCTCTCTCTTCGCAAAGTAGAGTGTTCTCCCCACGTCGATCGCCCTTTCCGCCGCGACATTTCCCATATCCAGTGCTTTCATAAAGAACGGGCGGAGAGCGAGCGATGCGCTGTATGAGTCTCCGTTTCCGGTGATGATGACTCTCTCGGCCTTCTCGAATACTTCGGCCGGCACAAGCTCCTCAAACTTTTCAAACGGATAATCCCCGACGATCTTCTTAACAAAATCTCCCAGTTTGACAAGATCGTTGAGTTCCGAAAGATCGCGTTCGTACATTGATGATTCCTCCATTAATATATAGGTTGATAATATAAATATATAACGCACCATTTTGCGGTGCAATTAGATTTAGACCGCCGTTTTTCGTTGAAAATGACGACACAAAAAAGCCTTCCCCGCAATATGCGGGAAAGGCCGTTTTTTCTTTTGATCATTCGTCGAGCAGGTCTGTCATGCTGGCCGAACTTATCAGTATCGTGGATGTGTTGTGCAAAAGCGATGTAGTTGACGACTGCATCGCTCCGAATGCCCCGAGAAGGATAAGTCCGGAATTGATCCCTATTATCTTTCTGTAGTTGCCGTGTATCCTTTCCATGAGAGCGCTGCTGAGTCTTCTCAGGAAGACAAGTCCTCTCAGGTCATCTTCGGCCACCGTTATATCGGCTATCTCCCTCGCGATCGCAGCTCCGTTGCTGATCGCTATACCGACGTCCGCCTCCGAGAGCGCAGGCGAGTCATTTATGCCGTCACCGACCATGATGACCTTTCTTCCGAGTTCATGTTCTCTCTTTACAAAAGACGCCTTATCTTCCGGCAGCACCTCCGAATAGTAATCGTCTACTCCTACCTTCCGTGCCACGCTGGCCGCCGTTCTCTCGCTGTCGCCTGTCATCATGACGACCTTCGTGATCCCCTCGTCCCTGAGCATTTCTATGACTTCATGCGCTTCGCTTCTGAGAGGGTCCTCTATCAGGATCACCGCCGCGAGCGTTCCGTCTATCGCCATATACAGGTGCGAGTACTCCGCGGGCAGCTCTCCGAACAGCTTGTTTTTGCCTCTCGGTATTCTGCATCCCTCGTCTTCAAAAACGAAGTGATAGCTGCCGAGCAGCACCCTGTGTCCGTCGACAGAGCTCACGATACCGTGGGCGACAACATACTCCACTTCGGAGTGCCGTTCTTCGTGGAGAAGGCCCTCTTCCTCGGCTTTTCTCACCACCGCGTTGGCGATGGAGTGTGGATAATGCTCCTCGAGACATGCTGCAAGCCTCAGAAGCTCCATGGGATCCTGCTTTGTGAACGGGACTATGTCTTTTACCGTCGGCTGCGCATGTGTGAGCGTGCCTGTCTTGTCAAAGACAATGGTATCCGCATCTGCGACGGCTTCGAGGAACTTTCCGCCCTTGACGGATATATGTCTGTCTCCCGCTTCACGCATGGCCGAAAGGAATGCGATCGGCATCGAGAGTTTCAGGGCGCAGCAGAAGTCCACCATCAGTATCGACGCGGCTCTTCTTACATTGCGCGTGAGAATGTATGTGAGAAGCGTCGCTCCGAAAGTATACGGGACAAGTCTGTCCGCCAGCTTTGAAGCCTTCACCTCTGCCTCCGATTTGAGTTTTTCCGACTCCTCTATCATAGAGACTATTCGGTCATATCTTCCGGTGCCGGCCACGTTCGTGACCATCGCCACAAGCTCCCCTTCCTCGACGACCGTCCCGGAATATACGGGATCTCCCGCATGCTTCTTTACAGGGACTGATTCGCCGGTCATTGACGCCTGGTTGACAGAGCATTCGCCTTCGATAACTTTTCCGTCAAGCGGTATAACGCTTCCCGTGCGGACGATCATGATATCGTCTTTTCCGACCGCGCCGACACTGACGAGGACCTCCTGTCCGTCGTTTGCTCTCGTCCACACCTTGTCCACGTTGAGAGACATGGCCTCCGCAAGATCATTGACCGACTTCGTATGCGTCCAGTCGTCCATGATGTCTCCCACCTTCAGCAGGAACATTACGCTGCTTGCGGTCTCAAAGTCTCCGAGCAGCATCGACACGAGTATGCTCGCGGCATCAAGAATAGACACCTCGATCTTTCTTCTGCTTATGGACTTTGCCGCCTCCACCATATACGGCACGGAATTGACCGCTGTGATGACCGCCCTCACAGATAAGGGCAGAAACAGCTTCTTGGCTATCCTCTTTGTCACGAGAAGACAGAGCTTCTCTTCAAACTCGCGCTTCAGTTCTCTTCCCTTGCCCGCCGGCAGCTCATCCATGTTCACCGCCGCAGGATCCAGCGTCCCGATACTCCCGAGCACTTCATCCCTGCGGTCTGCTTCAAAGAGGACCACCGCGTTTCCCGTACGCTCATTCACCGTTGCCTTTGTGACCCAGGATACGGAATTTAGAGCATACTCCATGACATCAGCCGTTCCGATATCCATCCTCGAATACCTGATCTTCAGCCTCAGTCTTCCGGCGCTTTCATGTAAAATCGAATATCTCATTAACAATACAAAAAGGCCCGCGATGTTCCGCCGGCCTTCCTTCCTACTTCCCTGTTACTCTGCAGCTTCAGCAGCTTCCTTTTTCTCTTCTTCGATCTCTTCGAGGAAAGATTTCGCTTCCTCGATCTGCTGCTCTTCGAGCTTGTTGTAGTATCTCTCATTGATCTCGTTGGCGTCAGCATTTATATCCTGACAGTCTTCAAGGATCCCCTCGGTATATCCGAGAATGCTGTCGATTCCTCTTTTGACATAAGCTGTCGCATATGTATAGACCTTCTTTGCCGGCTCCGATCTCAGGATACTTACACCTGCGGTTCCTATAAGAGCTCCGTATACGAGATGTCTCACTGTTTTCCAGGACATTTTTATCACTCCCATAATCAGCTATCTAGTTAGATATATCTAACATAATAATGGTATAACAACTCTAACCGGTTGTCAATCGGAAGCGCTGCTCCCGGCCCTCTCAATCGGGCGGGAGCAGCAGTGAGATTATATGGCTGCAGGTCCCGGTCTCCCGGTAATAATCACACGTACATCTGTATATGCCGTTTTTCTTTGAGATCCTTCTCACGTCGTGAGTCGATCTCAGGATCACGTCTTCGCCATCCTGAGTATATCTGCTTCTGTCCGCACGGTAATTCTTCGCTTTCCATATCTTCCGCATGAATACCGGATCGTCTTTCATAAGATCTTCGACTATCTCCAAAGGAATGCGGTCTCTGTTCTCTGCGGTCAGCAGGAATATCCCAGCGTCCGGCCTTGCCTTGCACTCTCTCACGAAGGACTCCTCGTCCTCGTAGCATATGCTCGCTATGACCGTTTTCCCTGAATCCGCAACTTGTCTTACAAGTTCCGGAAATTCCCGCGCTTTGAGCTGCATCCGGCCTATCTCATCCATTATGAAGAACGGGCGGGATGCATCGGCCAGCGCCTTTTCCGTCTCTTCTCTCATTATTCCGGCAAAATCATTCGCGTTCACGCCGTACCTGTCCACACTGTGACCCGTATCCAGTCCGGCCCTTGCGAGAACTATCCTGCGGCTGCCGTCGACTGATACTGTCGAGAAGCCGACCCGTTCCCCGTTCTCCCTTATCTCTTCCGCCAGAAGTCCCGAGCATCTCTTTCTCCCGATCATATCCGCGATCTTTTTCACCGCGGTGGATTTTCCGGTCTTGGGTTCTCCCGTTATAAGTATTATCATCGCCGCTCACCTCTGAGCTTTTTGTATATCCTGTATGTCTCTTCGCCGTATGACGTTATATTCCGGGTGTTCGCATTGTATCTCGAAAACATTCTCTTCATATCATCCTCGCCGTATTCTCCGAACCTCGTATGTCCCACCGTCTCCTCGCCGGCGGATATGAGGTTGAGCAGCGCCATATGGAAATTGAAGTTTCTGTCCCTGCGCAGCCTTTTCCAGATGTAGAACACGTCGTCGAACGATGACGGCTCGAGGCTTCCTTCGGGCTTGTCCACTCCGGCGTCCCCGTATGTGGTCATTCCCCTGAGGCATCCGTAATTGAGGGCATTGAGCGCAACTCGCGCGAAGATCTGGCAGTATCCCGTGGAGCTGTCCCTCTTCACGAGAAGACTCTTTTTCTTTCTCGGAGCTCTCTGTTTTTTTCCACCAAGACTGTATATAAGGTGGTTCAGGCGCACGAGAAGATCCGCTAAGACGTCGGCTACGTTTATTTCCGACATTTCCTTCAGCGTCACTGCCTTTATTGCGGCCGGGTCGATCCCGTATTTCAGAGACATTCTGTCCGTATATGACGAATAATCTTCGATGATTCTGTCCGCTTTTTTCTCCGTTATGATCCTGATGGGTCCGTCCTCCGATCTCTTCCTGCGGCATCTTTTAGTCCCGCGCAAAACGCCCGCATAAAAAGTATACCATCAATGACACTGTTTGTTATTTTGTTCAAGCATACCGGGTCATTTTTATAAGAAATTCCATGCCCGGAAGACGCATATCCCGCCTGAAAAATGATACACTTAAATTGCAATAAGAAATCATACAAAGGAGAGAACCTCAATGGAAAAAATCAAAATCATTATGGATGTCGATACAGGTTCCGATGACGCTATTGCTCTCGTTATGGCAATGCTCGAAGAAAAATTCGACTGTCTCGGAATCTGCGCAGTAAACGGAAACGTCGAAGTCAAACTCACGACGGACAACTCCCTGAGAGTAGTCGAGTGCTGCGACAAGCAGGGCGTCGTCCCGGTATTCAAGGGCTGCGATCTTCCTATCGCCTCTACCCTTATGCCCTGGACAGCACAGTCCCTGAGACCTTTCCCGACACGTGAAGGAACACGTGAGGGCAAGACAGTCGTTCACGGCGACCATCTCCCGCTTCCCGAACCGACCATCAAGGAAGAGAAGGACAGCGCAGTCGTATGGCTCATCAATACTCTTCTCGAGTCTGACGGCGACATCATCCTCGTTCCGGTAGGTCCTCTTACAAACGTAGCTGTCGCCATGAGAGCCGACCCGAGGATCATCCCGAAGATCAAAAGGATCGTATACATGGGCGGCGGCGACAGAGTCAACAACACGTCCGCAGCTTCCGAGTTCAACGTATGGGCCGACCCCGAAGCACTCGAGATCGTCCTTCAGTCCGGAGTTGACTTCACAATGGTCCCGCTGGACGCAACACACGAAGCATACATGAACCTCGCTGACGCAGCCGAGATCCGCGAGATCGGCACAAAACCGGCAAAGCTCGTCGCAGATCTTATCGAGTCCAGGATCAGAGGCTACAGCGTCAACGACAAGGACAGCGCGGACAATGCTCTCGCTCCGATCCATGACGCTCTCGCAGTTTGCTCCATCATCCATCCTGAGTGCCTCGTGGACGTAGTCGACGTCATCTGCCACTGCGACATCTCCCGCGGTTTCGCATACGGCGAAACGATCATCGACTGGAGACATCGCGTAAAGTTCGATGAACCCGCAAATATCCACTTCGCAAAGCATGCCGACAGAAATGTCTTTACGGCATGGGTCAAGGAAGTCCTTAAGAAAGACAAGGAGCGCCGCGGTCTGTGATCCGTAATCTCCTGAAGAAAAAGTGAAAACAAAAAGCGATCCGGCAGATATTCACATATCCGCCGGATCGCTTAATGTCTCATGGTTTTATGTCCTGATCCTTACCTGTTGTCAGTGAAACCGCCACTCGTTGTTCTCGACTCGCTGCTTCTGCTCCTCCAGCTTCCTGCCTATCTCATCGGGGTCAGTCTCCATCTGGTCACGCGCGTCAGGCATGTCTCCGAAATCCAATGACTCTTTCACTTTCTGCCAGCAGCCGCTCATCCATGTGAATATCATCTGATACACCATGTCCGCGAGAGCCGCTATGTTCTCGAGAATATTGATCTCGGCGCAGTACCCTAGGAGTCCTATGATTATCTTGCCGTCCTCGATGCGCACCGTAACGTCGTACGGGTTGAGCACATTTCCTCCCTCGTAGACTTTTCCGAGCTTCACTCCGATCCATTTCGCCAGGGCGTTGTAGATGACTTCCTTTGTGTCGGGACCGAGCGTCTCGGTGCCGTCGCTGTCGCCTCCCATCATGTAGTTTAGGATCATTGCCACACTTGCGCTTTCGGACACCCACTCTATGCCCTTCTTGCCGGTCTCTCCTATAAAGCGGGCGCCGTTATCGATGAGCCCTTCCTTGAGTTCTTTCGTCTCTTTGAATGCCGCATCACGCAGGTTTCTCGCCGTGTTGAGTGATTCTCTCGTGAGACCTCTGAGGTCCGTCTTGAGACTTCCGCGTATCGAATCGCCGAACGCCTTCTTGCCGGCTTCGTCGGCAATCTCTTTTATCCTGCCCTTGCAGATCTCTTTGAACTTGTCTCCGCAGGCCTTTGCTATCTTTTCAAAGAGACCTGTGCATCTGTTCACTATAAATCCGAGGAACCACGCCTTGAAGCTCTCAAGTCCGAGATCCGCAAGCGCAGCTATCGCCGAGCGGTAGACATCGCCCTTCTCGCCGGACTGGCCGTAGTTATAATGACGGGCGAAACAAGTCAGCAGATATACCGCGATAACATATCCCAATACTTTCTTAAGCTCATCTGATACCGGAGGACGCTTGATCCTCATAATTTTTCCGCCCAGAGTAATCGTGGTATCCACACCCTGGTCAAGTGCCGAGTCGCCGAAGAATATTCCCGTAATAGCGGTCGACAGTGTGGATTCAGAGGCCTTGAGCACTGTCTCGATGAAGTCCGGCGCCGCGTCAATATTCCCGTTCGCCAGATATTCCCCGGCGTATTCCGCCAGAAGATTCTTGAGCGGGTTAATAAAGTTCATCGCGATCTTACCGTAGCCGCTGAAGTAATAAGTCGCGCCGTATTCGAGGGCCATGTCGCATGCTTTGACGAGCGTTGACGCCACAAGGATGTATCTCGTGCACATCGCCTCATACTGCTCATACGCTTCCCTGTTCTGCTTGTAGAAGACCACACCGGCGTTGATTACAGCCTTGCGTATATCCGCTATCTGAGTCGCGGAGTGGTCGTTTATGTGTTCCAGCATGGCCTTGAGCTGAGGATCGTTGCCCAATCCGAAATAGGAGATGTCTCTCTTCAGCCACTCATAAGCTTTGTTCCACTCCGCCGAACTCGGTCTCGAGGGCCTTTCGCCGTACACCGCCAGCGGTATGTCACCGTCAAAGTGAGCCCTGTCGCTGTCATATATCAGGCGCATCGTCGCCTCATACGGCTGCGCCAGTGAAGGAAGCGTCCGCAGCGGGTAAAACATGAGCCCTGTCTTGCCTCCGTGCCTCAACTGGTACTCAAAGTTATACAGGAACAGCATCCCGTATCTCCCGTTGTCCGTGGGATCTTCGTGGTTGCACGACGGATTTTTAAGTATCGTCGATTTCCCCGTCGCGCCTTCCACATAGCACACGGTGAAATCGAACAGGACAGGCTGGATCTTGGCGTGACCAGCGCCGGCGTTCATATTTTCCACCGTATCGATGACCATGCGGTCGTTCTTCACGATATCCCTTGCTGGCGAGACTGCCAGGCCGTCCGGATACAGTTCGACTGTGAAATAGTTGTTTATTCTTAAGCCGTTGCCGAATATTGCCTCTATGGTTATGTGTCTGTCTTCCTTATCGGCAAATATGCCTCCGCGCTTCTCAATGCGGTCGGTATGGTTGTCTATAAGGGCGTAGTAGGTGAATCCGAGCTTCGGGTCGTGCTCGTAATCGATTATGAACCCGTCGTGATCGATGAACTGTATCACCTTAGGCTCCTCGACGGCGTCAAGTATGACGAATCTCAGGCGCTCTTTTCCTCCCTCGCCTGCCACCATCTTTACGGTGGACAGATCCGAGTTGAGGTCCCAGTGACCGTCGCCGGTATCTCTCGGGAAAGCTATCCTCGGCTCTTCTACCAGGCGGAACACTACGCTTCTGCGCACCGTTCCTCCGGGGCCGCTCAGAGTGAATATCACAGTGCCCTTCTCGGCGTCCGTACCCTGCGGCGCGGTGACCTCCGCCGCCATGTACGCGCCTTCAATCCCTGTCTGGCGGACGTTCAGATTCTCACCTGCCGACCTTATCTTTACGGTCTGCTCGGGGCAGTCGTATTCCTTGCCCTCTATGATCTGGGATACCCTGCAGAAGACCTTGAGCGGTTGCCCGCCCTTCTGTATGGCGTCGCCAAATGCCTTGTAGACATACATCTTGTATCTCTTCTGCTGCTCTTCCTCCTGCTTCTTCTTTCCTGAAGAGGATGAGAGCGCTCCGGCAGCCGCAAGGGCTCCCGCGGCGCTGACAGCGACGGCCGCCGCTGTCGAACCGTCTTTGTTATCATCGTTGCGTGGTCTCGGATTCAGTATCTCCGGGATTATCTCCGTTCCGGAGTCCTCGCCCGGAGTCTGTTCGGCATCGGTTGTAACGTTCTGAGTGATCCCTCCCGGAGCGTCGACGACCGTGACGAAGAAGTACAATTCACCCTGAAAAGAATGTATCCTGAGCCAGAACTGTGAAGCCTGTTCGGGAACGGTAAACGTGTATGTTCCCTGTAGCTGTCCGGCGTTGATCAAGTTTCCCTGAGAATCATAGGCGTCGAAATAGTACTCCTCCCAGTCGATACATCTGTCATAGGGGAAATCTCTTGGCAAATTGTATACCCCGTCTGTCACCTCGAATCTCGCATACGGGGTGATGTCAGTGCTCCCGTCGAAATAATAGGACTTCATATGTATGAACATGCCATCGGAGGAGGCGCGGAACTGAAGCGTCAGCGGCTGTCCGTACACCATCTGAGCGGTCCAGATATATCCGATGATCTCGCCGCTGGCCTTCGATCTTGCCGTCTCGAGATTGGTGACCCTGAGCCCTTCGAGAGCAAACCATCCGCCGTCGTCGAAAACATGTTCAAAATAGAAATCGTCCTCAGCGGCCGAAACTGTCAGGGATATAAGCATGACGGATGTCAGCAGTACGCAGATGAATATGACTGCGATCTTTCTCATCTTTTTCATAGCAGCCCCTCCAGTACCCCGAACGCCGTCAGCACCGTTGCTATTGCAAATCCCAATGTTATTCCCGTGAGGAGACCGAGGCATTTGCCCTTAACCTCGCTGCGGAAACCATCGGTTTTCCTTGAAGTCAATGATTTCGCGAGATCGTAGAGCTTTCCGCTCTCGCCGCCCATTGCCTGCATTGCGAGCAGCGTTCCGGCGATCCCCGCCATTGCGGTCTCATCAGATGCGCCCGTTCCGGCGAAGAACAGATATACCGCCGCTCCTATTATGATACCCAGGAGTATTCCGAGGATCCCGCGTTTCTGTCCCTTTCCGGTGAACAGTGCCGCAAGCCCTTTGAAAGTCCTGCCGATACCTCCGTTGAATACGGAGAGTATCGCCGCGGCGACCGTCCCTTTTCCGAGAATCCCTCCGACCATTCCCGCTATGGGGCGGCCGTATCCGCCCTTGGAATACGTGAGCCAGGAGAGTATCTTCACGAGTTCCGAACCGGAGTCTTTGAAATAATCGAGCGCGAACCACATCCCCGCGAGGAGTATCGTCCCTATAAGTGCTCCCGGTTTTGTGATGATCTTTAGAGCTCCTCCGAGATATGAACCGAGAGCGTGGAATATCCCGGCAATTGGTGAGAACACCTTCGCGGCTTCACTCGCGATCCCCTGCATTCCGATCTCCCCGAAGTCCACTTCGCCGGGGAACGAGAGCGCGCTCCGCCCCGTCATCTGTTCGACGAGCTTCACTGGCCTCTGCACGGCATTGTTCACGGGAGTGGTTTCCACCGGAGCCGTCAGGACATGGGGTGGCTTTTTCTGTACGGGCTGCGTTGTCCTCTGCCTGGGCGTAGGACTCTGCACTTTCGGCGCGGGTTGTCCCGCCTTAACGGGCGGCTTAAAAACAGGAAGCAGATGCCCGCACACATGACAGAACTTCGCTTCCACGCGTATCTGGCTTCCGCAGTAAGGACAGAATCTGGCCATCTCAATACCTCCCTATCTTTTCTTACATTCCCATTATTACATAAATATATATGCTGTGGCTACAGGATACCTTTCCCCGCTATCCGTATTTCAATCACCGGCCGTGTTTAACATCGGATGGCTTAATAAATTACCTCTAATCGGCCAGACTCTCCAGCAAAACAGACCTTTTTACATAATATTGATATAAATACAGGACTGCCGCAGCTCTTTCAGTCTGCAGCAGTCCTTGTATTTTTGCCGTTCAGGGCTCCAAGCCCTCGCGCACCGAGGAATCGTACAGAAGTACGGTTATGCTGTCCTCACCCTTTTCGTAAATACCGTATACCGTATATACCACTGACGGGTCTTTGATGAGCACCGGAACCTCATCCGTGCTGTATTCTTCCGTATAGATATTGGCGTCGCCTCTGTCCGCGGATACCCTAATCCCCTGAGGTTTACCCGGAAGATACAGAGAAACGTCCACTTCATCCAGATCCGTGAACAGGTAGAACTCGTCCGTCTCTTTATTGTAGCCCACAGTATATGACTCGCTCTCAAGCGGTCTCATCTCGCTGCCCCTGTTTGTCCCGGTGAGTATCCCGATGAAGACAAGCAGCACGAGAAACACCGCTCGGAATATCGGGTTGGAAGTTATGAATTCGAGAGTCATGTAACTTTTGAGTTTTTTGATGCCGTCGAGTCTGCCGAAAAAAGTCCGGTCGTACGCCTCATCCCTTTGCTCTTCCGTGAAGGGGTGACCGCAGTTTTCGCAGTAATGCGCACATATGAGATTCTCGCTGCCGCAGTTTTTACATTTCATCAGCATCACCTCCTCAGCCGGTTGCCAGGATCTCGGCAATATACCAGTTTCCGTCCGCTTTGACCAGAACAAACATGAACGGATCGCTTCTCACCGCGGGAGATTCGTCCGAACGGTCGTCCTTGTATACATTGACGGCGTGGACTTCGGCCACGTCATATCCGTCCGCCAACAGCTTCTGGCCGGTATCCGTCGCAGGATGGTTCCATGTTATACCCTCGTAGTCGATATCCGTATAGGTCGCCTTATATCCGAAGGCGTAATAGAATTCGTTGCCGATCGCGACTCCGTACGATAACGGCAGGAAATAGTCGGCCGACGGCTTCTCCGGTTCTCCGAGTCCGCCCGGATCCCCCGTTTCGCTCATCAGCAGCTCATAGAATACCGCATGTTCAAAACTGTGGACCGTATTTATAACAGCCTGGCGGTCCTCCCTGTTCTGCGATGATCCGTGCTGTTCCTGCGCCTCCGTACCGGACTCTTCCGCCGCGTAGGACTGCTGTTCGCCAGGGCGGCGCGGGGAACTCATATCCTCTATATATAAGGGCAGCGACGGCGAAAAGAGATTCACGGCGATTATCCCGACTATCAGCAGGGATACCACCACTCCGTAAAGATGCGAAAGGATCCAGTTTTTGAGCGCCGAAAAAGCGGTGTCCTCCACCTTCTCTTTCAGCTTTTCCTTTGTGTTCCGCAGAAGATATTCTCTGAACGGAGAATCTTTCTCCGGGATCTTCTTTTTGCATGACGGACAGATACCGGCGTCCGTTTCAAGAAGAGAACCGCAGAATATGCAGTAGCGTTTTCCTTCCATTTTTCAAAACTTTTCCTTGTCTGTATTGGCTGCAATCGTGTATGCGCGTGGCAAATGCTTCTGTCTGTATAATAATCCGTAAGCCGTTTTATTCCAAGTCCCGCAGTTCCCGGAAAAGCCGTTCACCTCCATATGTAGGTTTGCAATTGCCGCTTTTATATGTCATGTTTATTATGTAAAGATATGCACTCTGACTACATTTCTTTCCGGAGGTTTTCTAATGGCAGTTATAAGAGACAGATATAAAAAAATAACGCTTCTCCATTCAAACGACATGCACGGGGACTTTCTTCCCGAGTTCAAGAACGGCAAGATAACCGGAGGCCTTTCGAGACTGTCCGGATACGTAAAGCAAGCGAGAAAGAATGATCCGAACGTTGTATATGCAATAGCCGGCGACATGTTCCGCGGTTCGATCATCGATTCGGAATATCTCGGTCTCTCCACGATCGATCTTGTGAACCTTCTCAACCCGGATGTGGCGACGATAGGCAATCACGAAGTCGATTACGGTCTTGCTCATCTTCTGTTCCTCGAGAAATGCGCGCGTTTCCCGATCATCAACGCGGATCTGTTCGTCACCATTAACAACACCCGCCTGTTCACCCCCTACTACAATCTTGAGATCGACGGGATGAGGATCCTCTTCATCGGTATCCTGACGCAGGAAGTTCTCTCTTCCACCAAGTCTGAAAAGGTCATAGGCACGTTCGTCGATATCGAGGAAGCCGCCAAGGAGATCGGCATAATCTGCGACAACTACCGTACTACAGATACGGACATGACAGTCCTGCTCACGCATATCGGCTATGAAAAGGACTGCGAGCTTGCTAAAAAGCTCGATCCGAGCCTCGGCGTGGATCTGATCATCGGCGGACATTCGCACACATTCATGGATAAACCGACCATAATCAACGATATACCCATAGTTCAAGCCGGTACGGGTACTGACGTAATAGGAAGATTCGATCTCGAATACGACACCATTGCCCACAAGCTTATAAAGAGAAAGTGGACATGCGTGCCGATCAATCAGGATACTGCCGAGACCGACCCGGTCATGGAGGACCTGCTCGACAGGTACAAGACCATGACGGATATGAAGTACAAGAGAGTTCTCACCCGCTTTGCAAGGACTCTCACCCATCCGTCGAGAGAGCAGGAGACCGAGCTCGGCAACCTCTACTCAGACATGATGCAGGATGAGAGCAGCTTCGATATCATGATGTTCGGTTCCGGATCCATCCGCAAAAAGGAACTCGGCCCGATCGTCGAATATCAGGAGATGCTTGAGAATACGCCGTTCGACGACGTTCTCTGGATGCTCGATTTCACCGGCGCCCAGTTCAGGCAGATGGTGCAGCATCTGATGCGGGATGAGGCGTGGCTCGGCGAGACCGAGTTCTACCAGTTCTCAAAAGGTGTGAAGATCAAATACAGAAAGAGCACCCACACGATCGAAGAGCTCAAGTTCAGAGGCGAAGACGTCACTGACGACATGCATCTGCTCATAGCTCTGCAGAACTATCACTACAAGAACTTTGATGAATTCCTCGGAGTACCTCTCGAGGAGGTCAGGAAAAACAGAAAGCCGCGGATCGTCGCGACTTCCGTAAACAATATCGTCGAGGAATATCTTTCTACACATCAGGGGCTCGACGCCCATGTTGAGGGCAGAATAGAAGTCCTCGACTGACCGGAAATATATCAGTATCTGCCGCATACCGAAGAATGATATGATCCCTCCAAAGTAGACAAGGTAAAAAACCAAAATCTACGAAGGAGGGATTTTTCATGTCAAAACCCAAGTTTAGTGCGGAAGAACGAGCTCAAATAGTGCAGGAGTACCTGGACGGAAAAGGAAGTTATAG
>JAFWEV010000061.1 GCA_017512745.1 Oscillospiraceae bacterium
GAGAGACATGAGTCTGTTCACCCATACATTCGCGATCCCCTGTTTTACAAGATAACTGAAACTCGATCCTCTCATGACTTGAACAACTCCCCGTTAGCACCTGTGTCGCTGATGATCCTTCCTCCCTTGAGGGTGATCGTCCTGTGATTGAATTCATGTACGAGCTCATGCTCGTGCGTGACTACGACTACCGTCGTACCGAGTTTGTTGATCTCAGTGAGAAGATCCATGATCTCATAGCTCATCTCCGGGTCGATGTTTCCTGTCGGCTCGTCGGCCAGGATGATCGGCGGGTTGTGCACGAGAGCGCGTGCGAGCGCCACTCTCTGCTGTTCGCCGCCTGAGAGCTGGTCCGGCATCATCCTTCCCTTGTCCTGAAGGCCTACGAGGTTGAGGATGTACGGAACTCTCTTTCTTATCTGCTCTGATGAGATATTGGTGACTCTCATGGCGAACGCGACATTTTCATATGCCGTGAGATTCGGTATGAGCCTGAAGTTCTGGAATACGACTCCGAGCTGACGGCGCAGGTACGGCACCTGTCTTCTCTTCATCTTTGTGAGCGAATAATCGCCTATCCTTATAATTCCCTCCGTCGGGAGCTCTTCTCTGAGCATGAGCTTTATCATCGTGCTCTTTCCCGCTCCGGAATGGCCGAGAATGAATACGAACTCGCCTTTGTCTACAAAGAAATTAATACCCGAAAGTGCATCGGTACCGTTCGGGTATGTTTTTGATACATTCTGAAATTCAATCATCGAGTATGATCTCCTGTTAAATACAACTGACAGGTACAGCCAGCTTATGCAGACCATACCCTGTCAATGTTTCTTTCGGAAAATTAATATTTGGTCGGATTGGAATCGAGATATTTCTTGACCATAAGAGCTACCTTGAATACGATCGCGTCATCGAACTGACGGAGGTCAAGACCCGTGATCTTTTTAATTTTCTCGATCCTGTATACTAACGTATTTCTGTGAACAAATAAACCCCTGGATGTTTCGGAAACGTTAAGGTTGTTCTCGAAGAATCTCTGGATCGTGAAGAGCGTCTCGGAATCGAGGGAATCGATGGATTCCTTCTTGAAGACTTCGCTCAGAAACTGCTCGCAGAGTGTTGTCGGAAGATGATAGATGAGCCTTGCTATTCCGAGGTTGTCGTACGAGAGGATGTGGTGATCGGTATCGAATACCTTGCCCACTTCGAGAGCCACCTGGGCCTCCTTGAATGAGCTTGCGAGATCAACTACGCTCTCGCATGCCGTACCAATTCCAACGACGGCTCTTATGCTGTAGTCACCCTCGAGAGTGTCGACAATGGATTTCGCCAGGTTTTCAAGGTCTTCGTCCCCGACATCCTGTCTTATCTCTTTAACGATGACCGTGTCGGTTTCGCTTATGTTAAACACAAAATCCTTTGTGACATCGTTGAAAAGTCCGGAGATAACGTCGAGCGCCGACTTGTCCGGGGAAGAATCCTTGACGACTCTGACCAGGAAGACGACTCTCTTGGCGTCAGTCACAAAGTGAAGCTCTCTTGCCTTTGCATAGATATCTCCGCGGAGAATGTTGTCGAGGACAACGTTCTTTACGAAATTGTTCTTGTCGTATTTATCGTCGTAGAGTTTCTTGATCCTCTCAAGAGATACTGTGAGGATGGCCGCATAATTAGCAGCAATATCGTCCATTCCCTCCACGAATACCGCCGTGTCCGGAACGGGGTTTCCGACCATGACCCTGTAGGTCCATCCGGAATCTCTGATGACATCTCCTGCTGTCATCGGCTGCGCCAGCGGAGCTCTCTGCTCTCCCTGCATTCCGAGTTCGCTGCATGCGATAACCTGGCCTGTAGAGTCAACAACACCGGCGATCCTGTCGGTGATGTCCTTAAGCTGGAATACAATGCCTTGAAATAACCTGTTCGCCATTTAGAAAAACCTTCCTAATTTAGTTTCTTGTTATTATTCACAAACCAAAATCTATTTTTTTGATTCCAATTACATATAATACACAACCGAAATCACATATGCAACACTTTTATACAAAAACTTTTGGTTTTCTCTGTGCAATTTGCAAACTGGTCTTTTTCATTTTGGGGAAACTTTCTCTAATTTATTGACAATTTTTCGGCAGGGTGCCATCCGCCGGATATAAGTATATCCGCGATAATGCCGTACTGCGCCATGGATATCTTCTCCGCTCGCTCGCCGGCGGCTCCTGCCGCAATGAGCGCCGCTTCCGCAGCGGTCTTGTCTATTCCGAGGACCGATGCAATGGAATTGGAGGCCTGCTTGCGTCTCTGCGAGAATGCCGCGCGGATAACTGTCACCGTGGCCTCTGTGTCGATGCATTTTATTCTCGGCTCAGCAAGTCTTCTGAGGATTATCACGGAACTCGTGACCTTCGGCTGCGGATAGAACGCACTGGGTGGCACGTCGAACAGTTTCTCCGCCGAACACTTCATCTGCACCGACAGGGTTATGGCGCCGGCATCCCTCGAACACTCGGCCGCGCAGATTCTGTCAGCCGCCTCCTTCTGCATCATGAAAACAGCCGCGGAGGCCCTTGTCTCATCCACGACCTTCATGACCAGAGGACTCGTAAGATAATACGGTATATTGCCGAACACGGCATACTCCTTATCTCCGTACCTCTCCTTTGCTATCGAATCGAGGTCCGACTTTAAGGCATCGGCATGGATCACGCCGAAGCCCGTCGTATATGCAAATTTATCTTCAAGTTCCTCTATAAGAGACCCGTCCAGCTCTATTGCCGTGACCTTCGGGTGATATCTCAGCAGATATTTAGTGAGGGCACCGTGCCCGGGACCTATCTCTATCACACCTACGGATGGATCAATACTTCCGGCACGTGCAATATTCTCGGATATGCTCTCGTCTTTCAAAAAATTCTGTCCCAGTGACTTCTTGGGTCTCTGCATTTTTCTCTCCTTCATTCAATTACCCTGATGAGGGGTGTTGCCGCACTTCCTGAGAAGGCGTTCGGATCTATGGATGGAGTTCC
>JAFWEV010000062.1 GCA_017512745.1 Oscillospiraceae bacterium
AAATGACGAGGGAAAGATCAATGGATTGCCCCTTAACAGAGCGATATACGATACTCAAACCAACGAGCTGCTCGATATTTTCGCAGGGACTTTCTTCCTGGCCGGAACACCAATGGACTCGGATTCCTTCCAGTCTTTAACGCAGGAACAACAGATGAAATACTCAAAGATGTTCAAATATCCAGAGAGATTCACTGAGACCTATGGCAAAATCTCTGCGGAGAAGTACAAGCCAGTTGGCAAGGATCAGGAAAGATAAACTCGCCGCAGGTGTTATATGCTCTGGGAGTACTTTTAGTACGTTGTTACTGAAGTGCGCTTAGAGCTTTTTTAATACATACGGAGAAAGGAGGAAATTACAGTGAGAGAAAGAATTACTGCTCTGTATGAGCGTCTAAGCCACGATGACGAGCTGCAAGGTGAGTCGAACAGCATAACCAATCAGAAGAAAATGCTTGAATTATATGCGGAAGATAACAACTTGACTCCGTTCAGGCATTTTACGGATGATGGCATTTCAGGAACCAGGTTTGACCGGCCAGGTTTTATGGCAATGATGAAAGAGGTCGAAGCCGGTAATATTGGTACCATCATAATCAAAGACATGAGCCGAATGGGCCGTGACTATCTGCAAGTCGGACAGATCATGGAGATGCTTCGGCAGAGAGATATCCGTCTTATTGCCCTTAACGACGGTGTCGATACTCTCAAACAAGATGATGATTTCACTCCCTTCCGTAATATCATGAACGAGTGGTATGCCAGGGATACCAGTAAGAAGATCAAATCAACCTTTAAGGCCAAGGGTAACTCCGGCAAACACGTTGCCAGCAGTTGCCCTTATGGATATCTGAAGGACGAACATGATGGTGACCACTGGATTGTGGACCCGGAAGCGGCAGCTATTGTCCGTCAAATATTTGCATGGACTATGGAGGGCTTCGGTCCTTATCAGATAGCTCAACTGCTTAAGGAAAAGAAGGTTGAAATACCCGCCGTGCACATGGCACGTTTTGGTCAGGGACTAAACAAGAACAAGACCTTTAAGGATCCTTATAACTGGGGATCATCTACTATCGTGAACATCCTGAAGAAGCGAGAATACCTGGGGCATACCGTTAACTTCAAGACCAGGAAGCACTTCAAGGATAAGAAAAGTCACTATGTTTCCGAGGATCAGTGGGTCGTATTTGAGAATACGCAGGAACCGATCATAGACCAGGAAACGTTCGATACTTGCCAGCGGTTGAGGAATAATGTCCGCCGATATCCGAACGGATGGGGTGAAACACATCCTCTGACCGGCCTTATGTATTGCGCTGACTGCGGGGCGAAGATGTATGTCCATCGGACCAGCAATGGCAAAAGAATTGCTCAATATACTTGTTCTGCTTACAGCAAGGTACCGGTCGGAACCAGATGCCCAACACAACATAGAGTCAATGCAGATGCCGTCATCGAACTGATAAAGACCATGCTCAAGGCAATATCTGAATACTCTCAGAATGACCGAGAGGAGTTCTTGAGAGTGATCAGAGAAACGCAGGCTGTTCAGCAGTCTGAGGAATTCAATCAGAAAAAAGACCGTATAGGCATCGTTGAAAAACGAATTTCTGAATTAGAGAAACTGATCCTCAGAATATATGAGGACAACATCCTCGGCAGGCTTTCTGATGATAGATATACCCTTCTTGATCAGCAGTATGCCAAAGAACAGCAGGCACTGAGAGTAGAGCTTGCTGAGCTGCGTTGCTTTATTCAGACTGTTGAACACGGCGATAAATCGATAGAAAAATTTGTGGCACTACTCGATAAGTATGTGTCCTTCGATGAGCTGACGAATACAATGCTGAATGAATTTGTCGAGAAAGTTTTGGTTCATGAGCGTGACCGAAAGGGCAGCATAAAGACTACTCAAGAGATTGAAATCTATTTTAACTTTGTTGGCAAATTTGTTCCCCCGTCTCTACTTCCAACAGCCCCGACAGCTGAAGAACTGGAGGTAATCCGCAAGAGAGAAGAACTCAAAGACAGACGGCATCAGCAGTATCTTCGCCGGAAGGAAAGCGGATGGCAGCGTCAATATGAGGATCGAGTGAAATCTGAAAAGCGTAAGAAGATGGAAGCAATGAAGGAACAGATCCGTGCAGAGGATATCGCAGCTGGGGTATTCATCCCGGTATCGGGTATGCCGGAGATCGTACCGCAGATAGGAGTGCCACGATGATAGCATTAAAGATGATTTTGAAAATGTTATTGTTCCTGTCCAGGCAGGCTTTGCGATGATTGATGCGCTCTTGAACGGCGCTTTTATAGGAAAGTATCATAACTGAATGAGCTACTCATAAGCGGTTGTTGTTCTGAAAATTCTCAGTCAACAGCCGCTTTTTTATGGGGAAATTGCCTGTATCGATAAGGAGAATGAAGTGGGAAAAGAAATTTTCAATATCATTAACGATATGTCAGAGGTTCTAAGTGCAGCGCAGCTGAGGAAACTTCAGGACGTGTTGGTCTGGAGGCTTAGTGAGGAAGAAAAGCAACGTTATGACTATTCGAACAAAGAGTATTTAGATATGTTCCTGGCGGCCAAGAAACTGGAAGGTTGTTCAGAGAGAACTATTATGTACTATCGTACGGCATTGAACAAGATGTTTGAGAAGTTGGATGTTCCTGTTGTAAAGATGACGACCGAGGGATTAAGAGGGTATCTTGCCCAATATCAGGATGAAGGTCATTGCAGCAAGATTACTATAGACAATATCCGTAGAGTCTTGTCAACCTTTTTCTCCTGGCTCGAGGAAGAGGACTATATTGTCAAAAGTCCTGTTAAGCGTATTCATAAGGTTAAGGCAACAGAGAAAGTCAAAGCCGTTATTTCTGATGAAATCATCGAGATTCTAAGAGATGGATGCCTTGAAAAAAGGGATCTTGCTATGGTAGAGCTCCTTCTTTCAACAGGAATCAGAGTTGGAGAATTGGTAAACCTGAACATCGCTGATATCAACTTTGCGACAAGAGAGTGCATTGTCTATGGCAAAGGAGATAAAGAACGGCGGGCATATTTTGATGCTAAGAGCAAGGTTCACATCGAAGAATATCTGCAAACAAGGACCGATGACAATCCGGCGCTGTTTGTTTCGCTAAAGGCTCCATACAACAGATTAACCATTAGTGGAGTTGAAACCCGAATGAGAACTTTAGGACGTCATGTATCGGTTCAGGGAATTCATCCTCATAAGTTCCGACGTACTATGGCCACAAGAGCAATTGACAAGGGCATGCCGATCGAGCAGGTGCAGCGTTTGCTGGGACACCAGCAGATTGATACAACGCTAAGGTACGCTATGGTCAATCAGGAGAATGTGAAGCTGTCACACCGTCGTTTGTTGGGATAATAATTGATGATTACAAACGAAGAATTATGTGATAATATATTCTCGAGTTATTCTGTGCTCGGGGAGCACAAATTTTAATTTGTGGAGATGATAAGATGGTCAATATAACAGATGTAAAACAGATTCTTCAATTTGCAATAGATGCGGAGATTAAAGTCTTTCTTGATGGTGGCTGGGGTGTAGATGCTCTTCTTGGATATCAGTCAAGAGCCCATAA
>JAFWEV010000063.1 GCA_017512745.1 Oscillospiraceae bacterium
GAAAGTTATGGCAAACAATATTGTAGAAATGTCCATCCACGGGATCACACTCAAGGTCAGCACGGTAGAGGATGAGGAATACGTCAACAGCCTGGCAGAAACTCTCTCGGGCGATATGGATTCCCTGTTTGATCAGAGTCCGAACATCTCCATCTCCGACGCAATAGTACTCTGTGCTATCGACTATTTAGATAAATATCAGAAATCCAAGCAGAGTTCTGCCAATATGCGTGTACAGTTAAAAGAGTATCTCGCCGACGCCGCAAGCGCTAAGGTCATGCTCGAAGAAGAGAAAAAGCAGGTCGCTGTCGCAAACGCGCAGGCTGCAGAGCTCAGAGCAACCATTGATGAACTCAGAAATGCTGCTCCTGTTGTAGACGAATCCCAGACCGAGAAGATCAATGAGGCACTCAAGGAAATCGAAGAGCTCAAGCAGGTCAATGATTCCGCCGTCGCGCAGTGCACAAGTCTCAATGAGCGCATCGACGCCCTCAACAGCTATATCGCCAATCAGGGTTCCGAACTTGACAGACTGAAAGCCGAGAATGACGAGCTCAAGGGACAGAATGCAGGTCTCAAAGCCCAATATGACGGTCTCAAGGACAAACTCGCAGACTACGACAAACTCTCCTATGATTTTGAGAACGCAAAAAAGGAGAACGAGACTCTGTTCTCGGAACTCAGCAAGGTTAAGGCAGACAATGCAAACGCCCAGAAGGAAGTCGACGACCTGCAGAGAGAACTTCTCCGTCTCTCCGACACGATCAATCAGAGGACCCAGTCCTCCTATGAGCCGAAACCGACGCCGACATATGACAGTGTTCAGAGCAATCTCTTCGACGATTTGGAAACATATGACAAGTCAGTATCCGATATCTATGACGAGCCGTCAGAAGATTTCGACGACGATCTCAATCTCAACTGGGTAAAGGATATCTGATAATGCCTGAAGTTCTAGTAAAGATTCTGCGAGAAGGGGCTCATATCCCCTTCTACGCGTCAAAGGGAGCCGCTGCTGCCGATCTTTATGCAGTTATCGACGCCCCTGTTACACTTGAACCCGGAGAAGGCGCATCCATCCCCACAGGGATCGCGATCCAGCTGCCTGACGCTTCAAAGGTCGCCCTTGTATTTGCGAGAAGCGGTCTTGCATCAAAGCACGGTATTGCACTTTCCAACAGTGTCGGAGTGATCGACAGCGACTACAGAGGAGAACTCTGTGTCCTTCTGAGAAACTTTTCAAACACCCCTTATACTATTGAAAACGGCGAGCGCATAGCGCAGCTCATGATAACGGACTGCAGTCAGTGCGCTTTCACGGTAGTCGACGAACTGAGCGAGACAGAGAGAGGAGAAGGCGGATTTGGCTCAACAGGAAAACAATGATTCCCGTAAGGTGATCCTCGCGTCCACTTCCCCCAGAAGACGGAAGTTGTTCAGTCTCATCACCGATTCCTTTGTTTGCATGTCTCCCGATGTTGACGAATCGACCGTTTCAGGACTCGGTGCCGAGGGCCGGTGCAGAACACTGGCGGAGATGAAGTGCAGACACATCCACGAGCAGTATCCCGATGATATAGTCGTCGCCTGTGACACGGTCGTCGACCTCGACTCGAAGATACTCGAAAAACCCGTCTCTTTTGAAGACGCTTACAACATGATAAAATCGATCTCCGGCAGATCTCACAGGGTTCATACAGGTGTCTGTATAATGAAAGGAGATCTTGAGGAATCGTATGTTTCGACATCTTCGGTGGAGTTCTACGAGATCCCCGATGATGACATAACTGCCTACTGCATGACAGATGAGCCCTACGACAAGGCCGGGGCTTACGGCATCCACGCCTGGGCAGCGAGATATATCAAGTCAATAGACGGTGACTATTACAGCATCATGGGACTTCCCGTATCATCGATATATCAGTGCCTTGCCAGAAAATTCTACTGATCACCGAATAATCCAACACGAGGTATTTTAATGGGTACCGTTACAATGTTTGCCTCCGGCAAAGACGGTGTGGGCAAATCAACAGTTTCACTTTATACGGCCGCCGCTCTCGCATCTAAAGGACAGGAAGTGCTTCTTGTCGAGCTCGACAGCGGGATGAGAAGCATCGATGTCATGTCCGGCCTTTATTCTAATCTTGTATTCGACCTCGGCGACGTTCTTGAAGGCAGATGCGACAGGAGTCAGGCAATAATGAAAAGTCCGATCAATCCCCATCTGTCGATCCTCTCTGCCCCGTTCAATCAGGGAACGCTTTCTGCTGACAGATTCATGAGTCTCTGTCAGGTCCTTAGCACCGAATACGACCACGTTCTTCTTGACACGGCGGCCGTCACGGGAGCCATAATTACTGCTGCATCTGCGTCGATGAGGGCCGTAGTGGTCTCCACTCCGGATCCCATATGCGTACGCAGCTCACGTGTCGTCGCAGACACGATATACGATCTCTCTCTCAAAGACATCCGTCTTGTACTCAACAGGGTGGTCCCCGCGAGGATAAAGAGAAAGATCGTGCCCAACCTTGACTACTGCATCGATGCGATCGGCGCACGGTTGCTCGGAGTAGTCCCCGAAAGTGATGATATCGCCCTTGCCTGTTCAGGCAATGAAAAACTGTCAAAACAGTGCGTTTCATATCAGGTTTTCCAGCGTATCGCCAGCAGAATGAACGGCGAAGACGCACCCCTGCTTATACAATGATCATTGAAAGGAGAAACAGATGAATATCGCAATTATCGCCCACGATTCCAAGAAAGAGCTTATGGTCCAGTTCTGCATTGCATACTGCGGCATTCTTTCACGTCATAACCTGTGTGCCACAGCAACAACAGGGCGTCTGGTAAGCGACGCTACAGGCCTTAAGATCCAGACATATCTCAGCGGATATCAGGGCGGAGATCAGCAGATCTGTGCGAGAATCGCATGCAATGAGATCGACCTTCTCCTTCTCTTCAGAGATCCGATGAATGCCAAGGAATACGAGCAGAATCAGAATAACCTTCTCAGGCTCTGTGACGTTCACAATATTCCCGTCGCCACAAATCTTGCCACTGCGGAAGTTCTTATCCACGGACTTGAGAACGGAGATCTTGACTGGAGAAATATCGTCAACTCAACAACAAACAATATAGTGTAAAGGATATAATCAGCAACATGCCTCTATTAACACAGTCACCGAGGGGAACGCAGGACGTTCTTCCCCAGGATTCATATAAATGGCAGTATGTCGAGAACAAGATGCGCGACATCTGCTCCACTTTCGGGTACGGAGAACTCCGCACCCCGACTTTTGAGCACACTGAACTTTTCGCCCGCGGTGTCGGAGATTCCACCGATGTCGTGGATAAAGAGATGTACACATTCGAGGACAGAGGTCTGAGATCCATAACCCTGAGGCCTGAAGGCACAGCAGGCGCCGTCCGTGCCCTCATTCAGGCAGGTGCATTCGCCGGGACTCTTCCGGTGAGAGCTTATTATCTCACCTCATGCTTCAGATATGAAAAGCCCCAGTCCGGCAGACTCAGAGAGTTCCATCAGCTCGGCATTGAACTCTTCGGTGTTGCAGGTCCCGACGCAGACTTTGAGACTATTTCCGTCGCTGACAGGATCCTCAAGGGATTCGGTCTTAAGAATGTCGAACTCAACATCAACTCGATCGGTTGTCCGAAGTGCCGCTCAAAGTACAGAGCGTCACTGATCGACTATTTTAACGGCTACTATGACGATCTCTGCCCGACCTGCAAGGAGAGGCTCAACAAGAATCCTATGAGGATACTCGACTGCAAGGAAGAAAAGTGCAGCAACATTGCAAAAGGCGCTCCCCTCATGATCGATTATCTGTGCGAGGAATGCAGCGATCATTTTGAGTCGGTTCAGAACATGCTCTCTGAAGCGGGTATCCCGTTCACGGTCAATCCCAGGATCGTAAGAGGTCTTGACTACTATACAAGAACAGTATTTGAATTTGTCTACAACGGAAGAAAGGGACTTGGCACTGTCTGCGGCGGAGGACGTTATGACGGACTCGTAAGCCTGCTGGGCGGTCCCGAAACACCAGCCATCGGTTTCGGACTCGGCATCGAGAGACTTATTTCCACCATCGAGAATGAAGGAATCGAGATCCCTAAGCCTGACGGTCCTTCCCTTTTCATCTGCTGCGCCGAAGACAGAGCTTATCCCGTAGCAAGAAAGCTCGTCGAACAGCTTCGCGACAGTGGAGTCAAGGCAATGTATGACATCAACCGAAGAAGCCTTAAGGCTCAGATGAAGTTTGCCAACAAAGTGGGTTCAGTATATACCGCGGTTCTCGGCGGAAACGAGCTCGATTCAAACACGGTAACTCTCCACAATATGGCGGACAAGTCCGATACAGCTCTTCCGCTCGACGCGGATGCGATCATAGGATTCTACAAATAATCAATATATATATCAGAGGTTTTTTTCATCATGGACAAAATGGGTGAACTCAGAAGAACACACTACGCCGAAGATACCGTCAAGGTCCCGTTCGGCGAAACAGTGACCGTCGCGGGATTCGTCTCCCGCACCAGAGATCTCGGAAATCTTATCTTTACGGATCTCAGAGACAATACAGGCGTACTGCAGCTGGCATTCGATCAGGATACTGATCCGGAAGTCTTCAGGAAAGCCGAACAGCTCAAATCCGAGACGGTCATAATGGCGAAGAGTGTTCTCCGTGACCGTTCAAGCAAAAATAAAGATATCCCGACAGGAGACATCGAACTGTTCGTAACAGATCTCCGCATCCTCAACGCTCCTACGGAAATGCTCCCGTTCGAGATCAGAGATGAGGTTCCGGTAAGAGACGAGCTCTCTCTCAAGTACAGATATCTTGAGTTAAGAAAGCCAAGCATGACAAGGAATCTGGTCATGCGTCACAAAATCGTCAAGTGCACAAGGGACTATTTCGATTCCCAGCATTTCCTTGAGATCGAAACACCGATGCTCATAAAGTCAACCCCGGAAGGAGCGAGAGACTACATCGTCCCGTCCAGAGTACAGCCGGGACATTTCTATGCCCTTCCCCAGTCTCCCCAGATCTACAAGCAGATACTCATGGTAGCCGGCTATGACCGCTACATGCAGATCGTCAGATGCTTCAGAGATGAGGACCTCAGAGCTGACCGTCAACCCGAATTCACACAGATTGACCTTGAGATGTCATTTGCGGATGTGGATGACGTTATCGCAGTAAACGAGGGATTCCTCAAAAAACTCTTCCACGATATTCTCGGTAAGGATATCCAGACTCCGTTCAGAAGAATGACATGGAACGATGCCATGGCAAAATACGGTTCAGATAAACCCGATCTCCGTTTCGGACTCGAGATCACCGATCTCTCCGAGACAGTAAAAGGCTGCGGATTCGGAGTATTCGCTTCCACAGTCGAAAACGGCGGAAGCGTCTGCGCCATCAACGCAGAAGGCCTTGCTGAAAAACTCACGAGAAAGGAGATCGACAAGCTCGTGGAGTTTGTAAAGACATACAAGGCAAAAGGCATAGCTTTTACAAGGATAAATGCTGACGGCACTTCATCCAGCAGCTACGAGAAGTTCCTTTCAGAGGACGAAGCAAAGGCCGTTAGGGAAAAGATGGAAGCTGAAGCCGGAGACGTCATACTCATTATCGCCGGCGACAGAATGGAGACCCTCACTGCTCTGGGCGCGCTCAGATGTCAGATAGCAAGGAACTTCGGTCTCATCGAGAAAGGCCGCTTCGAGCTCCTCTGGGTCACAGACTTCCCGCTCTTTGAGTACAGCGAAGAGGAAGACAGGTGGGTAGCTATGCATCATCCTTTCACTGCTCCGAGAGATGAGGATATGGATAAGATCGTATCGGATCCGGGCAGTTGCTATGCCAAGGCATACGACATAGTTATCAACGGAACAGAAGCCGGCGGAGGTTCCATAAGGATCAGCAATCCGAATGTTCAGCAGCAGATGTTTGAGGCCCTCGGATTCACGGATGAATCCGCCAGAAGCAGATTCGGCTTCCTGATGGATGCATACAAATACGGTGCTCCACCGCACGGCGGATTAGCATACGGACTTGACCGTCTTGTAATGCTTCTTCTCGAACTCGACACCATCCGCGACGTAATCGCCTTCCCGAAGGTACAGAACGCCGGAGAGCCGATGAGCGGATGCCCCGATTTCGTAGATCAGAAGCAGCTTGAAGAGCTTCACATCAAACTCGATCTGGACGAGGAATAATAAGGAACAACCATCAATTCACAAGAGGTACATTAGCTGTGGGTGAACATATCGATCGTTGCTGGGCAGAGATAGATCTCAAAGCCCTGAAGCATAACTACAACATAGTAAGACAGTCTGTGGCGGAGAATACCCGCATCATGGCTGTCGTAAAAGCGAATGCATATGGGCACGGCGCTCCCGAGGTTGCCGGGGCTCTCGAGAAGCTCGGTGCCGACAGCTTTGCCGTCGCTACGCTTGACGAGGCAAAGGAACTGAGAGATGCAGGCATTTCCCGTCCGATCCTTGTGCTCGGATATGTATTCCCTGACAGGCTCTCCGAAGCAGTCATGATCAATGCCACCATCTCCGTGACCAGTCTCGATCATGCCAAACTCATATCTGATGAAGCCCAGAAATTCGGTTACAAGCCAAGAGTGAACATCAAGATCGACACAGGCATGAGCCGTCTCGGCATCAGAGTGACCGATGACGGTTCAGCCTTCGAAGATGTCATAGGTGTGACTTCCCTCCCCAACCTGGACATAACCGGAATCTACACGCATTTTTCCAGTGCCGATTCCGCAACAGAAGACTCGGTCGAGTTCACAAAGCATCAGGCAGAGCTCTTCAGAACTCTTGTAACGAAACTTCAGAATGTCGGCGTGCATTTTGACAGGATCCACTGCAACAATTCGGCAGGCATAATCGCATATCCCGATTCACAGTTCAACACTGTCCGTGCCGGCATATGCCTTTATGGTGTCGATCCGCTCAATCCGTCCAATCCGCTCGGATTCAGACCTGTCATGTCCCTCAAGACCACGGTCATCTCCCTGAGAAAGATCTCAAAAGGCGACTATGTGGGATACAACAGGACTTTCAGAGCATACAGGGACACCACAGTGGCTACCCTTTCAATCGGATATGCTGACGGCGTCGCAAGAAAGCTTTCCAATTCATTCTATGTAAAATCACCCAACGGGCTCCTCGATATCATAGGAAATATCTGCATGGATCAGATGATGGTCGATGCAACTGATGATCCGACCCTGCAGATCGGTGATACAATTACTCTTTTCGGCGGAGACTCCCCGATAGACATAGTCAATATCTCAGGCATCATAGGGACGATCCCTTATGAAGTTATGTGCAACATATCACTGAGAGTTCCCCGATATTACAAAAACTGACTTATCTTTAAATAAAGGAGCCGGTTGCAAAAACTGACTCCTATTATTCTTTTTTAGTTGAGAGGTGATCTGGGTTTTGGACCCTGCCAGTTTATTTCTATTAATCATCTGTATCATACTCACCGCTGTTACAGCCTACTTCACATCGGCAGAGACGGCTTATTCCAGTGTAAACATCCTTAAAATAAAAGGACTCGAAGAATCCGGAGACAAAAGAGCCGGAAACGTGGTCGACCTTCTTGAAGATTTCGACAGGATCCTCATTACCGTGCTTCTCGGTACCAATCTTGCCCAGATCGCTCTGTCGGCCTGTTTTACATTGCTCATAATCCATCTCTGGGGATCAGAGTATGCATTCGAAGCCACCCTTCTGCTGACTGTCACACAGTTCATATTCGCTGAGATGATCCCGAAAAGAATTGCGAGAAACAACTCGACAAGAGTCTCTCTTCGACATGCCGGTTCCATCCAGGCTATAATACGTTTCTTCTCCCCCATTACAAAGCAGCTTGCAAAACTGACATCATGGCTGTCGGATATTCTGGGAGAAGAACCTCCGGTCGTGAATGAAGATGAGCTTGAGGACATGGTCGAGGCAATCAGCGACACGCAAACCCACTCCCAGGCGGATCTGCTGCGTTCTGCTGTCAGATATGACGATACAAGAGCTGAGAGCATAATGACCAGGATAGATTCCGTCATCACGATAAGTGCGGACCTCAGCGACGAGGAAGTTCTGTCTGCGGTAAGACGCTCAAGACATTCGAGACTTCCCGTAACGGACAATGACGGAAGGATAATCGGCATACTGAATATTCGTTCATACCTCAAGTTCTATCTCAGAAACAACACCTGCCCGTCAATAAAGAATGTCATGGAATCGCCGTTTTTCGCATTTCCGACTGTCCTTATCGATGAACTGCTCAGAACGATGAGCGCCGAAAAGAAAAATCTTGCAGTTATAGGAACTGCGGGAGACCCTGTCGGTATAGTTACTGTGGAAGATATTCTCGAAGAGCTCGTCGGCGAGATCTATGACGAGGATGACTATATTCCGAGAGGAGGCAGACACAATGGTTAAGAACATTCTGCTTATCCTCCTGATGGTCCTCTTCTCTGCATTTTTCTCTTCTTCCGAGATAGTATTTCTCACCACAAACGAAAAGAGACTCGCATCCCACAAGGACGAAAATCTCATGTATAAGGCTGCGTACAGTCTCAAGACTCATTTTGAGTATGTGCTTCCGTCTATACTCGTGGGAAACAGTCTGGTAAACCTTGTTTCCTCATCGCTGTGCACCATCGTTATAGTTGAGCTCATCGGCGATTCAGGGTCTATTCTTTCGACAATTATAATGACTGTCATAGTTCTCATTTTCGGCGAGATCATTCCGAAGGCAGTGGGAAGAAGACTTAACGAGACGCTTCCGAGGTTTTTCTCTGTTCCTTTGTTAATAGTCACTGTAGTCACGATGCCGCTCTCATTCATTGCCAATCTCCTTATGAAGCTGGTAGATGTTATCCACCGTCCTGAGGACAACGGAACCATATCCGAAGAGGAGCTCATGGCGGCGATCGAAGTCGCTGAGGACGAAGAAGTTATCGACTCCGACGAGAGCGAACTTCTGACCAACACTCTTGAATTCCCTGATACCACAGCTGAGGATGTCCTCACCCCGCGTGTCGATGTTGTGGCGATAGATATCAACTGGCAAATGGACAAGATCAAGGAAATCGCCCTTGCTTCACCGTACTCAAGGTTGCCTATATATGACGGAGCCATCGATGACATAATCGGCGCGGTGACCCTCAACAGACTGTTCAGGGCGCTTGCCTCCGAAGGCAGTGAAAATACCGATCTCAGGAAGATAATGTCTCCTGTTGCGGATGTCTACAAGACGACCCCTCTTCCGAGGATCATGGCTGAGCTGAGGCAAAAAAGAGCCAATATCTCAGTTGTTTACGGTGAATACGGAGAGTTCCTCGGTATCGTCACCATGGAAGACATCCTCGAACAGATAGTGGGCGAGATCTGGGATGAGACCGATACGGTCGAACCGGAGATCTCGGAAGTGTCAGACGATGAATATATAATCAGCGGCGACATGCTGATCGAAGATATGGCAGACTCCCTTGAGATTGAAGACGAGCATATCGAAGACTTCGATTCGGATACTATCGGCGGTCTTGCCATCGAGACTCTCGGACACTTTCCCGAAAAGGGCGAGCGATTCTCCGTCGACGACTGGGACTTCACCGTAATGTCCGTTGATGACAGACGCGTGGAACAGGTCCTCGCCGAAAAGGCGGAGAGCGACGAAGATGACGAAGATGAGGATTAAATAATAGTTATATAATTATAAGGAACAGCAGCTCCGATCTCACCGATCGAAGCTGCTGTTTTCACTGTCTTCTGTTATGTCAATATAATTCTGCTGGTACTGGGATATCCCGTCGAGTTTTCTCTGTATCGCCCTTGTCCTCTTTCCCACCAGATCATCGAGTTCCCTGTTGGCTTCATCCAGCCGCTTCTGGGTCTTTGTCAAAGTCTCCTCAAATTTCGAGAACTCTGTTTTAACTGCAGTCAGAACCTTCCAGACTTCATTTGTCCGCTGCTGGATGGTCATTGCCTTGAATCCCATCTGCAGTGAGTTGAGAAGCGCAGTCATAGTCGACGGACCTGCTATCACCACCCTGAATCTCGAGTGAAGTTCTTCAATGAGTCCCTCTCTCACAACTTCGGCATACAGTCCTTCCGTAGGCAGGAACAGAATGGCAAAATCGGTCGTATAAGGCGGATCTATGTACTTTATGAAAATATCTCTTGCGAATACCTTTATCCTCTGATCGAGGGCTTTTCTCGCTGCCTGTATATCGCTGCCGCTGCCGGAATCTATCGCATTCTGCAACTGTGTGTATGCGTCGAGGGGAAACTTGGCATCTATGGGGAGCAACGCCGTCGTTGAGTCGCTGAGAGGTATCTTTACAGCATATTCCACTCTCTCACCCGAACCATGTTTTGTTATGACATTTGTGAGATACTGGTCTTTACTAAGAACCTGATCGAGTATTGCGCCAAGCTGTATCTCTCCTATTATTCCCCTCGTCTTGACGTTGCTCAATACTCTCTTGAGATCTCCTACACCGTCGGCAAGAGTCTGCATTTCGCCAAGTCCCTTGTATACCTGTTCAAGTCTCTCGCTCACTATATTGAAACTGGAGCTGAGACGCTTATCGAGAGTTTCCTGAAGCTTTTCATCTACAGTCTGCCTCATCTCATCGAGTTTCCTTGAACTGTTCTCCTGGATCTGTATGAGATGTCTTTCAGTAGTTGCCTTGAGTTCGTCCTGCTGCTGTCTTGACAGAAGTATATACGTCTTGAGTCTATCGTCAAACGTCTTCATGGCGTCATACATGTGCTTGTTGTTCGTATCTTGTGATGATTTGAGCACATACGCCATATTGCTGACAGAACTCTGGACTTCCGACATCGTTTCTTTACGGGTCTCCTTGATCTCATCCTCGAGATCTCTCAGGGCTTCTCTGTCCGTTCCGACTTTGTCGAGTTTCATAAGGACCACTATGAGCAGTCCGATACTGACAGAAGAAATCACTATGGCGACTATCAGCAGAAACAGTTGAAAATCCATATCAGCCCTGTTCCGCAGGCTCTTCAGGTGCGAAAGCCCTGCTAAGCATTTCCACGAATCTCTCTCTGTCTATATCGACAGCCATCATGGCATTCGGTCTCACATTCTCCTTCTCGGGAGACGCGCATATGGTGGTTCCTCTGGTATATCTGCCGGTGAGGTCGACAGATATTCTGTACGGAACGCTCTTAAACATCGAAGGATCGAGCAGCCATGCCACGGAGACGGGATCCTCAAAGACACATCCGTCCTTCATAAGAACTTCCTCATTGTATTCTCCAAACTTCTTGAGGAACGGATAAAATGCATCAGCACATCTTCCGCCGTCCAGTTTGATCCTTTCTCTCTCCTCAAATGTCATGTATGCCTTATCCGTGACTTCAAGTCCGCACACCATCACTCTGACTCCGCTGTTGAAAACTATGTGAGCAGCTTCCGGGTCTGCGGATATGTTGAACTCGACAGACGGAAGAACATCGCCCTTTTCGGCAGATCCTCCGGTCACCACTATACCGGATATCTTGCTTCTGAGATGAGGGTGCGCTGTGAGGAAAACTGCCATATTCGTGAGCGGTCCCATGCAGATGAAAATGACCTTATTCTGTGATTCGGAGACTATCTTTTCCATAAGCTCACATGCGCTGATCTGCTCGGGGGATTTTTTCGGGAAAGGAAGCTTGTCCGCAAGTCCCATCATCCCGTCATTGCCTGGAAGTCCTCTTCCTCTCTGTGCGGCTTTCAGAGGAGACAGTATTCCCTTCTTTGCACCGGCGGCCACGGGAATATCCTTAAGTCCCAGTAGTTCAAGCACTCTCAGCGTATTGAGAGTCGTGATGTCCACTGTGCTGTTGCCGAACACAGTCGTAATGGCCTTTATGTCCATTCTCCTGCTCTTGGCTGCGAGCATGATAGCTACAGCATCATCGATCCCTGTATCGACATCCAGAATTATAGGTGTTGCCATTTGTTATCGCTCCTCTCACTGCTCATCAATGCTGTTGTCTTCGTCATATTTCCTGAGATCGAAAAAGACTGTTTCGCTGCTTGCGGATGTTTTTTCAGCATATTTCAGTACTTCGGGTATATCGTCGAGCAGCGACCCTGATCCGTCCGCCTCATCCTGTTCTCTCAGGATCTGTTCAATAAACTCGTTCGGATCGACTCTCTCGATCTGATGGTGCTCTTCGGGCACCTGAATCTCGGGGACTTCTTCCGCTGCATCTTCTTCCTCTTCATAGAGTGTGTATTCCTGTGTTTCAGCCTGGGCTTCCTGCCTCAGCGCCTGTTCTTCTACCTCGAAGGAAAGAGTGCTGTCCTTGAGCTCGTTGCGTATCATATTCAGCGCGTGCTCTATGCTGTCGCTGACATCAGCAGTTGGTTCATCCTCTTCAGGCATTTCCGGAAGCACGTAGTCCTCTTCGTCGTCGTCAAAGATAAATTCGTCCTCTGTCTCTTCCGGGGAATCGAACTCTGCGGTAAGTTCCTTCAGAAGATCGCTCATGGGTTTTTCTTCCGGGATCTCATCTTCACCGCCATTTTCGGTTTCCGGTGTTTCAAAGATATCTTCAGGTTCTTCTGCTCCGGAGAACACCTTTTCCTCGGGCTGAGGCTCTTCCA
>JAFWEV010000064.1 GCA_017512745.1 Oscillospiraceae bacterium
GAGCAGTAGCCATATGCGGATTCGGATTGGAATCCATCCTGTCATTTGAACTGAAGAAAGTGGGAGCCTCATCAGTGCAGGTCACTGACGGGAGGGTGTTTTTCGACTGCGACGAAAGCATCCTTGCCAGAGCCAATGTGTGGACTTCCGTGGCCGAGAGGATACTGATCGTTCTCGGAGAATTCAAAGCCGAGACATTCGACGATCTGTTTGACGGCATCGGCGGCATATACTGGGCGGATTATATCGGAAAGAACGATATGTTTCCGGTCAAGGGATATACCATGAACAGCAAGCTCAGCAGTGTCCCCGCATGTCAGTCAGTGATAAAGAAGGCGATTGTGGAAAAGCTCAAAAAAGACCATGGCTGTGTGTTCCTCCCCGAACGCGGGGATGTGAAAGTGAGGGTCAGGTTCTCCATCGTGAAGGATATGTGCACCGTCATGATAGATACTTCAGGCGACGGTCTGCACAAGCGCGGATACAGACCGCTGCTCACCGAAGCTCCGATCAAAGAGACAATAGCTGCCGGGATAGCTGACCTCGCAAGAGTTTTTCCGGATTCAAAGGTAGCGGATCCGTTCTGCGGATCAGGAACACTCGTCATCGAATCCGCCATACGAGCCATGGGCATGGCTCCGGGAGCGTCAAGACAGTTTGCCGGAGAGGATTACCCATACCTTTGCGACGCATTCAGAGAAGCAAAAGCTGCAGCGGCAGTTCCTCTTCATCCAGACTGCACATTCGAGGGAAGAGGCTATGATATCGACCCGCATTCAGTGGAGGCGGCGAGAAGCAACGCCGAGCGCGCCGGGGTGGCTGGATGCTGTTCGTTTGAGGTTGCGGACGCAAGAGACTTCAGAGCCCGCGACGATGAGATAGTCATGATCAATCCTCCTTACGGAGAGAGGCTCATGGATCCCATAGAGGCACAGAAAATCATGAAGGATTTTCACGGTGCGATCGAGAGATCCTTCCCGAAGAGCCTTTATATAATCACTGCGGATCAGGAACTGGAGGATATCTTCGGTAAAGCAAACAGAAGACGTAAACTCTACAACGGCATGATACAGTGCACGCTGTACATGTACTTTAAGGAGGATCGATGATCGGCGATTATTATTTTGAATGTGAGTGCTCAGACGGCGTCTACACGGTCACAGCCAGAAAAAAAGGCAGATATACGGCGTTTGTCTCTTATTTCCCCGAAGGATTCTTTCCCGGCAGCGAGTATTATGAGTTTGAGGACAGATTCGAATTCAGGAACAGGGAAGATCACAGGCCGTATTTCTTTATCCTTGACGAAAGAGACCGCTTGTTTATAACTGCTGACAAACATGTGCCGGTCGGAGAGAGCAGATCCTTTGCCGATCTGGGTCCTGCCGGGCTGCCGTCCGGACGGGGATATATCCGCCCGGGCAAACTGTATATAACGGATGAGCTCGCAGCGGACATGGCGACTGTAGAAGCAGTGCGTGAACTAGGAATACAGACGATAATAGATTTGTCCGACCCTCAAAAAGAAGGTTATGTGAAAGACATTCAGTATGACGGGGTGCGGATGCTGCCGGAAGACCAGGATATGTACGATGCCGAAACCATGTTCGCTGATATCTGTTTCAAAGAACTCAGAGAGGGAAGACGGATACTTATTCATTCCGGACCGGGCGGAGAGGATCCGGTATCCTTTGTTGATCGTATAATCACCATCTTCGATACTGATGGAGAAGAAGGGACGACCGGCAGCGCAGCTGTGTCCCGGGATATCTCAGAGATAAGGAGCGCTTATCTTATTTGGCTCAGCGATGATACAGCTACTGGAGAGGCCAAATGACTGTTCTTCCACTGGATGATGTTTGCAAGGACAGATTGCGGGAGTACGGCATAGAAGATCAGAAACTCTGCGATCTCGCCTGTTTTTCTCCCGGAGAGACCGTTATCCGAGAAGGTGATGAGATCCATAAGCTGTATTTGATCGTTGAGGGGAAAGTCCGCATATACTCTGTCCTCCCCAGCGGAAAAGAGCTTACGCTGATGTACCACGAGTCTAAAGGTGTACTAGGCGACTGGGAGTTCCTGAGCGGTAATCACACAGCGTCCGCCACTTCAGTTGCCGAGACTCCCGTCAGATGCATCAGGGTCTCATATAAAGAAAAGCTGATAAACAACGTTGGTTTTGTCCGCAGGATAGCTTCTGATTCGATCGAGCGGGCAAGACGCGTCTCAAACAATTATGTTTCCGCAGCTCTGCAACCATCGGAGAAGCAGGTCTGCGCGTATATTCTGAACAGTTATCCCAACGGGATGATCCTCGATTATCTGACGTCAATGTCCAAAGCGACAGGTGTCAGTTACAGACATCTCCTCAGGATAATTCACAAACTGTGCTCGGAGGGTATTCTTGAAAAAAGCGAGAGAGGATACCGCATCACAGATCTCGAACGGCTAAAAGCATATAGCTATTAAGCAAAAAAAGCAAAAAAGGACAGATCACGCATCTGTCCTTTTCATCTGCATGTAATTCCGTGATTCACAGCCCCAATTCTTCGGCAGCTTTTCGCGCATTCTTGCAGAACAGGCGTACTTTGTTCAGATCTTTGCCGTAGAAACGGCTGCCGTTAATACTCGTTTTGCTCAGAGTATCGACGCCGAAAGGTCTGGCGATCCTGATGGCTTCAGCGACATTATCCGGGCCCAGACCTCCTGCAATTATAACGGGGATGATCGATCTCTTAACGATCTCGGCGTCGATCGTCACGTCGTGAGAGGCTCCTGTTGCCCCTATAGCTCCGCCGTGAGCGACTGAATCGAGGAGCAGATAATCGGCATATCTCATTCTCTCTTCCGCTAAAGCTATTGCCTCGGGACCTGAGACGGGAACAGCCTGCATGAGCTTCATATCAGGCAGAGTTTTTCTGAATCTTTCGAAAAACGCCTTGCTGGTCGTCACAGAGCCGGATAGATGGAGGATGTCCGGCTTAAGCTCTTCTGCAGCTTTCAGAACATCATCTTCATTGTGAAAAACAAAGTCCAGGATCGCCACTTTCACCGCTTTATCGCCGACAGCGTTGAAGATATCCCTGCACTTCTCAAAAGACACTCCATCGCTCCTGACACCTATTCCGATATAATCGGCTCCGGCGGCAATTGATCCCAATGCGTCTTCGATGGAAGTGATCCCGTAAACCTGAGTGATCATGCTTTTTTCTCCTTTATGTGGATTTTTGAGTTCCAAGTTTCTACCAACAATATACCCGATGGATCCGCCCGGCGGATATGACATGTGACACACGACAGGTCATCCAGTCTAATACGGTTAAAAAAGCGACAGATCCGCAAGAGATCTGTCGCCCTTCAGATGTTCTATTCTACTTTGCCTGTCTTTGCCCGGCAGTGATTATTTGCAGAATTTGACTTTTCCGCCGATTACGGTCATCCTGCAATCCATGACATTGTGGATATCGGCGATCGGGTCTCCGCCGTAAACGGTGAAGTTTGCCTTCTTACCGACTTCAATGGTTCCGTGATCTTCAAGAACACCGCAGAGTTCAGCTGCATTGACTGTGCCGGTCTTTACAGCGTCCCAAGGAGCCATTCCGTCTTCGACCATGAGGATCATCTCATATGCTGTCTTGTCATGAGGGTTAAACGGGGTGCCTGCGTCAGTACCGAGAGCGATCTTGACGCCTGCTTTATATGCGCCGAGGAACGATGCCTTGTGAGCCTCAAATGCACCTTCGACTTTTTTGACCGCCCAGTCCGGAATGCCTGCTGCAACACCGTTTACCTTGATCCAGTACATGGCTGCGAGAGTCGGAACGAAGAAGACGTTATGTTCCTTCATCCAGTCGTAGCACCAGTCATCAAGATAGAAACCGTGCTCGATGGAATCGATGCCGGCGCGGAGAGCGTTTTTGATGCCGTTAAGACCCTGTGCGTGTGTTGCTGTCTTTTTACCGACCTTATGGGCTTCTTCGATGGCTGCGCGCATTTCCTCTTCTGTGAGCTGCGGTGATCCGGGCTCAACACCCTTTGTCATGACACCGCCTGTTGCCATGATCTTGACCCAGTCCGCTCCTGCTCTGAGCTGTTCGCGGGCTGCTTTTCTGCACTCGTCCGGTCCGTCACACTCGCGACCCATCGTCCAGCCGTGACCGCCGGTCATGCAGAGATTGCGTCCGGAAACGACCATCTCGGGAGCATCGATCATGCCTTTGACAGCTGCGTTTCTTATATCGATATCGATATAGTTCATACCGCCTACGTCACGGATGAAGGTAACACCTGTATTGAGGTGCTTGCGGCAGTTGTCGAGCGCCTTTATCGTGAGGACAGCATCGCTGTCTGCATAGTCCGGATTGGCTTCGCCGCTCATAAGGACATGTGTATGGCAGTTAAACAGTCCGGGGCTTACGAAGTTTCCTCCGAAATCAACGACTTCAGCGCCTTCAGGACACTCGAGGTCCTCTCCTACGGCACAGATGACACCGTCTTCGACGATGACAGATCCTTTAAAGATCTTCTCGTTCACGATGTCTATGATATTGCCGTTTGTGAAAAATACTTTGCTCATTCTTTCCTCCTAAATAAGTATCTAAAGTATATGTATTACTTTATATTCTATGCTAAATGAAATCAATCGGCGAAAATAATGGTATTATTACTGTTTTATGCATTTATTTTGGGGATTGTGTGAATATTTATACAATGCGGAATAGTAAATGCGTGTTGCTATCTGTCCGGGAACTATACATGATACAGATAATAAATACGTAGATCAGTATTGCCGGAGTGCCGCTGCTTGATGCGCCTGTGACTGTCGCAAACGTTAAAAAAATCCTAAATAATTGCTTTTACATTGCACATCATTGTGATAGAATCTTAACGGCTGAAAGACGACAGTTATTTTCACGGAGGATAAGGCTCACGCCTTATAGCAAAAGTAATGAGGAAAAATGTAATAGTAGGACAGTCCGGAGGAGCCAGTGCGGTCTTCAACGCAACACTGGCAGGCGTCTATCACATGGCAGATGATCTGCAGACAAATGTTTATGGGATGATGAACGGACTTCAGGGCCTGCTTGAAGACAAGATAGTCAATCTTGGCGATTATATAAGAAACCAGTACGATCTGGAGGTGCTGAGAAATACACCGGGCGCGTTTCTGGGGTCATGCAGATATACACTTCCCGACTATAATGAACAGCCGGAAGTATACAACAGGATCTTTGATGTTCTCAGAAAGCACGATATCAGCAGTTTTTACTATATAGGCGGACTGGAGTCTCTGAAGACACTGAGTAAACTCTGTACATATGCAAAGCTCATAGGATGCGATGATATAAGGTTCATCGGCATTCCCAAGACCATAGACAATGATATTCCGCTGACAGACCACACGCCGGGATTTGCCAGCGCCGCCAAATATGTTGCCACATCCGTAAAAGAACTCATTCGGGACAGCTCGATCTACGGCAGGGATTTTGTTACCGTCGTGGAAGTGATGGGTAGAGACACCGGATGGCTGACGGCAGCGACAACCTTATGCAAAGGCAGTGACTGCTCAGGACCTGATCTTATTTATCTTCCTGAAAAGGTCTTTGATCCCGAAAAGGCACTTGAAGATATAGCAAGAGTGAGGAAAAACAAGAAATCCGTGATCGTCTGCATAGGAGAGGGATGTAAGCTCGCGGACGGGCGGTATCTCTGTGATGTGGATGAGAGCAATTCATTTACTGAAGATGCCAGCGGAAAACGTCTGCTGACGGGCGCATCAAGAGTATTTGCACGGATGATACATGACAGATTCAACTGCCGCGTGAGAGCGGTGGAATTCAGCGCTCTTCAGAGAAGTGCATGTCATATGGCATCCAAAACGGACAATGATGAGGCGTTTACTATCGGAGAGAATGCCGTCAAGGCTTCAAATCTCAAACATACCGGAGAGATAGTTATTATTAACAGAGTATCCAATGATCCTTATCAGATAAGGATCTCCGTTAAGGATATCAAGGGGGTTTTCAACGAGTCAAAGAGCGTTCCGACAGAATGGATCCTTGACGACAACAGCGGTATGACGGAAGAATTTGAACAGTATGCGAGACCGCTGATTCAGGGATCTGTCGTGACACACTACAAAGATGGATTGCCTCTTCATATGCCGTACATCATTTTTTGATAATTATTGCAGAACAGAAGACCTGAATATGGCCTTCTGTTTTTTTTGGATCAAATGAAACCGTCCTTTTGAATGTTGAAATATACCAGACTATATGTTCAAATATATATTACCTGCGTTCTTTATTGTATGTTCTGTGGTCATAGGATCCGGAATACAGGATTTGGGAAAATTTTCCGGAGGGTATTTATTATGAGAAACAAAGCTAGAAAATTGCTGTGTTTTGCAATGATAATGGTCATGTTTGCCGGTATGATACCGGGAGTATCGTTTGATGCGCATGCGGCTACCGAAATAGAAAGCATAACCGCAAACGGTCCTTCTTTTTCAGATCTGTGCAATGCAGCAGAGGTTGGGAAAGGAGTCGGAACATTTCATTTTTCAAATGTTTTGGCAGACGGTTCACTGTCTATTTTCGGCGACGAGGGCAGTATTTATACTATGGAAGATACAGCTGACGGATGGTATAAAGTTACCGACAGCGGGCAGATCGGAGAAAAAGCGGCCGGAACATTTGAACCGGGCACATATATCTACGGAGTGGGTATACTCCTCAGAGTAACGGAGACATATGAGTTCACCGAAGCCACCACGCTTACTGTGAACGGAGAAATTTGGACACCGGGGCTGATCAGGACGGAATCAGGAGAAACATATAAAATGTTCTGGTCACCTAAGATCATAAACGCAATATCCCTGACCGGCGTTACCCCTCCTGTAGATGGGGATTATCCCGATTTTGAGACCAGTGGTCTTGTGGTCAAAGAGCCCGGAATAACAGTGAAAGATGGTTCTGCCAACTGGTTCATGCTAAGCCATGACGATTCAACCGCAACAGCAGTATCACCTTCCGCCAAGATCGACGGAACACGGAAATACCAGTATCAGGTAGAGTTCGATATAGAAGACGGATACATGATGGCCGGCTCATTTGACGCCACGGTCAACAGCATGGACTATCCTCTTCCGGCTGTTTACTCTTATTACAAGAGCGATCCTTCTGCAGATCCACCCATTGCGCTCACATGTGTTATCCCCTGCGTCAATGGAGCCATCTGTACTTATGTCGTCAGAACAAATTTTCTCAATGTAAGAACTGAACCTGGTGAAGGCGGAGTTCACAGAGGCGGGATGCTTTTCGGGCATGTTACAGACGGACACGGTATAAGTTCTGACGGGAAATGGGCTCTGGTGGGATTCGGCGACTCAACAGGCTGGGTCGATTCCGAATATCTTGCACTCACATTCAACGAAGGATCCGCATTTGAAGACGGACCCAAATATTTCACTACAGCTTATGTCATGAGAATCCGTTCGGGACCAAGCACATATTGTAAGAGTATTGCAGAGATCCAGGCAAACAAACAGGTTCTCGGGACAGGAATGATAGTGAACGGTGTCGGGGAAGAGTGGCTTATAGTTGATTACGAGACTTCCTCTAGACTGCACAATCTCGGATTTATTCTGTTCAGCAGCGGAGATACACATTATTTCAATGAAGAGACAGCACCTGTGACAAACGATCAGGCAGCTGAGGCACTTAACGTCAATGCGGGCGGTGTGTCGCCGACCGTCTGGCTCGATACCGGCGGTTCCATCATACAGCTCAGGATAGCAAAACCTGGAATTTCAGGCCAGGAGGTCGACGTGACAGACGAGGATTTTGTGTATGAATCAGACGGCGTCGTTTATACGATCATATATCCTGATGATGCGACAAATTTCAGTGAACTTGACTTAGGCAAAATCAAGCTGCTCGACGACGCTATACTGAAACTTGTGAGTTTTGAACTGCTGGAAGACGGTGGGATAAAGCTGAAAATGAGCCCGAAAGATCCTGTTGCGGTTACATATGAATCAAACGGCGGATCCGCGGTGGCTTCGGTAACAGCTTCCAAAGGCGCTGTTATTCCACAGCCTGAAAATCCGACAAAGGATGGATACACTTTTGATGCATGGTACGAAGATGCATCTTTCGGAACAAAACACGACTTTGAAAGCACGGTAGATGAGAGTATTACGCTGTATGCGAGATGGCTTGTCAATGTAGTCGGAGTCAAGCTGCATGCAAACGGAGCCGAAAAAAACAGTGACGGAACATATAAGCTTAAGACGGATGTCCTGGAAGCACTGTTTGAGAAAGACTCGGCAGCCCTCACGATCTCCCTGTCTCCTCTCAGCAGCAGTTCCGACCTTTCAGATAAGCGGACGGCACCTCCGGAATACGATAAAGAGTACTACTTCGGCGTCTTTTTGAAATGTGAAGGCGAAGAGGGGATCCCCAGCGTCTATTACACTGATCTTATGAAGACAAAAAATGAGGCCTCGGCTGAAAACGGAACGATAGAATTTGTCGAACTGCAGAGATCTCCCGGAGGACTTGAAGCTGTTCTTGTATTCAAATACACAGACAACAATGAGATATCATATACATTCTCGAAAGGCGCTGACAGTAACTGGACAAAGGCCTCGGAAGAAGGTCTGGATTATACGGTCAACAGGAGCAGCTATGACGAGATTACGTTCTCTCTCTTCAAAGACATCGAAGTCGACGGGAATGCAGTTGATGTTTCAAATTACACATCATCGGAAGGAAGCCTGAATGCTTCTCTCAAGGCGTCTTATCTTGAAACTCTCGAGGAAGGCAGTCATTCGGTAAAGATAATCTTTAATGACGGAAGCGCCGAGACCACGCTGACAATAAGTCCCGAGCCGGAGGAACCGGTAGAGGTCACTGAAGATCCCAAACCTGCTCCTCCGAAAACGGTCACTGAAGACCCTCAGCCTGCTCCTAAAGCCAATTCTCCGGGAACTGGTGATAACAGCCATGTTGGATTATTTATCCTGCTTGGGATAGGATCACTCATCGGTATAGTTATTCTGACAATAACAAGAAAAAAATCTTTCGGTGAGTGAAAGCTGCTTATCCACAGTTTCGATTACTGATGCTCTTGGAGCATATAAGAACAGAGTGTATAATTGAGACAGAAACATAAAAAGGAGCATATGCCATATGGATGCAAAAGAGATAATCGGAAAAGTTGACCATACATTGCTGAAGGCAGTGTCCGACTGGGAATCGATCAAGAAGATATGCGAGGATGCCGTAGAGTATAAAACGGCTTCCGTATGCATTCCTCCGTCTTATGTAAAGAGGGCACACGATGCATTCCCGGAACTCAATATCTGCACAGTTATCGGATTCCCGTTAGGATACAATACAGTACCTGTTAAGGTTTTCGAAGCAGGAAACGCTATTGCCAACGGAGCCGAAGAGATAGATATGGTTATCAATATCGGCAACGTAAAGAACGGTGACTGGGATGCAGTGGCAAGCGAGATCCAGGCATTGAGAAGGGCAACGGCGGGACATGTGCTCAAAGTGATCATTGAGACCTGTTATCTGACGGAAGAAGAGAAGATAAAGCTCTGCGAGATCGTCACAGAGGAAGAAGCTGACTTCATCAAGACATCCACAGGATTCGGCACAGGCGGAGCAACAGTTGAGGATATAAAGCTCTTCAAGGAGCATGTGGGACCGAACGTCAAGATCAAGGCCGCAGGCGGAATGAAGACAGTTGAAGATGTTGAGACATTTGCCGAACTGGGATGTGACAGACTCGGAACGAGCAGCGCCATAAGACTTCTCAAGGAAGCGGGCAAGATCTGAGAAAACATCATAAAGTAAAAACAGACCGGATCGTCATGATCCGGTCTTGCTGTATATGTGGATATATCAGAAAAGATTGCTTATCTTATCGACGAAAGCCGTCGGATTTGCGAGCGGCAGTCCCTCAATGAGCTGTGCCTCGTCATAAAGGATCTCGGAGAGAAGCTTTACTCTGTCCTTGTCATCTGCGTCCCAGGCTTCACACAACGCCTTGAACGCATGATGGGTGTTGTTAAGCTGCAGGATCCTGTCGGCTTTGACCTTTTCGCCTGTAGGCATGGAGTTGAGGACCTTTTCCATTCCAATAGAGATAGGACCTGAGCTTGTGAGGCTTACAGGGTGATCGGAGAGATTGCCGGACAGCCTCACTTCGGAGACTTCATTGTTGAGTGCTTCCTTGACGAAGTCGAGGAGTTCCTTCCTCTCGTTTTGCTCGTTCTTTACTGTCTCAAGTTCTTCGTCATTCTCAAATCCGAGGTCACCGCTTGTGATGGAACGGTATTCCTTTTCCTTGTAGTCGTGAAGGATGGAGAGCATGAACTCATCGACCTGTTCTGTGACGAAGATGATGTCGTAACCTTTCTTCCTGACCGTGTCGGTCTGGGGCAGGGAAGCGAGTTTCGGAAGATCGTCACCGCTTGCATAATAGATGTATTTCTGGTCTTCGGGCATCTTATCCAGATATTCCTGAAGGGTGATCATGTCGTCATCAGCTGCATGATGGAACATCAGGAGGTCTTCGAGAAGTTCCTTGTCCTGCCCGAAACTCTGATACAGTCCGTATTTTAGCTGAAGCCCGAAAGCGTTAAAGAATTTTACATAGTCTTCACGCCTGTTCTTGAGCATGTCCGCGAGTTCTCTCTTGATCCTCGACTGCAGAGCATTGCGGATGACAGAGACCTGTCTGTCATGCTGCAGAGTCTCCCTTGATACATTGAGGGTCAAGTCTTCCGTATCTACGAGTCCCTTCATGAAACTGAAGCAGTCCGGGATGAGATCCGGGCATTTGTCCATGATGAGAACGCCCCTGGAATAGAGCTGAAGCCCTTTCTCAAAGTCCTTGGAATAGTAGTTGTAATCAGCCTGAGACGGTACATAGAGAAGAGCAGTATAGTTGGCAGTTCCCTCCGCTTTCTGATGTATAACTGCGAGAGGATCGTCATAACTTCTGAATTTTGACTGATAGAAATTTTTGTATTCCTCATCAGTCACGTCCTTCTTGTTCTTTCTCCAGAGAGGGGTGAGGCTGTTCAGTGTCTCGAGTTCCTTGTACGATTCGTACTCATCGGAGTCCTCTTTTTTCCTGGCTTTGTCCATCTCCATTACTATCGGGTAATGCACATAGTCGGAATATTGTTTTACGAGCTCCTTTATCCTGTAGCAGTCAAGGAATCTGTCGTAGTCCTCATTTTCGGTACTTTCTTTGATCTTGAGGATAATATCCGTTCCGACGCTATCCTTTTCGCATTCCGTGACCGTATATCCGTCGGCGCCTTCAGACATCCACTTCCATGCCTCGTCCGATCCGAATGCCTTTGAGATGACGGTGATCCTGTCAGCTACCATGAACGCGGAATAGAAACCGACACCGAACTTTCCTATTATATCTACATCGTCGGAGAGTTCATTGTTCATAACGAAATCGGCGGATCCGCTCTTGGCTATCGTTCCGAGATTCTGCTCGAGTTCTTTCTGTCCCATTCCGATACCGTTATCGCTTATCGTAAGGGTTCTGGATTCTTTATCCGCCTTTATCTCAATCTTGAAGTCCTCACGGTTCATCTTTACGGAATCGTCCGTGAGGGATCTGAAATACAGTTTATCTTCAGCATCACTGGCATTGGAGATAAGCTCTCTCAAAAAGACTTCCTTGTGCGTATAGATGGAGTTTATCATCATATCCAATACGCGTTTCGATTCTGACTTAAAAGCTTTTTTTGCCATATGTAAATTCACCTTCATACAATAATTAGCACTCAATACTTTTGAGTGCTAATTTATAATAATACTATTTATGTGAAAAATCAACAGAAAAAGACTGTAAATGTAAGCGGCAGCATGACTTGTTAATTGCATGCGTATACATTAAACTCAGCTATAGATACAGATATTCCGGAGGGGGATAATCATGTCAAAGAAACAGATATTTGAGTTTATAGATAACAATGAGGAGATGTTTTCCAAGATCGCGAGAGCAATATGGGAGCATCCTCAGATGGCCCTTGAGGAGACTTTTGCGTCGGATCTGCACGCCATTACTCTCGAGGAGGCCGGGTTTAGGGTCACAAAAGGTCTCAGGGGACTTCCCACTGCGGTAATGGCAGAATATGGAGAGGGCAGACCTGTGATAGGGCTACTCGGGGAATATGATGCGCTTGACGGCCTTTCGCAAGATTCATGTGCTGTGAGGAAACCACTTGTCGAAGGAGGTCCGGGTCACGGATGCGGACATAATCTTCTCGGAACAGGCGCTATGGCTGCAGCTATCGCAGTGAAAAAGGCAATCGAGTCAGGAGAGATCAGCGGAACGGTGAGATACTACGGCTGTCCGGCAGAAGAAGAACTAATAGGGAAAACATTCATGCTGAGAGACGGATATTTCGATGATCTGGATGCGGCTCTGTACTGGCACCCATCGTCAAACAATGCTCCGTGGAAGGGGTCATCCCTCGCCTGTATCTCAGCAGTATTTACTTTCAGGGGACTGACTGCACACGCGCCTCAGGCACATCTCGGGAGGTCCGCGCTCGATGCGGTTGAGATAATGGATATCGGAGCCAATTATTTAAGGGAGCATCTGCCGAGGACAGTCCTCATGCATTACTCGATTCTCGGAAATCATATAGCGCCCAACACTGTGCCTGACAGATGTCAGGTCTGGTATATGATGAGAGCACCAAAGCGTGCGGAACTCGATGCAGCTTTCGCGCGTCTCAAAGAAGTGGCGAGGGGTGCGGCAATAATCACCGGAACAGAAGTACAGAGCGTTGAGATTATAGGAAGCGGAAATGATGTTAACGCAAACAGTGCGCTAGGCGACCTAATGGGTAAAAACATGCAGGAATGCGGCGGCCCGAGATTCACGGAAGAAGACTACGAATACGGCAGAAAGATAACTGCTCTGTTCACGGAAGATCAGCTAGTCAACGGAGCCAGGGCATTCAGTGTGCCCATGGAACATCTCCACGATGTATTCGAAATAGGAGTGAATCCTATGCCTGAAGGTTTCATGCAGCCTATGTCGGTAGATCTCGATATGTCCTGGATACTCCCTGTCGGCGGAGCAAATTGTGCGACGTGGCCTATAGGAGTATTTACCCATACATGGCAGGCGACAGCCTGTACCGGAACTGCTGTGGGATACCATGGGATGCTGTTTGCGGCAAAGACTCTTGCAGGGACCGTATATGATCTCATGCATGATTCTGAAGAAATGAAGAAAGTTACTGAAGAATTCGAGGCATCGAAAGCAGACCACGAATATGTATGTCCTCTAAGCCACGAATCGGTACCACACAGGGTTAAGTGAAATATGTTATTATGCTATAATATTTTCAAATCGCAATGAGGAGTTGATCTTATGAAGAAAATAACGGCAATCATCCTGTGTATTGTTCTCGCTTTTGCACTTATAGGGTGCGGATCAAAAGCGGTTGAAAGCCCTAAGGAGGAAAGCAGCATCAGCACGGGTGGTTCTTTCTCAAAAGGCGGTTCGAAAGCGGAAGAGCCAGTTTCCGTAGCAGAAGAGCCTGTTTCTGAAGCAGAAGAGCCTGTTTCCGAAGTGGAAGAACCTGTTTCCGAAGTGGAAGAACCTGCTTCCGAAGAGACACCGACTGAAGGGAATCCGTTTGCTTTGATAGCCGGTGAATATCACCTGTCTGCTCTGGTAACTGATGGTACAGACACCTATGAATCCTTGAAAGACTTTATAGCTGCCGGAGTCTTTGACGAATGGGTCATTATTACGGAAGAAGGAAAGCTGATGATGTATTCTGTCAGTAGGTTGGAAGAGGGGGAGGAAGATGCCGAACCACAGAGTTTGGGAGATTATAATATCACATATGATCCTGCTACCAATGAAATCGTTGTTACGGATTTTGCCGCGACGGACGAGACCATATCCTGTGACGGAACAGTCCTGATCATTGATTCACCTAAATACCATATGGAATTTACAAAGCGCTGATCTCTGCAGACTGCGGTTGTTCAGAGAAACTGATCGGCTTGCTTCCCCGGTGCATGTCCGGTGGTCTGCAATCTCGACAATTTCCGGGCTCTCTGGCAGAGAAAACGTAGGCAACCCCAAAAAGAATATGACAATAATCCCGTCCGATTTCGAGAATCGGACGGGATTACGTTATAGAAACATATATGTTTATCAGAATGATATCGGTGAGGTGATCCTGTTGAGCAGCGAGATGGTGCTGAGGGCGATCATGGATCTGTCCGGAGGACCTCCCGGAACAGGTTTGCTCTTCACTGTGAGAGTTGCCTCTGCCCTGTCATTTTCAAGTTCCAGGGAGAAGCCCATACGTCCGTCTTCCGGAATCCTTATTTCAAAAGAGGTTTTATCAAACCCTCCGCAGGCTATCGCGGTCTCTATGGCGACGTTGAGATGAGCGGGAGAGAGGGCAAACCCTTCAAGAACCGATCCCTTGAATTCTCGGGGCATACCGTCGATGAATGTGCCTGTCTTAATACCTGAGTGATCAGGGATGTTCTGGATGACGGTAGCTTTCATTTCAGGCAACAGTGAAAAAGTCGAGGCGAGATCAAAGGCTCCCTCTGCTCCGTGAGGAAGATATACCTTTGCGCCGGATCCCTTTGCGGCCTTATACACTTCCTCGAAGCAGTCCGGATCTGCGAAGATCCCGGTGGAAAGAGGTATGACCGACACTCCTTTCTTCAGAATGTCCACGATACAGCTTTTGAGAGCATCCGGTGTTGCCGCTTCGATGATTATCTCAGCTCCGTCTTCGATAAGATCGAAAACCGTGATGCCGATGCTTCTCGAAGCAGCACCGATAAATTCACACTCGGGAGCAAGACCTTTGTTCAATGCATCGATTATAATTTTACCGAGTTTACCGTTGCCTAATACTCCTACCTTTACCATAATAACCTCCACAAAAACAGGACGGCATAACGCCGTCCTTGTTCTGTTATTTAAGATGTTCGATTGCAGCCTTGATCCTCTTTACGCTTTCGTCCTTGCCGAGGATTGCAGCCAGTTCGATTCCACCGCCCGGAGTTGTCGGGACGCCGGACAGGGCAACTCTCAGCGGCCAGAGCATCCAGCCGTTCTTGACCTGTTTCTCTTCAATAAGTGTGAACATTGCAGCGTGTATACCGTCAAATGTCCAGTCTTCGAGAGCTTCCAGTGCGGGCAGAGTCATCTCAAGCGCCTCAAGAGAGGACTCCGCGGTCGTCTTCATCTTCTTGTGAACGTACAGTGAGTTGTCATACTCGGGAACTGCATCGATGAATCCGAGTTTTTCCGGAATATCCGTGAGATATTCGCATCTGGGTTTAAGTGCATCCGCGAGTATCTTGTAGTCTATGTCTCTGCGCTGTTCGCCCTGCTGGATATACGGGAGTGCGACTTTGAGGAACTCCTCTGAAGACATATTTTTTATATATTCGGAATTAATGTAGTTGAGTTTCAGGATATCGAAAATGGATGGTGATTTGCTCACTCCGGAGATATCGAATTCCTGGATCAGTTCATCAATGGAATAGATCTCGCGCTCGCCCTTGGGAGCCCATCCCAGAAGGGCAAGATAGTTGATGATGGCATCGGGAAGATAACCCTTGGCGATCAAATCGTGATATGAAGCATCTCCGTCGCGCTTTGCGAGTTTGTGCTGCGCATCCTTCATGACGGGAGGGCAGTGCATGTAAAGCGGAATATCCCAGCCGAAAGCCTCATAGAGGAGGTTGTACTTCGGAGTGGAGGAGAGGTATTCTGAACCTCTGATAACGAGGGAAATATCCATTGCATGATCATCCACAACATTTGCAAAATTGTATGTGGGCATTCCGTCAGACTTTATGAGGATCTGGTCCTCAAGCTCTGAGTTATCGACGGTGATGTCACCGTATACGAGATCGGAGAATGTCGTAGTCCCTTCCGAAGGCATTTTCTGACGGATGACAAACGGCATGCCTGCCGCAAGTTTTGCCTCGACTTCTTCCTTTGAGAGATTTCGGCAGTGTCCGTCGTACTTGGCTATTGTGCCGCCGTCAGTCTCCTGCTTGCAGCGCGCGTCGATCTCTTCCTTTGTGCAGAAGCAGTAATAAGCTGCGCCTTTTTCGACGAGTTCTTTCGCCTTCTCCATGTATGCGTCCATTCTCTCGCTCTGGACATAAGGAGCATACGGACCTCCGATATCCGGACCTTCATCCCAGTTGAGACCTGCCTCTTTGAGCGTGGCATAGATGACATCGGTAGCATTCTCGATATACCTGCCTCTGTCCGTATCCTCTATCCTGAGAATAAAGCTGCCGCCTGTCTTCTTTGCCATGATATAGGCATAGAGCGCTGTGCGGAGATTGCCCACATGCATATATCCCGTGGGGGACGGAGCAAATCTTGTTCTCAATTTATCCATTAGAAAACACCTCTTATGATTGTTCACAGAAATTATAGATTAGCGGAGATGCAAGGTCAATTAAGACTATCTTGAAGACCGCTTTATGTTCTTGAAATTGCCGAAAGTCTCATTTACCAGAGTCTCGTAGGCAAATGTGTTCGGATAGTCCTGAAGGATCTTCCTGAGCTGTGCCACCTGCCATTTGTTGATGATGCAGATGAGCATCTTGCTCTGGTTGTGGGAATACATTCCCGTGACGTCGACCTCTGTTGCGGTGTGCTTGATATCATTAACGATCCTCTCGGATATCTCTTCGGCGTGCGGAGATACGATCTCGAATTTGATGCACTGTCTGCCGCTCTTTATAACGGAGTCGCTGACTCTGGAAGAGGCAAAGATATAGATAAGGCAGCAGATAACGGGCTCGATCTTGAAATCATATACGAAATACGAGATGAAAGCCGTGACTGCATTGAGACAGAATATTGTCCAGACGAGATTTGTCTCGCTGCGGTAATGATGGACTATTGCGCCGATCACATCGGTGCCCCCGGTACTGCCGCCGAGTTTCACCACGCAGTAAAAGCTGAATCCCGCGATTATTCCGGCAGCTATCGGTGCGAGAACGATGCTGTTGTCGGAAGTGTATTCGAACCTGGTAACGTCGATTACCTTTGCTCTCAGAAGAATTAGGAACAGAGACATCGCTGCTGTATACACGAAAGATTTAACGGCATACATCCTGTCTACTATGAAGAATGCCGCAATACACAGCGGAATGTTGATTATAAGGGAAAGATAGCCGACGCTGATGCCGAAGAGATACTGTACCATGGTTGCGATACCGTTGATACCGGAAGGCGCGAACTGGTTGTTAAAGACAAATATCTGAAAATTGAGAGCTCCCACAAAAGCGAGGACTATTATCACGAAAAACTTTCCTATATCGGCTGCAAGGCCGGAGTTTGTCTTTTTAATGTCCATACTTTATGTATCCGAGATAGAACAGTCCGAAGAAGTAAAGGAGCATTCCGAGAGCAAGCACCAGGAAGGTGCGTTTCTTCGCTCCTGCGAATTCTCTGAAATACAGTCCCCACATAACGCTCCACATGCTGGAGGATCTTCCGAACAGATAGGAGAGAGTGGCGCTGATCTCAGGCATTGAATAGATGGAGATAAGGTTTCCGCCATAATGGCAGAGAGCTGCAATGATGCAGAGGAGTATGGGCTTCTTATCCCTGCCTATGCACAGCACTTCCTTCCACTGATGCTTTACGGTGAACGGAATTGCGCAGAGGATTATGGATCCTATAAAGGAGCCTGTGACCATAAGTGCGCATGTTACGACAGGAGGAAAACTGTTGGCTGTTCCCGCTGAAGTGCCGATCGACCAGCCCGTTCCGAGAAGGGAGTGTGCGATCATGAGGGCGAACAGTGTCGCGGTGACGGTCTGTTTCTTTTTATCCTTTTTGAGATCCTTGTCTCTCATCGAGGAAGCGAGATTCGAAACGAGTCCGGCAACTATGAAGATGAGCGCGCAGATTATGAGTTTCGTAAGCGCATTCGGAATGTTGGGAAGACCTTCCTGGGATACGGTGATGACCAGACCAAGTACACACCCGACAGCCCCGCTGATCGCGGTTGTCAGAAGAAGGCCGATGGCCTTCATAATGGTGAGGTTCGTATACATGGAAGCGGTCATGAGCATTCCGGCAAACAGGATCCTCACGGAGACGTTCATATGTTCGCCTATGAAACTGAATATGCCGATGTCAGGCATAAGAACGGGTTTCAGCAGGAGAGTGGCGATCCATATAAGGATGAACGAGAAGGTGTAGAGAAAAAATACGATCCCCTGCACCGGATAGTCCTTCGTGTACTTGATGATGATCTCCCAGCTGCCCCAGAGAGCTGCAGCGAAGATCGTGAGAAATATTGCGAGCCAAAGAGGGAAATAGATATTTGCCATTTGTTATTACCGCTATGCACCTTTCGCTTTGAATCAGGAGTAGTTGAAGAACCCGAGGAAGACAAGTCCGAGGAAGTAGAGTGCGATGCCCAGGATCAGGACCGTGGTGGTACGCTTCTTTACTCCTGCGAACTCCTTGTAATAGATGCCCCAGAAATAAGTCCACACCGCCGAAGTCCTGCCGAACAGGAACGAGAGCGTCGCACTGATGCCGGGCATAGAATAAATGGATATGATGTTTCCGCCGTAATGACACAGCGCTGCGATCACACTCAGGGCGATCGGCTTTTTGGGCCTGCCGATGCAGAGGATCTCTTTCCACTCCTTCTTTATAGTGAACATTATGGAACCAACTACGGTCATTCCTATAAAGGATCCCGTAGCCATGAGGGCACATGTGATGATCGGCGGGAATCCGCTGGCGGTTCCGGCTGCAGTTCCGACGCTCCAGCCGGTAGTCAGTATGGCGGCAAGGGCAATCATGAGGATAACCTTGAAAGTGACGGTCTTTTCCTGCTTTTCCTTTTTGACGCCTGTTTCTCCGGCACGGTCTCTGTCACGCAGGATCGAAGCATAGTTACAGACAAAGCTTGCGGCTATCATGGTAGCTGTGCATAGGATGAGAAGAAGCAGCGCATTGTCTGTTTTGGGCATGCCTTCCTCTATTATGCTGATGATGAGACCGAGGATAGTCCCGACTGCTCCCGAGAGAGCAGTTGAAAGCAGCAGGCCAACTCTGCTCATCGCAGTGAGAGAAAAGAGAAGTCCCATGGACATCATAGCTCCTCCGACCAGTATCTTGAATGAAACAGCCCAGTCGCTGCTCACATGGTACCAGATGCTCTCGGTGAGAAGAAACGGCTTCAGGATCAGAGTAACCGCCCAGACAAGAACAAATGAGAATACATACAGAAAGAATGCAATACCTTCTATCGGATATTTGCCTGTATGCTTTACTATCTGCATCCAACTGCCCCACATCGAGGCGGCGAGCAGAGTAAGCACGATGGCGAGTCCGAGCGGAAAATAGGTCGTCATTGAAATACCTCTTGTAAAAAATGTTATAGAGCAACAGATATCATAATCCGATTGACTTGTTGGTGTCAACCGGATTATTAGAAGTAATAATATATCTATATTTTAGTCTATATACACTGCGACTCTGGCGGGAAGACAGATGGCAGACTGACCCTTTATATGGATCCTTCCGAAACCTTCGCAGAGATGATCCGGACATACGGAATCGGTAAAGAATATCCGGCCGTTCTCCACTATGAGAGTCACCGGGAGTCTTGCGTCTATATGGTAAACGGCATCTTCCGAAAGATCGACGTTCATAATGACTTCTCCGTCATATTCCACGGTTGCCGTACGGCCGGTCCCGAAGATGCGGAGAGCCAGCAGAGCCAGGATGGATATGATGAAAACGCCGATAATTATTAAGATCGCTTTTCTGTTTTTTGACATAATTACGTCTTTTTCGGGCAGCCCCGATTATTGTATACTGAAAAAGATAATTTTCTTGATGAAAATGATATAAAATCAATTCGATTATAGCACAAGAGGTATCCCGTATGGAAAAGGCAGAACTCGCCGCACTCGAACAGTATTACAGATCGATATTCGGCGATATAAGAAGAGATATAGCGCGCCTCGTCGAGATCGAGAGCGTACTCGGTGAAGCTTCAGAAAACGCACCTCACGGGCCCGCCCCCGAAAAGGCAAGGGTCAGAGGCATGGAGATAATGGAGGAACTCGGATTCGAAGCGCATGATTGTGACAGGATGATCGCCTACGCGGAAGCCGGGAACAGAGATAAATTCATAGGCATTATAGGCCACCTGGACATAGTGCCGATAGGTGACGGATGGATCACCGATCCTCTCACCGTCACGGAGAAGGACGGCTATCTGGTGGGCAGAGGAGTTCTCGATGATAAGGGTCCGCTCATCATGGCCGCATATGCGGCAAAACACGTTCTCGAGACAAAGAACTGCAAATATGGTATCAGAATGATCATGGGCCTCGATGAGGAGACCGGTATGACCGATGTGGAGCATTACTGCAGGACCCAGAAGATACCGCTCGCTTCATTCACTCCCGATGCATCCTTCCCGGTATGTTACGGTGAAAAGGGGAGGGTGAGTATGCGGCTTCATTCCGAACCTGTTTCCGGAGGAAATGTGCTGGATTTCGGATACGGCGCAGCAGAGAATGCCGTCCCTGACAAGGCTTTCGCGGTTATAGCGGACAAGCATAGGGAAACCATTGAAAAAGCGGTCAGAAACCAGTGGATCTCCGTTGAGGATGATCCGAAGGGCGTGAGAGTTCTGGCGAAAGGCATTCCGGCGCATGCCGCAATGCCGGAGAACGGACACAGCGCCGGCAGAGAACTCGCTATGTTCCTCCTGTCTCTCGGGATCCTTGATCCGGCGGAGACCGGAGCAATGCAGTATATAGTTAAACTCACCGACAGCTATCACGGCGAGCAGTTCAGGATCGACTCGAGCGACGACATCTTCGGACCGCTCTCGATAGTCAGCGGTATGGCCGGCATGGAGGGCGGAAGGATCTGGGTGGACTTCGACTCGAGGATCCCAGGCTCGATCGCTCCGGATGAGGTCATCAGGAACATCTCCGACAGGGCAATGAGATACGGAATGAAGGATCCCAGGGTGTTTGACAGGACACAGTCGTTCCATATCGATCCGGAAGGACCTCTTGTAAAACTTCTGTCGGAAGCTTATTCCGAAGTTACCGGCGAAGACGGCAAACCTTTCGCTATGGCGGGCGGCACGTATTCGAAGCATTTGCCCAACTGCGTATCTTTCGGACCGGAAAAGCCGAAACCCGATTACGCGGAGTGGGTAGGAGGATGCCATGAGCGAAACGAAGGCATGCTGATAGATGACATGATAAAAGCATGCATGATCTACGACATAGCAATATCGAGGTTAATGGAAGCAGAACTCGAATAACAGGAAATTGTAATTACAGATCAGGGAGGTAATTGTATGACTTTCTCAGCTATTATTTCGGCAATAGACAACTTCATATGGGGCTGGCCTCTTATAATCCTTCTGTTCGGAACACATATCTTCATGACGTTCCGTACAGGATTCATCCAGAAAGATATTTTTAAGGCGATCAAGCTGTCTGTGACAAAAGATCCGGACGCGGAGGGAGACGTCTCCCAGTTCGGAGCTCTCACGACCGCGCTGTCATCCACCATCGGCACCGGGAATATTATCGGCGTCGGAACTGCTATTGCCTGTGGCGGACCCGGAGCGGTGCTCTGGATGTGGCTTACGGGTATCTTCGGAATTGCAACCAAGTATGCAGAGACGATGATAGCCGTCAAATACCGAGTGAAAAGCGAAAACGGCAGCATGATAGGCGGAGCGATGTATGCTCTCGACAGAGGACTCAAAGCCAAATGGGCAGGTATCGTATTTGCAGTCCTTGCCGCAATCTGCGCTTTCGGTATCGGATGCATGGTGCAGGCGAATGCCGTATCGGCCAACCTCACACAGAACCTGGGGATCCCGGGCATTGCTGTCGCAGTAGTCCTCTCGGCTATAGTCGCACTTGTTATAATCGGAGGAATAAAGTCGATCACAAGAGTCTCTGAGATGCTGGTCCCGTTTATGGCGGTATTTTATTTCATAGGATGTCTTGTGATACTTATCATGAATGTATCATATCTCGGCGAGGCGGTTTCCGTTATAGTAAAGAGCGCATTCACGGCAAGAGCCGTGGGAGGTGGATTCATCGGAAGCACCGTCATGATGGCTTGCAGATACGGATTTGCCCGCGGACTGTTCTCAAACGAATCCGGCATGGGTTCGGCTCCTCTTGTAAGTTCGGCTGCTCAGACCAGAAATCCGAAGAGACAGGCTCTTGTCGCCATGACGGGAACATTCTGGGATACGGTCATTATCTGTCTCATGACAGGTCTTGTTCTCGTATCATGCATACTGAGATATCCCGAGATCGATGCGCTAAGCGGAGACGGCAGCATTCTGACCGGCCAGGCATTCTCGATGATCCCCGTGGTCGGTCTTCCGATCCTGACTGTGGGACTCATAACATTTGCTTTCTCGACGATCCTCGGATGGTACTATTACGGCGAGAGATGTGCAGTGTACCTCTTCGGCGAAAAGGTGATCATCGTATATAAGATCCTCTGGGTCATCGGCGTATTCACCGGCAGTCTTATCGAACTCAATACGGTATGGAACATAGCCGACCTCTTTAATGGACTCATGGCCATACCAAACATTCTGGCGGTACTTCTTCTTTCCGGCGTGATCGCGGCTGAGACGAAGAAGTATTCTGGCAGTCATATAAATGACAGGGACGATACTCCTATCCCGGTGCTGAAGAATTCCAGGAGCGGGGTTCTGAATACGAAAAAATAAATAATATGCAAACATGCGCCGGCAGGATCATCGGACCTGTCGGCGCTTCTGTACAAATAACTGATTTTTTGATAAATTTAGATCGTAGGAAATATTCTGCGGAGAGGTCTCCGCCCAAAATCAGAAAGGATATAAAAATGAAAAAAGATCTCGGCCTTCTTCAGGCAGTATACCCTATGCCGGTGCTCATGATCGGCACATATGACGAATATGGCAAACCGAATGTTATGAATGTCGCGTGGGGTCAGATAGCCGATATGGACAAAGTGATACTCTTCATCGGCGAAGGCAAGAAGACATGGCTCAATATCGAAAAGAGCAAGGCGTTCACGGTCGCTCTTGCTGACGAGGCACACATGGATGTAGCCGATTTCTTCGGCATCGCATCCGGAAACAAGATCGACGACAAATTCAGAAGAACTGGCTATCATGAAGCACCGAGTGACAAGGTAAATGCACCGATCATTGAAGAATTCCCTCTTGTAATGGAGTGCGAGCTCATAGAGTTCCTGAAAACGGAGAGCATTTCCGCCGTCATAGGGAAAATAGTCAATGTCAAGGCGGAGGAGTCCGTTCTCGATGAGAACGGAAAAGTGGATCCGAAGAGACTGCATGCTCTCATGTTCGACTCCTTCCAGAGTGGCTACTACACCACGGGCGAGAAGATCGGACAGGCGTGGAACGAAGGCATTCCGCTTTATAAACAGGGTCAGTGAACAATATGCATATGTACGGCCCCGGGAGTCCCGGGGCCTCTTTTTTTTTCGGGGATTGCTTTTTTTTCTAAAGTCTGCTATGATTACCAGGCTCGATAGGTGTATATCTCTTGACAACGGTCGGGAGAAGTGCATAATATATGAGGAAAACAAAGCAGCGGCTTTTTCGCCACTCACCTTGACGCTTACGGTGTCGGGTCAATAGTCTCGAAATGAGATATAGGTGAGGTGCGTTTTCTGCGCATCTTTTTTTGTTTTGATTTAATTCTATGGGGGTGTACTTTAATAGACGGTAAAGAACAAGCGGTAAATGAACAGATCCGCGAAAAGGAAGTTAGACTGATCTCCAGCGATGGTGAACAGCTGGGAATCATGAGTTCATCGGATGCACTTAAAATAGCTCAGGAACAGGAACTCGATCTTGTTCTCATAGCTCCTCAGGCCAAGCCTCCTGTGTGCAGGATCATGGATTATTCCAAGTTCAAGTATGCGCAGGCAAAGAAAGTCAAAGAGGCGAGGAAGAAACAGAAGACTATTGAGATCAAGGAGATAAGGTTGTCTCTCAACATCGACACACATGATTTTGAGACAAAACTCTCACATGCAAGAAGATTCCTCTCCGAGGGCAACAAAGTCAAGGTAACGATCAGATTCAGAGGAAGAGAACGTGCTCATCCGGAAAACGGAGAATACAACATGAACCGTTTTGCCGAAGCACTCAGTGATATCTGTGTCGTCGATAAGAAACCCGTCATCGATGGACGTTCTATGCAGATGTTCTTGTCACCAAAACCGGCTTCTGCCAAAGATAACCAGAAGAAAGAAAAAACCAAAACAGAAGAATAAGTATATTACGGACCCACTTGTGTCCGGACTAATATAGGAATAATCAAGGAAGGATATAGATATTATGCCTAAGCTTAAATCTCGCGGAAGTGCAAAGAAGCGCTTCAGTTTCACAAAGAATGGTAAGATCAAACGCGCTCACGCATTTACAAACCATTTCACAGGAAAAAGACCGTCCAAGCGTTCTCGTAATCTTAGAAAAGGCGCATACGCTGACAAGTCAAACGAGAAGAATCTCAAGAAGATGCTCCCTTACGGCTGAGCACAACCACTAGTTTAGAAATTGGAGGACAATGTTAAATGGCACGTGTAAAAGGCGCAATGATGACGCGCAAAAGACGCAATAAAGTTTTAAAACTCGCAAAGGGTTATTACGGCAGCAAGAGCAAACTGTTCCGCACAGCCAAGGAAGCTGTCATGAAGTCCGGACAGTATGCATATATCGGACGCAGACTCAAAAAGAGAGATTTCCGTCGCCTCTGGATCACAAGAATCTCTGCAGCATGCAAGGCAAACGGAACCAACTACTCAACATTCATCAACGGACTCAAAAAGGCTAATATCGACCTTAACCGCAAGATGCTCTCTGAGATCGCAATCAGCGATCCTGCAGCTTTCACCTCTCTTGTAGAGCAGGCAAAAGCAGCATTATAATTTAATAGACAAAGGCCCGTACGCACGCGCGCGCACGGGCTTTGCCATATCATTAGTTTGTTTGGAAATCAGTCGTTTTCAATGAACAGATACCAAAGTACCGTAAATGAACACATAAAAGATATTGCGAAACTGGCTGCAGACCCTGCCGAAAGAAGAGAAAAAAAGATGGCGGTGATCTGCGGCTCAAAGCTGTGCTCTGACGCTTTGGAGTCCGGAGTCCGTTTCGTTGAACTGTTTGCCACCGAAGCAGGAACCGAAAAGTATGCGGAAGTCTTTGAAAAGTGTTCCCGTGTAAGCGGAGAGGTCAGCATCATCTCGGAAAACATCGACAGGAAGATAGAAGGGCAGAAAACCCCTCAGGGAATATTCGCCATTGTGAGGATCCCGGACGATGTGGACCTTGACGAGCTGGCCGGTTCGGAACGGATCATAGTCCTTGCCGGGGTTCAGGATCCCGGCAATGTTGGGACAGTCATAAGAACTGCCGCGGCATTCGGATTCAGGACATGTATTCTGGGACCCGGATGCGCTGACGTATGGTCGGAAAAAGTTCTTCGGGCTTCCATGGGAAACTGTTTCAGAGTTTCCATGCACCGGTCGGATGACCTTGGGTCGACCCTTGACGAACTGAGATCCCGTGGAACCGTCACGGTGGGAGCTGCTCTGACAGATGATTCGGTGAGCATAGAAGAGGCGGATATACCTTTAAAGTGCGCCATTGTCATAGGCAGCGAAGGAAAGGGAATTCCTGAGGATATACTCCCGAAACTCGATATGAAGGTAACGATACCGATGGCTCCGGGTGTAGAGAGCCTCAATGCAGCAGTTGCCGCTGCAATAATGATGTGGAATTACAGAGAATAGGGGTTTTAAAGAAACCAGATGTCAAATTTAGTAATAGTTGAATCACCGGCAAAAGCTAAAACCATAAAAAAATACCTGGGACCTGACTTTGATGTCATGGCTTCTCTCGGACATGTGAGAGATCTGCCTGAGAAGTCCCTGGGAGTAAATATAGAGAAGGACTTCAAGCCGATGTACCTCACCATCGACGACAAGCAGGAGCTTATCGGAAAGATGAGAAAAGCATCGGAGAAGGCTGACCGTGTTTATCTCGCGACCGACCCTGACCGAGAGGGGGAGGCGATCTCCTGGCATCTCGCATATCTGCTTGGGCTAGATCTCAATGACGAGAACAGGGTCACATTCGACGAAATAACCCAAAAGGGCGTAAAGAACGGGATGTCTAATCCGAGAAGGATCGATCAGAACCTGTTCAATGCCCAGCAGACCAGAAGGATCCTTGACAGGATCGTCGGATACAAGCTGTCCCCGTTCCTCTGGAAAAAGGTCAAGAGAGGCCTCTCCGCAGGGAGAGTCCAGTCCGTAGTTCTCCGCATGATAGTGGAGCGCGAGCGCGAGATCCAGAGTTTCAATCCGGAAGAGTACTGGACGCTGGATGCTGTACTGAGGGCTCACGGCTCTCAGGCAACATTCAAGGCCAGACTCAAGACGAAGTCCCTCACCGACAACGAACTCGGCATTACGGAAAAAGCGCAGATGGACGATGTGCTCAAAGGTCTCGAAGGCGCAAAGTACATCGTAAAAAAGATAGAGAACGGCGAGAGAAGGAGAGTTCCGGAACCGCCATTCATAACGTCCACTCTGCAGCAGGATGCTTCGAGAAGATTCAGCTTCACTGCGAGAAAAACCATGCGAATAGCACAGGAACTGTATGAAGGAATCTCGCTCGGAGAAACGGGATCCACCGGTCTTATCACATACATGAGAACGGATTCTCTCAGGATCTCCGACGAGGCACACAGGGCGGCTCAGGATTATATCGCAAAGACATACGGACAGAAATATGTCTGCAAATACAACCGCAGCTACAGAAAAAAGGGCGCTGTATCTGCACAGGACGCCCATGAGGCAATCCGTCCGACGAATATGGAATATGATCCCGAAACCATCTCTCAGTATCTCAATGCCGATCAGAAGAAACTGTATAAGCTCATATGGGACAGATTCATAGCTTCCAGAATGGCAGACCAGATCAATGAGACGGTCTCCGCAGACATCGAGGCAAACGGCTACGAGTTCAGAGCAAGCGGATACAGGGTGACCTTCGACGGCTTCTCAAAACTCTACAATCCGGCTACGGATGTCAAGGAGGAGGCTCCTTCCATGCTTCCGAAGATGGATGAGGGCGATGAACTGGTGCTCAAGGACCTGAAACCGGAGCAGAAGTTCACACAGCCGCCTCTCAGATATACCGAAGCGGCGCTCATCAAGGCGCTTGAGGAGAACGGCATAGGCAGACCGTCCACATATGCTCCGATTATATCCACTGTCCTGGACAGAGGCTATGTGGAAAGAGAACAGAAGCACCTTGTTCCGACACAGCTCGGCACAATAGTCTCGGATCTTATGACCGACCAGTTCCCGGATATTGTCGACGTGGGATTCTCCGCAGACATGGAGAAGAACCTCGACAAGATCGAAGAGGGAAAAGCCGACTGGGTAAAGACTCTCTCTAAGTTCTACAAGGGATTTGAGAAGAGCCTACAGAAGGCAGAAAAGGAAATGGACGGCAGAAAGCTCGAGATCCCCGCGGAGGAGACTGATGTCATCTGCGAGAAATGCGGCAGAAAGATGGTCGTCAAGACCGGCAAATACGGCAAGTTCCTCGCATGCCCCGGGTTCCCGGAGTGCAGGAACACCAAAAAGATTCAGATAGAGACCTCCGGGAAATGCCCCAGGTGCGGAGGAGTCATACTGCAGAAGAAATCCGCGAGAGGCAGAGTATACTACGCCTGCGAAAAAGGAAAGGACTGCGGTTTCATGACATGGGACGAGCCGATAGCGGAGAAGTGTCCGCAGTGCGGTTCCACCTTGTTCCGGAAGAAGGGAAGAAATCCGCAGGTCTACTGCCTCAAGGAAGGCTGCGGATACACAAGACAGGGTAAATAACAGGATTATGACAGACAGGATCGCAATAATCGGAGCGGGAATGGCGGGCTGCGAGGCAGCGCTGTTCCTGGCGGAGAGAGGAATAGATGTCGAGCTTTATGAGATGAAGCCCGGACACTACTCTCCTGCACACAAAAGTCCGGATTTCTGCGAGCTTGTCTGTTCCAATTCTCTCAAGGCTTCGAGGCTCTCCAGCGCGGCGGGGCTCATGAAGCATGAGATGAGGATGCTTGGTTCTCATCTGCTTCCCGTAGCGGATACGTGCGCGGTCCCGGCAGGTGGAGCGCTTGCGGTCGACAGAAAACTGTTTTCCGGGCGCATGACGGACCTCGTTCTCCGAGAGCCTCGCATAAAGGTCGTCAGGGAAAAGATCACCGATATCGATGAGAGCAGGATCACCGTGATTGCCGCGGGTCCGCTGCTCGATTCGGAGCTGGCGGAGACACTGGGAAAGTTCACTGACGGATTTCTAAGTTTCTATGATGCCGCGGCGCCGATAGTGACACGCGACAGTGTAGACATGGATAAACTTCATGCCGCGAACAGATACGGAAGAGGCGGAGAGGATTATCTCAACTCGTTTATGAACAAGGAGCAGTACGAGCGTTTTATCGACGAACTTGTCCATGCGAGAAGGGCCGAACTCCACGAACACGATAAGGACCAGAAGGTCTATGAGGGTTGTATGCCCATAGAGAAACTCGCGGAGAGAGGGCCCGATGCAGCAAGATTCGGACCGATGAAGCCGGTAGGCCTCAAAGATCCGGCCACAGGTCACAGACCGTGGGCAGCTGTTCAGCTGAGAAAAGAGAACGAAGAGGGAACCATGTTCAATATAGTGGGATTCCAGACAAATCTCGCCTTTCCGGAACAGAAGAGAGTTTTCGGGATGCTCCCCGGACTTGAGAATGCGGAATTTGTCAGATACGGCGTCATGCACAGAAACAGTTTCGTAGATTCTCCGAAAGTTCTTTCAAGGGACCAGAGCCTTGTCGGCCACCCGAATGTCTATGTTGCTGGACAGCTTACGGGATTTGAGGGATATATGGAATCAGCGCTCTCGGGCCTCATAGCGGCAAGAAGCATATACTCAAGGCTCATGGGGAGAGAATTTGAATATCCTCCCATATATACAATGACGGGGGCAATGCTGAGATATATACATACAGAGAATAAGGATTTCCAGCCAATGGGGGCGAATATGGGTCTCCTGCCGGACATCGGAAAGAGGATTCGGGACAAGCAGGAGAGATACGAGGCATATGCCGAAAGAGCCGTAAAATACATGGAAGAATATATTGAGAAAGAGGACAGTCATGAAAATAGTCATTGATGCATTCGGAGGAGATTACGCACCGCTGGAGCCGATAAAAGGCGCAGTGAGGGCAAAGAGCGAACTCGGTTGCGAGATCGCACTCTCCGGGACAGAGCAGATCATCAGAAAGACGGCAGCCGACAACGGGATAGACATATCCGGCATAGAGATCCTGGACGCGCAGTCCGTGATGACCTATGACGACGAGCCCAAAGCCGTACTCAAGAAGAAAAATGACAGTTCGATGGCAGTGGGTCTCAAGGCTGTAGCCGCAGGCGAAGCCGATGTGTTCATTAGTGCTGGATCCACGGCGGCTCTTCTTATGGGATCCACATTCATAGTCAAGAGGATAAAGGGAGTATCACGTCCGGCTCTCGGCGCGGTCCTTCCGGGACTTAACGGACATGTTCTGCTTATGGACTGTGGTGCAAATGCGGAATGCAGACCTGAGATGCTGAAACAGTTTGCATTTATGGGTTCCCTGTACATGGAGAAGGTCCTTGGAGTCAAGACTCCGCGTGTGGGACTTCTCAACAACGGTACGGAAGATTCCAAAGGCCTCGACCTTCAGAAGGAGACCAATGCTCTTCTGAAAGAGGAAAAAGAGATAAACTACGTGGGAAATGTCGAGGGCAGAGCACTCGGTCTTTCCGAATGTGACGTCGTCATCACTGACGGATTCACGGGGAATATAGCGCTCAAGTCCATAGAGGGCATCGGCAGCGCTGTAGGGAAAAAGCTCAAGGGGGCCATCAAGTCCAGTTTCACGGCAAAACTCGGGGCGCTTCTCATGAAAAAGCAGCTCAAGGATTTCGCGAAGAGCCTTGATTATTCCGAAGTCGGAGGAGCTCCGTTCATAGGGCTCAAGGCTCCGGTCATAAAGGCACACGGAAACTCCACGGAAAAGATGTTCTTCTCAGCCGCGAAGCAGGCTGTCCAGTGGGCTGGTTCCGGCATGATCGAAGCTCTGGAGGAGAAATTCTCCGGAGGCGATGACAAGGAGGAAAAAGAATAGATGACAGGTCTTGAAGAGAGACTGGGATATGAATTCAAGGACAGAAGCCTGCTCGAAACAGCCCTCACTCATACGAGCTGGGCGAACGAGCATGGCCTCACGCATAAGGACTCGAACGAGAGACTGGAGTTTTTAGGTGACTCTGTTCTCTCACACATAGTCGCACACAAATTGTACAACGAGCACGAGACCTATTCTGAAGGCGAACTTACGCGCACAAGAGCAGCGCTTGTTTGCGAAAGCTCACTGTCAGAATTTGCGAAACAGCTGGGGCTAGGAGCCGACCTTAAACTCGGAAAGGGCGAGGATAAATCCGGAGGAAGAGAAAAAGCTTCTATCCTGAGCGACTGCTTTGAAGCGGTGCTGGCTGCCATATATCTTGACGGCGGATACGACATAGCTGAAGATTTTGTGCTCTCGTTTATAAAGTCAGAGGGATCTGAACTCGATTCAAAATCCGAACTTCAGAGATATGTTCAGGAAAACGGCTATTTGCTAGAATATATTCTGGTGGATGAGCAGGGACCCGAACACATGAAGGTGTTCACATTCGAAGCGAGGATAAACGGGGAATGTGTGGCGGAAGGTACGGGTTCAAGCAAGCACAGAGCCGAGATGGACGCCGCTGAAAAAGCCCTCAAAGCCCTCGGCATATCAGGAGAGTAGACAGTTGTATTTAAAATACGTTGAAATACATGGATTCAAGTCGTTCCCGGACAAGATCAAAATAGATTTTGAACCGGGTCTTACCGCTATTGTCGGACCGAACGGTTCCGGGAAGAGCAATATAAGCGACGCAATAAGATGGGTACTCGGAGAGCAGTCCACAAAATCGCTGAGAAGCGACAAGATGCAGGACGTCATCTTCAGCGGTACGGCAAAGAGAAACCCCATGGGGTTCGCTCAGGTATCGCTGTGCCTCGATAACTCCGACAGAAGACTTCCCGACTATGAAGACGAGCTGATCATAGGAAGAAAGTACTTCCGCTCAGGATACAGCGAGTATCTTATCAACGGAAACACCGTGAGACTCAAGGATGTGAGAGAGACATTTATGAACACGGGTCTCTCGCGCGACGGATATTCCATAATTGAGCAGGGGAAAATAGGCGAAATAGTCAACGCCAAACCGGAAGCCAGGAGAGAGATCTTCGAGGAAGCGACAGGAATTGCAAAGTTCCGCTTCAAGAAGGACACCGCGGAGAAGCAGCTCAGTGCTGCCGAAGCGAACCTCGAGAGACTGAGAGACATAGTAGATGAACTCGCTTCGCGCATAGGACCTCTCAAGAAGCAGAAGGAGACTGCGGAAAAATTCATAGTCCTTTCGGAACAGCGCAAGGGTCTGGAAGTCACACTTTACTGTGATACTATCGACAGATCCATGCAGGCGGTCAAAATTCAGGATGAGAAGATCCTCATCGCAAATCGCGACTACGGCATAGCCGAGGACAAACTCACCGACATAGACAGAAACATTGAAGATCTCTTTGAACAGACAAGGATACTTGAGACAAAGAGAAGCGAACTGAACGAGTCGATGATCTCCGCCGAGAAAGAGGCCAGCGAAGCAAAGAGCGCAATAGCCATAACAGAAGCAGATATAAGAAGAGATGAGGCGGAACTCTCGGATCTGCGTTCGAGAAGATCCGATTCCGAGAGTGAATCGAGATCGCTCCTTGAGCATGCGGATGAACTGGATAAGGAAGCCGAGTCGATAGATTCCGAACTCGCTTCTCTTGCCGATGCCATAGCAACGGCTGAAACCATGCTGTCGAGTCTTGCGGAACAGGGAGAGAAGGACGATGAGGTGCGAAGAGAGAGACAGACGGCTCTCAACGAACTCTCATCAAAGCTTGCGGAAGCGAGAGCCACATATGCTGCGGCAGTGTCATCCAGAAGCGACGCAGAACAGAGAAAACAGGCCGCTTCCGAGGAGCTCCCGGCAATGGAAGAGACGAGGGATACGGCAAGAGCCAATCTCGAAGAGCTCAGAACAAGGCTTGAAGAGACCGACGCAGAGATACTCAAGGACACCAATCAGAGCCAGGGCCTTAAACGGATCATAGAAATACGCCGCGCCGATGCCGAGAAGATAAGAGAGGAATACCAGAAACTGTCCGATGAGATAAACGGCGAGACCCACAGGCTCAATGCCCTTGAGGACATGGAAAAGAGCCAGGAGGGATTCGCTCCCAGCGTCAGGAACGTCATCGATGCGGGCAGAAGGGGAAGGCTCAGAGGAATCCTCGGAACAGTGGCTTCCCTCATACGGATCGAAGACGGATGCGAGCTTGCCATAGAGACCGCCCTCGGATTTGCCATGCAGAACATCGTCGTATCCGATGAGCGCGCGGCAAAGGACGGCATTCAGTATCTCAAGGAAAACCGTGCCGGAAGATGCACTTTTATGCCTCTCGACACTATGCAGCCGTCAAATATCAATATTGGCGGAGCAAGAAACATCTACGGATTCGTGGGGATCGCCTCTGAACTCGTAAAATACGACAAGAAGTATTCGAATGTCGTGAGCAATCTGCTCGGTAGGATCATCATTGCCGAAGACATAGATTCCGCTTCAAATATTGCGAGAGATATACATTACAGAAACAGGGTCGTCACCCTCGACGGTCAGGTCATCAATGCCGGCGGTTCGTTTACGGGCGGATATGCCGCAAAGTCTGCCGGAGTATTCTCAAGACGCAAGGAGATAGACAAGCTTAGAGTAAGTCTCGAGGAGAAGAAGGCAAGATCCGAAAAGATCGGTGCGAAACTCGATGCATCAAATCAGGAATTCGAGAAGATACGCGCTCAGATAACAGTCCTTGACAGCGACATGATCAACCTCAACAGCGAGAAGATCCGCATCGAGGAGGAGATAAAGAGATTCGAATCCGAATCCGAGACTGCGAATGCGGCCATAGAGAGCATCACGCAGAGGATTGCCGAAGCCGAAAAGGATATGAAGGACAAGGAGAATCTCGCGAGGGATTCGGAAAAACTGACCGGCGAACTCGAAAAGAAGATTGCCGATCTCGAAAAGCTGGACTCCATCGACCAGGGCGGAGACGATCTGCAGAGGAAGCGTCAGCTGCTGACGGACGAGCTCTCCGCAAAGCGTCTTGAACGGCTTGGCCGAGAGAGAGATCAGGAGACCCTCAGAAGAGACGCCGCAAACTTGAGAGAGAGAGTCATCTCCCAGACAGATAAGAATGCCGCATTTGATGAGACCGAGCAGCATATAATCGACGGAATCGAAGCGAAGAAACAGCAGATAGAACTGCAGAAAAAACTCCTCGAAGAGACGGAGAAGAAGATAACCGCCCTCAAGGAGGAAAATTCCGGGATCAGCCGCGAGCGGGACGAGATAGACAGAAAGCAGACGGAAAACCGCAGAGAGCAGAACGAACTCACCCGTCAGAGAGAGAATCTCGCTTCCGAACTCTCAAGACTCGAGGAGCGCAAGGCCACTCTCCAGAAAGACGTAGAGTCAGCCATCACAAAGCTATGGGAGGACTATGAGCTCACCAAGGCAGAAGCTGAAACGCTCAAGGTCCCGTATACGAATATAACGACGCTGCGCCAGGAAGTTGCCACTGTGAGAGGACAGATAAGAGCCCTCGGCACAGTCAATGTTGCCGCGATTGAGGAATATAAGGAAGTATCCGAAAGATATGAATTCCTGTCGGCCCAGGTGGCCGATGTGGAGAACTCCAAGAATGAGCTCATGAAACTCATAAGCAGCATAACCGGCGAGATGAGGGAGATCTTCGAGGAAAAGTTCGAACTTATCAACAAGAGTTTCCAGATAACATTCACGCAGATGTTCGAAGGCGGACGCGCTTCGCTTGCGCTCACTGATTCGGAGGATCTGCTGGAGAGCGGCATCGAGATCAACGCACAGCCGCCCGGAAAGGTCATAAAGGATCTGAACGCTCTGTCCGGAGGGGAGAAATCTCTGGTCGCCATCGCGCTTTACTTTGCAATATTCATGGTAAATCCGGCACCGTTCTGTATCCTTGACGAGATCGACTCCGCACTTGACGATATCAACGTCGCGAGATTTGCAAGATATCTTCTCTCACGTGCTACTGACAACCAGTTCATAGCTATTACACACAGAAGGGGTACAATGGAAGTATCGGAGAGACTTTACGGAGTCACGATGCAGGAACAGGGCGTATCCAAACTGTTCAAACTTGAAAAGGAGGAAGCTGTCGTCATAGCAGCAAAGTGATATGGGATTTTTCAGCAAGATCAAAGAGAGTCTCAATAAGACAAGAGAATCTATTTCATATGCTTTTTCTTCCGAAAAACTCGATGACGATTTCTACGAGGAACTGACCGAGATACTCATCATGGCAGACACCAATGTGGAGACTGCGGAAAAACTCTCGGACAAGATGAGAGACGTCATAGCAAAAAGACATATACTCGACAGCAATGAGGCAAAGAAAGCTTTTGCTGAAGTGTGCGCCGAAGAGATGACGTTCGAAGAGCCATTCGACCTTACAGGAACTCCTGCTGTCATACTGCTCGTCGGAGTCAACGGGGCAGGCAAGACAACTACTGCCGGAAAACTCGCAAAATACCTGAGCGACAACGGCAGAAAAGTTGTTATTGCCGCCGCAGACACTTTCAGGGCGGCAGCACAGGAACAGCTCATGGTATGGGGCGAGAGGAGCGGATGCACGGTCGTAACGGGAACAGGGGATCCGTCTTCCGTTATATATGACACGGTGAGCACCGCAGTGCCCAGAGGATATGACACCGTCATCTGCGATACAGCCGGAAGACTGCAGAACAGAAAGAGCCTCATGGATGAGCTCGCCAAGATGAGAAGAACGGTTGAAAAGGCTGCGCCGAACGCTTCTGTCGAAACACTTCTCGTGCTGGATGCGTCAACAGGCCAGAATGCCATAAGTCAGGCCGAGCTCTTCTCCGAGGCGTCCGGTGTGACAGGAATAGTACTCACAAAACTCGACGGTACTGCAAAGGGCGGAGCAGTTCTCACGATCAAGCAGAAGCTCGGACTCCCCGTTCGTTTCGTCGGAGTGGGAGAGAAGATAGACGACATGACGGTATTCGATCCCGTCGATTACGCAGAAGGTCTTGTGGGTATAGAATGATGCAGAAGATTGTCGCAGCTACCGGCAACGCCGGAAAGATCAGGGAGTTTAAGGAACTCCTTGAACCCCTGGGATTCGAGATAATCCCGATAAAGGATCTCGGGATAACTCTTGAGGACCCGGAAGACGCGGGCACATTTTTGGGGAACTGCCGCATAAAGGCAAGGGAGGGCTCGCGAAAGACAGGCCTTCCCGTCATAGCGGACGACAGCGGTCTCTGCGTCGACGCGCTTGACGGTGCACCCGGAGTGTACAGCGCAAGATATGCCGGCGAGGACGGCAATTCCGAAGCCAATATAAAGAAACTGCTTGAGGAACTCAAGGATGTTCCGTGGGAAAAGAGAACGGCGAGATTCGTATGCCAGATGATCCTTATGTATCCGAACGGCACCGAAATACTGTCGAGAGGCACATGCGAAGGACACATTGCATTCGAAAAGAGAGGAGAGGGCGGCTTTGGGTATGATCCCGTGATGCTGACCGCAAGAAACTTCTCATTTGCCGAACTCGGAGAGCAGAAAAAGAATCTTATCAGTCACAGGGGAAGAGCCTCAAGGAAACTGGCCTTCAAACTAAGACATATAACAAAGGGAAGATTTCATGATTACTTCAAAACAGAGAGCCGCGCTTAGAAAGTGCGCAAACTCGATCGATCCCATCTTCAATATAGGGAAGGGTGGGATCAATGACGAACTTATAAAGGGGATGGGCGACGCGCTCAAGAAGAGAGAGCTCATAAAAGCCCATGTGCTCGAAAACTGCGAGTACTCCGCAAGAGAAGCCTGCGATATTCTGGCTGAAGCCCTCGATGCGGAACCCGTACAGACCATAGGCTACAAGTTCGTCCTCTACAAGATGAACAACGAGACCGATCAGTACGGAGAGATCTTCGGCAGATGAAAGTGCTGATGTACGGCGGGGCATTCAATCCCCCGCACAGAGGCCACATGCTTCTGCTGGAAGAGGCGATAAAGGCAGTAAAACCGGATAAAACACTTGTTGTTCCGAGCGATGTTTCACCGCACAAACGCACGCAGTATACTCCTTTCAGAGACAGGGCCAACATGTGCAGATGCTTTAAGGAGTGCGGTGAAGGCGTAACAGTAAGCGAGATCGAAAAGGCAAAGAACAAGAAGAGAAGCTATACTGTCAAAACACTCAGGAGGCTTGAAAACAGGTATCCCGGAGCGGAACTGTTCCTCGTAATAGGATCCGACATGCTCTTTACATTCAGAGGATGGCACCAGTGGAGAAGAATACTCTCCATGTGCACCCTCGTGATCGCAGCGCGCGATGATGAGAGCACCGAAAAACTGGAAGAAGCGCTCTGCAGCCTCAGCAAGGACGGGGCAAAGGGGATGATCCTGAGGACAAAGCCTATAGACATAAGCTCGACAGAACTCAGAAACATGGTACGCGACGGTAAGGACTGCTCGGAGTATATTCCGCAGTCGGTATCCGAATATATTTCACGGCACAGACTATACACGGAATAAATAAGGATGACAGTCAAAGAAGCAAAGAAACTTGTAAAGCAGAGACTTTCGGAAGAGAGATTCTATCACACTAAGTGTGTTGCCAGGGCGGCGAAGAAACTGGCGCCCCAGTTCGGTGCCGATGTGGAGAAGGCCGTGCTGGCGGCCTGGCTGCACGATATACTCAAGGAGGACCCCAAGCCCGATTTATTGAAAAGGGTGCAGGCCTCTGCTATAATTTTTGGATATAAAGTTGAGGAAAGCCCTCAGCTTTGGCATGCCTTCGCAGGCGGAGATTATGTTGAACAGGAACTCGGGGTAGATCCTGAGATAGCCTCCGCAGTGAGATGGCATACGACGGGAAAACCGGATATGACTCCCCTGGAGAAGACGGTTTTTCTCGCGGATTATATCTCGGATGACAGACACTTTACCGGTGTCGAGGAGATAAGGGAAATCTCCTACAGATCTGCGGAGAAGGGCCTCAGACGGGCGATGAAGCAGACGATAGATCATCTAAGAGAAAAAGGTCTTACGGTAAACGAGAACACTATCGAAGCTCTTGAATACCTGGAGACTCATGACAGTCAGGAGAATCAGGATGGCGAAGACAAATAAGAAACATACCTTGAGAAACGTGATCATCATTCTGCTCATTGCAGCGCTGCTGATAGGCGGAGGAGTCACGATATTTCTAAAATCCAGAATAATGTCCAACTCGGAAGAAGAACTGGAAGATGCGTGGGATACACCTGAATACCTGAAATCAAAACAGCTGAACGTACTTGTGTGCGGCATCGACTGGGACGAGAGCAGGACCAACAAACTGACAGACGTTATCCTTATCTGCAATATCGACCTTGAAAACGGCAAGGTCAATATGATGCAGATCCCCAGAGATACATATGTCGGGGATATAGTGTATACGGGAAAGATAAACGCCCTGTACAACTGGGGCATCGATGACGAAGACGGCAATTCTACGGGAGTTGTAGGCATTAAGGCTCTTGCAAGCGTCATCCACGAACAGATGCAGATACCTATCGACAACTACGCCATGATCACCATGGAGGGATTCAGGACCGCAGTCGATACACTGGGAGGAGTCGAAGTCACCATTGACGAGCCCATCCAGTTTGCGGAAGACAACATCATGGAGCCAGGCACATATGTCCTCGACGGCGTACAGGCTGATCTCTTTGTGAGATTCAGAGGCTATGACGACGCTGATGTCGGAAGGATGAGCACACAGAGAAGATTCCTTGCGGGACTCATGAAGAAGCTGCAGGAATCCTCGAGCATAGAGATTATTTCTCTTGCGAGAAACCTCTATCAGTATATCGAGACTGATTTTTCCGTCGATGAGATGATTTCTCTTGCAAATAATGTCAAGGGAATAAGCACGGATAAGATCACGATGCTGAGAGTACCCGGCGAAGGCGTCAGAGGCTACGGTGCAATGAGGCTCGACGTGTTCTCGGTACACGCAAATGAGCTTGCAGAACTTCTCAACCAGTACATGAGACCATATTCCGACCCCATCCCGGTGACGGAACTCGGACTCATAGAAATACAGCATACAAACGAGGAGTGGGATGATCCCGATATAGAGACCCTCGGTTCATATGATTAACACTAAAGAAGGAGCAAAAAATGGAATCATTTGAGATTGCAAAAATTGCGGCTGAAACGATTTCAGAGAAACTCGGCGAAGAGATCTCCATCCTGAGGATCAGCAAAAAGACCACACTTGCCGACTACTTTGTCATTGCTTCTGCCACAAGCACGACTCACCTGAGAGCGCTGTCCGATGAAGTGGAGTTCCGACTTAGCAAGGCCGGACTTGACCCTTCAAGAGTAGAGGGCGTCGAGGGATCGGCCTGGATACTCATGGATTATGACAGCGTGATCATACATCTGTTCTTAAAGGACTCCAGAGCCTTCTATGGGCTTGAGAAACTCTGGGCAGATGCTGAACATGTTGATTTCGAAATAAAATAGATCAACAATCAGGTTTGAGGAGAGATTTTTAAGATAATGGAATACAACGTAAAAGAAATAGAAGCGAGATGGCAGAAAAAATGGGTTGAAGAGAATACTTTTGCTGCCTCAGAAGATCATTCCAAACCCAAGTACTATGCACTTGTCGAGTTCCCGTATCCTTCCGGCGACGGACTCCATGTAGGACATCCGAGGACATATACCGGAATGGACATCATTGCGAGAAAGCGCAGGATGCAGGGTTACAATGTCCTGTTCCCGATGGGATTCGATGCGTTCGGACTCCCCGCTGAGAACTACGCAATAAAGAATCATGTACATCCCGCAACAGTCACACAGAGAAATATAAAGAGATTCACGAAACAGATGCAGTCTCTCGGATTCTCTTTCGACTGGACGAGAGTCGTGGATACCACAGATCCCAAATATTACAAGTGGACACAGTGGATATTCCTCCAGCTCTTCAAGAAAGGCCTCGCCTACAAGAAGGAGATGGCAGTTAACTTCTGTACCGGATGCAAGGTTGTTCTTGCAAATGAGGAGGTCGTAAACGGCGTATGTGAGAGATGCCACAGCCCGGTCATCAGAAAGATGCAGAGCCAGTGGATGCTCAAGATAACGGAGTATGCCGACAGGCTCGACAGGGAAATAGATCTTGTCGACTATATGAACAAGATCTCCATCAGTCAGAGAAACTGGATCGGGAAATCACACGGCGCGGAAGTCATCTTCGGAACCACTGCCGGCGATGAGATGAGAGTCTATACGACAAGGCCGGACACACTTTTCGGCGTAACATATATGGTTATGGCTCCGGAGCATGCATTTATCCAGAAATGGGCAGACAAGATCACCAATATGGACGAGATCAAAGCCTATCAGGATGAAGCGGCAAGAAAGTCAGACTTTGAGAGAACAGAGCTTGCAAAGGACAAGACGGGCGTCAGGATCAAGGGCGTTGAGGCGATCAATCCCGTAAACGGAACAAAGATCCCGATCTTTATTTCCGACTACGTTCTCGCATCCTATGGAACAGGAGCCATTATGGCAGTTCCGGGACATGATACAAGAGACTATGAGTTCGCAAAGGTATTCAATCTTCCGATAATCGAAGTCGTGGGCGGCGGAGATATAACCAAGGAAGCCTTCACAGACTGTGAGACAGGCGTTATGGTCAACTCCGGATTCCTCACAGGTCTCTCCGTTGAAGAAGCAAAGGTCAAGATCACCGAATGGCTTGCGGAAAACGGCAAGGGCGAACCAAAGGTCAACTTCAAGCTCCGTGACTGGGTATTCTCAAGACAGAGATACTGGGGCGAGCCGATACCGATGGTATACTGTGAGAAGTGCGGATGGCAGCCGATTCCCGAGGAAGAGCTCCCGCTCATGCTCCCGGAAGTTGAGAACTATGAGCAGACGGATGACGGACAGTCACCGCTTGCAAAGATGGATGAATGGGTCAACACGACATGCCCGTGCTGTGGCGGACCTGCAAAGAGAGAGACCGATACCATGCCTCAGTGGGCAGGCTCATCTTGGTACTTCGTGAGATATACCGATCCTCACAATGATGATGAGATCGCATCCAAGGACGAGATGAACTACTGGCTGCCGGTAGACTGGTACAACGGCGGGATGGAGCACACAACGCTCCACCTCCTCTATTCAAGGTTCTGGTACAAGTTCCTCTATGATATAGGCGTCGTTCCGAATCCGGAACCCTATCAGAAGAGAACAAGCCACGGCATGATCCTCGGTGAGGACGGAGAGAAGATGTCCAAGTCCAGAGGAAACGTGGTAAATCCCGATGATGTCATAGATGAGTACGGCTCCGATTCCATGCGTCTCTATGAGATGTTTGTGGGAGATTTTGAGAAGGTTGCTCTCTGGCAGACATCCAGCATCAAGGGATGCCGCAGATTCCTTGAGAGGATCTGGGGACTCATGGACATAATGACAGATTCCGAAGAGTACTCAAAGGATCTTGAATCTGAGATGCACAGGACGATCAAGAAGGTCTCAAGTGATATTGAACAACTCGGATTCAACACAGCTATCGCGGCGATGATGAGCCTTGTCAACAAGTTCTATTCGAAGGGCAGCATAACAAAGGGCGAACTCAGAACATTCCTCAAGCTCGTTAACCCGTTTGCGCCACATATCTCCGAAGAGATACAGCAGGTGCTCGGATTCGGTGAGGAGCTTGCATACTCGAAGTGGCCCGAATATGACGAGGCAAAGTGCGTGGATCAGACGATCGAGATAGCAGTCCAGATAAACGGCAAAGTCAGAAGCAGAATGACTGTTAAGATCGATGCTGACAAGGATCAGGTACTTGCAGACGCAAAGGCCGACGAAAAGATCGCAGAGTTCTTGACCGGCAAGCAGATCGTAAAAGAGATCTATATCCCGGGTAAGATCGTCAACATAGTTGCAAAATAAGAAGCTGTAACATTCACCCGTTTCCGGATTATTCCGGAAACGGGTGTTTTTTTGTAGCCAAGGGCGTTACTAAACCCCCAGTTCAACTGGGGGTAGGTAAGAAAGCTTTAGCATAAAAGGAACCTCCTATAGAATAGAGAAGCCTATCAAGCACTCAGATTCAAACAGGAGGTTAGTGTCAATGAATGACGTAAAAAGTCTATCACACAGCAAATGGAGATGTAAATATCACATAGTCTTCGCACCGAAATACAAAAGACAGATAATCTACGGAAAGATCAGAGAAGACGTGGGGAAAATAATACGCGAGCTGTGCGAGCGAAAAGGGGTAAAAAATCATTGAGGCAGAATGCTGCCCGAACCACATCCACATGTTCGTAGAGATACCGCCGCATCTGAGCGTAGCATCGTTCATGGGATATCTCAAAAGCAAGAGCAGTCTCATGATCTTCGACAAACATGCAAATCTGAAGTACAAATACGGAAACAGGCACTTCTGGTGCCGTGGCTACTACGTAGACACGGTAGGGAAATACGAAGGAGCGATCAAAGAATACATTCGGAATCAGCTCCAGGAAGATATCGCAAACGACCAGATAAGCCTCAAGGAAGTCATGGACCCGTTCTCCGAAGAAGAGAAGGAGCCAAAAAAGACCTAATAGAATAGCCCCCGAGTAGGGGGCTGATATAGTAATTATATTGTGCTTGATAGGCTGTTCGGTGCCCCCTTAAGGGGGCAACCACAGGTAACACGCCCTTGTAGGGCGAAGCAAACCACTAGTTGAACTGGTGGTTGTAATTCTTGTACATTTCGATGAAATGTCCATGAGAGAACTCTAAGAAGAACCATTAATAATGCTTCTGCGGACATGCTGGATGTTCTCGTTGACAAAATCCATACCGGATATTATAATAACAAGGCTAAAAATATTGCTTTGCGGATGAGGGGGGAAAAAGAGAAATGGCAGAAGTCAGAGTTAAAGAAGGCGAAAGCTTAGACAGCGCACTGAGACGTTTTAAACGTTCATGTCAGAGATCCGGTGTTCTCGCTGAAGTCCGTAAACGTGAACATTACGAGAAACCTTCGGTACGTCGCAAGAAGAAATCCGAAGCTGCACGTAAGCGCAAATACAAATAATTAATGGATCTTGAGCGGCAAGGCTTCGGCTTTGCCGCATTTTCTATGGAGAAAACCATATGCTGAGACCGGACTATTACTTCGGAAGGATCACGGATATAAGCCCTGATTTCTTCACGGAAAACGGAATAGAAGCACTGCTGCTGGATGTTGACGGGACGCTGACTCCCGACGGTGTCACGGTATTGTCTGACGATGTACTCAAATGGATAGAGAGTGCAAGAGAGCTCGGTATAAGAATGTCTATAGTCTCCAACAACGGAGAAGAGAGAGTAAGGGTATTTGCGGACAGATACGGTTTCTTTTATGTATACAAGGCAAAAAAGCCACTTGCGGGTTCTCTTAAGAGATCACTCGATTCAGTTAAGGGAACGAAGGACAATACGGTACTTATAGGGGATCAGATATTCACGGATATATGGTATGCAAAGAACTGCGGCATAAGATCTGTTCTGGTGGATCCTATGGCAGCTGACATATATCCGTTTGTCAAGTTCAAGAGGATCCTGGAAAGACCTATAAGGAGAGCGGTCCACAGACAGTTCGGAGCGGAATGATTACTTCAGATGTCCTCATCCGGCGGTCAAGAGAATCGCTTTCGGAGTATAATATCTTATGGCAAACGCCTCAACATAAAGCAAATATCAGAGATCGGAGTTTATTATGCAGGGAATAAACAGAGTTCAGGAAATACTGGACAGGGAGACCGCGGCATTCTTTGTGGCGGGATACAATCTGAGATACATGTCGGGAATGCCGTGCGACGATGCGGGAACGTTTATCGTAACAAAAGATAAGGCATTTCTCATAATAGACTTCAGATATATCGAAGTAGCGAAGACAGCATGTTTCCCGGGAGTCGAGGTTATCCTTCAGGGAAGAACATACGAACAGGTCAGGAAGATAATCGACGAAGAGGAGATCACGACGCTGCTGCTTGAAGATTCCGCAACACTTGAAGATCTCAACACACTCATGAAGCACTTTCCGGAGAGATCATTCGTGACAGACAGCACTCTTTCCGACGTCTGCAGGGAATGCAGGGCAGTGAAGCGTCAGGATGAGCTCGATAACATAATAAAAGCCCAGTCCATCACAGACGGTGCCTTCAGCAATATCCTCAACTTCCTGAGACCAGGAGTTACCGAGATAGAGGTGGCTGCAAGGCTCGAATATGAGATGAGGAAGCTCGGTTCTGAGGGACCCGCATTCTCAACTATTTCAATAACCGGCAAGAACACTTCCAAGCCTCACGGAGTGCCCGGCAATACCGCTATAGCTCCCGGAGACTTCATCACGATGGACTTCGGCGCAAAGTTCGCCGGTTACTGTTCGGACA
>JAFWEV010000065.1 GCA_017512745.1 Oscillospiraceae bacterium
AAAAACAAACAGCCGCTTGAAGCGGCTGCCTGTGGTTGTGATGCTTTGGTAACATTTCGGTGCCCTCTTCTAGAGGGCCTGCAAGTATTAACCCTTATAGGGTTTGTGCAAACCACTAGTTCACTAGTGGTTTTGATTCAGTTATGTGCAGATCATATGCAATATGCGAAAAAATTTTTTTGTAAAGGGTATTGACAACTATATCGGCAGACGATATATTAATAGTACGATATATCGAGAACCGATATAACGGACAACGAAATAGGAGGAAACGATGTTCGAGAATATAGCACTGACAGAGTCTACCTATTATATAATGCTTGCGCTGACTGTCCCGCAGCACGGATACGGGATAATGCAGCAGGTGGAGCAGATGTCCAGAGGGAGGGTCAGACTCGCAGCCGGAACATTATACGGGGCACTTAACACCATGTGCGAAAAGGGCTGGATAATACAGCTACCGGTAGAAGCGGGAAGCAGAAAGAAAGAATACAGACTCACCGATGTGGGATTGGATATACTCAACGCTGAGGCGAACAGACTGAGAGAACTTGTAAACAACGCCGACATGATTTTGGGAGGAAAAGACAATGGCTGAGATCAAGACAGTACATAAATGGATGTGGGTATGGGATTTCGATAAGGAGGAGGAATGGCTCAATCAAATGGCAAACGAGGGCTGGGCTCTGATCTCCGTGGGATTTGCGAGATACACATTTGAAAGATGCCAGCCCGGTGAATACACGATAAGACTTGAGATGCACAAACACGATGAAGCTTATTTATCCTTCATGGAAGGTATCGGAGCTGAATATGTGGGCAGAGTAACCCAATGGATCTATTTTCGCAGGAAGAGCGAATACGGACCGTTTGACATCTTTTCAGATATAGATTCCAGAATAGGACATCTTGACAGGATCGGCAAAATGCTTGCTATGATCGGAGGGGCAAATCTGATGATAGGCGTCGCAAATTCTCTGTCGCCGAGCCATCTCGGTTGGATCAACCTGCTGTGCGCAACACTGCTCATGTACGGACTGGGAAGGATCCACGGAAAGAAAGATTATCTGGAAAGGGAGAGAAGGCTCAGAGAGTGATCCGCATGAACGGCTGAAATATCCCGAAAACAGAAAGCAGGGGCACTTATGTGCTCCTGCTTTAAAATTTGCAGTTTATGTATCGGCTCAGGAATATTTGAGAGAAAGAGCTCTTCTGACAAGTTCTTCGAGGTCCGCTCTTGTCTCGAGTTTGACGGCGGCATTCCTGAGAGAAGCTGCTCCGGGAAAGCCCCTGAGGTAACTGAGAGCGTGTTTTCTCATCTCATGTATGCCGATATACAGCCCCTTCTCCTCACAGAGTGAATCACAGAGTTCGAACAGTGTTTCAAAAAGCTCATTGTCACGGGGCTTGGGAAGTACGACTCCGTCATTCAGAAATGATCTGATCCTCCCGAAGATGAATGGATCTCCTTCAGACCCTCTTCCGATCATGAGCGAGCGGCAGCCTGACAGTCTTACGGCATTGTCCGCGGAAGATTCATCGGTTATGTCTCCGTTGGCGATCACCGGGATACTGACAGCCTTTCTTATCTCTCCTATAAGATCATATGATACCGGTGGCTTATATGCCTGTTTTGCGGTCCTGCCGTGGACCGCTATCGCGGAAATACCTTCAGCCTCGAGCCTTTTTGCAAGTTCAAGGGAAGAGAAACCGTCCCAGCCAAGTCTCATTTTTGCCGTTACCGGAAGGGAGCATGCGTTAAGGATGCTCTCCGCTATACTGCACGCGAGGTCGTGTTCTCTCAGAAGGGCGGAGCCGGATTTGTTGCCTGTTATCTTCGGGGCGGGACATCCCATATTAATGTCTATGAAATCTGGGTCCAGCTCAGCCTCGATTATCCTGGCCGCCTCCGCCATGATCTCCGGCTCATAGCCGAAAAGCTGTATGCCGAACGGTCTCTCGAGGGGAGAGAATTCCATCAGCTTGTATGTCTTTTTATCTTTAAGGGTCAATGCCTTGGCACTTATCATCTCGCTGTAGCAGAACGATGCTCCGTGTTCCATACACAGTCTTCTGTACGATGAGCTAGTGACACCGGCCATAGGCGCCAGGCAGACCGAATTGTCCGTTATGAAATCTGTTTTTCTCATGGCGCTATTCTACCACAAGGCGGAAAGCGTATGATATACTTTTTCCAGAATACGTTAAGGGGATTGAAAGTATGAAATTACTGGTACTTGACGGAAACAGTATACTCAACAGGGCGTATTACGGCATAAAGCTTCTGACCACAAAGGACGGAAGATATACAAATGCCGTTTACGGCTACATGAATATATTTCTCAAGCTGCTTGCAGACGTGAGACCCGACGCGGTCGCATGCGCGTTCGATGTCCACGGGAAAACTTTCAGACACAATATGTATGACGGCTACAAGGCAAACCGCAAGGGAATGCCTGAGGAACTGGCTCCTCAGCTGCCCGAAGTGCAGGAACTGCTCAAAGAACTCGGATACAACGTGGTCACATGTCCGGGATATGAGGCCGACGATATTCTCGGAACGCTTGCCGCCGCATGCGACAGGAACGGAGACCAGTGCTATATAGCCACGGGAGACAGGGACAGCCTCCAGCTGATATCGGACAATACCACCGTACTTCTCGCGACATCCCATTTCGGAAGAGGCGAGACCATATCCTGGACTAAGGAATATTTTAGAGAAAACTACGGGATAGAGCCCTCCCAGTTCGTTGATGTGAAAGCCCTCATGGGAGATACATCCGACAATATCCCCGGAGTTGCGGGAGTCGGAGAGAAAACAGCCCTGCCGCTGATCCAGAACTTTAAGGACATCGACGGAGTATACGCCAACATAGACGATCCTTCGATTAAGAAGGGCGTAAGAGAAAAACTCATCAAGGATAAGGACTCAGCATATCTCTCGAGAACGCTTGCAGAGATCTCGCGAGAAGCGCCGATAAGCACGGATATTCATGACTACGAGAGGAAACACTGTGACCAGGATGCGGTCGTAAAGCGCCTCATGTCTCTCGAGATGCCGTCGATCCTAAAGAAACTGGACCTCGATGCTCATGAACAGGTGGCGCTCGAAGAAGTTCCGGCCGAAAAGGAGATAAGGAAAACAGAAGCCGTGCCGTTTGCCAAAGGATCTTTTACGGGCGGCAGTATTGTTCTGGACTGTACGGATAAAGGCTGTATCGCCGTGACGGAGGATAGCTGTTTTACTCTCACCGAAGACGATCTTGCAGTCGTTCTTGAGGACGGATCGACAGAAAAAAAGTGCAGGACTGCAAAGCCCTTCTGGAGATTCGCCGCGGAGAAAGGCATCACAGCCAGGAACATAGTATTCGACCTTGAGGTTGCGGCATATCTCATCAATCCGGCTTCTCCCGACTACACTGTAGAGAGACTTTCATTCGAATATGGTATTACTCCCGGCTTTGAATGCGAGGAATACAAGGGAGCGGGCGCTCTCTTTAAACTGTGCGAAGCGGTTGAGAAGGATCTGGCATCAAAAGAGATGATGCCGCTGCTCAACGATATTGAACTGCCGCTTACAAGAGTGCTCGCATATATGGAGCACGAGGGATTCTATGTCCGCACCGATGAGATAAGGGAATTCGGCGAGATGCTCGAAGGCAAAATTGCTTACGAGCAGAAGGAGATATATCTTCTCGCAGGCAGGTCCTTCAATATCAACAGCCCCAAGCAGCTGGGGCAGGTGCTGTTTGAGGAGATGGATCTTCCCTACGGAAAGAAGACAAAGACCGGATGGTCAACTGACGCCAAGACGCTTGAGAACCTGAAGAGCGTCCATCCGATAATAGAGCACATCCTCGACTACAGGACATATGCCAAACTCGAGTCCACATATGTGGAAGGACTTATAAAGGCTGCCGACGAACACGGCAGGATACATACCGATTTCAAGCAGACCGAAGCCAGGACAGGAAGGATAAGTTCGACGAACCCGAACCTCCAGAACATTCCCGTGAGAACAGAGCTCGGAAGCGAGATGAGGAAGTTCTTCACCGCGGGAGACGGAAAGATCCTTCTGGACGCCGACTACTCACAGATCGAACTCCGTGTGCTCGCAAGCATGAGCGGCGACGAGAGAATGATCAGCGCTTTCAATGAGAACAGGGATATCCATACGGAAACTGCCTGCTCCATATTCAGGGTGCCTGAGGAGGAGGTGGACGGACTGCTGCGAAGAAGGGCAAAGGCCGTAAACTTCGGCATAGTCTACGGGATCGGAGCGTATTCTCTCTCTCAGAACACCGGTGTTTCCATGCAGGAGGCATCGCAGTATATAAAGGATTATTTCAGTACATATGCCGGTGTCCATGCGTTCCTCGAGAAGGCCGTTTCGGATGCTGAAGCTACGGGATACGTTACCACGCTGTTCGGCAGAAGAAGAAATATACCGGAACTCCGAAACAGCAACAAACAGGTGCAGGCGCTCGGTAAGAGACTTGCGATGAACACGCCTATCCAGGGTACGGTCGCGGACATAATCAAGCTTGCGATGATAAGAGTCAGCGACAGACTGGCATCGGAAAAGCTCGACGCCAAACTGATCCTTCAGGTACACGATGAGCTCATAATCGAAAGTTCGCTTGAATGCGCGGACGAGGCTGCAAGAGTGCTCAAGGAAGAGATGGAGAATGTCATCACCATGAAGGTGCCGCTACTCGTTGAAGTAGGACGGGGAAAGACCTGGTATGACGCAAAGTGATATAACCGTCAGGCGTGCAGTTCCTGAAGACTGCCCCGTATTTGCGGAAATAGAGGCTGTTTCCGCAGAGCAGCCGTGGAATGAAGCACAGCTCACAGAAGAACTTTCACATGATTTTGCCGTCCTACTTGCAGCCTTAAGGGGAGAAGAAGTCATAGGAATGCTCGATATGCATCTCACCGGAGAGGCGTATATAAACGAGATATCGGTCCGCCCTGATTCAAGAAGGCTCGGAGCGGGAGAGGCTCTTCTGAGAGAAGCAGTCAGGATATGTGCCGACAGAGATCAGTCGAGGATCATTCTCGATGTGAGAAGCCGGAATTCGGCTGCGCGTTCGCTGTATGAAAAAGCAGGATTCAGGGAACTCTGCACAAGAAGGAATATGTATGCAGATCCCGAAGATGACGGGGTCACATATGAGATGGATCTTGCCGATCCCGAAAGGAAACCGTAAATGTATATACTTGGTATAGAAAGTTCGTGCGATGAGACCGCAGCCTCCGTTGTAAAAGACGGAAGGTTCATGATGTCCAATGCGGTGGCGTCACAGATACCCGTTCAGAGGCTGTATGGCGGAGTCGTTCCCGAGATAGCCTCAAGGATGCATGTGGAGAATATATGTCCTGTCGTGAATGAGGCGCTGGACAATGCCGGATTGAAACTGGATGATATCGACGCCATTGCCGTGACTTATGCTCCCGGACTTATAGGAGCGCTGCTGGTCGGGGTAAACTTTGCCAAAGGACTGGCTTACGCATCCGGGAAACCGCTCGTTCCGGTCCATCATATAAGAGGACATATAGCGGCGGTTTATCTCACAGAGCACGAACTGGAACCCCCGTTCATTGCGCTTGCCGCCTCCGGGGGACACAGCCACTTTATCCTGGTGGAGGATTACACTAAGTTCAGAGTTCTCGGAAGAGCGGTGGACGATGCTGCCGGCGAGGCCTTTGACAAGGTGGCGAGAGCACTCGGCCTTCCATATCCGGGAGGACCCGAGATATCAAAGATAGCAGCTAACGGTGATCCGATAAAGTATCAGCTCCCGGATCCCAGACCCGACAATCCGCTTGACGTCAGTTTTTCCGGACTCAAGACAGCCGTAGTCAATCTGATCAACACGGACAGGATGAAAGCTGTAGAGACAGATAAAGCATCTCTGGCTGCCGCGTTTGAGGAAAGAGCGACGGATATGCTGGCGGAGCGGCTTGCCGAGGCATGCGGAGAGTTCGGGCTTCCCGGAGTTCTGTGCGGAGGTGTTGCTGCGAACTCCAGACTGAGGGAAAAGGCGGACGTCATGTGTTCCGAAAAAGGGAAGAAGCTTTTCGTTGTGGACAGAAAACTATGCGGCGACAACGGGGCAATGATCGCAGCTGCCGGCTATTACGAATATCTGTCGGGAAGAAGAGCGGGACTGGATCTCAACGCATATCCGACAAGGGATATTTCCGAGGGATAAGATAATTTTTATTGACATTGAATAAACTCTTAGTTACATTATCCTTGTGAGAGGGATCTCATATGTAAAGAATACAGGAGGTACTCATTATGGTATTTGATACAGTTAAAACAATCCTCGCAGAACAGCTTGATGCCAACGAAGACGATATCACACTCGAAACAAGTGTCATCGATGATCTCGGCGCAGATTCTCTCGATGTTGTAGATATAATCATGTCACTGGAAGAAGAGTTTGATCTCGAAGTTCCGGACGAAGACATCGAAACGATCAAGACAGTCGGAGATCTTGTCAAATACATCGAGGATCACACGGATTCCGAGTAATTGCTAGATCAATTAGAAAATACAAAACATATAGCCCTAACCAGGCTATTTTTTATGGGGTAAACATGGCAGAAGATAAAAGATCAGTTGAAGCAATCACATCGATGGATGTCGATTTTGCTCAATGGTATACGGACATTGTTAAGAAAGCGGAGCTCATAGACTATTCGTCAGTCAAGGGATGCGTCATCCTGAGACCTTACGGATATGCCATATGGGAGAATATTCAGAAGATCCTTGACGGAATGTTCAAGGAGACCGGACATGAGAATGTAGCTATGCCTATATTCATTCCGGAAAGTCTTCTGCAGAAGGAGAAGGACCACGTCGAGGGATTTGCTCCCGAGGTCGCATGGGTAACACATGGCGGAGATGAGAAACTCGCCGAGAGATTCTGTGTTAGACCTACTTCCGAGACACTTTTCTGCGATCACTGGGCACATATCGTACAGTCCTACAGAGATCTGCCGAAACTCTACAACCAGTGGTGCTCGGTAGTGCGCTGGGAGAAGACAACGAGACCGTTCTTAAGATCCAGGGAGTTCTGGTGGCAGGAAGGCCATACGCTTCATGAGACTTCGGAAGAGGCAGTTGAAGAGACGCTGAGAATGCTCGACATCTACAGAAAACTCTGCGAAGAATACCTCATGATCCCGGTGGTATGCGGACAGAAGACGGAGAAGGAAAAATTCTCCGGCGCTGAGGACACATATACCATCGAGGCAATGATGCATGACGGACGCGCTCTCCAGAGCGGAACATCGCATTACTTCGGCGACGGATTTGCCAAAGCGTTCAATATCCAGTTCTCCGGCAGGCAGAACAAGCTCGAATATCCTTTCCAGACTTCATGGGGCATGTCCACAAGGATCATAGGCGCCATTATCATGACGCACGGAGACAACAACGGACTCATCCTGCCTCCGGCCATTGCGCCTTATCAGGTGGTGATCGTTCCGATCATGCAGAAGAAGGAAGGCGTTCTTGACGCTGCGAACAGTCTCGCCGCAGAACTCAAAGCTGCCGGTATCAGAGTCAAGGTTGACGACAGCGACAACTCACCCGGATGGAAGTTCGCCCAGTGGGAGATGAAGGGTGTCCCCGTGAGGATAGAGATAGGTCCGAGAGATATTCAGAACAGCAAATGCGTCATAGCAAGAAGAGATACGGGCGAGAAGTCCGACGCATCGCTTGAAGGAATCGCGGATTCTGTCAAAGCCGCATTTAAAGAGATCGAGAACACCATGTTCGAGAACGCTCTCGCAAACAGGACAGAGAAGACATATGTCTGCCATGACATGGATGAGCTGAAGAAGGCTGTCAGTGAAAACATCGGTTTCTACAAGACGATGTGGTGCGGAGATCAGGAGTGCGAACTCAAGCTCAAGGATGAACTCGACATCAGTTCCAGATGCATGCCCTTTGAGCAGGAACACATAGCCGACACATGTCCCGTATGCGGACGCATGGCCAAGAAGTCCATAATCTGGGGCAAAGCATATTGATCATCTGAATCAATAATAAACAGAAGGCACACCGAGCGGTGTGCCTTGTTTGTTTTACGGGAAGATCATCTGATGTCAAGGGTGTGGTACACATCTCCCGATTCAATATCCTTCCAGGAGAATATACCGTCTTCGTAGACGAGGTAACTGTGACAGCTGTTTTCTTTCGGAATGGAAACTGATCCGGGATTGAGATATCTGTTTTCACTGTCGTTGTAATAATCCCACTCGGGAACGTGGGTGTGTCCGTGTAGAAGAATATCTCCGCGCTTCAGCATCGGGGGATTGTCCTTGTTGAATAAGTGACCGTGTGTCACAAATATCATCCTGCCCTCCAGATACAGTATGCAGTACTGGGCCATGATTGGGAATTCCAGGACCATCTGGTCGATATCCGCGTCGCAGTTTCCCTGGACGCACAGTATCTCATGTTTGATGTCGTTGAGCATTCCCGCCACATCCATGGGAGCATAATCTTTCGGCAGGGCGTTTCTCGGACCGTGATAGAGGATATCTCCCAGCAGTATCAGTTTATCGGCATTTTCCGCTTTATACGTATCCACTACTTTTTTTCCGTAATATGCGGAACCGTGGATATCCGAAGCAAACATCAGTTTCATTGAATGATTCCTTTCAGGGATGATAATATATATTTGTATTTAATTATATATAAAGAAAATGGAGTAGGGAAATGGAAAAAGAAAAGATAATTCTCGATGTTGATACAGGTTCCGATGATGCTGTTGCGATAGTATGCGCAATGCTGTCCGATGAGATAGACCTTCTCGGTATAACCACTGTGGGAGGTAACGTTGAGCTCAAGAACACCACGGACAACACGTTAAGAGTGGTTGAGTGGTGCGGCAGACAGGATGAAGTCCCTGTATATATGGGAACAGAGCTGTCGATCGCAGCGACGCTTGTTCCCTGGGGCATTCAGGGAATGACCCTGCCGCACAGGGAAGCAGGCGGAGAGAGTGAGTTCTCCGGTATCCATCCGGATCATCTTCCAATTCCTGCACCGACGATGAAGACTCAGGATAAGAGAGCTGCCATATGGCTTGTTGAGAAGCTGCTTTCAATGCCGGATCATTCGGTCACGCTTGTTCCTGTAGGGCCTCAGACAAACATGGCTCTTGCAATAAGAAGCGACGACAGGATCCTGAAGAAGATCAAAAGGGTAGTCATGATGGGCGGAAGCCACAACGTATACTATCCAACGCAGGGAGCTGAATTCAATGTATGGGCGGATCCCGAAGCAGTCGAGATCGTACTGACCAGCGGGCTCGATGTAACTATGGTGTCTCTCGACGCGACATCGGATGCTCTCCTCTCGAAAGAGCAGGCTGCCGCGATACGAGCGATCGGTACGAAACCCGCTTCGCTGGTTGCTACTATGATAGAGCAGAGACTGGGCGGTGCGGAAGGCTCTGTAGATTATGAGAATAAGAGTGTGGGCGCTGCTCTTCACGATCCGCTTGCGGTGTGTGCAGTGGTACATCCCGAGGTGTTGACCGATGTCTGGGATACGAGCTGCCACATCGACCTCGGAAGGGGGATGGCATACGGTGAAACAGTACTTGGCAGAAACTACATGCTGATCGAAGGTCCGGACGGTGAACCGCAGAATCTGCCGGTCAACTGCCATTATGCAAGAAGGGCTGATTCGGAATTCTTCTACAACTGGGTGTACGATATCCTTATCAAGGACAGGGACAGCCGCACCGTATAATAAGATTTTTTACTGTAACAGATGATCCCGCAGAAGCCATGTGTTTCTGCGGGATCATTTCCGTTGTCTGGATATAATCAGTTGCGGTATTTCGCAATCCGGTCTCTTATCTCGCTGACAGAGCAGCCGTATTTCTTGGCCGCTTCGGCAAGATCATCGTATTCGTATTTCACCTTTGACACTCCGTAACCGGAAGAGACTTTTTTACGGATGTCGCCGAATTCGGTATGCTCGACCTCGACAGTCCTGTCGAGAATATATCTCGATGTGGCTTTCTCCCTGAGACCTATAGTGGAAGTATACTTGAATATCGTTTCGATCACGGTCTTTTTTACTGTGCTCTTTGTCAGCACGGTGACCAGATATGCTGGTCTTCCTTTCTTCATAAACACGGGAGTTGTGAATACTTCCACTGCGCCGGACTCAAATATGCGTTCGGATGCAAATGACAGTTCTTCAGGCGTCATGTCGTCGACATTGAACTCCAGTTCGCATATGTCGTCTTCGGTTCCGTCTGTATCGCCGATAAATGCCCGTACACAGTTGGCTACGGGGAAATCCTTATTGCCCATTCCGTATCCGACAGCGTGGACCCGCATCACCGGCATCGCTGAGAAGTCGTCCGCAAACTGTTTCAGAAGCGCCGCGCCCGTCGGGGTACAGAGTTCCCCTCTTATCATGCCTCCGTATGTCGGTACATTTTTAAGGATGAGTGCAGTCGCAGGTGCGGGAACGGGAAGTATTCCGTGGGCGCATCTCACGGTCCCGGAACCGACATGTATCGGGGAAACGATTATTCGGTCGGGATTTATCTGTTTGATCAGCATGCAGAACATAAGAACATCAACTACTGCATCCTTTGATCCGACTTCATGGAAATGGATATTGTCGACAGTGGAGGAATGAACAGTGGCTTCAGCCTCCGCGATCAGACTGTAAACGCCTTTTGCCTGCGCCTTTACGTGCTCTGATACATTGAAACCGTCTATCATGGCACAGATATCCCTGTAACCGCTGTGTTCATGATGGTGCTCATGATCGTGATGGTGTTCATGTTCGTGATCATGATGGTGTTCATGCTCGTGATCGTGATGGTGTTCATGCTCGTGATCGTGATGGTGCTCATGCTCATGATCGTGATGGTGTTCTTGGGCTGCCGGATCCGTGTCATCGTGATGATGCTTATCTAGTGGAACATCATATGACATCTCTTCACGTCCTCCGACCTTGACGGAAAGATGTGATCCGGTAATACCGCATTTCATTGATTTGGTAAGATCAATGGTAACATCCGGGATATTGAACGATCGGAACTTTTCAATAATGCTTTCCTTGTCATCGATCATATCCAGCAGTGCGGCATTGAGCATATCTCCCGCGGCACCCATATTGCATTCAAAATACAAAACCTTCATTTATACAATAACCCTCCGAAATGTAGTCGTTATCTGCGGCAGAGCAGACTGTGCATGGCAACACGGACCCGCACCGTATGATTAGTTCGGAATACGGCCGGACGTGCTCAAAGTCATGTTAAGTAAATCGGTCCGAAATGATGCTTCAGATCGCCTCTGCCTGAAATCCATGCATCTGTCAGTATATTATTGCATCGGGGAAATGATGGCAAGCAGCGAACTGCAGACCGTGCCCCGAGGATAAAGAATATCACCCGTATGGACCAGTAAGCGGCTGAAGACAGAGCCCCAGCCGCTGGATTATGTCTTATTTCCTTAGCAGAGAAGGCAGGATGTGTTTCGGGTCGCTGATCAGAACGGTTACCATCCAGATGATCATGGCCAATGCGATAACGGATAATCCGAGGAACAGATCATTCAACATATCTGCAGCTGCAGGAGTGAAGTATTCAGCTCCGAGCTCAACATACTCGAAGATTGCATCAATGAACCACATGAGCGATGCGCCCCAGAACATCCAGCACAGTACGCCGAGCTTCAGCTTGTTGTCCGGAGCCTTGCTATACCAACAGACCGTCGCGATAACAGCGGCGAAAACAGTGACGAGTAGTGTCATACGGTCTCCTCCTTCGCTTTGCCTCTGTTCTTGATGGCTTCCGTGACCATGACCATGCCGAGCCATACGACGGTGACGATAACGGCCATGGATACTCCGACGGTCATCATCTCGTGAAGCATCTCAACAGTATCAGCGGGATTGGCAGCCGCCGTAAGGAACGGGAACCACGGTACTACCTCACCGTGCCAAATATGCTCGAACGCAAGTAGGGCAGAGCCGCCCCACAGCAGTTTGTTCAGCCAGTTGAGCCTGTGCAGGAAGGGATGTTTGGAAACATACTCCTCATACTCGGCGGATCCGTCCGCTTTCTTCTTTTCGACACTCTTGCTGACGATGGTAGTGATGACTGCCTCAGTCGCAGGAACCAGAAAACATGCCATAATAAAATCCTCCTAAAAATATAAAGGTACACATATCCCTGCTGGGACATGTGTACCTTCAAAGTACAAATACATTAATTATCTATTTATAATGATGCTTCGGCATCTCAGAACAGATTTCATATCCGTTCATTCAAATTATAATAGTGCGGCCTTTATCCGTCAATCATACCGGCGAGCATGGATACGGCGTCCTCAATAAGCATCTGGACTGTTTTTCCCTTCACTCCGGCAACATTGTTGTCACAGTGGTTGATAGGTATGAAAATTCGCTTTGCCCTGCTCTGACCTATTGCGGTCGCCATCGCGGGAGTGACCTCCCCCAGCATTGAATCGGGGATTGCGATCCCTATGGGTCCGATGATAATATCTGCCGACCTTGCGCAGAACATGACCGAATTCTCACCTGTCGCTCCCCGTGAAGCTCCGGATTTCAGCATATTCTGGGTGGCAATACTGTTTGTTCCAACGGCTGTTATAGTTACTTCGGGAAAAGCCTCCCGTATACTCTTGATCAGTTGCCGCCCGATGTTTCCGCCCTGGCCGTCTATTACTAAGATATCCATTCAATAAACCTCCTCGTATTTATTATCGAATTAATTATAACAGAGTTATAATTGCCGATTTCGCGGATTATGTGAAACATCATAGACATATGTTCTCCTAAACATATATAATGCATTGTGCTGAAGAAAAAGAGAGGTGTAAAAGCGAATGACGTTACCGGATTGCAGAGAAAGATTATATGCTGAAGGACTTACATGTATAGTGGCGGATGATACCGGAAGAGTGTTTACAAGTTCGGATAAGGGGATCAAGCCCATGATGCAGCTTCTTGAAATGTGTGAGAATACGGGATGGAAGCCGAAGTATCAGGCGGACAGGATCATAGGAAAAGCAGCCCTTATCATAGCGGCCCACTGCGGGATCAAAGAAATATATGCGGATGTTGCCAGCGAAGGCGCATTTAGTCTTTCGGAAGAAAAGCATATAAAACTCACATGCAGAGAGCGCGTAGATAAGATCCTGAATCCCGAAAAAACAAAGGAAGGACCTTTTGAATCTGCTCTGGCGGGAATAGACACGAATGATTTTGAGAGCGTAATGGAGACAATAAGAGTTACGTTAGAAAGGCTGAAAAATAAAGCTGAAAAATGATCAAAAAATAATGGAAAAAAGTATTGCAATTCTCAAAACCGTTTTGTATAATATCTAGGCGACTGTAAGAGGGCGCAGTCTGTGTTGCGCCAAAAAGTCGATTTGTGAACATGATCCCGCGGAACATGATGGTCTTAATGATCATCCTCTGTCATGGTAAGCGGCAAGGCCTTTATGGCTGCCGGAACTGCTGCAGATTGGTGCGGCAGGGCCGGTTATTAAAATGAGAGCAGATGAAACGCCCGGAATCGTGTTAATTAATTAGTTAATTTTAGACTTAGATTTCCGCAAGGAGGGTACTTATGGCAGTCAAGTCCAATAAAATCCGCATCCGTATCAAAGGATACGATCCGCAGCTTGTCGACAGTTCTGCGGCAAAGATCGTTGAAACAGCAAAGCGTTCAGGCGCACGCGTTTCAGGACCTATCCCGCTCCCGACAGACAAAGAGATCGTGACGATCCTTCGCGCAACATTCAAATACAAGGATTCACGCGAACAGTTCGAGATGCGCACACACAACAGGCTCATCGACATCATCAAACCGACAAACAAAACAGTCGAAGAGCTCACAAATCTACAGCTTCCCGCGGGCGTAGATGTAACAATGAAACTTTAAGAGACCCACGCGGGGGTCAAGTCGGGAGGGCCCGACCAATAACCTTATAGGAGGAAGTCCCAGATGAAAAAGGGAATCATAGCTAAGAAGATCGGCATGTCTCAGCTATTCGATGAAAACCGCAATGTCGTTCCTGTAACGATCTGCGAAGCCGGACCCTGTGTTGTTGTTCAGAAGAAGACAGTCGACAACGACGGTTACGAAGCAGCACAGTTAGGATTTGGAGATGCTTCTGTTAAATCCGTTAACAAACCGCTCAAAGGACATTTTGCAAAAGCGGACAGCGGACTTAAGAAAGTTCTTCGTGAGTTCAAATTCAATGATATGAGCTCAGTCAATGTTGGAGACATCATCAAGGTCGACACATTCGAAGTCGGCGACATCGTAGATGTTTCCGGTACCAGCAAGGGCAAGGGCTATGCCGGTACGATCAAGCGTTGGAACAACCATCGCCTCAAAGAGAGCCACGGTACTGGACCGGTCGCACGTCACGCCGGATCAAACGGCTCCACTTCTTCTCCGTCACGTGTCTACAAGGGCAAGAAGCTCCCCGGACATCTCGGTGCAGAGAAAGTCACAGTACAGAATCTGACAGTAGTCAAGATCGATCCTGAAAACAATTTGATCGCAATCAAGGGAGCAATCCCCGGACCAAACGGCGGGATCGTTTGCATAACTGACAGTGTTAAGAAAGCATAAGGAGGGCATAAGGAATGGCACAGTATAAAGTCTATGACATGACCGGCAAGGAAGTGTCTACAGTAGAGCTCTCTGATTCCGTATTCGGTATCGAACCGAACGTTGCTGTTATGCACGAGGCAGTCGTAGCTTTCTTGGTAAATCAGCGTCAGGGCACACAGTCAACAAAGACAAGAGCTGAAGTTTCCGGAGGCGGAAGAAAGCCCTGGAGACAGAAGGGAACAGGCCGCGCACGTCAGGGTTCCATTCGTTCGCCACAGTGGACACACGGCGGAGTTGCACTCGGACCGAAGCCCCGCGACTACAGAGTTTCCATGAACAGGAAAGCTCACAAGCTCGCAATGATCTCAGCTCTGTCCAGCAAAGTCAAGGCTGACGAGCTCATCCTTGTCGACAACATCGCACTTGAAGGTTACAAGACTAAGGCAGTCGCAGAGATGCTCTCAAAACTCGGAGCAGAAGGCAAGACAGCAATAGTTCTTAACGAAAAGGATCCTGTTGTTATCAAGAGCGCAGCGAACATCGAAGGCGTCAGCACGATGCTTTCCAACACGATCAATGTCTATGACATCCCGAATTGTGGAAAGATGGTACTCACTGTTGATGCAGCCAAGAAGATCGAGGAGGTTTATGCAAAATGAGTAAAGTTGCTCAGGATATAGTCCTCGGACCGGTCATTACAGAAAAGAGCAGTCTCGCGATCGCAGACAAGAAGTACACATTCAAAGTTGCTAAGGATGCTGGAAAAGTCGAGATAGCAAAAGCTGTTGAAGAATTGTTCTCAGTAAAAGTCGCAAAGGTCAACACGATCTCAGTAAGAGGAAGAAAGAGAAGACAGGGTCTCTCGACCGGTTACACTCCTTCCTGGAAGAAAGCGATCGTCACACTGACACCTGATTCAAAGGGAATCGAATTCTTCGAATCAATGACCTGATAGTCTCGGGTAATTAATCAAATGTATGGGAATCAGACCCGCTAAGCTGACAAGGAGTAAGAAACATGGCACTTAAAAAATACAGCCCGACGACACCTGGTCGCAGAGGAATGACCGTTTCAGATTATTCGGGCTTGTCCAAGAAAGGCCCAGAGAAGAGCCTTCTTGCACCTAAGAAAAAACATTCCGGCCGCAACAGCTATGGCCGTATCACAGTACGTCATCACGGCGGCGGAAACAGACAGAAATACCGTATCATCGATTTCAAATGTCAGAAGTTTGACATCCCTGCAACAGTTCTTTCGATCGAATACGATCCGAACCGCAGCTCTCATATCGCTCTGATACAGTATGAAGACGGAGAAAAAGCTTACATCATCGCTCCGGCAGCACTTAAAGTCGGCGACGTAGTAGTCTCCGGATCAACAGCAGATATCAAACCGGGCAACGCGATGCAGCTCAAGGACATCCCGGTTGGTACATTCATTCACAACGTAGAGCTTTATCCCGGAAAAGGTGCACAGCTTGTCCGTTCAGCAGGCGACATGGCTCAGCTGATGGCTAAAGAAGGCAATTATGCACTGCTCAGACTTCCTTCCGGAGAACTGAGAAACGTTCCGGCACTCTGCATGGCATCCATCGGACAGGTTGGAAACATCGAGTCTTCCAATGTCAACCTCGGTAAGGCCGGACGCAAGCGCCACATGGGCGTAAGACCTGCAGTCCGCGGATCCGCGATGAACCCGGTAGACCATCCGCACGGCGGTGGTGAAGGTAAATCACCTATCGGACGTCCCGGTCCTGTAACGCCTTGGGGCAAACCGACACTCGGATATAAGACAAGAAAAACTCATAACCGCTCTGACAAGATGATCGTCAGACGTCGTAAAGCTTAATGGAGGCGTAGGAATTAAATGAGCAGAAGTATTAAAAAAGGCCCTTATGTTGAACCTGCCCTCATGAAGAGAGTTATCGAAATGAACAAAACAGGCGAAAAGCGTGTCCTTCAGACATGGAGCCGTGCATCGGTCATTTTCCCTGAATTCGTTGGTCATACATTCGCTGTTCATGATGGAAGAAAGCATGTTCCAGTATATGTAACAGAAGATATGGTCGGACACAGACTCGGAGAATTTGCTCCGACAAGAACTTTCCGTGGTCACACTGGTTCAAAGACCACAGTGAAATAATAGGAGGTTTGAATAATGGAAGCGAAAGCTTATTTGAGAAACGTCCGCATTTCACCGAGAAAAGTTCAGATCGTTCTTGATCAGATCAGAAACCAGCCTCTCAACAAGGCACAGGCAATTCTCACATATTCCACAAAGTCCGCTGCAGAGCCGCTTTTAAAGCTCGTCAATTCAGCAGCAGCAAATGCGGAAAACAACTTCAACATGAGTCGCAATGAACTTTATGTTTCAGAGTGTTTCGTAACACCTGGCCCGACCCTCAAAAGGATCCAGGCAAGAGATCACGGCAGAGCCTACAGGATCTTAAAGAGAACATCTCATGTTACAGTAGTTCTTAAAGAACGTGAAAACTGAGAGAAAGGAGAGCCGATAAATGGGACAGAAAGTTAATCCTCATGGATTCAGAGTTGGTGTAATCAAGGATTGGGATTCTCACTGGTACGCGAAGAAGAGCGAGATGGGAGACCTCATCGTAGAAGATTACAACCGCAGAAAATTTATCAAGAAAAAACTTTATGATTCTGGAATCTCCCGCGTTGGCATCGACCGCACAGCTAATGCAGTAAAGGTCAACATCTACTGCGCAAAGCCGGGCATGGTCATCGGAAACAAGGGCGCGGACGTTGAGATCCTCAGAAAAGAACTCGAAAAGATGACTGGCAAAACGGTCAGCATCAATATCGTCTCCATCAAGTCACCTGATCTTGATGCTCAGTTAGTAGCAGAGAACATCGCTTCACAGCTCGAGCGCAGAGTTTCTTATCGTAGAGCAATGAAGCAGTCCATCCAGCGCTCCATGCGTTCCGGCGCAAAGGGTATCAAAACAGCAGTCAGCGGAAGACTCGGCGGTGCAGATATCGCCAGAAGCGAATCCTATCATGAAGGTACGATTCCTCTTCAGACACTGCGTGCAGATATCGACTACGGATTTGCAGAGGCAAATACGACATACGGAATCATCGGATGCAAGGTTTGGATCTATCACGGTGAGATCCTCTCAGGCGTAGCAAGACAGCAGGAAGAGCAGCCGCGCAACGCCAGACCGGCCAGAAGAAGAGACGGCAGAGAGGGCAGAGACGGTAGAGACGGAAGAAACAATCGCGGTTTCGACAGACGCCGTCAGAACAATAACAACAATAATCAGAGACAAGGAGGTTCAAGGTAACTATGTTAATGCCAAAACGCGTTAAGTATCGTCGTGTTCAGCGCGGACGCCTTAAGGGCAAAGCCACACGCGGCAATACAGTAACATACGGTGATTTCGGTCTTGTAGCACTTGAACCGGCTTGGATCAAATCAAATCAGATCGAAGCAGCCCGTATCGCACTTACAAGATACACAAAGCGTGGCGGTCAGGTATGGATCAAGATCTTCCCTGACAAACCGGTAACACAGAAGCCTGCTGAAACACGAATGGGTTCAGGCAAAGGCTCACCTGAGTACTGGGTAGCCGTTGTAAAGCCGGGCCGCGTAATGTTCGAGATCGGCGGAGTATCCGAGGAAGTTGCAAGAGAAGCTATGCGTCTCGCTTCCCACAAGCTCCCGATCAAGACGAAGTTCGTCAGAAAAGAAACTGAGGAGGTAGAGCAATGAAAGCTTCAGAAGTTCGCGCAATGAATGAAAAAGAACTTCAGGAAAAACTGAATGAGCTGAAAGCAGAACTGTTCAACCTTCGTTTTCAGCATGCGATCAACCAGCTGGACAATCCTCAGAGAATCAAAGCTGTAAAGCGCGACATCGCACGCGTAAAGACAGCCATCAGAGCAAATGAGCTCAATGCTGGTTGAAAGAGAGGGTAATATCAATGGAAGAACGTAATTTCAGAAAAACACGTATCGGCACAGTCGTCAGCGATAAGATGGACAAGACCGTCGTAGTCGCAGTGAGAGACAGCGTACGTCATCCTCTCTACAAGAAGATCATCCGCCGTACAGTTAAGTTCAAGGCGCATGACGAAGCCAATGAATGCCGTGAAGGCGATCGCGTTATGATCATGGAGACCAGACCGCTGTCCAAGGACAAGCGCTGGAGAGTGGTCAGCATCGTCGAGAAGGCCAAATAATTAAGGAGGAAGACTAAATGGTACAACAGCAGTCTTACCTCAGAGTAGCGGATAACACCGGTGCAAAAGAGATCATGTGTATCAGAGTGCTCGGCGGTTCCCGCAGGAGGTACGCAAGAGTCGGAGACGTTATCGTAGCTTCTGTAAAGAAAACCACAGTTGGTGGATCAGTCAAGAAGGGCGATGTTGTCAAGGCAGTAGTAGTGAGAAGCACTCACAAACTTCGCAGAGCAGATGGTTCATACATTCGTTTTGACGAGAACGCTGCAGTTATCATCAATGACGATAAAAACCCGGTAGGAACTCGTATCTTTGGACCTGTTGCGAGAGAGCTCAGAGAGAAGAATTACACAAAGATCCTCTCGCTCGCACCTGAAGTGCTGTAAGAGGAGGCAACAATGAGTAAAGTTCACGTAAAGACCGGCGATACAGTTCAGATCATGACCGGTCGTGATAATGGTAACAAGGGCAAAGTTCTCGAAGTCTCTCCCAAAGAGGGAAAGATCATTGTAGAAGGCCAGAACATCGTTACAAAGCATGTAAAACCACGCAGACAGGGTGAAGTCGGCGGCATCGTAAAGGCCGAAGCTCCTCTCTATGCATCAAAGGTTTTACCCGTTTGCCCGAAGTGCGGCAAGCCGACAAGAGTCGGACACGCAGTGGTAGACGGAAAGAAAGTCCGCGTATGCAAGCACTGCGGCGCACAGTTTTAAGGAAGGGGTTAAATTGAGATGAACAGACTTAAAGAACAGTACATCAATGATGTGATCCCTGCTCTCCAGAAGAAGTTCGAATACAAGAACGTCATGGAGATCCCGAAACTTGAAAAAGTCGTCGTCAACGTAGGCTGCGGTGACGGAAGAGACAATCCGAAGATCATCGAAGCAACAGTAGGCGATATCGAAAAGATCACCGGACAGCATCCGGTAGTCTGCAATGCAAAGAAGTCAGTCGCTAACTTCAAACTCCGTGAAGGCCAGCCCGTAGGTGTCAAAGTCACACTGAGAGGCGAGCGCATGTATGAGTTCGTAGACAGACTCTTCAGCATCGCACTTCCCCGCGTACGTGACTTCCGCGGAATCAACGGCAACAGCTTTGACGGCCACGGCAATTACGCACTCGGACTCAGAGAGCAGTTGATATTCCCCGAGATCGAATACGACAAAGTCGATGCAGTTCGTGGTATGGATATCAGTTTCGTAACTACAGCAAAGACAGATGAAGAAGCAAAAGAATTGCTCTCACTTCTCGGCGCTCCGTTCGCTAACTAAGGGGGATTACAATGGCTAAAACATCTTTAAAGAACAAGCAGAAGCTCGAACCGAAGTTCTCAACAAGAGCATACAACAGATGTAAGATCTGCGGCCGTCCTCACGGATATCTCCGCAAATACGGAATCTGCCGCATATGCTTCAGAGAATTGGCAAGCAAGGGAGAGATCCCCGGCGTTCGCAAGGCAAGCTGGTAAGAAAGGAGGCACATTTAATGCATATCACAGACCCAATCGCAGATCTGCTCACACGTATCCGTAATGCAAGTTCTGCAAAACAGGAGACAGTTGAAGTGCCTGCCTCCAACATGAAGAAGGCTATCGCTCAGATCCTTCTGGACGAGGGCTACATCAAGAACATGCAGGTTGTCGAAGATGACAAGCAGGGCATGATCAAGATCACACTCAAGTATGATGCAGACAGAAAACCTGCTATCACAGGTCTTCGCAGGGTATCAAAGCCCGGACTGCGTATATACACAAGCTGCGAGGATATGCCGAAGGTCCTTAAGGGACTCGGAATCGCTATCGTGTCCACACCGAAGGGTGTTATGACTGATAAGCAGGCTCGCCGTGCCAATGTCGGCGGCGAAGTACTCGCATTTGTTTGGTAATTAGGGGGAAATAAAATGTCGAGAATCGGTAGAAAACCCATTGATATTCCCGCCGGCGTAGACGTCAAGCTTGACGGAAACACGGTAACTGTAACAGGTCCAAAGGGAACGTTGTCAGAGACATTTGCTCCATCAATGAAGATCGAGATGGATGATGGAAAATTGACAGTTTCCAGACCTAGCGATGATAAGGAATACCGTTCGCTTCACGGACTGACGCGAACCCTTATCCGCAACATGGTACAGGGTGTCACAGAGGGTTTCACAAAAGAACTTGAAGTCAAGGGTGTCGGCTATCGTGCCGCAAAAGAGGGAACAGACCTTGTTCTCAACCTTGGTTATTCACACCAGGTAAGAGTACCTGACACAGAAGATGTAAAAACAGAAGTTCCGAAGCCAGACCAGATTATCATATCCGGTATTGACAAACAGAAAGTCGGCCAGTTCGCAGCTGATGTTCGCGCCAAGAGACCGCCTGAGCCGTACAAGGGCAAGGGTATCAGATACAAGGGCGAATTCGTCAGACATAAAGAAGGAAAAGCCGGCAAGAGCGGTAAATAATTAAGGAGGAACGAAGTTAATGTTTTACAAACGTGATAAAAACGAACAGAGACTGAGAAGACATCGCCGCGTACGCGGAAAGATCTCCGGAACTCCTGAGATCCCGAGACTTTCAGTATTTCGTTCCACTAAGCATATTTATGCTCAGATAATTGACGATACAACTGGAAACACTCTCTGTGCAGCTTCCAGCGTCGAGAACGGCTTCTCCGGAAACGGCGGAAACGTTGAAGGCGCAAAACTCGTTGGTGAGATGATCGCCGAGAAAGCAAAGAAATTAGGCATTGAATCCGTAGTATTCGATCGCGGAGGATATGTATATCACGGTCGTGTTGCAGCACTTGCAGAAGGTGCTCGTGACAACGGACTCAAATTCTGATGAGGAGGAACTAACTTGGAAAGAATTGATGCATCAACTCTTGAACTTCAGGAAAGAGTAGTATTTATCAACAGAGTATCCAAGACTGTCAAAGGCGGACGTATCTACAAGTTCTCAGCACTTTGCGTAGTCGGAGACGGCAATGGCCTCGTCGGATGCGGCATTGGAAAAGCCAGTGAGGTACCGGAAGCCATTCGTAAGGGTGTTGACGAGGCTAAGAAGAATCTTACCCGCGTAACACTCAAGGGTACAACAATTCCACACGAAACTGTCGGTGTATTTGGAGCTGGAAGAGTTCTTCTTAAGCCAGCTGCACCTGGTACCGGAGTTATCGCAGGTGGTGCAGTTCGTGCAGTAGTTGAAGCGGCAGGAATCAAGGACATCAGAGCAAAGTCCCTGAGATCCAACAACCCCTGCAACGTAGTTTTGGCTACACTTAACGGACTTAAATCTCTCCGCGGAGTAGAAGAGGTCGCTCTCGTTCGCGGTAAAGATGTCAAGGACATTTTAGGTTAAGGAGGCAGTAGACTATGGCAGAGAAAAAAGTAGTCGAGGAAGCAGCAGTCGAGAAAAAGACGAGAGCTAAGAAAGCCACAGCAAAGAAAACTGCTGAAAAAGCCGAAGAAAAGAAATTAGAAGTAACCCTGATAAAGGGATTCTCCGGAAAGATGAAGACACAGATCGCTGTTGCAAAGTCCCTCGGACTCCACAGGATCGGAGATGTCTCCGTTCAGCCGGACAACGACGCAACACGCGGCAAGATCGCAAAGATCTCCCACATGCTCAGCGTAAAAGAGAATTGACCGGAGGTAGAAAATGAAATTATATGAACTTTCACCGGCCGACGGATCCAGAAAGGATTCCAAGAGAAAAGGCCGTGGAGCTGGTTCCGGTAATGGTAAGACTGCCGGTTACGGTCATAAGGGCCAGCTGGCACGTTCGGGCCACAAACCGCCGTATTTTGAAGGTGGTCAGCTTCCTCTTATCAGACGCCTTCCGAAGCGCGGATTCACAAACGCTGTATTCAAGAAGGAGTTTGCAATCGTCAACGTTTGCGATCTCGAAAGAAAATTTGAGGCCGGCGCAGTAGTCAATGCAGAAGCACTGGTGAAGTCCGGACTCGTAAAGAAGCCTCTTGATGGTATCAAGGTTCTCGGTAATGGTGAGCTTTCAAAAGCTCTTACAGTACAGGTTGCGGCATTCTCAGCAAGTGCTAAGGAAAAGATCGAGAAGGCCGGAGGGAAGGCTGAGGTGGTCTGATGTTCCAGACATTAAAGAACGCCTGGAAGATCGAAGAGCTCCGTAAGAGACTGATATTCACATTTGTGATACTCCTTCTCTTCAGACTCGGAGCCGCCATCGTAGTTCCTTTCGTAGACGCTACAGTATTTGCACAGAGCCTTGTTTCAGATGAGAACACGATCACCGGATTCTTCGATATGATGACCGGCGGAAGCTTCTCAAATGCAACACTGTTCGCACTCGGTGTTACACCGTACATCAACGCATCGATCATCCTGCAGCTTCTGCAGGTGGTCATCCCGGCTCTTGAGAGACTCTCAAAAGAGGGGGAAGAGGGCCGCAAAAAGATCATGAAGATCACAAGACTTGCGGCACTCGGAATCAGCTTCATACTCTCGATCGTCTATTATCTTCTCATCAGAAGAAACGGCGCTCTGTACTATTCAAGCGGATTCTACGGCTGGTATACGGGAATCGCCATCGTGCTTACATTTACGGCAGGAGCAATGCTCCTCATATGGCTCGGTGAGCAGATCGATTCAGACGGTATCGGAAACGGTATCTCGCTGCTCATCTTCACAGGTATCGTATCCAACCTGTTCAATCTTATCCCGCAGACCTACCAGTATCTGAAACTGGCTGCAGGCAAAGTGGAAGGTTTCCCGGCATATCCGAGATTCTTCTTCCTGATCCCGCTGATCATAGCCATCTTCTTTGGACTCTTCCTCCTGGTCATCTACACGAACGATGCCGAGAGAAGGATCCCGGTACAGTACGCAAAGCGTGTTGTCGGACGTAAGATGTACGGCGGTCAGTCAACGCACATACCGATCAAGGTCAATGGAACCGGCGTTCTGCCGATAATCTTTGCGGTATCCATCCTCGCGGTTCCCGGAACCATCAAACAGTTCTTCGGAATCAATCAGGGCGGTTGGGCAAAGTTCCTTGGCTGGTTCAATACTAACAACTGGGGCTATGTCATCATATATGCTCTCCTGATCTTCGGATTCAACTACTTCTACGTCGCGGTCCAGTATAATCCAATACAGATGGCCAACGACCTTAGAAAGAACTCCGGAGCGATCCCCGGAATCAGACCGGGCAGACCGACAGCAGACTTCATTCAGAGAGTTCTGCAGAAGATAACATTCATCGGAGCAATCGTTCTGATCATTGTTGCAGATCTGCCGATCATCCTTTCCAAGGTGACAGGAGTCAACATCGCCCTCGGTGGTACTTCTCTTCTGATTATCGTAGGTGTTGCGCTCCAGGTCACACAGACACTCGACAGCTACATGCTTATGAGACATCACAAGGGATTCCTTAGTTGAGGTAACTGAATATGAAATTAATTCTTCTCGGGGCACCTGGTGCCGGAAAAGGTACACAGGGCATAATCATATCGGATAAATACTCAATTCCGATTATAAGTACAGGAGATATGCTTCGCGCAGCAATTCGCGAAGGAACAGAGCTTGGACTCCATGCAAAATCTCTTATAGACAAAGGTGCACTTGTTCCCGATGCCGTCATTATGGCGATGCTGAAGGAAAGACTGCAGAAAAGTGACTGCTCTAATGGGTTCATCCTTGACGGAGTTCCGAGAACAATTAATCAGGCGGAGGCACTCGCCGAGATCACAGAGATCGACAAGGTCCTGGAGATCCATGTGCCGGATGAGTTTATAATCGATCGAATTACAAACCGAATTGTTTGTCCGAAGTGCGGAGCTTCCTACAACGCAGTATCAAAGAGACCCCGTGAAGAGGGAATCTGCGACAGATGCGGCAGCAAGCTGGAAGCAAGAGCCGATGACAACAAAGAGACCCTTCTTGAAAGACTTTCCGTATATCACAAGATGACGGAGCCTCTCAAGGATTTCTATGCCGACCAGGGCAAGCTCGTCGTAATAGACGGAACCGAATCGGTTGACGATGTCACGGTAAAAGTGCTTGAGACATTAAGAGGGTAAAAGATTGATAAACCTAAAAAACGCCCGTGAGATAGAGGGGTTGGCACTGGCTAATGAGATCAGTGCCAACACCTTGAGAATTGCAAAAGAAATGATTCGACCGGGAGTGACAACAGAACAGCTCGATGAGGCGATGAGAAAATACATCCACTCACGAGGAGCCAAGCCCGACTTTCTCGGGTACGGCGGATTTCCGAAAACAGCCTGCATCTCGATCAATGAAGAAGTTATCCACGGCATTCCAGGAAACAGAGTGATCAGAGAAGGCGACATCGTCAGTGTTGACGTCGGAGCCGAAATAGGCGGCTGGTGCGGAGATAATGCATACACATTCATGATAGGCGAAGTTGATCCCGTAAGGAAAAAGCTTTGCGAAGTAACGAAAGAGTGCCTTTTCAGAGGCGTCGCTCAGGCGCGGAAAGGCAACAGACTGGGTGACATCGGATATGCAGTCCAGAGTCACGCAGAAGCAAACGGATTCTCAGTAGTCCGCGACTACGTTGGCCACGGCGTCGGCAGAGATATGCACGAAGATCCGGAAGTTCCGAATTTTGGCATTGCCGGCAGGGGATTGAGACTGATCCCCGGGATGGTCATCGCAATTGAACCGATGATAGTCGCAGGTGATTACAAGGTAAAAGTTCTCGATAACGGTTGGACCGTCGTCACCGCCGATGGATCCTCCGCGGCCCATTACGAGGTTACCGTTGCGATCACTGAAGACGAACCCAGGATCCTTTCCGACTGGAGACCGCTGCTGTGAACAACATAGTGCTGGGATCGGCTGTGATATCAAAAGCCGGAAGAGATAAAGGGAAAATAATGGCTGTTGTAGGAATTGATGAAAAATATGCTATAATAGCCGATGGTCAGATGAGAAAGCTCGAAAATCCGAAAAGGAAAAAGGTAATTCACCTGCAGGTCACCAACACGGTGCTTGCCCCAGAGGAACTTGAGAGCAACAGAAAGATCAGGAATGCTCTGAAGAGTCATTTCGGAGGAGACCGGAAAGGAGACGAAAAGGATGTCTAAAGAAGATGTATTGGAAGTTGAAGGCGTAGTCACAGAAGTTATGCCGAACGCACAGTTTAAAGTCAAATTAGAAAACGGACATGTGATAAATGCACATATCTCCGGTAAGCTCAGGATGAACTTCATACGTATCCTTGCAGGAGATAAAGTCACCTTGGAGATGTCTCCTTATGACCTTACCAAAGGAAGAATCATCTGGCGTTCAAAATAAAAGATTATTAGTTGTTTCATAAGTGTTGGAGGTAAAACAAAATGAAGGTAAGACCTTCCGTTAAACCCATGTGTGAAAAATGCAGAGTCATCAAGCGTCACGGACGCGTCATGATAATCTGCTCAAATCCTAAACACAAACAGCGTCAGGGTTAAGACGCAGAACCGGAGGAAATTTATGGCTCGTATCGCTGGTGTAGATCTACCAAGAGAAAAAAGAATAGAAATAGGACTCACCTATATCTACGGTATCGGAAGATCAACTGCAAACAAAATCCTCAAAGAAACAGGAGTAAATCCTGATATTCGTGTTAAGGATCTCAGTGAAGCAGATGCATCTCTCTTACGTGAATACATCGATCATAATTGTATCGTAGAAGGCGACCTTCGCCGTAACGTCGGTCTTGATATCAAGAGATTGATAGAGATCGGATGCTATCGCGGAGTACGTCATCGTAAAGGGCTGCCGGTACGCGGTCAGCGTACAAAGACAAATGCCCGCACACGCAAAGGTCCGAGAAGAACCATTGCTAACAAGAAAATCTAACAGGGGGTAAACAGCTTTGGCAGCAAAGAAAGGTACAACAACCAATAAACGCCGTGAAAAGAAGCATATAGAAAAAGGCGTAGCACATATCCAGGCAACATTCAATAACACTATCGTTACCATTTCTGATACAAATGGCGCTGTAGTGTCATGGGCATCTGCCGGTGAGCTCGGATTCAAGGGCTCACGTAAATCCACACCGTTCGCAGCTCAGGAAGCAGCAACGACAGCAGCAAAGATCGCTGTTGACAACGGCATGAGAACAGTTGAAGTCATGGTCAAGGGACCTGGCTCCGGCCGTGAATCAGCCATCCGTGCACTTTCCGCAGCAGGACTCGAAGTAACACTGATCAGAGATGTTACTCCTATTCCTCACAACGGTTGCCGTCCTCCGAAGAGAAGACGTGTATAATCAGAGAAGGAGGATAATATAATATGGCAAAGAATAATCAGCCTGTAGCAAAACGTTGCAAGGCCCTTGGATTATCCCCGGCTGTCCTTGGCTACAGCAAAAAGACAACAACTCGTAATTCCCAGAATCAGACGAGAAAAAAACAGAGTGAATATGCCCTTCAGATGAATGAGAAGCAGAAAGTCAAATTCGTCTACGGCATTCTTGAAAAACAGTTCCGCACATACTATGAAAAAGCAGAAAAGATGCCCGGTAAGACAGGTGAAAACCTCCTTACATCCATCGAACGCAGACTTGACAACGTAGTATTCCGTCTCGGATTTGCTATGACACGCCGTGAGGCACGTCAGCTCGTTAACCATGCTCATTTCACAGTAAATGGAAAGAAAGTCAATATTCCTTCCTATCAGGTAAGCGAAGGCGACATCATCGAAGTCAGAGAGAGCAGCCGCTCATCCGTTATCTTCAAGAGACTCGTCGGCGAGGATGCTGTTACAGTAACAACACCTGCATGGCTCGAGAGAGAAAAGGATTCCTTTAAGGGTAAAGTTCTTAGATTACCAGTCCGTGAGGATGTTGACTTCCCCGTTGAAGAACATCTTATCGTTGAGTTGTATTCTAAATAATCTACCCAAAATAGCTGGACAATCGATATTGTCTCAAGAAACAGTCGCATAACTGTGTGGAGGGTAAACAACGAATGATTTTAGAAATGCAAGAGCCGAAGATCACAACTCTTGAGATATCAGATGACGGATCTTACGGTAAGTTTTCTGTAGAGCCGCTGGAACGCGGTTTTGGCACAACCTTGGGCAACGGTCTGAGAAGAGTTCTCCTTTCTTCACTTCCCGGTGTTGCAGCAACATCGATCAAGATAGACGGAGTTATGCATGAGTTCTCAACTGTCGAGGGCGTAAAAGAAGACGTCACGGAGATAGTTCTCAACATCAAGGGAATTCGAGCAAAGCTTTATTCAGACGGTCCGAAGACGGTTTATATTGATGCAGAGGGCGAGTGCGAAGTCACAGCCGGAAGCATCAAGCCGGATGCCGACCTTGAAATACTCAATCCTGACTGGCACATCGCTTCCCTGAGCGAAGGCGGAAAGCTCACGATGGAGCTCGTATTCGATCACGGCCGCGGATATGTGTCATCAGATAAAAACAAGCAGAACATGGGTGCTAATATTGTCGGCCTCATTCCGATCGACAGTATCTACACGCCGGTTCTGAAGGTCAACTATAGTGTTGAGAATACACGTGTAGGTCAGGTAACTGACTATGACAAACTCACTATAGAGATTAAAACAGACAAGACTATCGATGCCAAGGAAGCTCTTTCCAAGGCAGCAACAGTCCTGACAAAACAGTTACAGATATTCTGCGACCTGTCCGGAGAAGTCCAGACGGCGAAAGTTGTTCCGGAACCGGAAGAAAAAGACAAGCAGGTCTATGATATGGCAATTGAGGAACTCGATTTCTCAGTACGTAGTTTCAACTGTTTGAAGAGAGCGGGAATCAACACCGTCAATGATCTTGTCAGCAAGACACAGGACGAGATGATGAAAGTCCGCAATCTCGGTATCAAGTCTCTCGAAGAAGTTGAGAGCAAGCTTGAGTCACTTGGTCTTCACCTCGCATCCAATGATGACGATTCTGATGACCGTGACAACAACTAACGCGTAAGCGCGATCAAAAGGAGCGTAGAATAAAAATGGCAGGATCCAGAAAGCTCGGCAGGACAAGCGACATTCGCAACGCAATGCTCCGCGGTCTCGTTACTGACCTCTTTGAACATGGACGTATCGAAACAACAGTCACACGTGCAAAAGAAGTCAGATCCATTGCTGAGAAAATGATCACAATCGGTAAATCTAATGAACTTGCTAAGAAAAGACAGGTCTTCTCTTATCTCACAAACGAGACAGTTGCAAAGAAACTGATCGATGAGATCGCACCCAGTTACATGGAGCGCCAGGGCGGATACACAAGAATCACACGTATCGGACCCAGGAGAGGCGACGCTGCTGAGATGGCAGTAATCGAACTTATATAATCAGTTAAAGATTTTCCGACAATTAGTCAGGCGCGGTGCCTGATTATGAAACAACAACTTATATAAATAAACATCCACCGGCCAAGCCGGTGGTTTTTCACATGCGGCCATAGGCCTCTGTTCCTCGCACCGCGTCGAACGCGCTGGTTTGACTGCCAGTCGCGCCTGTGGTCTTATTCCTTCTTGTTTTTCTTGAAGATATT
>JAFWEV010000066.1 GCA_017512745.1 Oscillospiraceae bacterium
GTGATCGGTTCGCCGGCTTCGATGTAGTCGCCTTCGTGTACGATGACGCTGATTCCGTACGGGATCATGTAGCTTCTCTCGATCGGAGCGCCGTTCTCGTCGAAACCGTTGACGATGACGTATCTGTTCTTCTTAGAGTCGTCGATGGATATCGTTCCTGCGATCTCTGTGAGGATAGCGAGCATGCTGGCCTTCGGCTTTCTAGCCTCGAACAGTTCCTCAACACGCGGAAGACCCTGTGTGATATCTTCCGTCGATGCAATACCGCCTGTATGGAACGTACGCATCGTGAGCTGTGTACCCGGTTCGCCGATGGACTGTGCAGCGATGATTCCCACCGCTTCGCCGAGTCCAACGGGCTTGCCGTTTGCCAGGTTGGATCCGTAGCACTTCGCGCAGCAGCCGTTTCTGGAGCGGCAGTTGAGCGGTGAACGGAGGACCGTGTGGTCAATTCCGGCGGCGGCGATCTTCTTCGCCACGCTGTCGCTGATCATGTCGTTGGAACTTGCGAGGACTTCTCCTGTTGCAGGATCGACGATGTCATGGAGCGGATATCTTCCGATAAGTCTCTCTGTGAATGACTCGATGACCTGCTTGCCGTTCGTTATCTGGCGCACCTCGATGCCTTCGTCCGTTCCGCAGTCATAATCTCTGATGATGACTTCCTGTGAAACATCGACAAGTCTTCTTGTCAGGTAACCTGAGTCTGCGGTACGGAGAGCCGTATCTGCGAGTCCCTTTCTTGCACCTCTCGAAGAGATGAAGTATTCGAGGATATTAAGACCTTCGCGGTAATTGGATCTAATCGGGATCTCGATGGTCTCACCTGATGTATTTGCGATAAGTCCGCGCATACCTGCGAGCTGCTTCATCTGGTCCATAGATCCGCGGGCTCCGGAGTCGACCATCATGAAGATCGGGTTGTCCTTAGCCATGCTTGAAGTGAGCGTATCGGAGACCTTCTCCGTTGCGTCGGTCCATGTTCTGATAACAGACTGATATCTCTCGTTGTTGGAGATAAGTCCGCGGTTGTAGTTTTGAGTGATCTTCTCGATCCTCTCTTCTGCTTCCTGAAGGATATCCTTCTTCTGGGCCGGTGTGTCGATATCCGCTACGGATACCGTGATACCGCTCTTTGTAGAGTACTTGTAACCCTGTGCTTTGATCTTGTCGAGCATCTCGGCTGTTGTCTGGATACCGTGTGTTCTGATAGCAGCCTCGATGATCTGTCCGAGCTGTTTCTTTCCGACCTTGAAGTTGATCTCGGGAAGAAGTCTCGTTTCGGGATCGGATCTGTCGCAGAATCCGAGGTCCTGCGGGATAGGCTGGTTGAATATGAGACGGCCCATCGTTGTTTCGATAATGCCGGTATATTCCTTTCCGTCTATCTCCTTTGTGACTCTGACCTTGATGCGCGCGTGCAGCGAGATGATCCCTTCGCCGTATGCCATGAAGGCTTCGTCGAAGTCTCTGAAGGCCTTGCCTTCTCCCGGTTCGCCCTCTCTCTCTATTGTGAGGTAGTAGGAACCGAGGACCATGTCCTGAGTCGGCACTGTAACAGGAGTTCCCGTTGCCGGCTTGAGGAGGTTGTTGGATGCGAGCATCAGGAATCTTGCCTCTGCCTGTGCCTCTACGGACAGCGGTACGTGAACGGCCATCTGGTCTCCGTCGAAGTCAGCGTTGTACGGAGTACATACGAGAGGATGGAGCTTGATCGCACGGCCTTCCACGAGGACCGGCTCAAATGCCTGGATACCAAGTCTGTGGAGCGTAGGAGCTCTGTTGAGGAGGACCGGATGGTCCTTGATGACGACTTCGAGTGCATCCCAGACTTCGTTTCTCATACGCTCGACCATCTTGCGGGCGCTCTTGATGTTGCTGGCTGCCTTCGTCTCGACAAGTCTCTTCATTACGAAAGGCTTGAAGAGTTCGAGAGCCATTTCCTTCGGCAGACCGCACTGATACATCTTGAGTTCCGGTCCGACGACGATAACAGAACGTCCTGAATAGTCGACACGTTTGCCGAGAAGGTTCTGTCTGAAACGTCCCTGCTTACCTTTGAGCATGTCTGAAAGGGATTTGAGAGGTCTGTTGTTGGGACCAGTTACGGGACGTCCTCTTCTGCCGTTGTCTATAAGTGCGTCAACAGCTTCCTGAAGCATTCTCTTCTCGTTTCTCACGATGATGTCCGGAGCGCCGAGTTCGAGAAGTCTCTTAAGTCTGTTGTTTCTGTTGATGACTCTGCGGTAGAGATCGTTGAGGTCGCTTGTGGCAAATCTGCCGCCGTCCAGCTGTACCATAGGACGGATGTCAGGCGGGATGACCGGAATGACCGTGAGGATCATCCACTCGGGTCTGTTGCCGGAGACCTTGAAAGCTTCGACCACTTCAAGTCTCTTGAGGAGTCTTACCTTCTTCTGTCCGGAAGCCTTTGAGATCTCTTCCTTGAGCTCTGCGGAGAGCTGTTCGACATCGATCTTCGCGAGAAGATCCCTTATTGCCTCTGCACCCATGGATGCGGAGAACTCGTCTTCATAACGCTCTCTCATATCCCTGTATTCGCTCTCTGTGAGGATCTGCTTCTCCTCAAGAGGTGTGAATCCCGGGTCTGTTACGATGTATGCCGCAAAATAGAGTACTCTCTCAAGATCTCTCGGGGAGAGGTCGAGCATGAGACCTATTCTGGAGGGTATTCCCTTGAAATACCAGATGTGAGATACCGGAGCTGCAAGCTCGATGTGTCCCATTCTCTCACGGCGGACCTTGGATCTTGTGACTTCAACGCCGCAGCGTTCGCAGATCTTTCCGCGGTATCTGATGCGCTTATATTTTCCGCAATGGCATTCCCAGTCCTTTGTGGGTCCGAAGATGCGCTCGCAGAAAAGTCCGTCGCGCTCAGGTTTAAGGGTTCTGTAATTTATAGTTTCAGGTTTTTTGACTTCTCCGTAGGACCATTCTCTTATGGTATCCGGTGAAGCAAGACCTATTTTCATAGAATCAAATACTGGCTGATCCATTAATTAACACCCTCCTGTATTATTCGAAATCAGAGTAATCATCATAGCCGCTCTGCTCATTGAGAGAACTCTCTGCAAGGCGTTCCTGCTCCTCGTATTCCGAGGCTGAGATGATGATCGGATCGTCTGATGTGTAATCGTCCGGTTCGCTTGTGTAATTCTCGACTGCGGGATCCGGCGGGAGATTGTCTCCGTCTGCCGCCATCGGAGGCAGACCGATAACATCGTCGTCGAAGTTCGGCTTGAGGTCAACTTCGTTGCCCTCGTCATCGAGTACGCGGATGTTAAGAGCAAGGCTCTGGAGTTCCTTGATGAGAACTCTGAAGGATTCCGGAATACCTGCCTTCGGGATGTTCTGTCCCTTTACGATAGCCTCATATGTCTTTACACGGCCGACAACATCGTCGGACTTGACTGTGAGGATCTCCTGAAGGGTATATGCAGCACCGTAAGCTTCAAGTGCCCAAACTTCCATCTCACCGAATCTCTGTCCGCCGAACTGAGCTTTACCTCCGAGAGGCTGCTGTGTGACGAGGGAGTACGGTCCTGTGGAACGAGCATGGATCTTGTCGTCTACGAGATGATGGAGTTTCAGGTAGTACATGACGCCGACTGTTACGCGGTTGTCGATCCTCTCGCCCGTTCTTCCGTCATAGAGCCATGTCTTGCCGTCTGTATCGCACCCTGCGAGTTCGAGGCAGTTCATGATATCGTTCTCGTCAGCGCCGTCGAATACCGGTGTCATGATCTTCCATCCGAGTTTTCTTGCCGCAAGTCCCAGATGGACTTCAAGAACCTGTCCGATGTTCATACGGGAAGGAACGCCCAGAGGATTGAGTACGATGTCAAGCGGTGTGCCGTCCGGGAGGAACGGCATGTCTTCCTGAGGAAGAATGCGTGATACAACGCCCTTGTTTCCGTGACGTCCGGCCATCTTGTCGCCGACGGAGATCTTTCTCTTCTGTGCGATATAGCAGCGTACGACCATATTGACTCCGGGGTTGAGCTCGTCGCAGTTCTCCGGTGTAAATATCTTTCTGTCGACAACGATGCCGTATTCGCCGTGCGGTACACGGAGGGATGTGTCTCTTATTTCTCTAGCCTTCTCGCCGAAGATAGCTCTTAAGAGTCTCTCTTCTGCCGTAAGCTCTGTCTCGCCCTTAGGCGCTACCTTACCTACCAGGATGTCTCCGGCTGAAACCTCGGCGCCGATGCGGATGATACCGTTTTCGTCGAGATCCTTGAGAGCGTCTTCGCCGACATTCGGGATGTCTCTCGTGATCTCTTCCGGTCCGAGCTTCGTGTCTCTGGCTTCGAGTTCATATTCTTCTATATGTATTGAAGTAAATACATCATCTCTTACGAGTTTCTCGTTGATGAGAACTGCGTCCTCGTAGTTGTAGCCTTCCCATGTCATGAATCCGATGAGAACGTTCTTTCCGAGGGAGATCTCTCCTTCGCTCGTTGCGGGACCGTCGGCAATGACGTCGCCCTTCTCGACTCTGTCACCCTCTGTGACGATCGGTCTCTGGTTGAAGCATGTGCCCTGGTTGGAACGAAGGAACTTGATGATGTGGTATGTGTCTTCTTTGCCGGAGTCGGTTGTTACGATTACCTTGTCGGCAGACACATATGAGACTGTGCCGGATTCTCTGCATATTACGCAGACTCCGGAGTCATACGCAGCCTTATACTCCATACCTGTTCCGACGATCGGATTCTCGGAGGTGAGGAGCGGAACTGCCTGTCTCTGCATGTTGGATCCCATCAGCGCGCGGTTAGCATCGTCGTTCTCGAGGAACGGGATCATCGCCGTTGCTACTGATACGACCATCTTCGGGGATACGTCCATGAAGTCGACCTGATCACCGGGGACTTCGACGATCTCCTCACGGCGGCGTACATTGACGCGCCTTCTTGCGAATCTTCCGTCTTCATCGAGAGGCTCGTTGGCCTGCGCGATTACGAATTCGTCCTCGACATCTGCTGTCATGTAGACGACTTCGGATGTTACGATACCGCTCTCCTTGTCGACTTTTCTGTACGGAGCCTCGATGAATCCGTACTCGTTGATCCTTGCGAATGTTGCGAGGTATGAGATAAGGCCGATGTTAGGACCTTCAGGCGTCTCGATAGGACACATGCGTCCGTAATGGCTGTAGTGAACGTCTCTGACTTCAAATCCTGCTCTGTCTCTGGAAAGACCGCCGGGTCCGAGTGATGAAAGACGTCTCTTATGTGTGAGTTCTGCCAGAGGGTTGGTCTGGTCCATGAACTGTGACAGCGGGGATGATCCGAAGAACTCCTTGATTGCCGCAACAACAGGTCTGATGTTGATGAGAGCCTGAGGAGTGATGTTTTCCATCTCCTGTGACTGGATGGTCATACGCTCGCGGATGACTCTCTCCATTCTCGCAAATCCGATCCTGAACTGGTTCTGGAGCAGTTCGCCCACAGATCTTACTCTTCTGTTTCCGAGGTGGTCGATATCGTCGATCGTTCCCACGCCGTATGACAGACCGTCGAGGTAGTTGATGGATGCGAGGATGTCGTCTCTGGTGACATGCTTCGGTATGAGCTCGTCATAGCGGAGCTTCAACTGTTCCTTGATGGAATCTTCATCGTGATACTCTTCGAGGATCTCGAGCAGAGGCTTGAGGAATACCTTCTCGTTGATCTCGCAGTCGGAAACATCAAAGTCGATGAAGTCGCTGATCTGTACCGTGCCGTTTGAGAGGACCTTGACGGGTGTTCCGTCAACATCCAGAGTGACGAGCTTTACGCCGCCCTTTACGAATGTGATAGCCTGCTCCACGGAGATCTTGTCTCCGGCCATTCCGAGAAGTTCGCCGGTGATCGGGGAGATAACGTTCTCGCCGAGAACATGGCCCTTGATCCTCGGGATAAGAGCGAGCTTTTTATTGTATTTATAACGTCCGAACCTAGAAAGATCATATCTTCTGGGATCGAAGAAGAGATTGTTGATATGTGTTCTTGCGCTGTCTACCGTGGGAGGCTCGCCGGGTCTCAGTTTCTTGTAAACTTCCACAAGGCCTTCCTCTGCGGAGTTCGTCGGATCCTTTGCAAGGGTCGCAAGCATTCTCTCGTCTTCGTTGAACAGCTGGAATATCTCCTCGTTCGTTCCGATACCGAGAGCTCTCAGGAATATTGTGAGAGGCATCTTGCGGGTCTTGTCGATCCTGACGTACATGACATCGTTGGAATCCGTCTCATATTCGAGCCATGCGCCTCTGTTCGGGATCATCTGACCAGCGAACAGCTGCTTGCCGGATTTATCTCTCACGAATGAGAAATATACTCCGGGAGAGCGGACCATCTGGGAGACGATAACACGCTCGGCTCCGTTGATGACGAACGTGCCGGAATCGGTCATAAGCGGGAATCCGCCCATGAAGATCTCCTGCTCCTTGATCTCACCGGTCTCCTTGTTGAGAAGGCGGGCTTTGACTCTCAATGGAGCGTTATACGTTGCGTCTCTTGCTTTGCACTCTTCTACGGAGTACTTCGGTTCCTCATCAAGTCTGTAGCTGATGAAGTCAAGTACGAGGTTTCCCGTATAGTCTTCGATGGTTCCCATATCTCTGAGAACTTCTTTGAGACCGTCTGTAAGGAGCCACTGATATGACTTCTTCTGGACCTCGATGAGGTTTGGCATTTCAAGGACTTCATGAATGTGGGAAAAATCCTGACGTTCATTTCTTCCAAGTTTTACCGGATGAACATTCACCATGTTTCAACAATTCTCCTCAATTTTTCGTGATTTTTTACAGATATCTGCTGATAAAGTTCCAACATTCTAGGTAACTTTTAACAACAAAATGCGCATTATTTTGTTAAGTGTGCATATAAACCCAAAATAATGATATGCTCATATATGTTATTACACCGAATTGTCAATGTCAACAGTAAATTTATTGGTTTTTATATATATGCAACAAAAAAGAGCTTTTCTCAGAAAAGCTCTTTTTGGATACGCCCGGATATGGGTGCGTTTTTATTTGATTTTCACAGGATCTTACGGATGGATCTTCTTGAGGTGCGCGAAGCGCGGAAGTCCGTTCTCCGTCTTCTGAAGTGTCGGTCCCTGAATAAGCGGAAGCGCATAGGCTATGAACTTCTCGTTTACTCCGTTCTTCTCCTCATTCATCCATTCCTCGGGAACCTTGCGCTCTGCATTTGCAGCCTCGGAAAGAGGAACTGCCACACAGTTGCAGACATACTCTTCGGAATCTGCGCGCTTTAGAGCGATCATCTTGTCTGTCTCGCCTCTCACTGCAGCATTTACAGCTTCTTCGCCTACTCTGTATGCTTCGTCAAGGTCGACACCGGATGCGCAGTGAGCCGCTGCTCTCTGAAGAAGTGAAAGTTCAATGCCGCGGACTTTTGCACCCGTGTGCTCTTTAATCTTGTTTGTGAGAACCGAAGCAAGACCGCCGAGCTGGTTGTGACCAAATGCGTCCAGTGTCTGGCTGCCGCTGCTGCCATATTCACTGATGAACTTTCCGTCTTTGTCCATAATGCCTTCGGAAGCTGCGATGATGCAGCCGCCCTTCTCTGCTCTAATGCGGTCAACATCCGCGAGGAACTTGTCCATATCGAACGGTACTTCCGGCAGATAGATGAGGTCCGGTCCTTCGTTCACACAGTTCGCGAGCGCTGATGCAGCTGTGAGCCAGCCTGCATTTCTTCCCATGATCTCGAACACGACGATGGGGCCGCCCTGGCCGTATACCTTTGCGTCAAGGCTGACTTCTGCGATGGATGTCGCGATATACTTTGCTGCGCTTGCGAATCCGGGGCAGTGATCCGTTCCGGCAAGGTCGTTGTCGATAGTCTTCGGAACACCGATGACGCGGCACTCATAGCCGACCTTCTGCATGTATTTGGATACTTTGTTGCATGTGTCCATGCTGTCGTTTCCGCCGTTGTAGAAGAAGTAACGTACATTGTACTTCTTGAAGATCTCAAGGATCCTCTTGTAATCTGTGTCGTCTACGTCGCTGTCTTTGAGCTTGTATCTGCAGGAGCCGAGTGACGAAGACGGAGTTCCGGAAAGGAGCTCGAGTTCCTTCGGGTCTTCAAGTCCGCAGTCGAAAAGGCGGTCTTCAAGGATTCCCTTGATCCCGTTCTCTGCTGCGAGGACCTGTGTGATATTCTCATTCTTGAGCGCGGTCTCGATAACACCGCGTGCGCTTGCGTTGATTACGGATGTCGGTCCGCCGGACTGTCCGATAATGCATGCTCCTTTTAATGCTGCCATACTATGACTCCATTCTTGAAATTAATAAAATTTGCTTAAACAGGATGATATCCTTTAATATCCCAAAAGACTATAGCAAATATTGTGTTCCGTTTCAAGACATATATAAAAGTATCTATATTGATTTTAAGGTCTCGGAATAGTAGAATTAAACCGAACTTTTTAGATTGAGAGGTTAATTTATTATGCCATTAGTAACAACAAAAGAAATGTTTGCAAAAGCTTATGATGGCGGATATGCTATCGGCGCTTTCAATGTCAACAACATGGAGATCGTCCAGGGAATCACAGAAGCTGCAGGAGAACTCAACAGCCCTGTTATCCTTCAGGTATCCAAAGGCGCAAGAGCTTATGCCAATCATACATATCTTGTGAAACTGGTCGAAGCTGCTGTTGCTGAGAATCCTCAGATCCCGATCGCTCTTCATCTTGACCACGGTGACTCCTTCGAACTCTGCAAATCCTGCATCGACGGCGGATTCACATCTGTTATGATCGACGCATCTTCCAAGTCTTTCGAAGATAACATCGCTCTCACAAAGCAGGTCGTAGAGTATGCTCATGCTCACGGCGTTGTTGTTGAAGCCGAGCTCGGAACACTCGCAGGAATCGAAGACGAAGTAGTTGTAGAATCCGGACACGAGAGCTACACACGTCCCGAAGAAGTTGAAGAGTTCGTAACAAGAACAGGCTGCGACTCTCTCGCAATCGCTATCGGAACATCCCACGGCGCATACAAGTTCACGCCTGCACAGTGCACAAGAAACGAGCAGGGCATCCTCGTACCGCCTCCGCTCCGCTTCGACGTTCTCGAAGAGTGCATCAAGAGACTTCCGGGCTTCCCGATCGTTCTCCACGGTTCTTCTTCTGTTCCTCAGGAATTCGTAAAGATGATCAACCAGTACGGCGGAAATATGCCCGATGCTATCGGTATTCCTGAAGATCAGCTCAGACAGGCCGCAAAGCTCGCAGTATGCAAGATCAACATCGACTCCGACATCCGTCTCGCAATAACAGCTGTCATCCGTCAGCACTTCGCAGAGCATCCTGATCACTTTGATCCCCGCCAGTACCTCAAGCCCGCACGCCAGGCTGTCAAGGACATGGTCGCACACAAGATCATCCAAGTTCTCGGAAGCGACGGAAAAGCATAATCGATTACCTTCTATAACATTACCGCCGGCAGACTGCCGGCGGTTTTTCTGTGTATACGGAAAACGGCAGCGTTCACAGTGATGTGAACGCTGCCGCATTTTTTCAGTGTATCAATAGAGGAAGTCTCTCAGCTTCTTGGATCTGCTCGGATGGCGGAGCTTTCTCAGAGCTTTCGCCTCGATCTGACGTATCCTCTCTCTTGTGACATTGAACTCCTTACCGACTTCCTCAAGTGTTCTCGGTCTTCCGTCTTCAAGTCCGAAACGAAGTCTCAGGACTTTTTCCTCACGGTCTGTGAGTGAAGAAAGCACTTCCGCAAGCTGTTCCCTCAGAAGGGTCTGCGAAGCCGCCTCCGCCGGTACCGGCGCATCTTCATCCGGAATGAAATCTCCGAGATGACTGTCCTCCTCTTCGCCAATAGGTGTCTCAAGGGATACAGGCTCCTGAGCTACCCTCATGATCTCCCTCACCTTGTCCGGAGCCATGTCGAGTTCCGCTGCGATCTCTTCAGGAGTCGGCTCATGCCCGTTCTTGTGAAGCAGCTGGCTAGAAACTTTCTTGACCTTGTTGATGGTCTCTACCATGTGTACCGGGATCCTTATGGTCCTGGCCTGGTCTGCGATGGCTCTTGTTATAGCCTGTCTTATCCACCATGTGGCATATGTCGAAAACTTGAATCCCTTTGTGTAATCGAACTTTTCGACAGCCTTGATAAGTCCGAGGTTGCCCTCCTGGATTAGATCGAGGAACTGCATTCCCCTGCCGACGTATCTCTTCGCGATACTGACAACGAGTCGCAGGTTTGCTTCTGACAGTCTGTTCTTGGCATACTGGTCCCCGTTGGCCATTCTGGTTGCGAGTTCGATCTCCTCCTCCTGGGTGAGAAGTCTTACGCGTCCGATCTCCTTAAGATATACCTTTACCGGATCGTCGATGCCCTCGCCGACCATATCGATATCAAGGTCAAGATCGAGATTCTGCGCTTCGAGACCTTCTTCGTCGAGATCTTCATCATCAAGATCGTCAAGGTCGGAATCAGAGAATGAATCGACCACCTCAACGCCGTTCTCCTCGAGTGTCTCGTAAAGCTTGACCACCTGATCGGGATCAAAATCATCCTCTTCGAGTTTGTCGCTTATGTACTTTGTCGACAGTCTTCCCTTTATCTTTCCCTGTTCTACGATCTGCTTGATGATGCTATCCTTATCTCCCATTTGAACCACCTCCGGATTTATTATCTATCATTTTCTTAAGAGCTTCAGGGTCCATATTCCCTATATCTCTGTCATTTAATCTGTTTGCCGCACTCTTTATCTTGTCGCACAGATAGTCTATGTCGTCGTCGACAAAACTTATTCCTCTGTACTCATTCACGATGTGCGAGAGCTTCTGTGTCTTGTCCTGCCCCAGGTCTTCCGACAGGTAGGACAGCCACTTTGTCGGATCCGTCACTTCGGTCACCATCATATGATCGAAGATATCCTCAAGATCTCCGTCGGAGAAGTGCACTCCGCCGAGTTTTGTCTTTACGGTTTCCCGTTTGTCGGGATTCCAGTAAACAAGAGCTATGAGTCTGTGCTCAGCGGATATCCCGCCTATCTGCCGGCGGTTTGCAGCTTTTACGTCATATCTCTTCTGAACGTCGGTGAGCCTCTCTTCTCTGTCCGCCAGTTCGTTCCGCTTCTTTCTGCGGACTGCGGATTCGATCTGCTTGACTATCGATTCCTTTGAAGCCGAAGTCTTGTCGGCGAGCCTCCCCGCGTAGATATCTCTTTCTGTGGGGGACATCGATTTTGCCACGATGTCTGTTGCTTCCCTCAGGTATCTCACCTTTCCGTCATCTGTAAAGAGATCATATTTCGCTTCTGCCCGCTTGAGTTCATACTCGAGGGATGCGGCGCTGCCGTCTATGAGTTTTCTGAACATCTCGGGGCCGTACTTGTTGATATATTCGTCGGCATCCTTGGCTCCGGTCATATCCAGTACCTTTATTGACAGAGGCGAGTTTCTGAAGAGCCCTATCGCTCTCTGTGTCGCCTTTCTTCCCGCTTCGTCGGCGTCATAAGCAATAACTACCGAGTCGGCGTAATTGGACATTATCTTGATATGCTCTTCAGTTAGAGCGGTACCAAGCGCCGCGACCGCGTTGTCAAATCCGGCCTGATGCATGCTTATGGCATCCATCTGTCCCTCGGCCAGGATTATTTCTCTTGATCTTGCAAGTGAATTTTTAGCAAGATTCATAGCGAAAAGCACTTTGCTTTTTTTGAACACGAGAGTATCGGTCGTATTTACGTATTTTCTCGGATCCCCGTTGTCCTTAAGCCTTCTTCCGGAAAAGGCGACAACATTTCCGGTAAGATCAATGACGGGGAACATCACCCGGTCTCTGAAGAAGTCGAGCACCGACCCCTTCTGGCTCTTTCTGCAGAGCCCTGCCGCAAGCACCTCTTCCTCCTTGAATCCGAGGCCATACAGATGGTCTCTCAGATCCGCCCATGAGTCCGGGGCATAGCCTATGCCGAATCTTGTGATCGTGGAATCCTTGAGTCCCCTTCTTCTCAGGTACCCTCTCGCCTCTTTGCCGGCCTCGCTGTTGAGGGATCTGAAGAAAAACCTGGCTGCCTCCCTGTTTGCGGCTAGTATCCTGGTCCGGAGGTTTGAGAGACGGCTGTCCGTGTTTTCCGGCATCTCCATCCCGGCGCGCTGCGCCAGGTATTTTACTGCCTCCATGTATGAGAGGTTCTCCGCCTTCATGATGAAGGAGATCACATCGCCGGATGCGCCGCAGCCGAAACAGTAGAAAGACCTCGTATCCTGGAAAACCGTAAAGCTCGGCGTCTTTTCATTGTGAAAAGGGCACAAGCCCGCAAGACGTCTGCCGGCTCTCTTCAGCTGAGTGTAAGAGCCCGCGACATCGGCTATATCGTTCCGGTCTATAAGTTCATCTATAAATTCTCTTGGAAGCGGCAATCCGTTCACACCTCATTTAACAGCCCATCCCTTGGGGATGAAAAACTCCTCATAGCAGAAAACGGCGAAATCATCGCTCATTCCCGATATGTAGTCGGCAGCAGCTCTCTCCGCACCTTCCTCTTCCGCTATGATCCTGCATGCCTCAGGCATCAGCGATGGATCCTTCACGTACTTTTCCCAGAGCCCGCCAATTAATCCGGCGACTTTTATCTCTTCTCTCTTTGCAGCTCCGGACGTGTTGAGATATATCTTCTCATACATGTAATCCTTGAGCATACGGTACTTCTCGTCGACTGTCTCAGAATATCCGAAGTCGCCGTTAAAATTGTCGACGAGATCGTCTATAAGGGTGGTTATCCTCTCGGATTTCGAATTTCCGAGGACCTCCCTTATCTCGAGCGGTATATCTTCCTCCGTCAGGAGTCCCGCTCTCTCGGCATCATCGATGTCGTGATTTATATATGCTATATGGTCGGAATATCTAACGCATTTTCCTTCAAGGGTCTCCGCCCATTTGCCCTGCGTGTGATTGAGTATTCCGTCGAGCGTCTCATATGTGAGATTAAGTCCTTTCGGAAACTTTTCGAGTTTGCTGACGACTCTCACGCTCTGTTCATAGTGTTTGAATCCCCCGGGATACAGACTGTCGAGAGCCCTCTCTCCGGCGTGACCGAAAGGAGTGTGCCCGAGATCGTGGCCCAATGCTATGGCTTCGGTGAGGTCCTCGTTTAGAAGCAGCGCTCTCGAGATGCTTCTCGCTATCTGTGCGACCTCAAGCGTATGAGTGAGCCGCGTGCGGTAGTGATCGCCCTCGGGAGAAAGGAACACCTGTGTCTTGTCCTTCAGTCTTCTGAATGCCTTACAGTGAACTATCCTGTCGCGGTCGACCGCAAAGACTGTCCTTTTGGGATCGGGCTCCTCAAATCTCGCCCTTCCCCTGCTCGATTCCGCCAGCGCGGCGTCAGGGCTCAGGGTGAGCCTTTCTATCTCTTCTCTTTTTTTCCTGATACTGTCCATCCGATCCCTCTAATAGTTATATACGGCAAGATCTTCTCTTTTACTTTTCCCTCAGGAGAAAAAAGTTTCGGGCTTGAATGCGTGTTCGAGTCTCAGAAACTCGGCTTTTCCTCCCGTAAGATCGGTTATCCTGGATATCATCTCATCTGTCCTTTCGGAAAGACACCATACCTCCACCGATACTCTGTCCGTATATTCCGTTCTGTTCTCTACGGCTTTCAGCTCCCTGAGCAGCAGCTGCACAGGTTTGAGCACGGAATAATCGCATTCGATGAGAACAAGTTCAGCATCGGTCATGATAGCCCTGCCCGCATTGTTCACACTGTCCTGAGCGCATGACGAATAAGCCCGGACAAGTCCCCCTGTACCGAGCAGCGTTCCGCCGAAATATCTCACTACGATCACTGCGGCATCTGTTATCTTCTGTCTCTCCAGACAGTCGAGCAGCGGTTTCCCCGCCGTACCCGAAGGCTCTCCGTCATCGGATGCCTGCGCCGTACCGTTTCTGAGAGTGAACGCCATCACATAATGCGACGCATCCTTCCACCTGTCCCTGGCATAATTCAGGAACTCCTGTGCTTCCTCTCTCGTCGATACGGACCTGCAGATACCGTAGAACTTGGATTTTTTGCTCTCGTAGTAACCTTCGCCGGTCTTTGCGAGAGTCATGAAGGAATCAGCCATTGCATCACCTCATGAAAATTAAAAGGACGGTCATGCCGTCCTCTCAATTCAACCAAGATTGTAACGTTTCTTAAACTTATCTACTCTACCACCGGAGTCTACGAGTTTCTGCTTTCCTGTGTAGAAAGGATGGCATTTGGAACAGATATCGACGCGAATATCTTTACGTGTTGAACGAGTCTCAAATGTCGCTCCGCACGCACATCTTACGGTTGTCAATTCATACTTTGGATGTAATCCTTCTTTCAAAAGTATCACCCCTTCGTTTTTGATGCATCGACTATGATATCATGAAGAACCAATTGATGCAAGTACCAATATCAATTAATTTTGAAGATATTTTTCTGTTATTTAAGAGCTTCTCTCGCATCCGCTTCGAGTTCGTCAAGCAGTTCGACAGACTCAGCCTCGGTGCTCTCCTTGGCAGTGAGGTATATCTTCATCTTGGGTTCCGTGCCGGAAGGTCTTACGATGACCTTTGCTCCGCCCTCAAGTCCGTACTCGAGAACGTCGGAAGACGGAAGTCCGGTCTGCTTTTTCTCGCCTGAAGCGATATTGAGTTCTTCCCCGGTCAGGTAATCCGTGTACTCCTCTACCTTTCTACAGGCAAATCCTTCAGGAATGCTGCGTCTCAGGCCTCTCATGATCGAGGGCATGGTATCGGGATCCGCTCCCTCAAAGGAGATGCTGATGACCCGATTTCTGTACCAGCCATATTTCTCATAGATGCCGTCGAGGATCTCCGCGAGAGTCTTGCCCTTGGACTTCCAGTAGGAAGCCGCTTCGCAGACTAACATTGATGCGAGTACCGCATCCTTGTCTCTGACATAACTGCCGGAGAGATATCCCATGCTCTCTTCGAATCCGAAGATGAACCTCTTCTCTTCGCCGGTCTGCTCGAGGTGAAGGATCTGTTCGCCGATGAATTTAAATCCGGTGAGGACCTTTCTCATCTCAACGCCGTAATCGGCAGCCAGTCTGTCGACAAGGCTTGTTGAAACTATGGATCTCACGGCTACCGGTCTTTCCGGCATAATGCCCGCTTCCGTTCTGGCTTTGCAGATGTAATCCAGGAGAAGGATTCCGATCTCATTTCCTGTGAGCACCCTGTAGCCTTCGCCGTCTCTTATAACGAGTCCAGTCCGGTCAGCATCCGGGTCAGTTGCTATGAACAGATCAGCGTCTTCCTCGGCGCACAGTTTGAGTCCGAGAGCGAGCGCGGGAAGCATCTCCGGGTTTGGATATGTGCATGTCGGGAAATCGCCGTCCGGAAGCTCCTGCTCCTTGACCACTACTATGTTTTTGAGGCCCTTTCTTCCGAGCATGTGGCGGACAGGCTTGTTGCCCGTTCCGTTAAGCGGCGAATACACGAGCTTGATGTCCTGCTCACCGATGACATCCTTGTTTATGGAACACTCCTCTACAGCGTCAAAATATCTCTCGATGAGATCGTCGCCGATATAGCTTACCATTCCGCTCTCAACGGCTTTTTCGAAGTCCATCGTCCTGCTGTCGAATATGTCGTGGGATCTTATCTGCACAAGAACGGCGTTTGCATCCTCGATGGTCATCTGACAGCCGTCAGGTCCGTAAACCTTGTATCCGTTGTACTTGGCAGGATTGTGGGAAGCTGTGACCATGATGCCGGCATCTGCTTTGGAATCCCTTACCGCAAACGAGAGCATGGGCGTCGGCATGAGTTCCTTGTAGATAACAGACTTAACGCCGTTTGCAGCAAGAACTGCCGCGCTCTCTTCCGCAAAGAGCTTGCTGTTGTTTCTGGAATCATAGGAGATCGCAACGAGTCCGGAGCCTCCGGTTTTTGCCCTTACAAAATCCGCCAGTCCCTGGGTCGCCTGACGAACGGTATAGACGTTCATCATTGCCGGACCTGCGCCCATGACGCCTCTCAGTCCGGCTGTCCCGAATTCCATCGGAACGGCAAACCTCTCCTCAAGGGCTTTCTCATTGTCGAGTATCCCCTGGAGTTCTGCTTTGAGCTTTTCATCATCCATACGGAGTATCCAGCGTTCGGCTTCTTCTCTGTAAGACATTTTTCTGTCCTGCCTTTCCATATTGTTGTTTTTTATGAATGAAATAAAAAATATCAGACGATTATGTAGAAGTACCAGGTCGCACTTCCAGATGCGAATTCGGCAGATACTTCGTAAATATATCCCCCACTCTCATAGGGGATAGTGAGATCCTTTTCACCAATCTCACTGAACTCATAGGTGTATGACCGTGTCCTGCTGATCGTTGCGGAGACCGGTTCGACGGAAAAATCAATACCGAGCTGTTCACCGCCGGACATGTTAGTCGGTCTCAACTGAATGGATGTGGCCGGTGAGACCTCCCTCTTTATCGATCCGCCGAGCATGAACTCCCACTCATACCCTGCGACCGTCACTGCGACAGGTTCTGAATCTGCCGTCACCGAGATCTGAGGGATAGCGTAATAAGGGCTGCGCCTGTCCATAAGATCCTTCACGGCGACGGCAGCAAACCCTGCAAGAATGATCATCGCGATCACAAGAATAAGTTTTAAGACTTTTCTTCTCATCTGTATAAATAGAATATATCACTCGGCCGATTGTCGGTCAATTTGTACAGTTATTTCTTTGAGCATGTCATCCAAATTATTATGTCATACATTGTTCAGTTTTCCGTAATAAAAAAAATGATCGATATTTTGTCGCAAATACCAAAGGTGAGCCGTTACCAAAAGCCTTGTTATTGTATATAATGACATTATCAGGAATTATATCTTTTAATGGAGGAGTTTTTATGCCCAAAGACAATATGCCTTCCTTTCTGTTTCATCAGGGCACAAACTATGAGTCATACAGATACTTCGGGGCCCATCCGACAGGTGACGGTTCCGTTGTTTTCCGTGTTTGGGCTCCGCATGCGGCATCGGTCTATGTCATAGGTTCCTTTAACGGATGGAACGAGACTGCCGACATGATGCATTCCGTTGATGACAACGGCATCTGGGAGTGTACTATCGGAAATGTCAACGTGTATGACGAATACAAATATCTGTTCTTTACCAAAGGCGGTGAAAAAGTATACAAGAGCGATCCGTTCGCCTTCCATGCCGATACAAGACCGGGTACAAATTCGAAATACTTCGATATCGAAGGATACACATGGTCCGATTCAAAATGGCTGAAGAGCAAAAAAGCCCGTCTTGCCTACAAAGCTCCTGTCAATATATACGAAGTGCATCTGGGATCCTGGCAGCTCTATGATGACGGAAATCCCCTGAGCTACAGAACATACGGAGAGCGTCTTTCACAGTATGCAAAGGATATGGGATACACACATGTGGAACTGCTCCCGATGACGGAATATCCGTTCGACGGATCCTGGGGTTACCAGGTGTCCGGATATTTTGCCCCCACGTCCAGATACGGTACTCCGCATGACTTCATGTATCTTGTCGACTGTCTCCACCAGAACGGTATCGGCGTAATTATGGACTGGGTCCCCTCACACTTCCCAAAAGATGCAGCAGGTCTTTACAGGTTCGACGGCGAGTGCTGCTATGAGGATCCGAACCCGCTGCGCGGCGAACACAAGGAATGGGGCACCGTGGTGTTCGACTACGGCAAGACAGAAGTCCAGAGTTTCCTCATAAGCTCCGCATCGTACTGGATGGACTATTATCATATCGACGGCATCAGGGTCGATGCGGTGGCATCGATGTTATATCTGGACTACAACCGCAGGGACGGCGAATGGTCGCCCAACACATACGGCGGAAGAGAAAATCTCGAAGCTGTCGCGTTCCTGCGCAAGCTCAACGAGCATATTCTCGGAAGATTCCCCGACAACATCATGATCGCCGAGGAGTCCACGGCATGGCCGCTCGTGACGAAGCCTCCTTTCGACGGAGGACTCGGATTCAACTTCAAATGGAACATGGGCTGGATGAACGACACTCTGTCGTACTTCTCGCTGAACCCGTTCTTCAGGAAGGACAATCAGGACAAGCTGACGTTCTCCATGATGTATGCGTTCTCTGAAAACTATGTTCTGCCTATCTCCCATGACGAGGTCGTTCACGGCAAGTGCTCCCTCATCAACAAGATGCCCGGAGAGTATGCAGAGAAGTTCGGAGGCTTAAGAGCATTCTTCGGATATATGATGGGACACCCGGGAAAGAAGCTCATGTTCATGGGTTCCGAATTCGCACAGTTCATAGAGTGGGATTACAAGAAGCAGCTCGACTGGTTCCTGCTCGATTATCCCGCGCACAGAAGATTCCAGGAGTTTGTGAGAGACCTCAATGCGTTCTATGCAAAGACGCCCGCCTTCTGGGAGATAGAGGACAGCTGGGACGGATTTACATGGATCACCAATGATGACAACCAGCAGAACATCATCGCGTTTGCCCGTTATGATTCAAAGGGCAACGGAGTCCTGTGCGTCTATAACTTCTCCCCCGTAACCAGAATGGGATACCGTCTCGGTGTCCCAAACAGCGGTACATATAAACCGCTCTTCGATTCCGAGCAGTATGATGCTGAGAAGGTCAATCCGGCATGTCAGCCGATAAAAGCCGACAAGACTGCTTTCCACGGATTTGATCAGTCGTTGACAATGGATATTCCGGCAAATTCATTCCGGTATTTCTCGATGCCGAAGAGCCGGAAATCCACAAAAAAATCAGATAATAAGAAAGAAAAATAATAAGCGAGGAGTTGCTGTTTTATGAAAGACACAATAGCAATGCTTCTTGCCGGAGGGCAAGGAAGCCGTCTGTATGCACTTACTCAGAACATCGCCAAACCTGCAGTTCCGTACGGCGGAAAATACAGGATCATCGATTTCCCTCTGAGCAACTGCATCAATTCAGGAATCGACACTGTCGGTGTTCTGACCCAGTATCAGCCGCTGGTACTCAATGAGTACATCGGTGACGGAAAGCCCTGGGACCTTGACCGTCTCTACGGAGGTGTACACGTTCTGCCTCCTTATCAGAAGGCAAGCGGGAGCGACTGGTACCTCGGCACTGCAAATGCCATTTATCAGAACATTCCGTTTATCGACAGATACGAGCCCAAGAACGTCGTCATTCTCTCCGGCGACCACATCTACAAGATGAACTACCAGAAGATGGTCCAGGCTCATGTCGATGCCGAGGCTGCATGCACGATAGCCGTTATGGAAGTCCCAAAGGAAGAAGCATCCAGATTCGGTATCATGAACACGAGAGAAGACGGCACGATCTATGAGTTCGAGGAGAAGCCGAAGGAGCCGAAGAGCAACCTCGCGTCCATGGGCATCTACGTCTTCGACTGGAAAAAGCTTAGAGCCTATCTCATAGCCGACTACGAGAATCCGGACAGCAACAGCGACTTCGGAAAGGATATAATCCCGAATATGCTCGCCGACGGAGAGAAAATGCTCTCCTACAGATTCGAAGGATACTGGAAAGACGTCGGAACCATCGACTCCCTCTGGGAGGCAAACATGGACCTTATCGATCCGAATGTCCCCTTCGATATCTGGGATGATTCCTGGAAGATCTACAGCCGCAATTCCACAAATCCCCCTCAGTTCATCAGTGACATCTCCAAAGTCGAGAACTCGATGGTCTGCGAAGGATCGGTAGTTGACGGAACAGTCGACTTCTCGGTCATCTCATACGGATGCGTCATAAAGAAAGGCGCTGAAGTCAGAGACAGTATTCTCATGCCGGGCACGGTGGTTGAGGAAGGCGCGACCGTACAGTATTCGATCATCGGAGAGAATGCCGTGATCAAGGCCGGTGCCGTAGTCGGAGAAAGACCCGAGGATATAAAGGATCTCGACAAGTGGGGCGTAGCGGTCGTAGCTCCCGGAGTGACCGTCGGATTCGGATCAAAAGTCAAAGCAAAAGCAATGATCTACTCAGATGTTGAGGGAGGTGTTGAAACATGCTGAAAGCCAAAACAATGGGCATAATCTTTGCCAATATGCACGACGCATCAGTCAGTGAATTCACAGCGATCAGATCCATGGCTTCCCTTCCTTTCGGAGCCAGATACAGACAGGTCGACTTCTATCTCTCATCGCTTGTCAACAGCGGTGTCAATCAGGTCGGAGTAATAGTCAAGAACAACTACCACTCCCTCATGGACCATATGGGTACCGGAAGAGAGTGGGATCTCTCGAGAAAGATCGAAGGTCTTTCCATTTTCCCGCCTTTCAGTGAGGAGATGAGTAAAGATATCTATCACGGCAGAATCGGTGCTCTCGGTAGCATCATCCACTATCTGTCAGACGCATCGGCAGAGTATGTGATCCTCATGGACTGCGACCACGTCGCAAATGTCGACTATGAGGAACTCGTCAACGGTCATATCGATTCCGGCGCAGACCTCACGATGCTCTCCTGCTCGCTTCCGTCCAACTCAGCCATGGAGCAGAACTGCGTAGTCGTAACTCCTGATGAGACCGGCAGAGTCGTAGATCTTATGATCAACACAAAGGCTCCAAAAGGCAGCTATTACAGCATGAATATCATGGTAATAGCGAGAGAGCTCCTTGTCTCTATCGTTGAAGACGCCATCTCCCACATGAAGATCTCCTTTGAGAGAGATATTCTCACCGCAAAGCTCAATGATCTCAATATAAGATGCGTTCTGCACAAGGGATTCGTAAAGCGCATTTACAGCATGCGCAGTTACTTCGAGGCTTCCATGTCCCTTCTTGACGCAGATGTCAGAGCCGAACTCTTTACACCCGACAAGCCGATCTACACGAAGGTCCATGACGATCCTCCCGTGAAATACGGCCTCGAGTCAAAAGTTGCCAATTCCCTTCTCGCCGACGGCTGCATGATCGAAGGCACCGTTGAAAACTCCATCCTGTCAAGAGGAGTCAAGGTTGGAAAAGGCGCAGTGGTTAAGAACTGCATCCTGCTTCAGGATACAGTTGTAGGAGACGGCGCGGATATAGAGTACGTGATCGCCGACAAGGAAGTCACGATCAGTGACGGCACAGAGCTCAAGGGTCACGAATCATATCCCCTCTACCTCAAGAAATACGAAAAAGTGTAACCGGCATTGAATATAGAAAAGTCTGGAGTTGATAATTATGAAAGTCTTATATGTCTCAAGTGAAGCAGTTCCGTTTGCCGCATCCGGCGGACTCGGTGATGTTGCCGGAAGCCTCTGCCGCGCGCTCAGAAATAAAAGAGTCGCTGCAAGGGTCGTCCTTCCCCTCTACAGCGATATTCCGCAGGAATACCGCATGAAGATGAAGTATCTCTGCAACTTCAACGTTTCCCTATCATGGAGAAATCAGTACTGCGGCGTATTTGAACTGAATCACAACGGAGTTATCTACTACTTCCTTGACAATGAATACTACTTCAAGAGAAGCGGCCTTTACGGCTACTATGATGATGCCGAGAGATTCGCGTTCTTCTCGAAAGCAGTTCTCGAGATGCTCCTTCACATCGATTTTGATCCGGACATCATCCACTGCAACGACTGGCAGTCAGCCCTGACAACGGTATATATTAACGCGTATTACCGCCATATACCGAAGTTCTACAACATCAAGACAGCCATCACCATCCACAACATCCAGTATCAGGGCAAATACGGTCTTGATCTCGTTGAGGACGTTCTCGGCCTTCCCGAACAGTACACCAGCGTTCTTGAATATCAGGGTTGCGCAAACTTTATGAAAGGCGCGATCGTAAGCGCAGACAAGGTCACGACGGTGAGCCCGACCTATGCCCAGGAGATCATGGATCCCTGGTTCTCATACAGTCTCGATCCCATTCTCAAGGACAATCAGTACAAACTCTGCGGTATCCTCAACGGAATCGACGTCGATCTTTACAACGCCGGGACCGATATCAATATCGCCAAGACTTTCTCTGTCAAGGATCTCAGCGGCAAGGAAGACTGCAAGAAAGAGATAAGAGAGATATTCGGACTATATGATGACGGTTCTCCCGTTATAAGCCTTATCACAAGACTTGTCGCCCAGAAGGGCCTCGATCTCGTAAAGTACGTCCTCGAGTACATGCTCAACAGCGGTCTGCATGTGGTCCTTCTCGGATCCGGCGACTATGCATACGAGAGCTGCTTCCAGGATTTTGCAAACAGATATCCGGGTCGATTCGGTCTCCGTCTCGGATTTGATCCGATCCTCGCAAAGAAGATCTATGCAGGTTCCGACATGTTCCTGATGCCATCCAAATTTGAGCCCTGCGGACTCTCCCAGATGATCGCCATGCGCTACGCGACAGTGCCGATCGTAAGAGAGACAGGCGGACTCAAAGACACAATCACCGACAGTGGTGACGGCGAGGGCAACGGCTTCACGTTCAAGAGCTACAACGCTCACGACATGCTCGACGCGTGCCTGAGAGCAAAAGGAGCTTTTGAGAACAAGGAATACTGGGAAGTCCTTATGAAGAGATGTCTGCAGTATGACTCGAGCTGGAAGAGAGCCGCCGACAGTTATATCGGACTCTACAAAGAGATGCTGACGCTCTGGTAATAACCGAACATGTTTATAAAAGGATCTCCGATCTGAATCGGAGA
>JAFWEV010000067.1 GCA_017512745.1 Oscillospiraceae bacterium
AGATGACTTTTGATAATTCATCTTCATCCGTTGGACTAACACTTGTCCCAGCACCATACTTCTCTACCAATTCTGCAAATCTAGTTCCGGAACCGAAACAGAAAATCACCGGACGACCGCATGACAACACTACGCCAGTCTTACTTGGCATCGCCGTTTTGGGACCACCTTCAACGAGAGGTATGATATTGACGCCTGCCATCGAGTATATATGTTCAGCGAGTTCTGGCGGCTGGAGAGGTAGCATTCTTATGTTCTCTGCTCCTTCAGCCATTTTCTCTATTTCTTCTCGCTTGGCTCCGTCCCCGATAATCAGAAACTTCGTATTCGGCATCTTTTTGGCTGCTCGAACTACTAATTCAACATTCTGCATCTTGCCGATGTTACCAGCGTATACAGCATAGAAGTCCTTTTCTAATCCGTATTTTTTTACAAATTTATTATCTTCCCATTTAATATTCACAGCATCATCGCTGTATCCCCAGTTGTAGATCACCTCTATTTTCTTTTCATCTACCCCCTTAGCCACAATGAAGTCCTTCATATCATCGGAGATACAGATAAGCTTATCCGCGTGCTTGTACACATATCGCTGCCACGATTCGAAATATCTGTAGAGTAAGCCGTTGTGTTTAATTAACCCACTCTGAACCGCATTGTCCGGCCACACATCTTGGAGCATTGCAACTACTCGCATGCCCTTTTTCTTTGCTGCTTTAACAGCCCAGAATGAGGAGTAGGAGGCATCCTCGAACAGGACATCTGCTCCTGATTTCTTTACTCCTCTTGCTTCCCGGATGCTAGTAAGAGTATCTCGTATATACCGAGTAATTATGTTCCCATGAGCACTTTCTTTTCTCTGGTACTTATGATACTCAACGTTTTCGTATCCGTACTTATAGTCATCCTCTATCCCATCTCTGACCGCTACATGTCTTTCAACTTCATAACCAGCATCCAAAAATCCGCCGATAATATCCTTGAACAAGTGGTTAAAAGGACTTGTTGCATCATATAAAATGGGTGTAGCTATAACGACTTTCATCCAACATCTACCTTAATCTTTTCAAGTGCTTTCTCGCATTTCTCTGCAGCATCGTCAGCGTCTGTTCCTTGTGCAATTATAAAGCCCATGCGAGAACCGCTATCAGTTATATTAGTAATCGTCTCTCCTATCCCATGGACAATACTGACCTGTTTAACACCTGGCATACCTTCAGCAGCTTCCACGCCAGCAATACGCTTCACAACACCTGCATGCTGTTGAAAGTATCGAATAGCGGAACCACAGTGAAGATTTGGAGTTATATCCGTCTTCTCACCCAGTGCAATTCTTATGCACGCCTCAACCATGTTGACTCCTGTAGATAACGGAACCAGGTGCGTAGTGATGCAATCGCCACCTAAGCGCGCCCCTATTTCAACAATCTTCGGTCCGTCTTTTGTCACTATAATCTCGGTATGCGAAGGACCATTTACTATTCCGACAGCTTTATTTGCAGCTATAGCGACTTTCTTGATTTCTTCGGCACAGTCCAGCCTTGTCGGTTGCGTGTGACCCATCTCAACGAAATGAGGAGACCCTGTGGTTATCTTGTCAGTGATTTGGATTACATGAATCTCTCCATCAATAGCCAGAGTCTCTACGCTTACCTCCGGCCCGACCATACATTCTTCGACAACCACAATGCCGTTGTGAGAGAACTGCTTCGTATATTCATAGGCGGAATCGAGGCACTCCCTATCATCCACTTTAAGAATTCCTCTGCTGCCGGAGCTATCGGCGGGCTTGACCATGAATGACCCTTTTATGTTTTCAACCGCCGCTCTGAACTCGTTTATACTCGTCACCCTAAAGAACTTAGGAACCGGAACCCCGGCAGTCCTAAGGGCTTCTCTCATAACGCTCTTATCGGTAGCCTTTATTGCGGTCTCCTCTGATACTCCTACAAGTCCGCATTCCTTCGCTACAGCAGCCACAGTACGCATCGGCATATCAGTAGCAAGAGTCATAACGCCATCGATTTGATGCCTCTTAGCTGCCTCCACGGCAGCCTCTATGTCAATAGTGCTGATGACTTCCTTGACAACTCCTGGAACGCTGAAACCTATAGCCTCTGGGTTCATATCAAGTGCAACAACCTTCAAGCCCATCTCTACCGCCTTTTCAATGGCAGGAAGCTGAAGGATACTTGCTCCAAGGATCATTATGGTTTTATTTGTTAACATCATCTATAACCCTCACAATTTCAGCCCCAATTGTTTTCATGTCTTCTACCGTATATCTCTGATCACAGGGGGCAGCAAGCATATTCTCCTCTGTGTATTTTGCAACTTTACAGGCTTCTTTCTGCTGTTCAGATAAAGGCCAAATGATCGTGTTAAATATTCCCTCCGCCGATAGTCTCCTTTGCACCTCATCTCGGTTCAAAACTGTAAACGATACATACAAATCGCTTAGACCCACCTTATCCTGGATAATAGATATATATGGTGATTTGGACAGAATGGAGATAAGTGCTTCAGCATTCTGCTGCCGTATTCTCTTAACCCAATCCCAGTCTGTTTCTTTTGTCAAAACATAGGAATAATCAGACATTGCGCTTGGC
>JAFWEV010000068.1 GCA_017512745.1 Oscillospiraceae bacterium
AGATCTCCACGGCAAAGATCTCGTTGCCGAAATCACTTATTGAACCCCTGACGATATATCCGTCATCCTTTTCGATTATGTCGACTTTGTGCTGATCTGTGTTGACCTGTCTTCTGAAAAGCTGTCTCGCTCTGGCGAGCACCTTTTCCCTGACTGAGAACGGCACATCGTCCGAGAGCACATCCGATATATTTCTCCCTGTATCTGTGATGATATAACAATTGTCATCCGTGAGTTTGACATGTCCGAGATCGATGAGCTCCGTTATGGCATCGGCAGCTTCAAAATAGTTGACAAGACTCTCGTCGGTGAGAGAGCGGAGAAGCATCTCGTGCTTGAACGGTTCGCCGAGGTCTGCGAGTATTGTACATATAAGTATCTTGATCTCTCTGTTGGTGGTGAGTCCGCCAGGAACCACACCGGCTCTGAAAGCATCTCTTTCCATAGTAATGCCTCCTTTGTTATTCACTGGATTCATTATACCACATCGGAGCAAACATACGATTTGAACAGGCATGAAGTATCTTATATAATAATAGATTGCGAGGTTATGGTCATGAATATAAATGTGAACGATACGATCATAGTGAAAAAGAATCACCCCTGCGGTAGTAATATGTTCCGCGTTACCAGAATAGGGGCTGATTTCAAGATAGTCTGCCTCGGATGCGGAAGAGAGATAATGATCCCGAGGAGCAAGATCGAAAAGAATATTAAGAAAGTAATACCTGGTGCCGAAAATGGCGATGAATGACAAACTTGATGAGATAAGCGCAAGACTGGATGAAATAAACGAAGCTCTCGGAGATCCCGGAAATGCCAGAAATCCCGATATTATCAAATCTCTGATGATAGAGAGAAAGAAGATCCAGCCCATAGCGGAAAAATACAACGAACTTAAGGCAGCATATTCGGAGAAGGAAGAAGCTGAGGAGATCCTGAACGACAGGGATTCCGATGCTGATTTCAGAGCGATGGCAGAAGAGCAGTTCTCATCCGCGGAAGAGACGATAGAGCGTCTTGAACTTGAACTCAAGACACTTCTGATCCCGAAGGATGAGGATGACGAGAGAAATGTCATCGTCGAGATAAGAGCCGGAACAGGCGGAGAGGAAGCTGCTCTGTTTGCCGCGCTCATTTTCAGGATGTACCAGATGTACTGTGATCAGCATAGATTCGTCCTCGACGTTATCAACGAGAATCCGACTGAACTCGGCGGGTATAAAGAGATAAGCTTCTCCGTATCCGGAACCGATGTTTATTCGAGATTTAAATTCGAGAGCGGAGTGCACAGAGTACAGAGAGTCCCTGAAACTGAGTCGCAGGGCAGAATACAGACTTCAGCAGTTACTGTTGCAGTTCTTCCCGAAGCAACAGATGTTGAGATAGAGATCGATCCGAAAGACCTGCAGTACGATGTGTTCCGCTCAAGCGGAGCAGGCGGACAGAAGGTCAACAAGACTTCATCTGCGGTAAGACTTACACATATTCCTACGGGAATGGTCGTCGAGTGTCAGGATGAAAGAAGCCAGTATAAAAACAAGGACAAGGCTCTCAAGGTTCTGAAAGCAAGGCTTTACGAACAGAAAAAAGCCGAGGCGGACACGGACAGAGCCACCCAGAGAAAGCTGCAGGTTGGTACGGGCGATCGCTCGGAGCGTATAAGAACATACAATTTCCCGCAGGGCAGGGTTACAGACCATCGGATAAACATGTCCATATATAACATTGAAGCATTTGTGAACGGCGATCTTGATGAGATGATCGACGCTCTGATAGCCGCCGATACGGCAGAGAGGCTGAGGGCACTCAATGCAAACGAGAGTAATTAAGGTAGAAGAAGACAATTTCAGAGAGGCCATGGAAGAAGCTACAAAGCTTCTTGCGGAGGGCGAACTTGTGGGGATCCCGACAGAGACCGTTTACGGTCTTGCCGCCAGCGCATATTCAAATGATGCAGTCGACAAGATCTTCGAGGCAAAGGGAAGACCGCAGGACAATCCGCTGATCGTCCATATAAGTGACATGGATATGATAGACAAAGTCGCTGTGGATATCCCCGAGAAAGCATATGAACTGGCGGATAAATTCTGGCCTGGACCGCTCACCATGATCCTGAAAAAGCACAGCAATATCTGTGATCATGTGACATGCGGACAGGAAACGGTTGCCGTAAGATTGCCTTCTCATCCGGTTGCCAAGGAACTGATTCGCTTTTCCCAGATACCGCTTGCCGCTCCCTCCGCTAATCTTTCGGGAAAGCCGAGCACAACAACAGCTCAGCACGTTCTCGATGATCACAAAGGAAAAATAGCCCTTATCCTTGACGGCGGACCTTGCGAATTCGGAGTCGAATCGACTATAGTTTCGCTTATAGGAGAACACCCGATACTCCTGCGTCCGGGAGTGATATCCATAGAAATGATACGTGAGATATGCCCTGATGCTACGGTATCAGACGCGGTATTCCATCCTCTGCATGAAGGCGAGAAGGTGCTCTCTCCTGGGCTGAAATACAAGCACTATTCTCCGAATGCCGATGTTATTCTTGTGGACGGAGAACTTGACGATTTCTGCAGATACGTCGCAGAAAACGCAAAGGGAAGAACATTCGCCATGTGTTTTGACGGAGAGGAGAGCACTATACCGTGCGAAGCAGTCGCTTACGGCAAAAAGGGAGACGGGATATCCCAGGCGAAGAATGTGTTCTCCATACTGCGTGAGATGGATGAACTCGGCGCGGACACGGTGTTCGTAAGAGCACCCGAAGAATCCGGTGTTTCCATGGCGGTCGATAACAGACTGCTGAGAGCTGCCGGATTCAGGGTCATAAAAGTATGAGTATTAAAGTGTTTGCGCTTGTAGGTCTTTCGGGCAGCGGAAAGTCACTTCTCTCCGGAAGGCTGAGAGAGCTGGGCTATGAAGTCATAGATTGTGACAAAGTTGTAAGAGATCTGCAGCAGCCGGGCACGGCATGCTGGAACGATATGAAGGCTGCGTTTCCGGACGTTTTTTCAGGCGACTCGTTTGACAGACGTGAACTCGGAAGGCAGTGCTATGCGAATGATGAGAAAATGAAACTTCTCAATTCGATAGTCCATCCGAAAGTAAGAGAAGAACTCATACGTAGATTCGAAACCCTTGCCGAAGATGGAAAAGAGTGCTGTTTCATAGAAGCTCCGACACTGTTTGAGAGCGGGATAGACAGTTTATGTGATCTGATCATTCTCGTAAAGGCGGACAGAGAGGTTTCTATAAACAGGATAATGAAACGGGACGGTATGACCCGGGAAGAAGCTGCCGCAAGGCTTGATGCTCAGATCCCGGTCACCGAACTCGAAAAGAAAGTCGATCTGATAATCGACAACAGCAGAGAAATAAAAGATCTTGATATCGCAATAGATCGCATGTGTGAGTATTTGGATGTCTGGATCAGAAATAGAGGAAACAGTAAATGAGCAATAAAGAACTGGAAGCGGCGATGTTCCACAATACTGACAGTTTATATTTCAAGAAAAACGATAAAGTCAAAGAAGCGAGAGACTTCGCTTCGGATTACATAAAGTTTATCGGTTCTGCAAAGACGGAAAGGGAAGTTGTCGAATATGCAATCGGCATTCTCGGCGAAAATGCAGCCCCTTATGAATACGGAAAGAAATACTCCACCGGTGATGTGGTTTATGTCAATAACAGGAATAAAAGCCTTGTTGCCGTAAGGTTCGGAAGAAAACCGCTTAATGAAGGACTCAGGATCATAGCGTCACATGTTGATTCTCCGAGACTTGATACCAAACCGAATCCCGTTTATGAGGACAACGGACTTGCTTTTATAAAGAGCCACTATTACGGCGGAATCAAGAAATATCAATGGACCGCCATACCGCTCGCCATGCACGGAACGGTCATTCTCAGAGACGGCAGTAAGGTAAAGGTGACCATCGGCGAGGCGGAAGACGAAAAATGCTTCTGTGTTACGGATATACTTCCTCATCTCGCGTACAAGCTTCAGGGAGACAGGAAAGAAGCGGAAGTCATCAAGGGTGAAGAGCTGAATATTCTTGCCGCTAGCATTCCTGAGCAGGATACGGAATACAAAGATCCGGTCAAATATACTCTCATGAAGTACCTGTATGAGAATTACGGGATCACGGAAGATGATCTTATCACTTCCGAGATCGAGTTTGTCCCTGCGTTCAGACCGAGATATCTCGGTATCGATGAGAGCATGATAGGGGCTTACGGGCAGGATGCAAGAGTTTGCGCTTATGCCGCTACAGTGGCATTTGCGGAGACAGAAGATCCCGAATACACTTCGATGCTTGTGCTCGCAGACAGGGAAGAGATAGGCTCACAGGGCAATACCGGACTCGACTCCAACATGATAGCCAACATTGTGGCGGATATGTGCAGAGCTAACGGAGGATATCCGGATATTGTACTTAACAGATCAAAGTGTTTCTCATCTGATGTTTCCGCTGCGTTTGATCCGACTTTCTCAAGCGCATATGAAGTGAGGAACGCCTCGAAGATCAACTGCGGAGTATCAATAGAGAAATATACCGGAGCCAGAGGAAAATCCGGGACGAGCGAAGCGACGGCGGAATATTATGCCTGGGTGAGAAGTATCCTTGACGGTAACAATATACCGTGGCAAGCTGACGAACTCGGTAAGATAGATGAAGGCGGCGGCGGAACAGTAGCTAAATTTATTGCGGCTCTCGGAGCTGACGTTATCGATATCGGTGCTCCGGTGCTGTCAATGCACGCTCCTTTTGAGGTGACCGGAATCTTTGACATTTACGCTCTGCATGAGGCAGATAAGGAATTTCTAAAAGCAGAATAATACTGGATAACAGGGTACACATGGCAATCTACACGATAGCGGATCTTCACCTTTCACTTGGTGTTTCAAAACCTATGGATGTGTTTGAGGGCTGGGATAATTACGTTGAGCGTCTTACGTCAAACTGGAACAGAACAGTGGCTGACAGCGACAGCGTTATCATTCCCGGTGATATTTCGTGGGCCATGAATTTTGACGAGCTCAAGGATGATTTTGCGTTTATCCACAGCCTGCCGGGAATAAAATATCTGCTCAAAGGCAATCACGACTACTGGTGGAATACCCGGACAAAAGTGGAAAATCTCATCAGAGAGAACGGGTGGGATTCCATAAAGATCATACAGAATGATTCAGTGAAGATTGACGGGATTGCAGTATGCGGAACAAGAGGATGGGTATTCTCGGAGAATCCGACAGCAGAAGATGCGAGAGTATTCAACCGCGAGCTCCTGCGGCTCAGGATGTCTCTTGACAGCGCAGTTAAGCAGGAGGCGGGAGAGATAATAGTGTTTCTTCACTATCCTCCCATATACTCCAATTTCAGAGCGGAAGCGCTCATAGATATTCTCCTGGAATTCGGCGTAAGAAGATGCTATTACGGTCATGTACACGGGAACAGCATCCCGTACAGCTTTGCAGGGACATATAAGGGAATAGAATTCAGACTTGTTTCGGCGGATAATCTGCAATTCAGACCGCTGCTTGTTGAATAGAGGAGTTTTTGTTAATGGACAGATCGGTTTTGAAGAAAGTAATCGCGCTCTGCGGTATGGCAGGTGCGGCGGTCGGTATAGTTCTGAACAGTATGGGTGTGTTTTATACCCCTGTGGCAGAAGGATTGGGAGTAAAAGTCGGCACGGTGTCATTTTATTCGACGATATCAATGATAGCCGGCGCGATATTTGTCGTCATTTTCCCCAGACTTTTGACAAGCAGAAACTTCAGGGCATTTCTGTATGGCGGAATGCTGACGGTGATCATATGTATTTTTATGATGTCGTTTGCGACTAAGGTGTATCATTTCTACATTCTCGCTGCGCTTATGGCAATGGGTAATACATGCTTTTCCCTGTACACTATTACTGCGCTAATCAACAGCAGCGTCAGCAAAAACATAGGGACGATGACCGGAATAGTGTTCAGCTTCTCCGGGGTTGCCGGGGCGATCAGTTCGCCAGTAATCACGGCAGTTATCAACAGATATGGCTGGAACAACGGATACAGGGCAATGGCTGCGCTTGTCACCATTTTCCTGATTCCCTCGCTGTTCGCCGGATTTGAACTGAATACGGACGGAGGTACGAAGAGCGCCGACGGAGAAAGATCAAAATTCAGATATGACGGACTGTTTGTGTCGGTTGCCATAGTGTATGTTCTCGGTGTTCTCCTCACATCAATGCCGCAGCATTTTGTCGGCTTTGCAGGAACAAGAGGACTTGATTCGTCTGTAGGTGCGCTCATGCTGTCAACTACGATGATCGGAAATATCTCATTTAAACTTGTTTCGGGCATATACCGTGACAAAACATCCACAAAGACCGCCATTCTTACAATGATAGCGATAGCATTTGCAGGTCTGGTGATCCTTATTGTCGGGAGCGGTAAATGGATGCTTCTGGTCGGAGCATTTCTTCTCGGGGCGGATTTTTCAGTCGGATCTGTACTGGCACCTATCCTTATACGCGAGGTATTCGGACTTGAAAATTATAAATACACGTATCCCGTCGCATGTTTCTTTGGTTCAACTCTGATCGCATTGGCACTTTCTTCCATAGGCTATGTTTACGATTTTACCGGAAGCTATGTGCCTTCGCTGGTGGCGATGGCCGCAGCATCAGCGATCAATATACTGATAATACTCAGACTTCCCACAACTAGAAAAGCGTGATGTTCCAGCGACTATATCGCGAAGCCGTGTAAAAAGGCTGTCACTTTATAAAATTCACTCGCGCGCGTATATATAGATTTTAAATATGCGCTGTGATATAATAATCGATACTTGATTTTTGGAGGCAATATAAAACATGGTTTTAAACAAACACGAAAAACTCGAAGGAAATAAGTACCTTCTCGATATTACTATCGACAAGGATACTTTTAACGAGGCTGTCAGAAAAGAGTACAGCAAGCAGAAAAACAGGATCAATGTTCCCGGGTTCAGAAAGGGCAAAGCACCCCAGCACATCATTGAGAGATTGTACGGTGAAGGCGTTTTCTATGAGGACGCACTCAATGCCCTGATACCCGGCGCATATGAGGATGCTATAAAAGAAGCAGGCATCAGAGTTATCGGACAGCCTGATATAGACCTCAAAGCTGTAAGCAAGACAGAGGGTGCAAATCTAGTGTTCACGACAGAGCTGAGACCCGAACTGACAGTCAAGAAATATAAAGGACTCGAAGCAGTAAAAGAAAATGTCGAAGTCACAGATGCTGATGTAGATGCGGAGATCGACAGACTTGCTGACAGAAACTCCAGAATGGTCTCTGTAGAAGACCGCGCCGCAGAGAACGGCGATACGGCAAACATCGATTTTGAGGGATTTATCGACGGTGTGGCATTTGACGGCGGAAAAGGCGACAGCTATGACCTCGTACTTGGTTCCGGGAACTTCATTCCCGGATTCGAAGAGCAGGTCGTTGGCCACAATGTCGGCGAAGAATTCGACATAAACGTCAAATTCCCGGATGATTACGGTGCAGAGAATCTCGCAGGAAAGGATTCCGTGTTCAAGATCAAACTCAACGGAATCAGAAAGAAAGTACTCCCTGCTATCGATGACGAGTTCGCAAAAGACGTAAGCGAGTTCGATACGATAGCGGAACTCAGAGATTCGAAAAAAGAAGAACTCCTGAAGAGAAGACAGGATAACGCTGACATAGCTTTTGAGAATGCACTTGTCGAAGCTCTTATTGAACAGCTTGAAGGCGACATATCCGAGACGATGATCGAGGACACAAAGAACCAGATAGTCAGAGATTACAGTTCCAACCTCGCATCTCAGGGACTTGATTTCGAACAGTACCTCAAATATATGGGTCAGACAGTTGATGAATTCAAAGCATCCCTTGAAGAACCCGCAAAGAAACGCGCTTCTCAGAGACTCGCCCTTGAAGCGGTCGCAAGAGCGGAAGGTATCCATCCGAGCGATGAGGAAGTCGAGGCAGAGGTCACAAGGATCGCAGAGTCTTACAGCATGAAGGTTGAAGACGTTAAGAGTGTAGTAGCGCTTGAGGATATCAGGGATGATCTTGCATGCCAGAAGGCCATTGAGGTCATAAAGGAAAACGCAAAGGCTATTGACAAGAAGGAAGAAGAGCCTGAGAAGAAGGAAACAAAGAAGAAGACAACAGCGAAGAAGTCCACTTCCAAGAAAGCAAAAGCTGAAAAAGAAGAGAAAGACGCTGAATAATCACCTTTTCACGGAGGCAAGTTGAATGAGTTTAGTTCCAATGGTTGTAGAGCAGACCAACAGAGGAGAGAGATCCTATGATATCTTCTCAAGGCTGCTCAATGACAGGATCGTTATGCTGTCAGAAGAGATAAACGACGTGACGGCAAGCCTTGTCGTGGCTCAGCTCCTCTATCTTGAAGGACAGGATCCCACGAAGGATATAAGCCTGTATATAAACAGTCCCGGAGGGTCGATCACCGCCGGTATGGCTATTTTTGACACGATGAATTACATCAAATGCGATGTTTCCACAATCTGTGTCGGTATGGGCGCATCAATGGCGGCGTTTCTGCTCGCAGCCGGGGCAAAAGGAAAGAGATACGCACTACCTCACAGTGAGATCATGATCCATCAGCCTCTCGGCGGTATGCAGGGACAGGCCACTGACATCAAGATCCACGCTGACCGCATCATCAAGATCAAGTCACGTCTCAATCAGATGCTATCAGAGTTCACGGGACAGCCCCTTGAGGTCATTGAGAGAGACACCGAAAGAGACAACTTCATGGATCCTGAGGATGCTCTCGCATACGGACTTATCGACAAAGTTATAACCAACCGCTGAGGAATTATTCTATAATGCCGAATGATAAAAAACTTTACTGTGCTTTCTGCGGTAAGAGTCAGGATCAGGTCGAGCGTATGCTCGTCGGACCCAATGTCCATATCTGTAATGAATGCGTAATGCTCTGCTATAATCTTCTTGCAGAAGATGAGGGGATCACAACTCCGAGCAGGAGAAGGCCGATTGCAAAAGAACCGGAAAAAACCATCTCCAATTTCAAGTTAAAGAAACCGGCCGAAATAAAGAAGATCCTTGATGAGTATGTAATAGGTCAGGAGGACGCTAAGATCGTCCTTTCAGTTGCCGTTTACAATCACTACAAGAGAATAGAGAGCAGCGCTAAAAACGATATAGAGCTACAGAAGAGCAATATTCTTCTGGTAGGTCCGTCGGGAGTGGGCAAAACATACCTGGCTCAAACTCTTGCAAAAGCACTTGATGTTCCGTTTGCGATCGCCGACGCGACGACTCTTACGGAAGCGGGATATGTAGGTGAAGATGTTGAGAATATTCTTCTGAAGCTGATACAGGCAGCCGATTTTGACATCAAACGCGCTCAGAAGGGTATCATCTATGTAGATGAGATCGACAAGATCACCAGGAAGAGCGAGAATCCGTCCATCACGAGAGATGTCGGCGGAGAAGGTGTTCAGCAGGCGCTCCTCAAGATCATTGAGGGAACGGTTGCCAATGTTCCGCCTCAGGGCGGAAGAAAGCATCCGCAGCAGGAGTTCATTCAGATCGATACTACGAACATCCTCTTCATATGCGGAGGTTCATTTGACGGCATAGACAAACTTATCAGCAGCAGGGTGTCTAGTTCGAGCCTCGGATTCGGAGCGGAGATCGTCGACAAGGAGAAGACATCCAAGGATGCACTCATGAAACAGGTTACGGCTCACGATCTCGTGAAGTTCGGTATCATACCCGAACTGGTGGGAAGGATCCCGGTTATCACGGTTCTTGACTCACTGGACAAGGATATGCTCATCAGCATAATGACCGAGCCCAAGAACGCGCTGATCAAACAGTACAAACTGCTCTTTGAGATGGACGACGTCGAACTCAACTTTACCGATGAGGCAATGGACGAGATCGCGACGAGGACACTTGAGAGAAAAACGGGCGCAAGAGGTTTGAGAGCGGAGCTCGAGAAACTCCTGATCCCGATAATGTACGATGTGTCGTCCAGAGACGATATCAAATCGGTACTTATAGATGCCGAATGTGTGAGAAACGAATCTCCCGTTAAAATTGAACTTAAATAAAAAAAGACCTTATGTCTGCGGACATAAGGTCTTGATATTTCTTGCGTTAAAAAGGGTACAGGCAGGACCGGTTGTATTACAGTCAGATGTGAGGTCTGTCCTGGTCTCCGTCTGCCTTGAACATGACAAAGTTTTCGGGATCGCTGGTGAAATAGTAGTAATCCGTATTTTTTCGCAGAATAGATGTCAGATAGTTCGGAATGATCGCTTCATCGTCGGGGGCACGCTCACAGAAGCCTGTTTCAGCCCAGACTTTGTTGTCGATTCCGACATTATAGCAGTCGATGTATTCCGCACCCGACTCCAGCAGAAGCTGATCCAGGGCGATCCCGACCCTCGGAAGGATCTGCGGGTCACCGATAAAATCGACTATCCTCAACACAGTATATTTCGTATCAGGATCTTCTTCGTAAAATGCTTCGACTTGGGATATTACGAGAATGGCAAGAGTACTGCCCGCAATGTCCTGTACGGAATAAACATTATACTGTTTCAGGGGATAGCTGAAGTATCTCCTGTTAAGATACCACTTGTCCTTATGCGGTTCCAGGGAAGAGGAAGGGATGTCAATCAGATTAAAATCGGAAGGCGTTAGCCTGTGCAGATACAGATCACCGCTGACAGCCTTTCTTTTTACAGTTGCCGGAAGACATACGTTATAAAAATTCTTAGGAGCTATTCTGTAGTAGTGATTCATCCTCTCAGCCGTCCATCCGAGAAATCTGTAGAATACACAGGTCTCCGGACGGATGTTGTTGCACGCAACGAGTCTCGAACCGGTGAGTGTCGGGACAGCATCCATGAGCGAGAGTCCCACTCCGTTGAATCCTTTCTTTGCCACCCAGATACTCACCCATATGGGGGAATCATCTTCTAGAGACGAGCGTATATATCCGGCACATGCAAGGATTCCCTCGCTGCTCTCCGCAATACAGAATTGCAGATTGTCCAGCTGATGATAATAGTATTCGAAAAAGAGGTCATTGTTTATAAGCGGCAGCTTCATATCAAAATTGCCGTTTACAAAATCTATGACCTTCTGTTTTTCGGAATAATCCGCAAGACGGTATGTTATGTCGCCTTTCACTATCACAGTATCAGACTGCCTCCGGTTATGGGGAGATTGACTCCTGTTATATAGCTCGCCTCATCGCTCAGAAGGAATGCCATTGCCGGGATCA
>JAFWEV010000069.1 GCA_017512745.1 Oscillospiraceae bacterium
AAGGTTACTTATTTTCAGATTTTTCACATATCGGAAATCAACCCGAAATCTTTAGGAAATCATCCGGAAATCATTTGATCGTATATTAATTCCAACAGAAGAGATGGACTCTTCTGACAGTTATATTAGGAGGGAGTTAACATGTTTGCACTGATGTTCTTCATCATTGCTTTCATCTTTCTGGCTCCTTTCTGGTTGGCATTTGGGATACTGACGGGGATAATCGGTATCATCGGAGCCGCTACCGGCACAGATGTAAGACCTGAATTTTTCAGTTACTCAGTATACACAAAGAAAGATCTGAAAGCAGCGGAAAGTGAAGCCTACAGAAGAGGGTACCTGGAAGGGTACGAAGAGGGCTTTGATGACGGCGACTGCAGGTGAATGCCGGCTTTCGGATCATTGAGAACCTAAAAGCAGATCCCCAGCCATACTGAGTATGGTTCGGGGATCTTTTGAAATTTCAGGACAGGTTTGTGTGACAAAAAGATACACAGGACACCTGATCGGCTGAGCTTAAAACAAAGAACTGCATTTATCGCATTTGCTTGTATAAAAAAATACATAATGAAAATGATACAGGGTGGGGACTTTTAGCTGTCGGGTTGCCATATCGGATAATCCAATCGCAGAAACAGAGATATATTAAGAAATGAATATCGATCTTAATGCAGTGAATGGAGGGCAGATGTTTTGAAGAATTTTGTAAAAAGTATTGCAATAGCTCTGGTAATTACGGTGATCATCACCGGAGTCGGTTCATATATCAACTGCAGTTCGTATCAGAAAAACGGAGAGCTTAAGTGGTCTTCGGAGATTGTCATCGGATCGGAAGGCACTCTGAAAGGTTTCGGAGGATGGGAGATACCATATGACAGATCGGGCAACACCGGTGATATCAGATTCTCTCCGGTGAAACTTGTTTCCGACGCCGCGACTGTGTTTGCGGTCTCCCTCATGGTCATTGCCATCATATATATGACCAACAACAAGCCGGGAAGAGACAGAGAAGTGTACACAGGAGGCAAGGGCTCGATGAGGATGGGACGCGGAGATGTGAGAAATTTGCTTAAAAAATAAAGATTTAGTTTATAAAAAGCAGAGACTAAGATCTCTGCTTTTTTTTTCATAATTCCTACAAAAGGACGTGCGAACCAAAGACAGGTTTGACGTATATTATAAATGTAGGAATTTGTGCTGTTATTGTTCCGATGACAGAATAAATATGAAGTGAGGTGCTGAAGATGTCCTTTGCAAAGAAAATGCTTCACGTGATCATAGCTGCGGCAATGATTCTGACGGTCATTCCTGCTGTAAGCTTTAATGCCTATGCCACGGAGGTTACGGAAATCACGGCTACAATGACCGGAAATCCGGCAGATATCTGCCAATCAGGGTATCCTACATCCGAGCTGCCGTCATTTTCACTGCAGTCTCCGGATGAAGTGATCCTCGGTACTCCCGAATGGAATCTGAACGGAGATACAACATCGGCTTCGACTTTTATCCCCGGTATATGGACTCTCTGGATCCCTGTATATATTGATACGACAGCTCATCCTTCCGATACTTTGTCTCCGACTGTTAAACTGACAGTCAATGGTACCGAATGGGAACTGGATCATATCAATCCGGGTGATTCTGACGATCTGGACCCTGTTGCGTGGTTTGTTTATCCTGCAGAGTTTGATCTCACTATCAGTGGAGTGCTGAATTTCAACAAAGAGAGAGGCTGGGATATCCGTGAACCGCAGGTCGGTGTGCCCGTCAGTGTTGATGTGCATACCGGTGTCACCGGTGGCACACCGTCTTATTTTTTCACTAAAGAATCAGGACCCGACTGGCTCACAGTGGACCCCGACAGTGGTGTAGTCAGTGGAACACCCTATCAACCCGGAGATAATGATGATCTTGTCATCAAAGTATCGGATGCCAAGAGTGATTCCGCTGAGATAACGCTCTTCGTAGGCCAAACGATCGGAGTAGATAACAGAACACCACTCACTGAACTGAAGATGTCAGCTCCCAAGGCGGTGGAAGACATCGCGCAGTACGGCAAAACTCTGGCTAAACTAGGAATCAAGACGAATTCCTATGGACATCTCAAGGAGTTTCCCACAGATGAGTATTGGGAAAAGTGGGACGAAAGTACAAGTCAATGGAATAAAGTGGATTTTGAAAGTGTATTTACAGCCGGCAAATACCGCTATCACATCAAAGTGGAGGTCAAGGATGAGGACAAGCCGGCGTATGCTCTGCAGACTCCGAGCATGAAGGAAGAAACCGCTTTCAACACCTGGACGTTGGGGGATTGGTCCGTATATGACGGGACCGCGGAGTTTACCTCGCAGTCTGTCACGATCGAGGAAACTATCAATAAACTCACATTCAAGGGGATTTCAGTACCTCTGGACGATGCTGTGCCAAGTAAGGAATATACTCTCGATGAGGAACATGTAACCGTCAGTACGGGCGATATCCACTGGTATGTCGAGGACAGCGGTGGCACATGGGCGCTCTGTGACGATATTCCTTTCAATACCGCAAACAAATATAAGATAGAATTCAAATGCAATACGGAATCGGGTTATGCCTTTGCGGATCCGACTTATGTCACGATCAACACAATGAATGCCACGGTCAACATCATTAATGACCATGAACTGCTGGCTGAATGTATAATTCCGCCCGCCGCGGTCAAGGACGCATGGTATGTGGTGACCGCCGGATCTCTCAATGTCAGAGATACGGCGTCCTATGCCGGAAACCGTGTAGGAGGACTCAAATACGGCGACGTCGTCCGCAGCATCGGAGTATCCGGCAAATGGATAATGATAGAATTCAACGGCGAGTCCGCGTGGATATGCGGAGACTATGCTGCGCTTACATACTCTGAGGAGACAGCCATCAAGCCTGTGAATGCCACGATCAATGCGGGAGCGATAAATGTCAGGGAGGAGCCTGATTCCGAGTCTACGAGGATCGGCGGTTTCTCCGGGTCCAAGGTGGTTCTTGTCACGGGCGAAGTCACCAATTCTAAGAATGAGAAGTGGCTCGTTGTGGATTATGACGGACAGCTGGGATTCATAAAGGCAACGTATACGGATTATGATTCTGCCGAAGAGGACCAAGATCAGACAGACCTTATAATCTATACCGGTGGAGTTCCCGCCAAGATTACCCTGGAAGCGTGCAAGAGCGCCGTGGCGTACAAAACGGATGCGAACATCACGCAGGATCATATGAACTGCATCGGTGACGAGGCTGTCGAGGTGGACATCTATCCTGACGACGGGGAAAACTTTACGACCCTTGCAGTGGATAAGATATCGCTGCCGGATGACCCGGCATATATGGTGGCGAGCATGTTGCTCAATTCCGATGGAAGCATCCACCTGAGACTTATCCCCAAGAACTCCGCTTCCGTAACATTTGATACGGACGGCGGAACGGAAGTTAAGGAGAGAACAGTCACAAAGGGCAATACCGTCACGAAGCCGGAGGACCCCACCAAAGAGGGCTGCACCTTCGACGCCTGGTATGCCGATGAGTCGTTCACTTCGGTATTCGACTTCTCGGCTCCACTCAATGCGGACGCCAAGGCATATGCGAGATTCATGAACAATATTAAGGGCATCAAAGCTCATATATCGGGAACAGAAAAGGATTCCGACGGGAAATACAGACCTAAAGCGGATCAGCTCGAGGCTGTGTTCGAGAAGGACACGGCAGATGTGACCGTCACCGTATCTCCTCTCTATACAGACAGTTCTCTCGGAACGGCGCTGGACAAGGAACCGGAGCCTGGCAAGGATTACTGGTTTACAGTGACCATGGAATGTAAAGGAGGGGAGAAACCGGAGTGCTTCTATATGGACAGCATAAAAACTTCGGGAGTATTCGAGGCGGATGATGCGGTCATCGAGGCAGTGAGTTTCGAGCATAAGGCCGGCAGCGCGGTATACACTGTGACTCTCAAATATACGGGTATCGGATACATCTTCTCCAAAGGCGCAGACGGAACATGGCAGAAGGGTTCTTCCGCAGGACTCGAATTCACTGTCAACAGAACGGCGGAGGACGACAAGACGTTCAGCCTATTCACAGGCATTGAAGTGGACGGCAAGGCGCTCACTGCTTCGGATTATGAGGCATCCGCGGGAAGCCTCAACGCGGTCATCAAATCAGCTTATCTCAACACCCTTGCGGAAGGATCACATACAATAAAGGTTAACTTCAGAGACGGCAGCGTTGAGACCACGGTGACTGTGGATCCCGCAAAGAAGACGGAAACAGCTCAGGGCACATCCGGAGCTCCAAAGACGGGCGATGAGAGAAAGCCCGCTGTCTGGGGAACGGTAGCAGGTATATCCCTTGTCGCGATTGTAGCACTTGCATTTGTCGTTATCAGAAGCAAGAAGAAAGATAAGAAATAAGGTAATAGAAATAAAGGGCGGAGCATGGTTCTCCGCCCTTTTTACATGCGCTCATATGCCCAAACTTCCGGTCCTTTTTCGTGCGAGTCGCTTGTATAAATGGATAGCATAATTTCGATATAATTGATTAAAAGGATTGCTGGAGGAAAGTGCACATGAAAATATACTCAGACGAGATCATAGCAAGATTCAAAAAGATAGCAACGGCGTCCCTTGCCGACGCCTGCGACCGCATTGTGGGCAGAAGATGCTTCATGGACTATGAGATCACACCGAGGATCACGGACGAGCGCATAGCAGGTCCCGCCATCACGGTATTGGAAGGACCTCCCAAGTCGGTGGAGTCAGCCCCTCCGAGCCACGCCATCGACGCGATAGAGGCCGCGGAAGGCGGGGAAGTCATGGTCATCTCGCTCCTCGGAGGAGATAAGAACGTGGCGCTCTGGGGCGGCATCATGACAGCCGGCGCGTATGTAAAAGGTCTTGCCGGATCGGTTCTCGACGCGGGACTAAGGGATGTCACGGAAATCAAGAGGGATTTCGGGTATCAGGTGTTCTCAAGAACACTTTCTCCCGGCACTACGGTCGGAAGATATATAACATATGACAGCAATGTACCCGTAGTCTGCGGCGGCATTGAGGTAAATCCCGGAGATCTCATCGTGGGCGATCTTGACGGAGTAATTGTTATCCCGAAAGATAACGTGGAGGAGGTGCTCCTCTTTGCTGAGGATATAGAAAAGAAGGAAGCGGAACAGACCAAATACATAAGAGAGACGCGATCGCTCAAGGAAGGACTCGCAAAATACAACCGCATCTGATCAGATATAAATAGCATGCTATATAATTGGATAACACTTTGAGGAGGTGTTTCTGTTGAAGGGCACTGTTAGGAAAAACCTTATTGTATTCATAGCACTTATCGTACTGGCAAGTATATGTATGGCAATGGCTGATGGCATACAGAGAGACCACGGAAATGTCGAGATCATAGACGGAAAGATCGATGTATTACCGGGGTTCGGTATTCTTGAGGGAAAACTCGCATATAAACTTTATAAACCGGTGAGTGCGACGGCGGAGAACAGGGCTCCCGCCGTACTGCTGCTGCACGGATACCAGAACGATCACGAGACCTGCGCGGCTTACGCAATCGAACTGGCGAGGAGAGGCGCTGTTGTCCTGTGCCTTGACGAGTACGGGCACGGAGCCAGCTCGGTAGGACTTCTGGAAAGAGGTTATGTCAACCATGTAGTCAAGGTTAATTACGGCAACGACTCGGAGGCTGACGGAACATACAGGAGGATCGGCGGATCGAAGAGATACAGAGTACTCATGAACTTCTCAAATCTCTCGTTTTTCAACGATCACTACTCCAAAGACACCGATGGAAATGCTGTAAAGGATTCTTCATGCGGAGGATCCATAGCCTATGGCTGGCTTGCACATCAGGACTATGTCGATTCATCGAGAATGGTGGTGAGCGGTCACTCCATGGGCACATGGTCGAGCTGGACCGTGGCGGCCGACTATTCCGGAACCGAGATAGCCCCGAAGGCAATAGTCCTTCAATGCGGCGAACTGTTCACGGACAGTGTCTACGATTCGGAAAAGATACATTTCAACAATGTTCTCCTGCTTCAGGCGAAATATGATGAGTTCTCGTACTTCAGAGACTATAAGCCTGTAGTCAACGATGCGATCCTCAGATCGGATCTAAGAACATCATTCCTCGGAACGACTGCGGACAGCGCCCAGTGGAATACGACATACGGCAGTTTCTCCGACGGAAGTGCAAGACGCATGCAGCTGCTCATGACGAACCACAGACTTACAACGCATCATCTCGGAGGACTTGCGGTCGCTCTCGACTGGTTCGACAGCGCCATAGATCTCCCCAATGACATACCATCGGACAGCACAGTCGCAAAGGGTAAGGAATACCTGGTATTGGCGGCCATGCTTCTCGTTCTCGCTGGCCTTTTCCCGCTGCTCAGCCTGCTGCTTGAGACGCCTCTCTTCGCGGGAGTTAAACAGGAATTCCCGGAAGAGGAGTTTATGAGCACAAAGAAGGGATGGATCAAGGGGGCTCTCATCACCATCCTGCTCTCAGGCGCCACGTTCCCGTTCATGACCCAGCTGGGACATGCGCTGCTGCCGCTTCCCGAGGGGATATTCAGGATGACCATAGGCAACGGCTTCCTGGGCTGGTATCTCATCCTGATCCTCATCATGATAATTACTTCGCTCATCTCCAGAAGAAAACACAGAAAGCTGGGGATCGAGGACGAGAAGTTCAGTCTGCCCCTGTTCTTAAAGAGCCTGCTTCTTGCAGCGGTCATGATAGCGTGCATGTACGCGCTCAACTTCATCTACTATCTATTATTCGATCTGGATCTCAGGTTCATATGGCCGTTCTTCCGTCCGTTCACAGGTGAGAGATTCCTGCAGTTCCTCGTATACATCCCGTTCTTCGCTCTGTTCTACCTGCTCAACAACTCGAAGATCATGAGAGACTTAAGGACAAAGTCGACATACGAGAAGGGCTTCGGAGGATTCTTAAGGAACTGGGCAGGCAATTTCCTCCTGATGGCAGGCGGAGTCCTCATAGTCGTCCTCATAGAATACATCCCGTTCTTCCTGGATATCGGACCCGGCGCGGATCTGCTCTTCGGATCGACTTTCGGAGGACCGTTCATGTCGATCCTCATTCTGTTCGTGCCGCAGGTCATGTTCTTCTCTGTTCTCTGCACATATGCGTACAGGAAGACGGGAAGGGCTTATACAGGAGCGATGCTTGCGGCGATGCTCGCATGCTGGATCGTCACGGGAGGATCTTCGATTCTCTGATACAGTGATAATACTGAGCGCTGAGGCCGGATCGCATGATCCGGCCTCTTTTCTTGAATAACAGGACATATGCGGCAGAACTGGCGCGGTAAAGACGCTGGATAAGTGATATGATTTAGATTAAATTATTAGATCGGTTTCTGATTTATGAGCAGCAGAAAAGAAAACAGTAATAGAATTGCGGATCTGTTTGATAAACATCCCGTGATTGTGAAAGCCGTCGGGATAATGCCGGTGGTCTGGAGCATCATCTATGCCGTATTCAATCTGTTTATGAGCATCACGCATAAGAGTTACTGGTTTCTTTCCATAGGGGCATGGTTTCTTATAATCGGTATTCTGAAAATATATGTCCGAAAGGGGAGAAACGATGTTCCGGGCAGAAAACTGAAAACAGCCGGTCTTGGGATATTATTCCTTGCAATAATCCTTTCCGGTATCGTATGTATCGGTATAGCGGAGGGACACAACCCCGTTAGACACATGATAATCATGATAGCTATCGCGGCATATGCCTTCACGGCGCTAACGGCTGCGGTAATTAGGAGTATCAAGGCGCATAAGAGGAGAGATGATATCCTGCTTATAGAAAGAAACATCTCCCTCATGAGCGCTGTCGGTGGACTTCTTTCCCTTGAGAGGGGGATGCTCGGCACATTCGGCGATCCCACAGACAGGTTCACGCTGATCATGGAGATCACTACCGGTGCCGGCGCATTTCTGTTTATTGCTCTGGTCGGACTGTCTCTGCTTCTTAAGAAACCATACGACAGTCAGCCTGACGGACACTGTTGAAGAGAGCAAAAAAGTATGATTATCATCAGAAGATTGCCCTGCGGGGCAGTCTTTTTTGTTGAACGGTGAATAATCATCAGGTTTCCGCAGATCGCCGACCTGTTATGAATTAATAGTGTTTATTCTATATCCAGAGAATGTCCAGTATAATTAAGACAGAATATGGTTCCCGAAATCCGGGATAACAGGGGAGTTATTTATGGAAGGTTTCAAAAATTTTGTGCAGACTATGGACAGAGCTTCAGACATCTGTTCACAGTGGACCAGCGCAGAGAACGGATGGGTATACAGCTATGCTGAACTAATGCTTCTCGCCGCTTATCTCGACAGGGATTATCCTCTGGATGAACGCCAGTGGTATATAGTTTTTCCCGATGGTGAGATATGCATGCTTCATGAGGACTTTGACGAGATAATGCCGCTTTGGCGTCCCGTAAAAAGCAATCCCGTTCGTCAGAAACTGACAGGCGACGAGTTCTATCCGGACGATCAGCCTGTACAGCAGGCGCAGGCTCCCGTTCCACGCGCTCAGTTCAAATTCTGCATGCACTGCGGGGCAAAACTGCCGGTAAATGCGGCGTTCTGCAATAAATGCGGTCAGAGGGCGGTGGATATCAAATGAAGAAAGTGTTCAAAGCAGCATTCTATCTTGCTTGGTTTGCCGTCCCCGGACTTATAGTCCAGTATTACAGCAGAAATATAGATCCCATGAGTCCGGAAGAGGTGAGGATGGCCACGATCGCCGGAACCGTTGCTATGATCGTTCTTGCCGTACTGACCGGATTCGGGCGCACGGGCAGAAGGGCGGCGCAGCCTCCGGTCCCCAAGCCTTCCGGCAAAGTAAAAATGCCTCCGGTCCCAAAGGTTCCTGTGCCACCGGTCGTTCCGGCTCCGCCGAGGACAAGGATAATAAGAGATCCCGCGACAGGAGCGGAGAGGATATATGAATGGAACGACAGCACAGGGCAGTGGGAGACCGACGGGGGACGCACCGTGCTGGATGATTCGCGGATGGGAGAATGGATATCTCAGCGCGAGAACGACCGCCGGTGGGCTGACGATCAGATGACAAAGCTCCGAAACCGGGATACAGCTTTCGACCGGGATATGGACGACTTGATGAGACGTCAGAAAAAAGAGCAGGAAGAGCTGGAGCGGCAGATGGAGAAGAGCCGCAAATTCGGGGAAAAACATCACAAGTGGGATCTTACGGAACAGGAGCAGAGGGACTATCTTGATCAGAAGTATGCCCGCGACTTAGCTGAAGGCGCAAAATGGCAGAAGGCGGGCGACTATTATGACTCTATAGTCAACAAGCTCGAATGGACCCAATGGGGAGCCGATTTTGCCATGGATATTCTGGATATCTCCACATTCGGCGCGGGAAAACCCATCAAGTACGCATATATCGCGAGCCGCAATCTGGCGGGAGACCTTATGGACGGTCTCTTACACAGAAGATCGCTGAGCGGTATCATGACAAGAACAGTGACCAAGACGGTCATTGATATAGGTCAGGATAATGTCAGTAAGATAGGATATAAATATGTCTCCAACGGAGTGGGTGATGGAATAAAAGAAGCCATACAGTACTATGATGAAGGAAAGAGTGCATCAGACGGATTTGTATCAGGATTTGTCAAAGGCACGACGCGTACCGGAGTAGAGCACGGACTTTCAAAAGTCAAACTGAAGTGGAATTCCAAGCAGAACGAAATAGCCAAGAAGGCGACGCAGCAGTCATCAAAACTGCTCGGACAGCAGCAGTCTGGGCAGATCTCACAGAAACTCTCAACAGCATTGCGCAACAATATCCGCACCGATGCCGCCCAGAAGATCGCCGCGGAGACGGCAAAGCAGAAAGATCTGCTCTCAACGAGTATCGGGAAACTGACTGACGGTGCCTGGAACATGGCATTGGAATAAAAAAGCACATATATATTTCGGGAAAAGCCGGCAGAGATGCCGGCTTTTTTACACACCTTTCTGAAGATAAAGCGCTGCTTGATACATCTTTCCCCTGATCAGTGGTATCCTTGAACTGTGGGAAGAAAAGGTCAACAGACAGAAGGAGGAAAGTATTATGGATAACCTTACAGACCATCTTGCAAATGAGAGACATGTGCAGCCGGAATCAGATGAAGAAAAAAGAATCATATGGGATATTGCCGATAATATCGAGTACTTCCGCTATTGTTATGTTCCGGTAACTGAACCGGGTGATGCCCCTGACTATTGCAAGCCGGAAGTTTTTACGGATCCTCACGGATTGAAGGCGATCCCAGTATATTGCAGGGAAATGGATCTGGAAACCTACGGAGTGACAAACGCACAGAAAGTGTTCTGGGGAACCGCGATCAAGTATGTTCTTATGTACCATGCCGCAGATGAGATCATGATCTTCAGAGGACAGAATGTCTGTGCAATAAAGAAAGGACTTCTGTGGAAGAGCCTTGAAGCAGCGGGAGAAGAAAGATTTTACGATTCCGATATTATGATCAAATCTGCATGGATCTACGTTGTAAAGCATATAAAGATCCTCGAAGACAGACTACCGCTCATGACATATTCCGTGCCCATAGCTGAAGCGCTGGGAAGACATACACTGTTCTTCGATAATCTTCAGGTACTGATCGCGGGCATCCTCTCAGAGATAATGAGAGAGCCTGACACGGATATGGGAGAGATACGGGATCTTTTCGGAAATAAGGTCGCCGATTCGCTTTCGGAAGTGCATGAACTCGGTCCAATACTTGCAGACCGGGATTGGGAGAAGCATCTTGGAGAATGGTTCAGAAAGGCTGCTCCTGAATCAAAGAAACTGCTGCTGTGCATGATGTATGCATATCAGAGAAAGCTTTTGCGGCTAAGTGTTTCTGAGAATGAAGGAGTAAAAAGACTGGACGGGACAAGGATCGAAATGCTGGCAAAACAGCTGAGCATCATGCAGGATGAGCTCTATGATATGCAGTTCAGTGACAACTACTCAGAGATATACTGGAGTGTCGTCGCATCGTATAAGGATCTGTTTGTGACTTACTACCTTGATGAAACAGCAGAACGTATCTACACCGTGAACATCAGCGGAGAAGAAACACATATGCTGGACAAGACTCTGCCGAAGTGGGAGGAATGGAAAGAACCTGTTCCATATGCGGCAAAACAGGTCCCGAGAGGATTTGCCGAGAGAACTGAGGATAATTGGAAAGACTGTTTCGATGAACTCAACAGAGCGGAGAGCATGCGGTTTGAAGACTATCTCGCATCGGTGAGAAAGCACATTACTATAAGAGAGGCGGAACTGCCGGATGAGTATATTGACGAACTGATAGACAGAAATCTCAGCTTCATAAAGGAGATCTACAGACAACATAAAGAACTCGTCCTGGACGGCAAAGCGGATGTAAACGGATTTCTCTCTGAGAGCAGCGGTACTGCTTCCGACACGATCATAAGAGAGAATCCATATACTGTGGAATATTATGTGCAGATGGCGGAAGGATATCCTCCCGTTCCGGAGACCATCATTAAGGTCATAAACGGCACGGAACCTTTCAGATATGTCGACGGAGAGTGGATGACCGCAAAGAGAGGACTCTGGAGACTGTCGGATGAGTTGAATGAGACAAACAAGATAACAAGAGAAAAAGCGGAAGAGTATATGGAGAAGTACTTCTGAGAGAGGACGGAGCTATGTTAACATGTCAGGGTATCACGGCTCCGTTTGTGTAATATGCAACAATATGATAGCTCTCACTGCATTTTCAGATGAATAGTGTATTATAAGTCTATAGAACAAGTTGAGATATGCGTAGCGGAGATCGATATGATTGAGATAAGAAAAGCGGAATTCGAAGATCTTGAAGAGATACTGAGGCTTCAGTATCTTGCCTTTGAGACCAGAGCCATAGAGGCGGGGACCAGAGATATCCCTCCGCTCAAGCAGACGCTTGATGAAGTTAAGGATGAGTTCCAAAAGGGTCTGTTTCTGAAAGCCGTCGATGGGAACAGGATCATAGGATCTGTGAGATCCCGCGAGGAGAACGGAACAGTGTATATAGGAAAACTCATAGTGCATCCCGAGTATAGGAGAAACGGTTACGGGACTGCGCTCCTCCACGAGATGGAAAAGTGTTATCCCGGAAGACGTTTTGAACTGTTCACAGGGTCTGATGACGCGGATAACTTGAGGCTGTACGGCAGAAACGGATACAGTGAGTTCTGCCGCAGAGAAGTGAACCCGTATCTTACATTTGTATATCTTGAAAAAGAACCGGAGATATCCTGACTCTGCTTTAATTCGCACAGATAGAATATATCTCTCAAGGAGGCAACTACGGAATGGCAAGAAGATTCATTACGGCAGGAAGCGCTACCATTGACACCATCACTCCCTATGGAGGAGAGACAGCCAGTGAACGTATCGGCGGGGCTGTTATCTATTCAGCCCAGGGATTGAGACTATGGCACGATAATGTCAGTGTAGGCATCTATACCGGAAGGGATTTCTTCGATTATTACAGAAACTGGATCGAGAACAACAACATTGATGCTTCCGGTGTCATAATGAAGACCGAGCACACGAGAAGGCTTATTATAAATTACCGGCAGAACGGATTCTTTTTACCCTATGACGGATATCCCGAGGAATACAATGCCGATCAGGACCTTGTTGACAGAGCTCTCATCGAGAATATGATGGGTCCGGATGTGTACGGAGTACATGTTGCAATGACTCCCGTTCTCAGCAACTTGAGAGATATCCACAGACTGTGCAGGGAAAATGGCATTCCTTTCGGAGCCGAATTCCACGTAAACGAATATCTCGGAAAAGAGGGCTATGAGGATCATATC
>JAFWEV010000070.1 GCA_017512745.1 Oscillospiraceae bacterium
GGAAGTGAGGATAGCCGAGCACCTCAGCAGGGCACAGGAACTTCTTGATTCCGAGTCGGTGCCGCATGACGGATACTATGCCTTCGTGTGCGATAAATGCATCAGCATATACGAGTATTTCGGATGGTTCAGATATGTAAAGCAGCTTAAAGAGAGGATAGCTTCTATCAATGAAAGGACTTGAGCTGGCAAAACTTTATTTTGACGAATTCGGGAGGAGAATGATCGAAGAGGAATTCCCCGAAATAGCAGGCTGTACAGCTGTTGCCTTGACAGGCAGCGGATCGGAGTGTTACGGCTATGATGATGACATATCCACAGACCATGATTTCGAACCCGGATTCTGTATATTCCTTCCCGGCGAAGACAAAGTGGATCAAAAGACTGAATTCAGGCTGGAAAGAGCGTATTCAAACCTTCCGAAAGAGTTCATGGGATACAAGAGAAGGACTATAAGTCCGGTCGGAGGAGCAAGACATGGGGTCTTCAGAGCTTCGGAGTATTATGAGGCGAGAGTAGGAGCTCCAGACGGTATTTTAAGTGATGATCAGTGGCTATCTATTCCTGATCACATATTGGCGGAAGCTGTAAACGGAGAGGTTTTCAGAGATGACTCAGGGCTTATAACATCTATACGGGAAAATCTTTTGAATATGCCGAGAGATATCTTCCTGAAAAAGCTCTCAGGCTGCATTCTCACGATGGCACAGACGGGACAGTACAACTATGAGAGGTGCCTTAAGAGGGATGATCTCGGCGCTGCACAGCTCACTGTGATCGAATTTGCCTCTGCGGCAATGCGAACAGTATTTCTGCTTAACAGGTCATATATGCCTTATTACAAACTCAAGTTCAAAGCATTAAAGTCACTTAAGAAGATGTCCGGACTTGCTGGAGTATTCGAATACCTCATATCCTGCGGAAACGGAAAAACAGAGAGAGAAGAGAAACTTGCAGCTATACGAATGGTGAGTGACTTGGTTGCGGAAGAAATTGGGAGCCAGGGGATAGCACTTATCCGTGACGGGAATCTTGAAAAGCTCGCATATGACATCAATGATACGATTGACAACAACAATGTGAGAAATCTCAGTGTTACACAGTTCTAACTGAATCACCGCAACAATTGCACAAAAAAATGAAAACTACTTTGTTGAAAACAACGGAGTAGTTTTTTCTTGACACAGATAATTTGCAATCATATTATAGAAATACACGGAAAAAGTTGGAAATCCAACAAAAGAGAGGATCATGGGTTCTACAAACGATCTTATTATCAACATCTCGGCGCTGTATAGGTTTGCTCAGAAATTTTTTGACAAGAACCTCGCGCCGTTTAATCTCGGTTCCGGACAGTTCATCTATCTCATGGAGATATATGAGCATGAAGGAATATCCATGCAGAGGCTGACTGATATCATAGGCATGGATAAGGGTACGACTACAAAAAGCATAAAGAAACTGCTGGACGAGGGATATATAGATATCCGTGCAGATGATCAGGACAAGCGTGTCAAGAGAATGTATGTTACCGATAAGACCGCAAAGATCATCAATGATCTCTACAGGATAAGGACCGAGTTCACATCTCAGATCCTGAAGGACAGGTCTGATGACGAGATCCTGGGCATTACTGCTATCTTTAACAGAATGACCAGGAATGCAGAAGAGATAGTTCCCGAAGAGAACTACAGTCAGATAAAGATCGGAGGTCTTCAGAAACTGACTCTTCTCGATTATCCCGGCGAGGTTGCCTGTACGATATTCACCTGCGGATGCAACATGAAATGTCCTTTCTGCCACAACAGAGATCTTGTGTTCATTCCGGAGAACTTCGCATATACCGATCCGGATGACATAATACGGTTTCTGGAAAAGAGACAAGGCATTCTTGAAGCGGTGTGCATCACCGGCGGCGAGCCGCTGCTTCAGACAGGAATACTCGATTTTCTGGCGCAGATAAAGGCTCTTGGATTCAAGGTGAAAGTCGATACCAACGGGTTGTTCCCTGAGAAACTGAAAGAGATCGTTGAATCCGGATTTGTAGATTACGTAGCGATGGATATCAAGAATTCGCTGCCGAAATACTGTGTGACTGCCGGGCTGAGCGAATCAACTGCCGTTACCGACAGAATCAGACAGTCGCTGGATTACCTTATGAGTGATCCAATTGATCATGAGTTCAGAACCACCGTGGTCAGGCAGTTCCATACGAAAGAGGATCTTCTCGACATAGCGGAGATGATCAGGGGAACTGATAAATACTATCTGCAGCAGTTCGTAGACAGCGGACGCTGCATAGAGGAAGGCTATGAAAGCTACAGCAAAGTGGAGATGGAGGAATTCCGCGATGCAGTGCGTGCAATAATACCAAATGTTGAGCTGAGAGGGCTTTAAAGGGGGATAAGGGTTAACAATGTATCAGGTTGTAAAAAGAGACGGAGAGATAGTTGAATTTAATATTCAGAAGATCTCGAATGCAATAATGAAGGCGTTTGATGCTTCCGGTAGGGAGTATCATCCTTCCGTGATTGATCTTTTGGCGTTGAAAGTCACAAGTGATTTTGAACCGAAGGTCAAGGACGGCAAGATAGGAGTTGAGGATATTCAGGACTCTGCGGAAGCAGTCCTTATTCAGGCCGGTTATAACGATGTAGCCAAAAACTACATCCTGTATCGTAAGCAGAGAGAAAAGATCAGAAATATGAACACGACTCTGCTTGATTACAAGGATCTCGTAAACAGCTATGTCGATGCCATCGACTGGAGAGTCAAAGAGAATTCTACAGTGACATATTCGGTTGGCGGACTCATTCTGTCAAACTCAGGTGCTATTACTGCTAATTACTGGCTCAGTGAGATCTATGATCAGGAGATTGCCAATGCACACAGAACAGGCGATGTCCACATCCATGACCTCAGCATGCTCACAGGTTACTGTGCGGGCTGGTCGCTCAAGCAGCTGATTCAGGAAGGACTCGGAGGAGTACCCGGAAAGATCACATCAGCTCCCGCAAACCACCTCTCGACACTCTGCAATCAGATGGTGAATTTCCTCGGTATCATGCAGAACGAGTGGGCAGGTGCTCAGGCATTCTCAAGCTTTGATACTTATCTCGCCCCGTTTGTTAAGATAGACAACCTTGACTATCACGAAGTCAAACAGTGCATCCAGAGTTTTGTATACGGAGTGAATACACCTTCAAGATGGGGCACACAGGCTCCGTTCACAAATGTTACCCTCGATTGGACCGTTCCGGATGATCTGGCAGAACTTCCGTGTATCGTCGGTGGCAGGGAACTCGATTTCAAATACAAGGACTGCAAACCGGAGATGGATCTCATCAACAAGGCTTTCATTGAGATCATGATCGAGGGAGATGCCAACGGAAGAGGATTCCAGTATCCTATCCCCACATACTCGATTACCAGAGACTTCGATTGGTCCGAGACAGAAAACAACAAGCTTCTCTTTGAGATGACTGCAAAATACGGTACGCCTTATTTCTCCAACTATGTCAACAGTGACATGGAGCCCAGTGATGTTAGAAGCATGTGCTGCAGACTCAGGCTCGATCTGCGTGAACTGAGAAAGAAATCCGGCGGCTTCTTCGGCTCTGGTGAATCGACAGGTTCTGTAGGTGTCGTCACAATAAATATGCCGAGGATCGCATATCTTGCATCAGACAAGGAAGATTTCTTCAAACGTCTCAAAAAGGTCATGGATCTTTCGGCGAGAAGCCTCAAGACGAAGAGAGAAGTCATCACAAAACTTCTCGATAACGGTCTCTACCCGTATACCAAAAGATATCTCGGAACTTTCAATAACCATTTCTCAACGATCGGTCTTCTCGGTATGAACGAAGCAGGCCTCAACGCCAAGTGGCTGAGAAAAGATATGACTCATCCTGAGACAGTTGAATTTACCAAGGAAGTTCTCAACTTCATGAGAGAGAAACTGTCCGACTATCAGGAGATGTACGGAGATCTCTACAACCTCGAAGCGACTCCTGCAGAAAGCACATCATATAGACTTGCAAAGATCGACAAGGAGAGGTATCCGGATATCATCACGGCAAACGAGATGGGAGATCCGTACTATACCAACAGTTCTCACCTGCCTGTCGGATATACAGACGATATCTTCTCTGCACTGGATATTCAGGATGAACTCCAGACGCTATATACTTCCGGGACAGTATTCCATGCATTCCTCGGCGAGAGACTGCCCAGCTGGAAGTCAGCTGCAAATCTCGTAAAGAAGATAGCGGACAATTACCGTCTGCCGTACTATACAATGTCTCCGACATATTCAGTGTGTGCCGAACACGGATATCTTTCCGGTGAACAGGATACGTGCCCGTACTGCGGAAGAGCAACAGAGGTCTATTCCAGGATCACCGGTTACTACAGACCTGTACAGAACTGGAACAAGGGCAAAGCTCAGGAGTTTAAGGACAGAAAGACATACTCCTTCCAGGGACTCGGACAGAAACTTGAGAGGATGTCTCCGGCAGAATCTGTTAAAGAACCTGAGGAAAACAAAGCTGTGACATCAGCTGCGGAGAAGGTATCCGGCAATTCCAATTTCCTGCTCTTTACGACAAAGACATGTCCCAACTGCAAGATCGTCAAGAAGGTCCTGGGAGAAAAGGGGATAGAATATGAAATGATCGATGCAGAAGAGAACGAGGAAATGTGTGACAAATACGGTATCATGCAGGCTCCGACACTTGTTGCGGTCAATGATGACGGAACATATGAGGTGTATGCTAATGCATCGAGCATTATAAGATACGTATCGGCTCAGTAAACTGTCGTAAAAATACAAAAAAAGAGGGCTTTCCGGAAGGAAAGCCCTCAAATCTTGTTACTGTGAATTACTGCTCAAACTTCGGCTTTGTAACATCGACCCAGCCTCTGAAATTACTGGAATACTCCGCCAGCTGATCGGGAGTGAGCTTTACGGCATTATTTGATCCGCCTGCTGCAGGGTAGACGGTCTCAAAGCGCTTAAGCGATTCGTCCAGATATGTGTCGACATCGTCCGGAAGATCAAAGGAGCAGACGCCTCCGACGTTGTAACCTATGTGCTCAGTGACCTCCTCGGCGCTTAGCATATGAGCCTTCTGATGGAACATGCTCTTGTATTTGTGATTGTCTATCTTCACGTCTCCTGCTGTTACGAGGACGATGTATTTCTCTCCGACTTTGAACGACAGGGATTTCGCGATCCTGGCTTCTTCGACACCTACTGCCTTTGCGGCAAGTTCCACGGTAGCGCTCGAAACCTCGAATTCGATGACCTCGGGGGATACCCCGATCCTGTCAAAATAGTTTTTTACCTTTTCTACAGACATATCTGTTTCTCTCCCGTTAAAAAAAGCTTTTCAGTATTCTATCACATATCCGTTCAAAAGGATAACAATAGGGGCTATATATAGATACACTTGTCAAAAATGGTAAAAATAACTCTTTGACAGATACATATTTTCATCACTTATTTATTTGCAATCTCGGCGTTATTAAAGTATCCTTACAGAGTATGCACTTGATAGTGGATATCTGTGTCGTTTTGTAACTTTTTTGATAGATTTTCTTCATATTATCTTTATACAGCCGGCATAGAATTTAAAGCGATTTATTTTGCAGAGGAGGATCATTCCTTTGATAGAAGTTAAGAATCTTACCAAAAGATACGGTAAGAATCTTGCCGTTGATGATCTGAATTTCACTGTTCAGGATAATGAGATTTACGGTTTTCTCGGACCTAACGGTGCAGGAAAATCAACGACAATGAATATAATGACGGGATACCTGTCAACGGATGAGGGCGAGGTCCTCATCAACGGACACAGTATTTTTGACGAACCGGAAGAGGCAAAAGCCCTTATAGGCTATCTACCTGAACAGCCTCCGCTTTATGTTGATATGACTCCGTACGAATATCTGATGTTCGTAGCCGAACTCAAGAAAATAGCCAAGGAAGAGCGCAAGGATGCAATCGAGAAGGCTATGGAGAAGACCGGCGTCACTGAGGTGAAAAACAGACTTATAAAGAATCTGTCAAAGGGATACAGACAGCGTGTAGGTTTCGCAGAGGCAATTCTAGGGGAACCGCCTGTGATCATTCTCGACGAGCCTATGGTAGGCCTCGATCCGAAACAGATAATCGAGATAAGGCAGCTCATCAGGGATCTTGGCAAGAGCCATACAGTTATACTCAGCTCCCATATCCTCAGCGAGATAAGCGAAGTCGCCGATACTGTAATGATCATATCCAAAGGAAAACTTGTTGCTCTCGACAGTACTCAGAATCTTGAAGAGAAACTGCTTAAGACCAACACATACAATATTGAAGTAAGATGCTCTCTCGAAAAGGCGAGGGAAGTCATCGAAAAGATCGGCGGTCTCACGATCTCCGAACAGAAAGATATTGATGCCCAGAATTCCAAACTGGTCCTAACTACGGAGTCGACTGAAGACTTCAGAGACAAACTGTTCTTTGCATTCGCTGATGCCAAAGTCGCGATCACGACCATAGAAAAGAAAGCAGCATCCCTCGAAGAGGTGTTCCTTGAGCTCACAGATTCAGGTCAGGATGAACCGAAAGAATCAGAGGAGGATGATGACTGATGCTTGCAATATTTAAGAGAGAATTCAAATCATACTTCCAGACCATGACCGGGCCTATATTCATTGCGGTCATAACGGCGTTTATCGGACTTTATTTCCTTATCTATAACATGATCACGGGATATCCGTATTTCGCATACCCGCTTGTAAGTGCCTGGATCGTCCTGGTCATAGCGGTCCCGCTTCTCACCATGAGATCTTTTGCTGAAGAGAGAAAGACAAAGACAGACCAGATACTGCTAACTTCCCCTGTATCAGTTACTGACATTGTGCTCGGCAAGTACTTTGCAATGGTTGCTGTATTTCTGATCGCGGTTCTTCTGCTCTGCATCTGCCCGATAATCATCTCAACAGCCGGCACGGCTTACTTCCGTCTCGACTATTCAACGATATTTGCTTTCTTCGTGATAGGGTGCATGTACATCTCCATCGGAATGTTCATCTCATCCCTCACAGAGAGCCAGATCATAGCGGCCATACTCTCATTTGTAGTGCTTATGGTCATGTATCTGTGGTATTCGATCATCAATATCCTTCCTTCTGATACGGGATCGACAATGGCTGTCCTTCTTGTTCTGATCGTACTCCTTTGCTTCATCGTATATTCGCAGACGAAGAACATGACGATGTCAATGCTCATCGGAGTGGGGTGCATGGCTGCCATGATGGTCGTATATATCGTAGATCCTTCACTTTATCAGGGACTGCTCCGCAAGATATTCGGAGAGTTCTCAATAATCGGAACTCTATACAACTTCATGCTGTCATATATTTTTGATCTTCAGGGACTTCTCAGGATGCTGATCATCACATTGGTCATGCTGTTCCTGACCGGACAGTCCATACAGAAGAGGAGGTGGAACTGATCATGAAAGACGATAAAGACCTTTTTGATCAGAACATGATCACGGATTCCGAGCAGGAGACCGATTCCGCCGCAGAGGAAAAAGTGACGGTAAAGGACCTGTTCACAAGCAGGAGCACAAGAAAAGGCGGATACAGCGTAGGACTGTCAATCGTGGTAGTGGCCATAGCCGTAGTGCTCTCTCTGCTGGTGGGATTCCTCCCGGAGAACCTTACAAAATTCGATATCAGCGATCTCAGGATCTATGAGACAGGAGACACAACGAAGCAGGTAGTTTCGGAGCTCGACAAGAATGTTGAGATCACTGTTATAGCTGATCTCAAGAATCTCGATTCGAGGATCAAGCGCATCGTTGATAAATATGACGGAATGTCCAACAAGATATCCGCGGCTTTCGTTGATCCGGTCGTGACGCCTTCTGTATTGGAACTGGCAAATACAAATAATGTCTATGTTTACTGTCCCCAGACACAGAAGTCAAAGACGATAAACTTTGACGATATCATTCAGTATGATATGTACACTTATTACTCCACGGGACAGTATGATGAGACCATATTTGACGGCGAAGGCCAGCTGACCGGAGCCATTGTCAATGTAACCGATGAGAATCCGACGACTGTTTATGCCCTTGTAGGTCATGGTGAAAGCGAACTCGGAAGCTTCATGGCAGACCTTATTACAAAGCAGAATATTTCTCTTAAAGAAGTCAATCTGATCTCCGGCGACAGAATATCCAAAGATGAGGCTGAAGTCATTATAGTCAACGGTCCGACGATGGATATAACAGAAGCGGAAAGTAAACAGCTTGCCGATTATCTTGCAAGCGGCGGTACGATCCTCTATTTCGGAACATATCAGGGAACAAGTTTCAAACTCAACAATCTGAATGCACTGTTCGCAACATACGGCATTGTCCAGCAGGACGGTTTCATCCGCGATAACAGCAATAACTTTGCGAGCACACCGACATATATTGTCCCCAAGATTGATTTCTTCCTCAACATAACAAGTGATGCATACAATAAGAGGCTTATCGTTCTTCTCGCCGACCAGACAGGTAAGGACTTTGTTGTCGGATTCGAAGAAAAGGATGCAGCTCGTTCAGGAGCGGAAGTCTACACACTTCTGGAATCAGATGACACAGCCGAGAGAGTTTATGTCGATGAGAACGGTGAAAACGTTGTCGTTTCGGGCAAGACCGTACTCGGTTATTTCGCGAGAAAGACGGAAACGGGAGGCGGAAGAATTTTTGCATTTTCCGATGTTATGATCGACGATGTCATCCTCTCCAACTACTCAAACAGCGTTTCCAACGCAACGATTATAGTCAATGTGCTTGCATACAGCATTGAAGGAATGGCAAATGTATCCATTCCTGGAAAGAGTCTGCAGATCACCTACAACACGATCCCGAACGGATTTGCGCTTGGCACTGCATATATGATCATTATCCCGGTAACGATCATGGTGATCGGCCTTGCTGTATGGCTCAGAAGACGCAGAGTCTGACGGACGACTCAAACTATTGAAGAGAGCAGAAACTCCCAACACAGGGAGAGGGGCTTACCCAGATGAAATTCTTAAAAGACAAAAAACTGGTCGCTCTTATACTGGTTTTCGTGGTGCTCCTGGGAATTTATATTGCAATCTCCGGATCACGGTCCAGAAAACAGAAGGATGAAGATATAAACTCCCAGCAGGCAATCACTCTCACAGCTTACCAGGAGCAGGATGTAAAGAGCTTTTCATACAAGTATGATGAGCTCGGAATAGATCTTCATTTTGACAGAGACGGTGTAAATTCCTGGATATGCAGGGAATATCCGGATTACCAGATAGATCCGACCAAGATACACATGATACTCGATGATATCCTGAACATCAAAGCTCAGAGATATCTTGAAGCGGATGAATATGATGCTTCCGATCCGGCATATGGACTGGCAGCGCCCGAAGCTGTCGTTACGATAGATGACGGGACCACGATGACGGAGCTTACTGTTGGCGGAATGACAGGAGTGTGGTATTACTGCAAATCCAATCTCTCCGACAGACTGTACGCGATCGCAAATGATCTTATGCTCGCAATTGACCAGACAATACTCGACGTTGTCAGATTTACAAAACTGCCCGGTATAAACAAGACGACTGTCAGAGGAATCACTCTTGAATACAACGGTTCAACATATGTCTTTACTCCGAATGTCACAACTGTTACGGTTACAGGTGACGACGGCAGCACATCCGAAGAGGAACAGACGATTTGGACGTCTCAGAAAAACGGGATCCTGACACAGACTTCTTCATCTGATATTGAGATGGGTATCGAGGCGCTCTGCAATCTTGAACAGGTCAGATGCGTTTCATACAATTCCTCAGAGCAGGATTATCAAGCATACGGGATATCGGAACCCTATGCGGTTTTCCGGATCGACTATGTTGACAACAACGGAGAGCCTGCTTCATACACGCTCAACTGCGGACGCCTTGACGATGCGGGACAGAGCAGATTTGTTCAGATCGGCGGAGTCGATCAGATTACTACTGTTGGATCGGTATTCGATTCACACATTCTGCCTTCGCTCATCGCGAATGCCGGAGAGGTGGTTGACACTCAGGAGACCATCGATCCTCATACTCCCTTTGCGGATTTTGATAATTAATAATAACAGGATATAAGTCAGCTCGATTGGACAGGACGGGAACACAATATAATACAAGAGTGTACGGTGTATGTGCCAAAGCTATTGCCATCTTTTTGATGGTGATGGCTTGTTGCACTTTGTCTTTTTACGATACAACAGGACCTAAGATCCTAGATGTCGAACTGGCACAGATGCCCGATGAAAACGGACTTATCTCTGTGAAAACCACCATGATGAAGGCTCACAGCGGAGATCTGTACGTCACGCTTATGAAAGAAGGCGAGGTACTGCAGGAGATCACGACTGACGACGAGACACTGAATCTCGATCTTGGCATCGGTTCATACGAGATAACCGTTCAGGACGAGTACGGTAAGACCATTGATTCCGACAGTTTCGATATCAAGGATATGATCCTCTCCGTCGAGATAGATCAGCCCGATACGATATATCTTCCTCTTGAGGGTACGGCAGATATAACAGCATCAGTCAATGCATACGGTGAGCCTGACACAACAGTCACATGGACTAGTTCTGATCCCATGATAGCTTCCGTAGAGAACGGCCACATCACAGCGAGATCTCCAGGTACGGTTACAGTAACTGCTTCGACCAGCGACGGAACTTCATCCAGCGTTGAGGTCATTTCAACGGATCTTTTCCATCTTCCGTATCTTGAGAGTTATAAACCCGTGATCCCTGCATACGCATATACCGAAGAAGAAGCCCATCTTCTCGATAATGCGCTTGCCTATACGATCAATGCGGCAGGCGGAGAGGGAACAAGAGGCGCAGTCATAGCGGCGGCCAGATGGCTCACGATGCAGCTTGACTATAAGATACCTTACTTCTTTGAGAATGGCAGACTCAATCCCATGAACGGGCGTCCATACTGCGACGGAGAAGGCAGGTATTACCATAAAGGAATGTTCCTCTCTACGGACAAATATGATATTCTCGATCCCGACGGAATAAGATGGGGCCCTGCCATATGGGGTGTAAATCTTCTTAACTGGGAGGAAAAATATTATTTCGTCCCTGGCAATTACTATCCGAACGGACTTGACTGTTCAGGATTTGTCAGCTGGTGTCTCTGTCAGGGCGGATTGATATACGGCGATATAGGCGCTGGAAACTATGTAGGATATGATCAGGAACTCTATGACAAGGGTGAGCATCATTATCTGACTGTGGATCTTCTCAGAAACGGAGACATTCATGTCGGAGACCTCATCGGAGATGACGGACACATTGCGCTTATAGCCGGTCTTGACAGAGAAAATGAAATGATCTATGTGGCAGAGAGTCTGTCTCAGGGAGTGAAGATATCCCCGTACACATATTCAAGATGCGTTTATTGCGGCATCTACAGTTTCGTAAACAAAATGGACAACGAGTATATAGGAGAAGGCGTATACACCGAAATGTGGTGATCGAGCGATTGAATTGAGAGCCGAATTGGTGTATCATTCTCTTCGAGCCGCCGTGGTGGAATTGGCAGACACAAGGGACTTAAAATCCCTCGCCCTTATACGGCATGCGGGTTCGACCCCCGCCGGCGGCACCATAGCAGTCCCCGCCCATGGGGACTGCGTATGTTTTATAAGGAGGAATAAAACGTGAAAACCGAAAGAATGCGCTTCATCCCTTATGAAAAACTCTCCAAGAAAGAGAAAAAGAAAATCGACATGAAGAAGAGGGGAAGCTGGAACGGCGTTGATCCCGTAACTAAGATCTCAAAAAACAAAAAAATCTACACAAGAAAAGGCCGAAGGAACGGAATAGAGTCCTTTGAGCCTTGTTTTTTTATGTGTTTGAAAATGTTTCCGAACTGTTAATATTGACTATCCGGATGGTTACATATAAAATTTGATAGGTTGATTAACTATTTATACCGGAGCGAATAATGAATAAAAAAATAGTGCTTTTTGCAGATTCAACGAGCGATCTGTCTGAAGATCTTATTAACAGATATGATGTTCATTCCTGTTATTACCATATAAATATGGACGGAGTCGATTATGTTGACAATGTGACTATCACATCCGACGAACTGTTCGATATTTATTTCAAGACAAAGAAACTGCCCAAGACCTCATGTATCAATCAGGAGGATTATCTTAAGGCTTTCCAGCCGTATCTGGATGAATGATGCGATATAATCTGCATCACGCTCGGAAGCGGCATTTCCAATTCATTCCAGAATCTCAAGGCTCTTTCGGAAAGGGTCGAAGGAATCTATCCGATCGATTCCGGAAATCTCTCAACAGCAACCGGACTTCTTGTAATCGAAGCTGCCAGATATATAGAGCAGGGTCTCTCTGCAGAAGAAGTGTGTGAGAAGGTGCTTGAGATCAAGTCCCATTCGCATGCCAGCTTCATTCTCGATACTCTCGAATTTCTTAAGGCCGGGGGCAGATGCTCTGCACTTGCGGCATTCGGAGCAAGTCTTTTCAGCCTCAAAGTCAGCATCGAAGTTAACAATGCTGATGCTTCTATGAGTCCCGGAAAGAAGTATCGCGGCGGTCTTTCAAAAGTCATGCCGGAGTATATCAAGGATCAGCTCTTCAAGTACAAGAATATACGCAAAGACAGGATATTCTTCACTCATTCGGGGCTTCCTCAGGAACTGGTTGATCTCGGAGTTAAGACAATAAAAGAACTCGCGGATCCCGAAGAGATCTGCGTTACGCGTGCTTCCTGCACGATCTCCAGTCACTGCGGCCCGAACTGTTTCGGCGTCCTGTTTATAGACGAAGATTGACATTACCGCTAAATTTATGTATAAATAGTTTGTTAAATGCGTTGATGAAGAGTTGTTTTTGATCAGCGGTTCCAGAGACTTGATGGTCGGTGCGAATCAAGACCAAGATCCTGAACATGTCGCTTCTGAGCAGACACCCAGAAATTTCAGTAAGGGTGTACGTAGTCGGCGTTAACGAAACGGTCTTGTCAGAGACTAATGAGAGGTCCGAAACATCGGACAATTTGAGTGGTATCACGGGTATTGTATGCTCGCCTCATTGTTGAGGCGGGCTTTTTATTTTTTCAGGAGGAATCAAAATGAGCAAAGAAATGGCCAAGGTTTACGATCCTTCCCAGGTGGAGGAGAGGATCTATCAGGAATGGCTGGATAAGAAATACTTCCATGCAACGATCCATGAGGACAGAAAACCCTTTACGATCGTTATGCCGCCTCCTAACATCACAGGTCAGCTGCATATGGGACATGCTCTTGACATGACCCTTCAGGACATCCTTACAAGAGTTAAGAGGATGCAGGGATATGATGCCCTGTGGCTTCCCGGAACGGATCACGCCTCGATCGCAACAGAGGCCAGGATCGTTGAGACGATGAGAGCTGAAGGCCTTACAAAGGCGGATCTCGGACGCGAGGGATTTTTGAAGCGCGCCTGGGAGTGGAAAAACACCTACGGTTCTAGGATCAACAAGCAGATAACGAAACTAGGTTCTTCATGCGACTGGGACCGTGAGAGATTCACGATGGATGAAGGATGCAGCGATGCGGTAAAAGATGTTTTCATCAAACTGTATGACAAAAAACTCATATACAGAGGCGAGAGGATCATCAACTGGTGCCCAAAGTGTAAGACGTCAATCTCCGACGCAGAGGTTGATTTTGATGAGCAGGATGGCAATTTCTGGTATTTCAGATACCCTGTTAAGGGCGAAAACGACAGGTATCTTACAGTTGTGACAACAAGACCGGAGACCATCCCCGGAGACACGGCAGTTGCAGTCAACCCGAACGATGAGAGATTTGCCGATCTGGTCGGAAAGACCCTTATTCTCCCTACATTTGACAGAGAGATCCCGGTAATCGCAGACGAATACGTCGATATGGAATTCGGAACAGGAGCAGTTAAGATCACTCCTGCCCACGATCCCAACGACTTTGAGGTCGGCGCAAGACACGGTCTTCCGGTCATCAATATCATGAACGAAGACGCTTCCCTCAATGAGAATGCCGGTAAATATTGCGGCATGTCCAGAGATGAAGCGAGAAAAGCGATCATAAAAGATCTTGACGAAGCCGGTTACATGGTGAAGATCGAGCCTATCAAACACAACGTCGGTTCGTGTTACAGATGCGGAACCACTATTGAGCCATGGCTCTCCACGCAGTGGTTTGTGAGCATGAAACCTCTGGCGGAGCCTGCTATCAAGGCAGTCGAAGAAGGCGAGACAAAGTTCGTTCCGGACCGTTTTGCAAAGACATATTTCAACTGGATGTACAATATCAAGGACTGGTGTATCTCCCGTCAGCTCTGGTGGGGTCACAGGATCCCGGCATATTACTGTGATGACTGCGGCGAGATGGTGGTTTCCAAAGAAGCAGTCACCGTATGTCCGAAATGCGGCGGAAATATGCATCAGGATGAAGACACGCTGGATACGTGGTTCTCCTCGGCACTGTGGCCGTTCTCAACGCTTGGATGGCCCAAGGATACTGAAGACATGAGACACTTCTATCCGACAGATGTCCTCGTAACCGGTTATGACATCATATTCTTTTGGGTAGCAAGAATGATATTCTCCGCGATTGAGCATACGGGCAAGCCGCCTTTCCATACGGTATTCATTCACGGAATCGTCAGGGCGAGTGACGGAAGAAAAATGTCAAAGTCTCTCGGAAACGGAATCGATCCTCTTGAGGTCATCGACCAGTACGGTGCGGATGCGCTGAGATTTATGCTTGTATCCGGAGGAACACCGGGCAATGATATGAGATATTCCGATGAGAAGGTTAAGGCAGCCAGAAACTTCTGCAACAAGATCTGGAACGCAACGAGATTCATACTTATGAACGACGTCTCGGGATGCAAAGCGGACAAACTTCCGGATACTCTGGCTCTTGAGGACAAATGGATAGTTTCAGGCGTCAATCAGCTTGCAAAAGAGGTCAATGCCAATATCGACAAGTATGAACTCGGAATTGCCGCCGATAAGATCTACGACTTCATCTGGGGCGAATTCTGCGACTGGTATATCGAGATTGCAAAACTGAGACTCAACGGTGAAGACGAAGAGGCAAAGGCAAACTGCAAACTGGTACTCGTATGGTGTATCACAAAACTAATGCAGATGCTCCATCCGTTCATGCCGTTCATCACAGAGGAAATCTATCAGAACCTGCCGCATAAAGACGAAAGCATCATGATAAGCGCTTATCCTGAATATGACGAAAAACTCGACTTTTCTGATTCAAGAGAGGAATTTGCAAAGATCATGGATGCAATCAAGGCTGTCAGAAATGTTAGAGCGGAGAAAAATGTTCCTCCGAGTAAGAAGATCAGCCTGTTCATAGACACGGAGGAAAAGGCTCTGATTGCTGATGGCAGCGAGTATATCAAACGTCTTGCCGGAGCTTCATCCGTATCCACAGATCTCTCCGGAGATCTCAGCGACGCTGTTCAGATAGCAACATCGGCATGCAGGATCCTCATCCCGCTTGGTGAACTCGTAGACAAGGAAAAGGAACTTCTCAGGATAAAGAATGACAGGGAGAAGTGCCTAAAAGATATCGCAAGGATCGAGGGAACTCTTTCCAACGAGCAATTTGTCAGCAAAGCACCTGCAAAGGTAGTTGAAAACGAGAGAAAGAAACTTGAAGCAGCGAAAGCCCTTCTTGTCAAACTCGATGAGACGATCACATCACTGAGCAAATAAGTACGTAAATAACAGAAAAATCCTCCTCTGTGATCTTGTTGTGACCCCTGTCAAGTAGACAGGACAAATAAATAA
>JAFWEV010000071.1 GCA_017512745.1 Oscillospiraceae bacterium
CATAAATAATGCTGCAATATGATACACGATCCCGGAGAGTATCAATGCGCTCCCAATATAGAACAGCGCCACCCTTGCCGTCCATTTGAGAGAATGAGACTCTCTGTATGTTGTGGACAATGCCATTACGCACGGGATGTTGAATGTGCATGCAAATATAAACGCCAGCGCTTCTGCTTTTGATACAGTCCCTGACATAATTCCTGCCAGAGCTGCAGGATCCGATGTCGCAGTCTTCGCATTGAATGTCGCCTCAAGAAGACTGTTCTGTCCGACAAATATTGCGTTGAGAACTCCGAGCACGGCTTCCTTTGCAAAAGCAGAACTCAGGAATCCCATGAATGTTCTCCATCCCAGCCCGAAGATTCTGGTCACAGGTTCAATAAACGTCCCCACCTTATACAGAAGACTGCTTTCTATCTGGCCGGAAGAACTGTATGAGAACAACCAGAAAATTAGAGATATAAGGGTTACCGTTCTGAGTGCTCTCAGGAAAATATCCCACATTTTGAGGAGAGCCTCTTTAATAATGTGTTTCCAGTGAGCTTTATGATAAGGAGGAAGCTCCATGATCATACCACTCCTCTGGTCTTCAGGAGCAAGTTTCTTGCCGAAGACTTTTGACACAATGATCATAAGAAGGATCATATACAGAAGAATCCCGACACAGACTAAAAGTATTCCCCATACAGGGAAGAACATTCCTGCGATTACAGGCATTACAGCCCAGATGGACCCGCACGGTACTGCCCAGACTACAGCCATTGCGAGCATCTTCTGACCCCAGTTGTCCATAACCCTCGTTCCGCATGTTCCTCCGATGGTGCATCCGAAGCCCATGAGAATAGGAGCAACAGCTTTTCCCTGAAGTCCGAGCTTAGACAGGACTCCGTCAAACTGGTACGCAGTTCTGGCAAGGAATCCTATCTCTTCCAGATATCCGAACACGAGATTAACCCCGAAAACAAATGCCGCCATAGATACGGAGAAGTACAGAACATTCGGCAAAAGCAAACTGAATATGGAAACCAGCCACGGATGTACATGCCACCCGTTGAGAAGATTTGCGATCGGCTCATTCAGCAGCGCAGGGATCATGGAACCTAAGCTCATGAACGGGATACATATTACCATCGCTACCAAAAACGCTACGAGTATGATCGCTATCGAGACAAATTTTCCCTTTACCGGGCTCGTTGCCAGCCGGTCGAACTTGGATAGTTTATATTCCTTTCTTGCTGTTGAAGTCACACCATCAAGTATCTTTGCGATCCATGCAAACTTGGCCTGGCCGTCATTCATCACCTTTGCTGCTGAATCGGCGACTACATCATTTATTTTCGGAACGGATGACAGTTTATGCGGTGCTTTCAGTTCCCTGGCAAACAGGTCCTTGAGTTCTCCGTAGCCTTTTCCGTCGGCTGCCGTGAATGGCAGTACAGGGATACCGAGGCGTTTGCTCAGCAGTTCGGCATCGATCGTCTTGCCCTGCCCTTTTGCCACATCCATCATATTCAGAAGAAGGATCGCCGGAGCATTCATCGATGCAAACTCGGCAAGCATATACATGCTTCTGTCGAGCTGAGATGCATCCACGAGAACACACACAAGGTCTGCTTCTCCGCTTTTGATATAGTTCTCCGTTATTATCTCCTCATCCGAGTTTCCGGAAAGGCCATAACTTCCCGGAAGATCCGTCACGGTATACTTTTCTCCTTTATATGTATATGTGCCGTCTTTCTTCTCTACTGTTTTCCCCGGCCAGTTTCCGACATGCTGGTGAGAACCCGTCAGCTGATTGAATACAGTTGATTTACCTGAATTAGGCTGTCCGAGCAACGCGATCTTTCCACTCATGATCTCACCTCCACCTCGATCTTTTCACAGTCATTTCGGTTCAGTGCAAGAAGAGTCTCTCTGACATATACAAGTACCGGCATCTTCTTGTCATTTCTTACTACCTGAAATTCGGCACCTTCAGTCAGTCCTATGGCTGTGATCCTGCTCAGAAAATGTGCATCACGTCCCAGACTTCTGACTACTCCGAAGGTATCTGCCTTAAGTTCAGTCAATTTCATGGATTTTCCCTCCTCTATTTCTTTACGGGCGTAATACAGTGCGGGCATTTTCCCGTACAGGATGAACACCCGCAGCTGCATCCGCCTGATTGTTTACTCTTTTTTATGCTTCGGATCGTTATCAGAACTATCACAATGACTACCGCCAAGGCGATGATCGACCCCAGATTATCTGCAAACCAATTTCCCATGTTTTCCCTTTCCTTATTGGTTAGATAGCTCTAACCCCGTTTGTTATTTTTAGCCTCCCTCCGCGGGAGGCTTATTGGTTACTCGAGTCCGAAAATATGTCTCCAGCCCGCAACATAGAAATCATCCAGTGTTTTTGCATATTCGAGAGCTTCTTCTCTGCCCAGATCATGAGTGATTGCAAGAAGTATCGCATTTATGTTGTTTGTCACGATCAGATGGAACTCTTGCCTATCTATCTGCTTCACCGGCATGCCTTTTTCCCTAAGCGTTTCCATATATTTCAGAGTGGTCGTCTCTTCCATTACTGCCAGTTCGTGCACGAACATCTCATACTTTGTACCCTGAGATTTGGTCACGATCAGTTTGAATTCGTCCAGATGATCGTAGATAAAAGCCATCGCTTCAACTGTCTCGTTCTTGCCTTCCCAGAAGCGGCCTGTCATCTGCTCATCTATCTCTCTGAATTCCCGCTCCTTCGTTCGTTCATACATTTCCTTGAAAGCGGTCACAGTCGGCTCGACAAGATTCTCGAACATCTCTTCCTTGCCCGAGAAATGTTTGTAAAGACCTGATGCAGTAAGACCGGCAGCTGCTGCGATCCTTCTCATAGATGCATCCTGATATCCGAATTCCAGGAACTCCTTCTTTGCTGCTTCAATCACTCTTTTATGGCTTTCCGGCTTATCTCTTGGCATTATCCGATCCTCTTTGGAGAACAGCGTTCACTTATATTGTAAGAGTACACTGTTCTCTTATG
>JAFWEV010000072.1 GCA_017512745.1 Oscillospiraceae bacterium
ATTACATAGGCTATTTTTCGCAGGATAACAATAGAGTTGTTTTTCGAAGAAGAGACAGAACTGACTGGCATATGGACATATGCATTGCAACAGTAACATCAGAGTGAAGAGGAATTATTGTAAATAAAGAATCAGCGTGCGAACTTGTATTTGCCGGGTGCACACGCTGATTCTTTATACTATATTGTCAAAATCATAACTACTAGTGGTTGTGATTTAATGGTCAGTAATGAATAGGTGAATTTGCTTTATCAAAACTTTATCCCAAAGCGATTCGGGAATCCGCAAATGCCCTATTTATCGGGGTTTGAGGGATCTGCTCAATTATTCCCACTCTATCGTTCCGCAGGGTTTAGGTGACAGATCATACAGAACTCTGTTGACACCGTTGACCTCGGTCAGGATCCTGTTAGTGATCTTCTTGAGAACAGGGTATGGGATCTCTTCGATCTCCGCAGACATTGCGTCAATTGTGTTGACTGCCCTCAGTATCACAGGCCATTCGAAGCATCTCTCTCCGTTTTTGATTCCGGTCGAGCGAATGTCCGGAACGATGGTGAAGTACTGCCATACTTTCCCCGCAAGACCGCATGCTGCAAATTCTTCCCTGAGGATAGCATCGGATTCTCTAACTGCTTCGAGTCTGTCTCTTGTTATGGCTCCGATGCATCTGACTCCGAGTCCGGGGCCGGGGAACGGCTGCCTGTAAACCATGTTGTCCGGCAGTCCGAGCGTTTTTCCGACAATGCGTACTTCATCTTTGAACAGGATCTTTACGGGTTCCACGAGTTCAAAGCTGAGATCGTCGGGTAGTCCTCCCGCATTGTGGTGAGCCTTAATGCCGTGTTCGCTCTCAAGGATATCCGGCCAGATGGTTCCCTGGGCTAGGAAGTGGATATCGTCGAGTTTTCTTGCTTCCTCGGCAAACACTTCTATAAACTCGTTTCCGATTATCTTTCTCTTTGTTTCCGGATCGGAAACTCCTGCCAGTTTATCAAGAAAACGGTCGACTGCGTCGACATAGATGAGATTCGCATCCATCTGATTGCGGAAAACCTCAATGACCTGCTCCGGTTCGCCTTTTCTGAGAAGACCGTGATTGACATGAACGCATGTTAGCTGTTTGCCGATAGCTTTGATAAGCAGCGCTGCGACTACCGATGAATCAACTCCTCCGGAAAGCGCCAGCAGTACCTTCTTGTCACCGACCTGTTCGCGGACCGCAGCTATCTCTTTGTCGATGAAAGCCTGTGCGAGTTCCGGGGTGGATATTCTTTCCATGTTGTCGGGACGTCTGATTTCCTCCATTAGTATCTCTCCTTTATTCAATACATACATGAAATGAGAAAAGGACAGCTGTATAAGCTATCCTTTTTTGTAGATTAAGCAAGGCTGTCAAGAAGATCGACAGCTGTCTGTACAAATACCGATGCGCCTACTTCGAGGGCTCTGTCATCAAATACGGCATGATCGCTGTGGAGAGGGAAGACTTTGGAATCGTCCTCGACACGTGCGCCGAGATTGAAGAAAACGCTCTTTGCGTGGTTGGTATAGAAGCAGAAGTCTTCTGCGACCATCTGCGGACCGCAGGAAACGCTCATATCCTCTCCGACGACTTTCGCTGCGCTTGCAAGGCCGATCTTTGTTGTTTCGGGATCGCAGTAGAGAACATCCGTGAGAACTTCGAAATCGAGTTCCGCTGTGCAGTCATATGCCATTGCTGTGTGCTCAATGACTCTTCTCATCTTTTCGGGGAGCTCCTTGTGGAATTCCCTTGAGAAAGTGCGGCTTGTGCCTTCCATGACGGCATCACCGGCAACGATGTTGAATCTGGAACCCGACAGGATGGAACCTACGGTCACGACAGCTGCCGTGTTCGGATCGGCTTCTCTGGAAATGATGGGCTGAAGGTTGAGAACGATGGCGCTGGCGCAAAGAAGCGCGTCGCGGCCTACATGAGGCGTTGCGCCGTGTGAAGACTTGCCGTGGACCGTGATCTTGAATCTGTCACATGCTGCCCAGCATTCGCCCTCCATGGCCGAGATCTGTCCGAGAGGGAAGATCGGGGAAATGTGCATGCCTACTGCTCTGTCAACATTCTCCATGACGCCCTGTTCGATCATAAGTTTTGAACCTGCGGCAACTTCCTCTGCGGGCTGGAACACAAATCTGACCGTGCCGTTGAACTCTTCTTTATGAGCGTTCAGATATTTGACGGCTCCGAGAAGGCATGTCATGTGATTGTCGTGTCCGCATGCGTGCATATATCCGACGTTCTCGCTGGCGAAATCGAGACCTGTCTGCTCAAGGACTTCAAGCGCGTCCATATCCGAGCGGATGAGAACGATGTGATCGCTGTCGCCTTTGGTTCCGCGGATGTCTCCGCTGATGCCTGTCGGCTGCATTTTCCTGTATGTGATACCGGCTTTATCAAGCTCGCGGCAAATGCGCTCTGTCGTCTCGAACTCCTTTAAGCTGGGTTCGGGATGCCTGTGCAGTTCATGTCTGAAGCTGATAAGTTCGTCGATGTTGTTGTGAATTGCTTCTCTGTATTTATTCATGATTATGAGGACCTCCTCTTGAGTTTGATATATAATACCTTATTCTTTCCCGATCAACAAGAGATTTTCTTCAGGAATGATACGGCTATTTTTGCAGCTTTGTCGGCGGCGTCTATTACGAACCTGGGGAAGTCAAGGGTGGCTTCCTCATTCCCGTTGTCGGAGATGGACCTGATGATGCCGAAATCCACGTTGTTGACATAGCATGTAAGACCGATTGCAACGCTTTCCATCTCGCAGGCTATGGCATCGAAATGCCCGGCAAGAAAACTGCGCTTTTCCTGTGTGTGTATGAACTCGTCGCCCGAAGCTATTACACCGACTTTATAGTGTATACCCTGTTCGGAGATGCAATCCTCAAGAACAGGGATGATATCTTCAGTGCAGGGGATGCTCATGAGCCCGAGACCCGAGATGAACCCGAGAGGGTCGCCCATGCCGGTCGTGTCCATATCGTGCTGCACAAGACTCGATGCTATCGCGATGTCCCCTATATCCAGAACATCGGAGGGAGCTCCTGCGACGCCGGAATTGATGATGCAGTCGGGAGAATACTTGATGATCATTGCCTCGGTGCACATGGCGGCGAAGATCTTGCCGACTCCGCATACTGCGACTATCGTATCGGTGTTTTCTATGGTACCTCTTGTGAAGACCATCCCGCTGACGGTTTCCCTGACGGGGTTTTCCATTGCGTTGATCAGAAGCGCCGCTTCCGCATCCATGGCGCATATGATACCGACTTTTTTATATTGCTTCATTTGATTTCTCCTTTTCCGGTTAACAGGGGCATATCGTCATGCAGGGAAACAGGCATGGATCTCGGTCCTCTCACTGCCCGTATCCCGTACTGATTGAGCAGAGCAAAGGTGAGGAGTCCGGGAGGATACTGTTCGAGTTTCCGTATCCTCATCAGCTTGTTTATATGCACTTTGCCCCCGCGGAAGATATACGGGATATCCGTCTCGACCGCTTCGCACTTGTAAAGTATAGCAGAATACGGCGCCGCGACGTACATATATACTATATCTCCCGGAAGGATATTGCTGCTCTGTTTCCAGTTGATGACATCGTTCTGCTCAAAGGCGCCTACGATATCATAGTATTTGGGATTGGCGGGGACGATCCACTCGACGATGCCTGCTTTTGTCTCGTGTTTCCTCCTGCTGGACGCGGTTGAGGAAAAACTCATATCGAGGACAGACCTGAACAGCCCTTCATCTACTGTGCCGTCCAGAGCTACCGATACCCAGTTAGCCTTGTTCATGTGATATGCGGGGAATATGCCTTCTTCTTTCAGGAGCGATCCTATGATGATCGGATCGCATTTGAGATTGAGCACAAATACTTTTTTATTTCCCGGCATCCCTAAAATTCCGGAGTCGACATCTCCCAAGAGTGCGAACCATTTCTTGTTGTCCGCATGGCGGAAGACCGCGTAATTCGGGTGGGCTATCCAGATGAATTCGGGATCCGTTTTATAAGTTTCTTTGATATAGTTCAGCGCATGATCTCTGGTTACGATGGTTTCTCCGGGCATGCCGATGCCTCCGTTTTTTTCAATATGGAATTATTATATAATAAGAGTCAGCGAATAAAAGGAATTGTTTTAATTATGGATCAGCTTACTTTCAGCGGTATCACAGAGACGCAGCCCCTTGCGGCAAGACTGAGGCCGAAGACTCTCGAGGAGTTTGTGGGTCAGAGGCACCTGATAGGCGAGGGGAAAGTCCTGAGAAGACTGATCGAAAAGGATCAGATCTCATCGATGATATTCTGGGGCCCTCCGGGCGTCGGAAAGACTACTCTTGCGCGTATAATCGCAAACAGCACAAAGGCGACATTCATTGATTTTTCCGCAGTGACCAGCGGGATCAAGGAGATCCGCGAAGTCATGCAGAGAGCGGATGACAACAGGCGATTCGGGGAGAAGACGATCGTTTTTGTCGACGAGATACACAGATTCAATAAGGCTCAGCAGGATGCGTTCCTGCCGTTTGTGGAGAAGGGAGCGATCATACTCATCGGAGCGACGACGGAAAATCCTTCCTTCGAGGTGAACGGAGCTCTTCTCTCAAGGTGTAAGGTATTTGTCCTTCAGCCGCTCAAGTCTGAAGAGATAGCGTCGCTGCTAAGGAATGCCGTAAGCGATCCGCGCGGATTCGGTAATCAGTCCGTGGATATCCCGGACGATATCTATGACATGATCGCCAATTTTGCCAACGGGGATGCCAGGACCGCCCTGTCGACGCTTGAGATGGTGATCCTCAACAGCGATCTGGATGCGGACGGCACGGTGCATGTCACAACGGATATCCTTGAACAGTGCATATCCAAGAAATCGCTTCTTTACGATAAAAACGGGGAAGAGCATTACAATCTCATTTCCGCCCTTCACAAATCCATGAGGAACTCCGATCCGGATGCCGCAGTTTACTGGCTGGCAAGAATGCTTGAAGCGGGCGAGGATCCGCTGTATGTCGCAAGAAGGGTCATCCGGTTCTCAAGCGAGGACGTCGGACTCGCCGACCCGCATGCGATGGAGATAGCCGTGGCCGCTTATCAGGCGTGCCACTTTATCGGGATGCCGGAGTGTTCCGTGAATCTCACGCACGCCGTCATCTACATGTCTATGGCGCCGAAGTCCAACGCTCTCGACGTGGCATATATGGAGGCGAGAGAGGACGCACTGAAGCAGCTGGCTGAACCCGTTCCTCTGATTATACGCAATGCCCCGACAAAGCTCATGAAGGAGCTCGATTACGGGAAGGGCTATCAGTACGCCCATGATACCGAAGAGAAGATAACGAATATGCAGTGTCTGCCGGATTCGCTTGTCGGAACGGAGTATTACAGACCTACGGAGCAGGGACTCGAGGGCCGGTTCAAGACGCGGCTCGAACAGATCAAAAAGTGGAAAGAAGAGCACAGAAAATAACAAAATGGCATCGGCCCGAGGCCGATGCCATTTCCTGTGTTATAACTGTGTTTATTTGGCTACTTCTATCTTTGAGATGATATCGTAGATGACATCCTTGTACTTGCTTTCTTCGGATTCGGGGCAGGCCATATGCACATCGTAGACTTTGTCCTTGCCTTCAACAAACGAATATGTGTAGAAGAATGTCTGGTCTTCGACACTGTTGTGATATGAAGAGGTATCTGTAATGCCGACTTTTGACGGAGCCTCATCGAGGTCTTCAAAAGCTACTTCCTTGACCTCTTCGATCGAATAGCCGAGATCCTCAATATCAGATTTCAAGTACCCTGAGGCAATAATGATGACGTTATCGCCTTCAAGATAAAAGTCGTATCCGTCGATAGAGCTCTCTTTCAATTTGAGATTCTGCGGAACTTTGAAAGTCAGTTCTTCAAAGGTAAACGTGTCGTATTTTGTTTCAGATCCCTTTGAACCACCGCATCCCGCAAGTACCGAAACGACCATCAGAACCACAAGTAAAATGGAAATCGTTTTTTTCATAAGTTCTCCTCCTGCGCTGTATTGATACTATATTACCCTAAACCATCGGAGAGAACAATCTCAAAAATGCGCGTTCTATCCGGATAAACACATTGGGATTTGCGAGATACCTGTCTGTTACGTCGTCGCACTGCGGGAAGGTGTCGTCAAAGTCCTTTTTGATGACTGCTATCTGGTCTGAACCGTAAAGAACCACTCCGTCCTCAAAACTGTGATAGAGGCTCCTGTAATCCATGTTGATAGTTCCGCAGAAGGCCATATTGTCATCCGTAACACAGACTTTGGAGTGCAGAAAGCCGGGAGTGTATTCATATACCCTGACTCCGCTTGTAGCCAGCCTGTTATAGTATGATCTTGTCAGCTCATAGACGGCTTTTTTATCGGGAATGCCGGGGGTTATGATCCTGACATCAACTCCGCGCTTTGCCGCAAGGGTCAGCGCGTGCGCCATCTCGTCGGATATGACCAGATAGGGAGTCATGAAGTATATGTATCTGTTTGAAGCTTCGATCATGCTGATATAGACATTTTCCCCGACCTGTTCGTCATCCAGGGGAGAGTCGACAAACGGCTGGATATAGCCGTCGGAAGCGGTGAAATACTCATGCCTGCTCAGGTAGTGGCTGTAGTTTTCGGGGATCTCGTGGGAGGCCTTTTTGGCTCCGTTCCACATCTCGAGGAATGACGCGGTAAAGCTGAGAGTGGCTTCTCCGGTGAGTTTTATGCCCGCATCCTTCCAGTGACCGAACGGATGCACGATGTTAAAATACTCGTCGCACAGATTGAAGCCGCCCGTAAAGGACACCTTCCCGTCTATGATAATGAGCTTTCTGTGGTCTCTGTAATTGAGGTACCAGTTGACCACGGGAGTGAACGGGTTGAAGATAAGGCACTTGATGCCGAGTTTGTTCATGCTTTCCGCGAAAGCCTTGTTGATGAACCTCGCGCTGCCCACGTCGTCATACAGTATTCTGACTTCAACGCCTTCTTCGACTTTCTCTGTAAGGATATCCAGGATCTCGGAAAACGCATGACCCATCTCTATCGAGAAGTATTCTATGAAAATGAATGATTCCGCTTCCTTCAGGGAGTTTTTGATCTCCTCGAGAGCGACATTCGTATCCGAGTAATATGCGGCATCGGTATTGCTGTAGAGCGGATAACCGGAATAGTTGAAAAGATACTTTGACATGTTGGAGGCATGCGGATCCAGGTCCAGCAGGGATTCTGAGAGTTCCGACGAATCCGGGAGATGCGGGAAGGTCTCCTGCTGAATCATTGCGTATCTCTTTTTCATCCTGGGAGTGGTTGCGGAGAAGCCCAGCATCATATAGATGAAGACGCCGATGATGGGAGTGGCGGATATCAGTATTATCCATGGGATCTTCATGGCGGAATTCTTGTTTTCCGAGAAAATTGCGAATATCAGGACTACCGCGATCACCCTTGTGAGAATTGATACCCACTCGGCATAGCCGCTCAGGATGGTAAACATGAGCACGGCCATAAATATCTCGAGCAGTATTGCAAATGAGACGAAAATGATCCGTGAAACGCTGTTGTTGAAGTTGAGTTTTCTGTTTACTCTTTTATGTTTTGAATCATGCGGATTATTCAATTAGATGGCTGCCTTTCTTTCTGGGCTGAAAAATGATAACGCTGCTGAGGTGAAAAATAAATCTAACTGCCGGATCCTTTTCCGAGTCTTGTCAGTTCCCAGTATTCGCCCATGGACTGCCCCGGTTCTTCCGATACATCTCTTCCGAGATAGGACCCCAGTTCCTCCGTCGGAGTCCAGGAGCGCGCGGCTTCTATGGAGGGGTATTCTATCTCTGCGTACCAGTATTCTGTCGGCAGCCCCTCGTCGACGTGATTGACCTCCAGATGGCAGCCGTCGGAAAGAAGATATGTTCTCCGCTCTTTCCCGATGAGCGGGAGTCCGATGACGCGTTCAAGATCGGCGAACTTCTCCTCCGGGATGGATATCTCTATCTCTTCCCTGGCGATACCTGCTCCGCTTTTGATACAGAGAACAAAGTCGGTGCTGTCGCCGTCTTCTTTCAGCAGGACTTCCTTTCTTATCCTCACTGTAGGCCTGACATTGATGTACCCCTGGGACATCTGCTGACGCGCGATGAGGGGAAGGTCACATGACGGCCATCCTGTGACAAGCCATTTTCTCTCTATCTCCATAGCGGGACCTCCGATCTTTTGAATATATTAATTCTAGCAGAATACTGACGCCTTTTGATGACGGACCGGCGCTAGATCCCGAGCAGGGTCATGACGCCTATGGCTGCCAGCAGTATGGGAACAAAATACCTGGAATACCTGTTGATAAACACTTTTACGGGACCGGCGTCAAGGAGTTTCTCCGACAGAATGCCGAGGAGCACCGTAAGAACTGCGAACAGCAGAAGGGACAATGCGATGTCCTTTCCGGCAAACGGGGAGAACAGGGAGGTGTAGACCGCGACGTTGTCCGCGCCGTTTGCCGCGGTGATCAGGGCAGTGCCGATGACAAGACCCGCCGAGGACGCGGCGGGCTCCTCGCTGCCGGACTCTTTTCTGCGGGATGCGTCTATATAGTATTTGATGCCCATGATGACAGGGACAATGCCCAGAAGCCTTATATGCTCTCCGAGGACGAACTTTGCGCCGAGTGAGATGAACAGGCTCAGAGAGACAAGAAAAGCCATACCGAGGAAATGGCCGAGATGTATCTGCAGATGACGGTTTTTGCCGTTTGCGGCAAACAGGACCGCCATGATACAGAGATCGTCCAGGTTTGTGGTGATAAAGGATATAAAGGTTTTGAGTACGGTCTCCACTTATATCTCCGCAAAAAAAGATGTGTGCCATAAATGACACACATCATTATAACTTAAAAGGAATCCTTAATCTTCATAGCGAAGAGCTTTCTCATAAAGATCTTCGACTTCCGCGGACGGCTTCTTGGTGATAAGTGTCACCGCAACGGCGCAGATGAGGCTTACCGCAAAAGCCGGAGCAAGTTCATAAACACCTGTATCGGCAAGATATGTGAACCAGAGGATATCCACAAGCGCGCCTGAGAAAATGCCGGCAACCGCACCTGCAAAGTTGAATCTCTTCCAGAAGAGGCTGAGCAGGATCGTGGGACCGAAAGCTGCGCCGAAAATACCCCAGGCATTGGTTACAAGTCCCATTATGGATCCGCTGTTCGGACTGGAAGCAATGAAAAGGGCAAGAACCGCAACAATGAGAACCACAAACCGGCCTGCCCAGAGCATCTCTTTATCACCGGCCTTGTTCTTTCTGAAGACCGGTTTATATACATCGCTCGCGAAAGCGGAAGATGCGGCGAGGAGCTGGCTGTCGGCAGTACTCATGGACGCGGCGAGAACCGCGGAGAGAAGGACGCCGGAGATAAGTCCGGGGAAGATCCTTCTGACCATCTCGATAAAGACGAGGGAGTTGTTGTTTATGTTCTCATCGAATCCGATATGAGTTCTTCCGACGATTCCGATGACGGCTGCGAATGCGAGGATGATGAATGTCCAGGAAATACCGATCGTCGCGGATTTCTTGAGCTCTTTCTGCGATCTCAGCGCCATGAATCTGATGATTATATGGGGCATACCGAAGTATCCGAGTCCCCATGCGAGTCCTGAGACTATATCCTTCCAGCTGCTGAAAGCGTTCCAGTAATCCGCGGGAGGCGCAGCTATGGCGGTAGGCTTGATCACGATCAGCGCAAAGATCGGAGCGATGAGCATTGCGCCGAGGATAAGCATGCCCTGGAAGAAGTCCGTCCACGCGACGGCCGAGAAGCCTCCGAGGAATGTATAACTGATAATAATGAGCGCTGCGACATACATCGCGACTTTTGGATCCCAGCCGATGACCGTGTTGAACAGTGTTCCGCAGGCCTTGATGCTCGACGCGGAGTAGATCGTGTATGCGATAAGGAATACGACCGCGCACAGTATCTGCAGGATCTTTGAGGAAGCCATGAATCTGTTCGTCAGATACTGCGGAACGGTGATGGAATCGTTTGATACGATGGAGAACTTTCTGAGACGGGGAGCTTCATAGATCCAGCTCAGCGAATAACCGATGAGCAGTCCCACCGCTATCCAGACCTGACCGATGCCCAGGGCGTAGATCGATGTCGGAAGACCCATAAGGACCCACGCGCTCATATCCGATGCGCCGGCGGAAAGCGCCGTTACCCACGGCCCCATTTTGCGTCCGCCGAGGAAGTACGTCTTTTCTCCGCCGTTTTTGTCCTTAAAGAAGAAGCGGATGCCGATACCAAGCATGAATGCCAGATAAATAATGAATACGATTACTTCAGATGACCTCATAGTCACACCATCCCGATATATAATTATTCAAGTATACATGAATATATGTATATATATGCATTTTCTTACTGCATAATACTATCATCAAAGGTTTTTTTCTGCAATGCTTTAGAGTGATGCAGTATAATTACTGTAGCAAAGGAAAAGAAAGGCGGAAAAGCTCACATGGAAATTATTGAAATCGACCAATGGGCGAGAAAAGAGATATACGATCTGTTTTCCTCGAAGATGAATCCGTTCTACACCCTCTCATTCAATCTGGATGTGACGAACGTCTACGGTTTCGCAAAACAGAACGGACTCTCCTTCTACAGCTGCCTTGCTTATCTGTGCACAAAAGCGCTGAACAGCGTGGATGAGTTCCTTCTCCAGATTAAAGACGGAAAGATCGTGAGGTTCAAAGAGAGACAGCCCGGGCTCACGATGCTTGACAGGGAGACCGAAGTCTTCAGATATGTCAGCGCTCCTGCCGACTGCTCCATCGCGGAATTCTGCAGAAGGATCGACGAACAGAATGAAAAACAGAAAACGCTTTTCGGATCCGGTCCCGCAGACCATGATCAGATGATCCATATGACATGTGTGCCATGGATAGACATGACGGCAATGACGAACCAGCAGGACTATTCGGAAGAATCCAGAAACTCTTCAGTACCCGCGCTGTGCTGGGGCAGATACAGGGATGTTGACGGAAGAAAAGTGCTCGTTGTGACCATAGAGGTGAACCACCGTCTCGTTGACGGTATCCATATCGGAAAATTCTGCGCGAAACTTGAAAAATACATAAGTGAACTTAAGTGAGGTGATATCATGTCCGCTTTGATCAACAGAGAATATATATTCAGGGATCCCGAACTCGGGGACAGCGCGACCGTTCCCAAATACGTGTCCGCGAGATTTGTGAGCTGCGGCTGCGACCTGTTCGGTATAATCATGCTCCCCGACGGCAGATTCGAGGGACCTAGACCCTGCGTCATTTTTTCTCACGGGTATCCCGGTCAGTCTGTGCTCGACGACATGGCGAACGCCCTGTGCCGGGCGGGATGCGTGACGGTCACGTATCACTACAGGGGATCCTGGGGGAGCAAGGGGAAGTATCTCTTCACGAATGACGTCGAGGATCTCAAGAACATCACGGAATACATGCGTACCGAAGGCGCGGAGAAATACAGAGTGGACCCGGAACGGATATATCTGGCGGGACACAGTGTCGGCGGTTTTTCCACGATCAATGCCGGAAAGGATATGGACTACGTCAGAGGTCTTGTGCTTCTTGCGCCGTACGATCCGACGGCATACCTTGGGACCGATAAGGAAAACATGCTGAAAGCTCTGTGCGCATTCAACGACATGCTGGTCTCCGACGGTACAGAGGCTCTTTTCAATAACATAGAAGAAAATGCCGATGACATATCATTCATAAATGCCGCGGATAAACTCTCGGGAAGAAATATCCTGCTTGTTACGGCGTCTCTCGACCTGATCGCGCCTCCTGCGGATATGGCCGAACCTCTCTGGGAAAAGCTTGAGAGCCGCGGCGCGGTGCAGAGAAAGAAGGAATACGCCGTAGAGCACGGACTTTACGGCGCGAGAACGAAGGTGTCCGACGACATAGCGGAATTTATCGAAGATACGCTTTAAACTAACTGCATACAAAAAATCCCATTCGCGGATGCGAGTGGGATTTTGTCTTTTGTAGGCTCGGATTATCTTATGATCTTTCCGCCCTTGATTACATGCTCGGGGATCCTGTACATCACGCTGAGGTCCTCTACGGGATCTCCGTCGACAACGACGAAGTCTGCGAATTTGCCCTCCTTGATGGATCCGATCTTATCGTCCTGATAGATGATCTTCGCGGAATTGATCGTGGCCTGCTTGAGTATATCCTCGTTGCTCATCTCGAGCATCTCTTTTCTGAGACGGAACTCTCTCATAGGATCTGTCTTATAGAGATTGAGACCGACATCGGTGCCCCATCCGATGAGGATGTTCTTGTGGTTGTGGTATGCGTTGAGCAGGGATGACTTGATCCAGTCGATGAGCGCGTTCATTCTCTGGCCGTTGTATGACTCGGGCTCTTCGAGAACCTCGTCGATAGCGAACATGGTGTAGACAAGAGCCGTGTCGAGATTATTGTCGTCGATGTATTTGAGTGTGTCTTCGGTGATCATAGAGGCGTGCTCGATGGTATGCACGCCGGCCTTTACGCACATGTCGATGGCCGTGGGGCCGTGGGCGTGTACGGAGACGTAGGAGGAGTTTCTCTTTGCGACAAGGCACGCGGCTTCGATCTCATCCGATTCGAGGATGGGATATCCGGGCTCGTTGGAGGGAAGCAGAAGGGAACCGGAACCGTACAGTTTTATGAAGTCGGAACCGTTTGCGAAATTCTTGCGCACGGCGTCCCTGAAACCGTCGGAGCCGCATGCGTAGATATCGAGAGAATCGAGATTCGTCCAGTTGGAAGAGATGATCGGACCGCTGGTGGTGATCCTCGGACCGTCTACCTTTCCGGACTCTATCATTTTCTTGACATACAGCGCGGCTCTGCAGTGAAGGTCGCCGACGTCGCGTATGGTCGTATAGCCGTCGTTGAGAAGCTCTTCTGCATATCTGAACGCGTTGAGAGTGGTCGTGGGCTGAGGAGCGGAATTTCCGACGAAGATGTCGCTCATGACCTCGTAGAAGAGATGAACATGCAGGTCGATAAGACCGGGCAGCAGTGTCTTGCCTGCGAGATTGAAAACATTTGCGTCTGCGGGGTATTCGGAACCTGCAGGAAGGATCTTTTCGATCCTGCCGTTTTCTACAAAGACGTCTCCGGTCTCGAAATCTACGCCTTCTGTCAGGAACGGAACAAACTTACAGTTTTTGAGAACAAGCATGATGAATGCCTCCTTTTCAGTATTACTCCTAAAATTATTCGACAATTATTTTAACATTTTCCAATACATAAAAGAAGAATAATGCTTCATAATATAGTTAAGCAGGATTAACTGTGTGAAAAAGGAGAAAACTTATATGGCAAACAGATTCGTTTTGAATGAAACTTCCTATCACGGCGCAGGCGCCGTCAAGGAAATCGTTACGGAGATCAAGAACCGCGGCTTCAAAAAGGCGTTTGTAGCTTCCGACCCGGATCTCGTTAAATTCGGCGTCACGGCAAAGGTTACGGATCTTCTTGATGAAGCGGGAATTGCGTATTCTCTCTACACCAATATCCAGCCTAACCCCACAATTGAGAACGTCCAGACAGGTGTCAAGGCTTTTGCGGACGCGGAAGCCGACTGCATCGTAGCCATCGGCGGCGGATCCTCAATGGATACGGCAAAAGCCATCGGCATCATCAACACGAACCCCGAGTTCGCAGATGTGCGCTCCCTTGAGGGTGTTGCGCCGACAAAGAACCCCTGCACACCGATCCTTGCGGTTCCGACAACAGCGGGCACGGCAGCAGAAGTCACGATCAACTATGTTATCACCGACCCGGAGAACAAGCGCAAGTTCGTATGCGTAGACGTTCATGATATCCCGGTAGTTGCCTTTGTTGATCCCGAGATGATGAGTTCCATGCCGAAAGGCCTTACAGCCGCAACAGGTATGGATGCGCTCACACATGCTATCGAGGGATACATCACCGGAGGAGCCTGGGAGCTTTCCGATATGTTCCACATCAAGGCTATCCAGATGATCGCAAAGTATCTCCGCGGCGCAGTAAACAATGAGAGCGAAGGCCGTGAAGGCATGGCTCTCGCGCAGTACATCGCCGGCATGGGCTTCTCAAATGTCGGACTCGGCGTTGACCACTCCATGGCGCACACGCTGAGCGCATACTACGGAATGCCTCACGGAAAAGCGTGCGCAACACTTCTGCCGACAGTCATGGAATACAATGCTCCCGTAACAGGTGAGAAATACCGTGACATAGCGGCAGCGTTCGATGTTGAAGGCGCGTATACGATGCCTCTTGAAGATGCGAGAAAGGCAGCCGTAGCTGCAGTCCGCAAACTCGGCGAGGATGTAGGTATCGAGATGTCCCTTAAGGATGTTGTCCCGATGGAAGACGTTGATGCGCTGAGCGCAGATGCTCTCAAGGATGCATGCACACCGGGCAACCCGCGCCCCGTCACAGTGGAAGACATCAAAGAGATGTTCCTCTCCCTCATGAAATAAAACTCAAATAAAAAACGGAAAACTGGAGCCTGCGGTATTAAGGCTCCGGTTTTTTTATCTGCATTTTGCGGGATGCGGCCGTTCCCGGATATTCCGGGGAGGGACACTCATCGGTTGTGCTCACCGCACCACTCGGCGATCCGGCGGATGAATTCGAGATCGATGTCCCCGTAGGGGAAACGGATCACTTCATCTTCCTGAATTCCCCGTCGACAAAATCGATAAACGCCTGCGCCACTTTCGGCATCATGGAGTTTCTTCTCCAGTACAGTGATATCTCTCTGAAGATGGGAATGTGGAAACTGTAAGCCCTGATCCTGGTCTCAATGACATCGCTCTTGAACCGGCTGTAGGGAAGGATCGTGAACGCCATCTCATTTTCGACCATGCTGACGCAGGTCTCCCAGCGCTCGGTCTCAAGCACTACCTTGGGGCTGATCATCTCCTGGCTGAGGACTGTGTCCTGGAGTTCGCGGGTGAGATGGCCCTCCTTCATCAGCGCGAAGGGTTTGTTGTCGAGAATGCGGAAATCGAAACTCCTGAAGACTCTGTCCTCCAGCTGTTCACAATGCCCGGGGTCGAATGAGATTGGGGCCAGAAGGATCACTTCCTCTCTCGAGAGGAGCTTGCGTTCAAAGATATCGTTGATGAAGACGGACGGAGTGACAAGAAGATCCGCCTCGCCCCGCTGCAGCAGGTCGCCGAGCATCGGAGCATGGTCCTCAATGATGGACAGTCTGACGTCCGGGTACAGTTTGGCGAATCTGGGGATGAATACGGACATCATGAGAGACGAGGTCGCCGACGAGCACCCTATGGAGAGAGGCCCTGAGACGTGTTCGGTGGTTTCATGTATCTTCCTCATCATATCTCTCTCGATGGCGAGTATCTGTTTTGCCGCTTCGATATAGCATTCTCCGGCCTGTGTAAGCGAAAGGGGAGTTGTGCTCCTGTCGAAGATCGGCGCGCCGAGCTGTTCTTCGGTATTCAGTATCATGGCGCTGAGAGAGGGCTGGCTGATAAGGAGCTTTCTGGCAGCCGCGCTTATGTTTCTTGTTTCCGCTACGGTGAGGAGATACCTGAGTTGCCGGTCGTTCATCCTGATATACCTCCGGGGCGTTTTCTCTGAATGGCCGCGCGGGATGCGCGATACGCGCGCGGCGGCCATGTGCGCAATGCATAACATCGCAGTTATCCATAGCGCAGTATATCATAGATAAAATTCTATGGCAATAATATTTATAATAGTATTTTTTCTTTCGATAGCCTTCCAATATAATCAAAAGTAGGGAACTGATCACATTCATATACACCGGAAGGGAGTGATATCTTTGAACACCTGCAGGATCCTGATGGCGATCGGAGGTCTCGGCGCTGGTATCGATGAAAATTACTTCAGGCTGGGACTCGAGGTGAAGCCGGATCTTATAGCTGCGGATGCCGGTTCGACGGATTCGGGCCCCGCATATCTTGCAAATGCGATGTGCAAGACCTCGAGACATATGCTCAAGCACGATCTTGAGATCATGGTCAAGGGATCACGCGAACTTGACATCCCCGTATTCATAGGCTCGTGCGGAACATGCGGTTCCGACAACGGAGTTGAGGAGGCCTATGAGATAGTCACCGAGATCCTCAAGGAAAACGGCTATCATGCGAAGATCGCAAAAGTCTACTCGGAAGTCGGGAAGGACGTCCTCAAGAAGAAGTATTCGGAAGGAAAGATCCATCCTCTCGAGGGCGCGCCCGGGATAAGCGAAAAGACTTTTGACGAGTTCGAGCATGCGGTCGTCCTGATGGGAGCGGAGCCGTTCATCAAGGCGTACGAGGAAGGCGCGGACATAGTCCTTTGCGGACGCGCTACCGACACGGCGATCGTCGCCGCTCTGCCCATACTCAGAGGCTGCAATGTCGCCGCAGCATGGCACGGCGCGAAGACTGTCGAGTGCGGATCGCAGTGCTGCGATGTGGAGACCGGTATGGGCGTATTTCTCGAAGTGGACGAGGAGGGATTCAATGTCCGTCCGCTCAATCCCGAGGCGCACTGCACGCCGTACAGCGTGGCGGCGCATCTCGTATACGAGAATGTTGACCCGTATGTTCTGACGGAACCCTCGGGAAGGATCCTCACAAAAGACTGCGTATACACCCAGCTGCCCGACGGAGTCACGACGAGGGTGACGGGAACAAGGTTTGAACACGCGCAGCAGTACACGAACAAACTCGAAGCCGCGGGGATCGTCGGCTATCAGAATATCAGTCTTGTGGGATGCGCGGACCCGGATCTTCTCAAGGACCCCGAGACGTGGATAAAGGGGATCACCGCTTACGGAATGAAGAACATGACGAAGAGCGGGCTCGACCCGAACGACTACAGGATCTCGTTCAAAGCCTACGGATATAACGGACTTCTCCCCGGAAAAGTGCCGGATGACTTCCATCCGAGAGAGATACTGATGCTCATGACCGTCACCGCAAAGACGCAGGAGCTGGCAAAGACCGTCGCGAAGAGCATGCAGCCTCTGCTGCTCCACTTCCCGGCAAACTGGAACGAGCAGCTTCCGAGCTTTGCGTTCCCGTTCTCACCGGCCGACTGCGACCGCGGACCGTGCTATGAGTTCAAGTTCCACCACGTGATCGATGTGGATGATCCTCTTGAGCTTATCCGGTTTGCGTATGCGGAAGTATAAGGGAGGACACAGAGATGGCAAAACTTAAAGATATAGCAAGATACGTCCGCTCCAAGAACGCCGGTCCTTTCTGGGTGACCATAGACATCTTCTTCAAAGACAAGGAGAGCTATGAGATGGTCAAGCATTCCAATATCCAGGAGGAGCTGGTCGCGGAACTGTACGGAACCAGACCCGAGCTGGTCAAGAAATTCTACTGCGAGAACATCAACGTCATCAAATTCTCGTGGCCGAGAGGCCGGGCATCGGGCAATGCCGACGAGTACGACATGCATTTCGGCCAGCAGTATGTGTTCCTGGCAAATGCCGAAGTTGAGGAGGCAAAAACATGAGAAACCCGAGAAAACTCACAGTTGAAGAAGAGATAAAGATCATAAAGGAACTCGAGGAATTCGATACTCCGACCATCACGAACGTGGTGGCTACATATCCCGGAAAGAGCACATGTCTTGCCCTCTTCCATCCGTGGGATACCAACTGGTACACGGACGATTCGCTCAGGGTCATGTATCCGGAACTCGGACCGCGCTGCGGTTATGCGGTGACATGCACATACGGTGTGCCGGATCCGAATTTCAAGGGTGGCCCCGGAGTGGCCGATGTTCTGAGAGCGATCGGCAATTCTCCCAAACCCGTTGTGCTCCTTATAAAGCAGGATTATCCTGAAGCGCTCAAGCGCAAGAACGGACTGTGCGGAGGCAATATGGCCACCGCCTTCAAGTCGGCGGGATGCGTCGCGATCATCTCCGACGGACCGTCGCGCGACGTGGACGAGATCCGTCCTATGGGCATCCAGTACATGCTCACGGGAACAAGCGCGGGTCACGGACCGATGGGAGTAAAGGCGGTCAACACACCCGTCGAGATATGCGGGATGGACGTAGCACCCGGAGAGATCGTGCATATGGACGAGAACGGGGCGGTGAAATTCCCAAGAGAATATCTCGCCGATGTCCTCGAGAACTGCAAGATCGTGAGAGAGACCGAGGCAAAGAAAATGGCAATGCTGGCTTCCACGGACGACGTGGAGCTCCTGGCGAAGTATATGCAGGGCGTATACGACTAATAGAACAAGTATGACAATAATAGGAGGAAAAGAACCATGTTGACATGGGCAACGATTATTTTTCTGGTTGTACTTCTGGCACTTATCCTTACCGGCAAACTGCTCCCCGGAACGATCCTGGGAATACTCCCGATCATAGCCGCGCTGGCTATAGGAACGGGATTCACCGAAACACTGACGATGGCGCACGAGGGAATGCTCGACGCCGCAACGGTAGTCTGTGTATTCATATTCGCTGTCATCTATTTCTCAACAATGTCCGACGCCGGACTCTTCGATCCGATCATCGGTCTCCTCGTGAAGACCAAGGGATTCGGAAAGACGATATTCAGCGTCGTGGCGATCACGGGACTCATCGCGTGCGTATCCCATCTTGACGGTTCGGGAGTCACGACGCTCATGGTAACGGTCCCCCCGATGATAGTCATCTTTGACAAACTGAAGATCAAGAGAACGATGATGGGACTCATATTCCTGCTCATAATCGGAGCGATGAACATGCTCCCCTGGGGCGGACCTCTCACGCGCGCGGCGATCGTTGTCGGAGAGGATCTGATGGTCCTGTACAAGAAGATCATCCCGATACAGATCGTGGCGCTGATCCTGAGCTTTGTGGTCCTCTACATCGAGAGCCGCAGAGAGGAAAAACTCGGAGAATTCCAGCCGGCTGACGTCCAGGTCACCCTTGAGGTCCCGGAGAAGGAGCTCCAGTACCGCCGTCCGAAACTGTTCTGGTTCAACCTCATTCTCACCGTACTGCTTCTTGTCCTTCTGTTTGTCGGACTGCCTCCGCACCTCGCGTTCCTGATCGGATGCGCGATCGCGCTTCCGGTAAACTACAGGAAGGTCAAGGACCAGAACAGCCTCATAAAGCGCCATGCCGGAGATCTCCTCACAAATATCTACACGATCCTCTGCGCCGGCATTATGATGGGAATCATGGAAGGAACGGGAATGTTTGAGGCTCTGGCTTCATCCATAGTCGCAGCTGTTCCCGCATCCCTCAGCGGAGTGGTACATGTCATTCTCGGCATTCTCGCGACGCCGCTCAGCTTCCTTCTCAACACCGATGCCATCATCTACGGCATCATGCCCGTAGTCGTCAACATCGGAGCGAGTTACGGAGTATCCGGTTCCACGATAGCGGCGATGTTCGTCGTGGGTTCGTCAATGGCTAGAGGCCTGTGCCTCACGACCGCGTCCGTGTACCTCGGACTCGGTATGATGGGCCTCGAGTGGAGAGACGCCTTCAAGAGAGGATTCCTGTGGTCTCTGCTCCTCGGAACGATCAACGTACTGCTTGCTGCAGTTCTTGTCCGCTGAAAAATACCTAACCATGCCCCGGATCATTCCGGGGCTTTTTGAGGCAAACGTATGCAATATTCCATGGAACAGCGCCGGCATTTCGGCGAACTGATAAGAAAAGAGAGCGCAAAGAAAAAGACGGTCTGGCCCGACGATTACAGGGCTTTCCGGGACCTGGTCACAATAACGGAGATGACCGTCCCCGGAAGGAACGGGGATATACCTGTATATGTGATAGCGCCACGGGATGTGCCGGCGCCTTCCGCACTGCACATAAATCTGCACGGAGGCGGCTGGATAAAGCCCCACGGCGAAAGGGACCTCATGTTCTGCGCGATGCTTGCGGCAAGCGTTCCCTGCACGGTCGTGGACGTGGATTACAGGACGACGGATATGTGCAGGTATCCCGTGCCGTATGACGACTGCTACGACGCGGCGGTGTGGGCCTGTGAGAACGCGGAACGATTCGGCGCGCAGAGATCGAAAGTCACTGTCGGCGGCCATTCCGCGGGAGCTTCCATGGCTGCGTCCTGCGTCATCAGGGGAAGAGAGACGGGAGAATTCCTGCCGTGCGGGCAGACGCTGGATTACGGAAACTTCGACCTCGGCGTTCCCCCAGAGGAAAAGCCGTTAATCCCCGGCGGGAGACTGTCTCCCGACAGAATGAGGATGAGCGTATCGCTGCTCACGGAGGACGACCCAGACGTGCTGGGCTCTCCGTACTGCTCTGTACTGAAGGCTCCGGACAGCATGCTCGAAGGCCTGCCCGAAACGCTCATCATATCCGCGGGGAAGTGCCCGTTCAGGGCAGAGGATGCGGAATATGCGGAAAGACTGGAAAAATGCGGAGTTCCGGTGACCCTGCGGTGCTTTATGGAAAGTGACCACGGGTTCGTAATATCCCTCGAGGGAGAATGGCGCGAAGCGCAGGATCTAACAGTCAGATGGCTGAAGGAAAGAGTTAAATGAAAGCTGAAGTTGTACTTACTCCCACGGAGTCGAAGAAACTCATATCCGATGCGGTACTGTCGCTGGACTGCGTGAAAAATGCTCTGGAAAACGGGACCGTTGCGATCCATCCCAGCAGTTCGACGGTTTTCATATATGAAAAACTCACGGGCAGGATGCCCGGGGGGCTGTTTGTGTGCGGAGTCGTGAACGAGAAGGGTCTTGCCGGATCCCTCGAGGCCGTGGAGATGATAAGATCCCGCGGACTGGGAAAGCATGATCCGAGAGAAGTCTCGAAGGAGACTTGGGTATTCGAAAAGGGAGAGCTCAGGACCGGCATCCCGCTCGGAGAGATACTGGATAATCTCACCGGAGACGACGTATATATAAAGGGGTGCAACGCGCTCGACCCGTACGGAAAAGCGGGAGTGCTGTTCTCCAATCCGGCGGGCGGCGGAGGAACGATAGGCAAAGTCATGGCGGCGCGCAGAAAACAGGACTTCAGGGTGCTGTTTCCCGTGGGGCTGGAAAAGCTGATACCCGTCTCCATAAACGAAGCTGCAAAAGCCATAGGCTTCATGAAGGCCGATCTTGCCATGGGCATACCCGCAGCGCTGTTTCCCGTGGATGGAACGGTCATTACGGAAGTGTCCGCGCTCGAAGCTCTGTACGGCGTCAGGGCGACGCCCATATCCGCGGGGAGCATAGGAGGCACAGGAGGCTGCGTCACTCTCGTCATAGAAGGCGAGGAGCCCGAGGTGAGAGAATGCTTCTCCTATCTTCTGTTGATAAAGGGAGCGAAGCTTCCCGAACTGCATCTTCCGCCGGAAGACGGACCTGTCTACCCGAAGTTATCCATTTAACAGAAAAAACAAAATAAGATCCGGATCACCCGTAAGATGATCCGGATCTTCTGCTCTTTATCTGCTGCAGTCTGCCGGCCGAGGATGTTCCCGGGAGAGAAAGCGGACAGACGGCAATTACGGCTTTCGCGGAGGATCAGCGGTTGTGCTCACCGCACCACATGGCGATCCGGCGGATGAATTCGAGATCGATGTCCCCGTAGGGGAAACGTATGGCGCCTTTTGAGTATTTGAGACCTCTTTCGTCCAGTTCCTCTCTGAAGGCCTCAACGGCATCGTTGCCGGGATAGATGCCGAGGTGGTTTTTTGCGGTGGCAAAATGTATGAGATTGTGGTCCTTCCAGAAAGTGGGCATGCCCCAGCTCATCCGCTCCTCGGCGAACGGAAGAACGGACACTATGGCTTCCCTTACCGATCTCAAGGCCGGCTGTATCTCAGGGGACTGCGAGCTTATGTATTCGTCGATGGTCATTCTGTTCTTCCTCCCGGATAAATAATTATCTGACACTCTGTCCTGATTATACCAGAGCGCCCGCGGCAAAAATACAGGCAATACGGAGCGGGACAGACGCATTTTTCCACTGTTAAACGGCGACCGAATCTGTTATGTTAATAATATAAACATTATTGATAATTTGCCGTGATCATCAGACCGGTTAAGGAGGATATTATTATGATTTTCTATTTTTCGGGTACGGGCAACAGCCAGGCCGTGGCGGAGATCATTGCCGCGGAATTCAACGACACTGCGGTAAGCATATTCAAGCGCGATCCCTCTGAATTCGATACTGCAAATGAGAAGATGATAGGATTCGTGTTTCCGTGTTTTTCCTACAGGGCGCCGAAAGAGATGACCGCGTTTGCAGCCGGGATAGATCCGCATGACGCGTATACCTTTGCGATAACCACATTCAGCAACAAGACGGGAAACACTCTTGAGCATCTCGGCGAAGCCGTGAGGCTCGACTGCGGATACGGTCTCAAGATGCCGGACAACATGCCCGTGTTTGCGAGGGACGTCGAGACTCCCGAGACAGCCGCGGTAAAGCTCAGAAACGCTAAGGAGAGACTGTATGGCACGATAATCCCCGGCCTCAAGGCGGGCTTCAGGGGTATAGATACGGATAAGGGCGACGGACAGGAGAATAATTCCCCGATGTTCCGCGATTTCTTCCCCGTGGAGAAGGCGAGCCTCGATACGGAGAGATACTATGCCGAGGACACATGCATCGGATGCGGACTGTGCGAGGCGAACTGTCCTGTCGACGCCATCGAACTCGTCGACGGAAAACCCGTCTGGAAAGAGAAGTGGTGCGCAGGATGCATGGCATGCATCAACAAATGCCCCGTCGAGGCGATCCAGTACGGAGAGTATTCCAAGCCGAGAATGAGGTACGTATTTAAGGGATTCGATCTGTGACAGCGGACGGAGGTCCCTTAAAACCGCATAACAGAGAAAAACGGAAAACATCCGGCTGTAGGAAGGACCTGCCGCAATACCGGCGGCGGGTCCTTTGCTTTTCGGAAGAGCCTGCCGCGTGGGTCAACCGCCTGTATGCGGACGTGCTACAATAGTGTCGGGATAGAATTATGATCAGACAATACCGGGAAAAGGCGGAAAAATCATGACAGATGCGCTGGAAAAATGGATAAGGGACAACAGCCTGCGGGATGCGGAGGACATCGACGCATTGCTGGAGGCTGCCGAGGTGGCGAGGCAGCTCATTTTCATGAAGGACTGCGAAGGTATCGGGACCATGATATCCTATACCGTCGAAAACGGTCTCTTCGAAGGCTTTTCCTGGATCATGTCGCTGCTTCAGGATGAGTTCGACAAGGGCGGCGAGTGCGTTCTCCATGACTTTTCATGCGATCTCGGGAGATCCATAAAGGATTACGACGAGCTGCTGAGAAGACTCGAAGTCGATCTCAACGCGCAGAAGAACGACGTCGAATTCATGTACGACGTGCACGGGGAAGTCGATTCGTTCTTCAACAATGTCACTTACAGGACAGGATACAGTCACATATATCTGGTCTCGTCGGAGAACTACGACGCAAAAGACAACGATTTCGTGCAGTACAGACTGCTGTTTTCAGGATCGTGATGCCGGACAGCCCGGTTTCCGATATCAGTTGGACATTTGTTGGACTGTGACAAAATATAATATTGTATATGACCGGTGGAATTATTCCCGCAGGCCCGATATGATCAATCCATGGAAGGGAAGATATCAAAATGCCTAAGAGTTTTAAACAGCTCAAGGACCTGCTGGACGGCGGACCCACCGAAGAAGAAAGCAAAACCGCATAAGAAACGCCGAAACGGGCTGACTGTGAGTGAAAAAACCTCACAGTCCGCCCGTTTTGCATATCTACAAAAAACGAAAAGCTAAATGATTTCGAATCCGACGTTGACAATATAACGGTTGACCGTTATATTTTGTAATAAAGGCAGGTGATAAACGATGACGATACAGGATGCTTTGAAGCTGAAGAGCATGAGCATTTATAGGCTTGCGAAGATGAGCGAAGTCCCATATGCTACAGTGAACGATATCTGCAATGGCAAAGCGCGGTTGGAAAAATGCAGTGCTGAGACGATCTATCGAATCGCCCATGCTCTGGATATCACTATGGAGGAACTTCTCGCTCCGTGTTTCTTGAAGCGCAGCAGCTTTGAAAACTTCAAGAGCGCAATCTGCCATCGGGTCAAGGAATTGGGCGATATCGAATTTATTGCGGATACACTGGAAAGCCAGGAGATCCGAACCTATTATGATCGGAAATGGTATCCTGAGAGTCTGTATCTGCTTGCCATGCTGGATTATATCAGCCGGGAGAACGACATCCCCCTCTGTGACGAGTATGATGATCTCCGCAGGTGCAAGCTGGAAAAGCCGGTATATCCGGCCGGTATCCGGGCAGTATCGGCGGCATCAAAAGACAACGCTGTTCTGCACAAGGCTGCTATCACAGCGATTCCCGAATTCAAGCGGTTCAACATCATTGAAAACGAGGTAAGAAATGTCATCTGAAAAACAGGTTGAATTTACGAGGGAGAATATCGATCTCTATCTGAAAGAGGTCGCCAAGGAATACAGGAAACAGGCAGGAACAAAGATGCCCGCCGAGCTCGTTCTGATCGGTGGAGCTTCTGTTCTCATCAACTATGGCTTTCGGAATATGACTACGGATATCGATGCGCTGATCCAGGCGGCGTCCGCCATGAAGGAGGCCATCAATCATGTTGGTGATCGGTACGGGCTCCCGAATGGCTGGCTGAACGCGGACTTCACGAGCACCGATTCCTATTCGGAGAAGCTGTCTCAGTTCTCCGTGTATTACAAGACTTATGCCAATATCGTGACCATCCGCACAGTGGCAGCGGAATATCTGATTGCCATGAAGCTCCGTTCCGGCAGACAGTATAAAAGCGATCTGTCGGACATTTTGGGAATTCTCGCAGAGCACCAGAAGCGCGGGACACCAATCTTGATGGAGCAGATCTACAAGGCGGTAGCTGATCTTTATGTGGAATGGGAATCACTGCCGGAAACCTCGCAGGCGTTTATAGAAAATGTCATGGAGGACGGGCGCTTTGAAGAGCTTTATGAGCAGACGGTAAGCGGAGAAAAAGAGGTCAGTGCGCTGTTGGTTCAGTTTGAGCAGAATTATCCCAATGTCGTAACAGGGAAAAACGTGAACGAGATCGCCGGAAACCTGCAGAAGAAAACAGACCGAGCCTCTATCCTTGCAAAGCTCCGGGAGAAGAAAGCGGAGACGGATCAGCCAAAGACCACAAAGCGGAATGACCCCGAAAGATAAGTCAACGGATTTCACATCCGGCTGGGGATAAAATGACCTAATCCTTAAAATGCAGCCGGAGGAAAGCATGTTGAAGAGATCGTCATAAAGACGGATAACAATCCCGCCATCAGCAATAACTGATACCCGTACCTGAATTTCAGACAGATACAATAACAGACCCCCGCATCTCTGATATGATCCCTCCAAAGTAGACAAGGTAAAAAACCAAAATCTACGAAGGAGGGATTTTTCATGTCAAAACCCAAGTTTAGAGCGGAAGAACGAGCTCAAATAGTACAGGAGTACCTGGACGGAAAAGGAAGTTATAGAGTAATAGGGAAAAAATATGGAATAAATGAAGCAACTGTTCGAGGATGGATAAATACATATAAATACCACGGCATAGAAGGCTTTGTGACTGGCAACGGAAACAAAGCATATACCGCTGAATTCAAGCAGAAATGTGTAGAGATGTACCTGCGCGGAGAAGGATCATTAAGAGAGATAAGTGCAAAAAACAATCTTACCGATCAGAGTGTTCTCAGGCGCTGGATAAAGAAGTATACTGCCAATAAAGAGCTACGGGATTACGATCCCAAAAGAGAGGTCTATATGGCAGAGGCAAGGAGAAAAACGACGCAGGAAGAGCGCATAGAAATCGTCAAATATTGTCTTGAGCATGATCTGGAATACAAGAATACAGCAGCAAAATTCGATGTGTCATACAATCAGGTCTATA
>JAFWEV010000073.1 GCA_017512745.1 Oscillospiraceae bacterium
ATCTCCATCCTTGAATTCCTGTTTTAATCTGACGTCGTTCCAATTGTCCATATCGTGCCTCTTGCCAAGCTCGCTGAATAATGATTTAAGGGAGCCAATCTTACAAAAAAAACAGGTCAATCCTTGGGGATTGGCCTGTTTTTGGGAGCCCGTATAAATAATATTAAAGAACTGTGCTGTGTGTCAATAAGAAATAGTGCACGAACAAAGAGAAGAAATTTTGTATCTATTGATTTGATTAATTCTGGAATTTGATCGAAATAAACATGATAACAGCGAACAGTACGGCGGACAGGAAAAATGCGCATATGCTGAGCATTGCCGCCCACTTCTTCTTAACACCGAATATGAGCAATGCACTGGTAGTGATAGCCACTGCTATTGATATATAAAGCGCTGTTCCGAGATATCCTATGCCCAGTGTGTTAAGGATATCCACTGCGCTGATCCTGGTCTCCACTGAAACGATCAGGGGATTCCCGGCAGCATCATAGTCATTGACCGGATGTGACAAAGCAGATCTGAAGATCCCTATTCTTACAAAAGCGCCTATAAAAATATTGGAAACGATATTGAGAATATAGAAAAAGTATGAAAGGATTTCCATTTTATAGTCTCCTGATCATGTTTTCTTTAATCTATCATATCACGTTATAAAATAGTACCCTCACATACTAATTTTTATCTCCCGATTTGAATCCGGTCATAAAGCAGTGATCCGCCGTATATGATAATACTCATTTATTTTATGATCAGAGCTTCCCATCCGGCTTTGAGATATTTCTCAAGATCCTTGCCTTTTTTGAGAGCTTCCTCCTCGCTTCCGCAGTGCTCCGTAAGATTCATGAGAGCAGAAAGTTGTTCGTGTGAGATCCAGTGTATGGCAAACTGATCAGGTTCTTCTCCCGTGATTCGTTTTGCAAGATTTCTGTTATGTGTCTCCAGCAGATCAACTATCCTGTCACGTATATCTTCAAAAGGAGATCCTTCGGCCTTAAGGAAAAGAAGCCGGAACTCATCTTCATATCTGAAAAAAAGACTTATAAGTTCTTCGATGAGATAAGATACATCTATCTTTTCAAAATGATTTCTTATTATCTCCTCAAATCGCGTCAATGGATCATCCACAAGTGTTGCGAATATATCTTCTTTATCTTTAAACAAAAAATAAAGTGCGCCGGTGGTGACACCTGCGTTTTCGCAGATCCTTCTTACAGAAGCTTTTCTATATCCGGATTTGAGGATTTCAGACTTTGCAGACTTAAGCAATTCCTCTTTCGTATCTCTTTTCATTGATTGTCCTCTGTTGGTTAGAGTTATTTAACTTCTGTTATAATACTCTAACCGCATCAAAAAACCAAGCAAAAAAATAAGACAGGACTTCCCTGTCTTATCTTTTGGAAACTGATATTGTATTTGCTTATCACTGGATCTTCAGTTTATCTTTGTTTCTGTACATTTCCTCATCTGCACGAGCAAACACATCTTCATAGCTTTCTCTTGCGTCTGCATTCCAATCGCTTGAACCGCATGCAACAGTTACTTCGCCGTTGTCTGCCCTTACTTTATTACTCTCCGCCATATTTGAGATCAGCTGATTTCTGTTCTCGTAATCGGATCCTTTCAAGATTGCGACGAATTCGTCTCCGCCTATGCGGAATACGGGGCTATGCTTGAAAGTCTCACAGATTATGCGCGTAGCATCTAGTATTAACTTGTCTCCTGCCTGATGCCCCTTAGTGTCATTTACCTGCTTTAACCCGTTAACATCACATACCGCAACGGCAAACGGGACATTTTCTCCGGCACCTATGAGAGAATTAATGGCAAAAACTGCCTCATCATAGGCATGCTTTGACTTGACTCCGGTAAGCGCATCTCTGTTTGCCATTTCACGTGCGGCATTCAGTTCATTCTCACGTCTCATCTGTGCATCGATGTTGTTTATTCCTATAACGATGTGTTTTTTGTCCTTGGATCTGATATATGTGGCCTTCATGCTGACATATGTCGGAGTATCAGCGAACATAAGCCTGTAGTTCAGAGTAAATTTACCGTTCTTTCTGAGTTCTTCAAGCAGATTTTCCTTGGTGAACACTTCCAGGAATTTTTCGAGGTCGTCCGGATGAATGACTCTTACGATGTTCTTTCTCGAGAGGTTGAAGAAATCTTCACCGCTCTTTTCTATACCTAGAGTTTCATAGTCCTCATCCGAAGAAAATTCTTTGAATCTATCTGTCTCGGTATCAACATAATAGATGGCGAAGTAGTCAGCAGAGAGGGCTTGCGCAATACTTGAAAACGTCACGGATTCCTCTTTCGCTTTCTCGATCTCTTCTCTCATCGCGAGCTGATCCTCTATGTTTCTGATACCGATAACCATATGTTCCTCATCTCCGGGCAGTCTTGAAGCTTTGAGGCCGGCATTCAGAATACCGTCTGCAGTATTAATGAGGAAATTGAAGGAAAATACTCTTCCGTCTTCCGTATCCTTCAGAAGATTGTGTTTTGAGAAAGCTGCATAAGCATATTTTCTTTCATCCTCAGGGATGTTATCCGTTATTATTTTCACGGCATCTCCAAAGAAATCATCGCCTTCCCTCAACATTTTCAGAGTCTGTGTCTCCTGCTGGGATGAGAACTCGGTATAACTTCCCGTTGTAAGATCCACATAGAAAATTGAGAAATAGTCTCGTGCAAGAGCCTGTGCGATCTTGGCGTAAGTAATACCCCTGCCGACATCATGTGTAAAGCGCTTTTCAGCATTGCTGACACCGATAACTAGATGTCGCGAATCCTCCGCTATTACTGCCTTCAGCTGATACCATACCGGAACTCCCTCGATCACCAGCCGATACGTGACTGAAAATGAAGGTTCTTCACTGAGAACTTCAAGGAGTGTTTCCTTGTCCAGGACCTTGCTCATAAGGGATCTGTCCTGATCATATACAACTTCCAGAAGATTCTTCTGGCATTCACTGAAGAATTCCGAACCCGACAGTTCGATATGAAGTGCTTCATAGCTGCCCTGTGCGATAAACTCTGTATATTCTTCTGTTTCCAGGTCAACGTAGTAAATACTCTCAAAATCACTGGAAAGCGCATGTGCGATAGCCAATATCTCAAGATTTCCGGCAATTTCGGAAGAGTTTGCCTTCTGGAGTTGATCCGATACATTGTTGATTCCGATAACAATATGATAGTCATCTCTTACACCGGCATTTACCGCACACAGATTGTAATATACCGGCTCACCGCCGATCACAAGTCTATAGGTCATTGAGAACGATCTTCCGCCCATGAGTTGTGCCAGCAAAGCGTCTTTTTTCATTGAAAGAGATACCCTGTCAATATCATCCTTATATACTACTTTGGGAATATTTCTCTGGGTATCCTCAAAGAAATCAACACCGCTCCTGTCAATGTGCAGATCTTCATATCTGCCCTGTGAGCTGAACTCGACATAGTGCCCGGTTTCCGAATTGACATAATAAATGACTTCAAATCCCGAGGATAGCGCATGCGCAACTCCCGGCCGGACAATTTTATCGTCCGGCATATTCTTTGTACGTATGATTATACTGTTGCTGCCGTCGTCCTCAGCTCTCTTTTCAACAAACAGCTCATATTCTTCAGGGGGGACCGGTTTTGAGAAATAATATCCCTGTACAATGTCACAGCCCATCTTTTTAAGAGCAATTAGCTGCTCTTCCGTTTCGACACCCTCCGCAATGACAGGAACTCCGAGATAATCAGCGATATCTATAATCACTTCGATAAGTCTTGCGTCTTTGCCGCCTTTGAAAGCGTTTCGTATAAAGTGCATATCGAGTTTAAGGGCATCGATGGGCAGACTGGAAATCATACTAAGCGAAGAATAGCCTGTTCCGAAATCATCCATCTCGATCCGGAATCCGATTTCCCTCATTCTGTTGACAGTACTTATAATCTGGTCCGAATCCTGTGTATATGCCGATTCGGTTATCTCGAGAAACATGTCTTCGGGAGAAAGGCCGTATTTTTCCATAAGTTCGCACAGGAAATCTATGAGTTTCGGATCATACATATCTATCCTGGATACATTTACGGAAACAGGGATGGAAATACCGAACTTCTCCTTCCACTCTTTGATCTGCGACGCAGCTTCTTCCCAAACATAATGGTCAAGTTGCTGGATAAGCCCGTTTTCTTCGAACAACGGGATAAAGACAGCGGGATTGATCATTCCCAATTTCGGATGACGCCATCTTACAAGAGCTTCGGCACTTGCAAGTACCGGGATATCAGGACGTATATCGAATTTGGGCTGATAGAAAACTGTGAGCTCTTTATTCTGGATCGCTTCATGGAAGTCCTCAAGAAGCTGCTCCGCATATATCTCGGATTCATGGATCTTGTTGTCATAGAAAGCGTATCCCTTTAGAAAATTCTGGCGAACCGTGTCGAGAGCCATCTTTGCCCTGTCAAAACGGCGCTCCATTTCTATCTCTTTATCAACATGGGCATATATGCCCATGCGGAGTCTTACTCTGTTCTGGCTGGCGCTGTCGCCGGCAAGTCCTTCAGATGCATTCTCGAGTATCTCTTTATAGTCATCCCTGTGCGGACAGTAGACCAAAAAGGTATCAGCTTCCCTACGGCACACGATTCCGCCGGAATCCCTCACCATTTCACGGACTCGCTCACCTATTCTTGTGAGGACAGCATCACCGTAAGCCTTTCCATAGCGCTCATTTATCATTCTGAAATGGAAAACATCGATGACTATCGCATCCATATCCATTCCTTTGTGATGATGATCGAACTGTTCCGCATATCTGTAGAAGTATTCTCTGTTGTAAAGTCCCGTGAGCGTATCTCTCTCGGTAGACTGGATTATGTCTCTATCCTCGGACAGCTCAATGGCACGCATGACTCTTGTTAGAATAACTTCATTCTTTGGATACGGTTTCGGGATAAAATCCGAAGCGCCGAGCTGGAGACTTGAGACCTCTGCCTCCTGATCGGCCGTGAGAACGATTATCGGGATATCCTTTAGGTCCTGGTCATTCTTCAGGACCTTGATGACATCCAGGTCGTGCATGCCGGGCATAAGAAGATCGAGCAGGATAAGCGAGAGGGTGTCACTGTTCTCTCTTATGACTTTGAGAGCACTTTCTCCGTCTTCGGCCTGCATGGGTTCAAAGTCCTCGCTGAGGACCATTGCCAGCAGTTCACGGTTTATCTGTTCGTCATCTACTATAAGAACCTGTCTTTTTCCGTTTGAGGAATGAAATTTTTCGTGTGTTTTAAGCATTATTCGAAACTTCTTTCTGAAGTGTTTGTCATCTCCTGCTTGTATTGCCGCAGAACATGAAAAACCCGTTGTTTTTCAAATAACATTTTACTCAAATCAGCACGTACTGTGAAGCAAAAAAGGGAATAAATACAGTCCTGCTGAATCATTACATCCACAAATAAACATCCACCGGCCAAGCCGGTGGATGTTTATTTAACAGTAGACAACGTAAAAACTTACAGTTGATAGAATCCGACTTTCTTATAAACTTTCCTCAACGTCTTGTTTGCTATATAAGAAGCTCTTTCGGCGCCTTCTTTATAAACATTGTTAAGATATGTCTTGTCGGCTATGAGTCTTTCCGCTTCTTCCCTTATCGGTTTCAGCGCATCGACTACGACCTCGCCGACCGCCGGCTTGAACGCCCCGTATCCCTTGCCGTCAAATTCTCTCTCTATTTCTTCGAATTTCTTTCCCGTGAGGGTGGCGTAAATGTTGATGAGATTGGATACTCCGGGCTTTTCCTCCTTGTCGAACCGGACACACCTCTCCGTATCCGAATCGGTAATGGCGCGCTTGAACTTCTTCATGATGACATCAGGCTTATCCATCAGGAAAACACATCCGTCAGGGATTGATTTTGACATCTTCTGATTAGGCGTAGTCAGCCCGTAGATCCTCGCCCCGACTTTGTTGATAAAAGGCTCCGGAATCTTGAAGACGTCTCCGTAAATGTTGTTAAAGCGGATCGCTATATCTCTTGTCAGTTCAACGTGCTGTTTCTGGTCTTCACCTACCGGCACATAATCCGCCTGGTAAAGGAGGATATCCGCTGCCATGAGTGACGGATATGTGAACAGTCCGGCATTGATATTGTCCTTGTGCTTTTCCGACTTGTCCTTGAACTGGGTCATTCTCGAAAGTTCACCGAACATCGTGTAACAGTCGAGGACCCATCCCAGCTGTGAGTGAGCCGGGACATGGGACTGGAGGAACAGAGTGTTCTTCTCCGGATCAAGCCCGCATGCGATGTAAAGCGCCAGCATCTCAATGGATCTTCTTCTGAGCTCCTTCGGATCCTGTCTCACGGTGATCGAATGAAGATCAGCCATGAAGTAATAGCATTCGTAGTCATTTACACGGTCTGCCCAGTTCTTTATAGCTCCGAGATAATTGCCCAGATGCAGATCACCGCTGGGCTGGATTCCTGACAGCATTCTTTTCTTTTCTGTTTCCATGTGATTACTTCCTTTCCCGGATCTCTGTTGCTTCACAGCAGAACGCATTATTTTAATATATTACATCAAAAAACTGATATTGTCCTGACTTTTTCACATATCGTTCCGAAGAATAGAGAATCCGATCTCTTCAGCATTGACAAGTCCGTAGTTGACCGCAACGGCAACCGCATCTCCCGTCTCTCTGTTTAGACCCAGATAGGCATTGAATGCGCCTGCAGCGCCTGTGTGCCAACTCACCGGGATATCTTTTTCAAGTCTCCATGCAAGTCCGCTCATCGCGTTCTTTTCACATGGTCCGTGGATCTCGTGGCACTGAGCGAGATACGGCAGCGAACCGTCAATATTCTTCACAGCAAAACTGAGAAGATCATCAACAGTGGAATTGAGTGCGCCTGCAGGAGCAATGACATCTTCCTTCTGCCACTGCCAGCATCTGCACGGATTGTCTTTCCTGTCGTAGCCGGTCATCTCCACATTTCCAAGGAACGTATTCTCGAGTCCCAGGTCTTCCTTTATATACTTTGTGAGCCCGTCCCAGAACCCTTCGCCGCTTGCCTCTCCTGCAATGAAGCCCAGGATACTCATACCTATATTGGAATATACGAACTTGTATTCCTTATCCTCAAGAACAGTATCTTTTATGATCTTTATCATCCCGTCCCTGTCCGGATATCCCCTGAATGGATTCGTATGGAAAAGTCCTCCGTCCCTGTTCATCTTTATCAGAAAAGGCAATGTCGTCAGAAAATTGTACGGTTGAGTCTTGAACCCCGACGTGTGGGTCGCGAGTCTTTCCAGATTCGGATAATATCTGTCGGGCAGCCCTTCGATATATCTGTTTATTGGTGCCTTCAGGTCCAGTTTTCCGAGCGACAGATACTTTGCAAGCAGAGACGCCGTGAAAAGCTTGCATATGGATCCCACCGGATATATTTCCATCGGTCCGTCTTTTGGTTTTCCGTCAGGGTCTATATGAATGTATTCCCGGTTGCCGCTTTTCAGGATGCCTATGCTCAGGTCTACGTGTTTTCTTCCCTTATACAGTTTATCGATCTCTGCCAGGGTGGATGCTGAAAATATCATGTCAGTTTCCTCCGGTCAAATCTTTATATATTAAGGGTTTTGCTTTTTTATGGAAATACTAAAACATTTCCTCTTTTTTCTCGGGGATCCTCTCAAAAATATATTCCGTATCTTTAGTGAGGTCCTCCCTCAGCACATAGTTGAGGCGGTTGTATCTCTTGATATCTTCGGGATCCTCTATGGAATTTTCCGCCATGAACCTCACCATATCTCCCCTTGCCATCTTCGCATATGTACCTTTTGTCACAAGTTTTCCGTTCATCTTCTCACAGAATGTTACAGTTATGTACCTGTCTTTTTCTGTGAGATTGTCCTCCACGCATCTGGAGTATTCCTTTGAGGCGAGATTAATGATGATCCCGCTCTCGTCCCTCACAGCATCATATATGTCTTTTCCCCAGAACTCGTAAAGGTCTTTTGTCCCGTCAACTCTCGCTTTCGCCTGCATCTCAAGTCTGTACGGAGTGACTCCGTCCATGGGTCTTACGACACCGTAAAACCCTGACAGTATCCTGAGGTGGTCTTCGATGTAATCGAAATGACCGTATTCAAAAACGGAAGGTGCCATATATTGGAACGCTATGCCGTCATATGAAAGAATCGCGGGAGTCAGGAAATCATACAGATCCATACGCTCAAGTCTCGCAAAATTCTGTACTGCTATGGAATCATTGCACTTCCAAAGTTTTCTAAGATCTTCGTGCGAGAGACTTTTCAGATAATCCAGTATTTTTTCCGTCCTGTCAATAAACAGAGGCATCTCTTTATAAGACATGTCGTCCCTGTCTTCCTTCATTCTCTTTGCCGGTGAAAGGATTATCTTCATTATTGTCTCGACTTCTCTGTAATGTAAATATACTTTACAGCGCTAAGCACCGTTCGTATCGCTTTTTTGCGCAATTAATACCTGATCAATCTGCCAGAGCGTCCAATGTTTTTCCTGCCAGTCTGAATACAGTCCAGTCATCCATCGGTTCGGCACCGAGAGAAAGATAGAAATCGATCGATGGCTTGTTCCAGTCTAGGCACCACCACTCGACTCTGCCGCATCCGCGTTCTTTTGCAATTGAAGCGAGCTTTTTGAATGTTGCTCTTCCGTATCCCTTTCCCCTGAATTCCGGTTTAATATACAGATCCTCGAGATATATCCCGGCTCTTCCGAGAAACGTCGAAAAATTATGAAAAAATACGGCAAATCCGACTTCGGTACCGTTTTCCATGATAAACAGTACTTCGGCTTTTTCTTTTTCAAATATCCATTTTCTGAGGTCTTCTTCAGTAGCAACCACGAGATCTAGCATTTTCTCGTATTCCGCAAGATACTTTATGTATTCGAGTATAAGACCTGTGTCCTTTTCTTCGGCAAATCTGAACTGAGGTTCCATATGTATTCCAATCATCCTTCAATGCATTTTGCGATCTCTTTGATATCGTCTGAGAACAATACTCTGCTGAAGTATTCATCCTTACCGAAACCGTTGTCCACGATATTGTCGAGAAGCGCTTTCATAATGTCATAATACCCTTCCGTGTTATAGAAGATGACAGGTCCCTTTACGATCCTTAAACTTGAGAGGGACAGTATTTCCGTTATTTCGTCATACGTGCCGATCCCTCCGGGAAGCGCGATAAACGCGTCGGAGAGCTCTATCATCTTGGTCTTTCTCTCAGCCATGGTATCGGTTTCGATATATTCGGTGAGACCTCCGTGTGTTCTCGCTTTTATGACCGGAACATCCGGAAGAACTCCTATTACTTTTCCGTCCGCTTCAAGCACCGAATCGGCTATTGTGCCCATGAGACCGGTGTTGCATCCTCCGTATATGAGGGTATGTCCATTCGCTCCGATCCAGTTTCCGAGCTTTTTGATATCTTCGCAGAATATCTCCTTATTTCCCGGACTTGATCCGCAGTATACAGCTATATTCACTCTCCTTTTATCCTTTCTCGGGTCTTCTGGCTCCGCACTGGACACAGAATTTCCCTTTATTTTCATTGCAGAGGCATTCGGGACATATCCATGTTTCCCCGTCTTCCCAGAACGGTCTTCCGGCCATATTGTCCGGATCCGGTCCGAGCGTAAGTTCAGGCTCTATTTCATCTTTTTTCCCGCTTACCTCTGTGTCCGTAAGAAACAGCATGCCCATGAAACCATTGTTCATCATAGTGGGCTGCGCTCCTATGCCTTTTCTCGGCACTTCCGTAACAGATAAGAGTTTTTCGGGATCCGCAAGAGATTCTATAAAATCACTGATCACTTCAAGCTGCCTTTCTTTATCTTCGCCGGCAGCCCTGACAGCTCTGGCATTTATGCCGAATGTCTTTTCGGGTCCGGAATCTCCCGTGATGAATCTCGAAAAGAACAGGCTGGAAGAATCTGAAAAGTCAAAGACCTGAGCTGCTTGAGTCTGTTCTCTCAGCCCTGCCCATGTATTTATCTTATATTCATCGATCATGTTTACCAGTTTGTAGATCTGTTCCTGGTCAACGGAGTACACCGAAACCGTTCCGGTAGGCATCATTGTCTTCAGGACGTCAAATTTCATCACATATGAACCGTCATCCTGTCTCTCAACAGAGTAGATCTCATGGGATGTACTGTCTATCATCATTCCACTGGACCAGTATGACTTTCTGAATTCTTTCAGTTTACCTGTCGGATCGGGATACAGTTTTCTGATCACCGGATTCTCCGTACCGCATTTTGTACAGAACCTTCCGAGATTCCCCGTCTGTCCGCAGTTATCACATGTCCACTCAATCGACATTCCCGGCATCCTCTTGTTTCTCTCCCTTTTCCTTTTTCCTGGACTTCTTGTCCTTTTTTTCGCTCTTCTCTTCCTTCGGAGAGTCTTCCTTCTTTTCCTTTTTATCCTTCTTGGGCTCTTCCTTCGAAGCTTTCCCCCTGTCCTCCTCAGGAAGATCTTTAAGGATCTCTTCCTTGAGGTCGTTGAAGACCTTGAGCCGCTCTTCGGTTACTTTGGGATATTCCGGATCCATATTCTCAAGCGTGGAAAGGATTATCTCGCTCACGGCGTATCTCATATACCATTTATGATCCGCCGGCACCACATACCACGGGCATTCTTTCGTTGCCGTCTCGTTGATCGCGTCCTCGAAAGCCTTCTGATATCCGTCCCAGTACTTTCTCTCATCCCAGTCCGACTCGGAGAACGTCCAGTTCTTCTCAGGCTCCTCGATTCTCGAGAGGAATCTTCTCGCCTGCTCGTCCTTCGAGACATTGAGGAATATCTTGACCACTCTCACACTGTTGTTCCAGAGGTATTCCTCGAAGTTTCTTATATCCTTGTATCTGTTGTCGATCACTTTCTTCTGATCGATCCTGTCGGCATGAGCCTGTCCCTTATAGAGTTCCTTTACTTTACCTATCAGCACATCTTCATAATGGCTCCTGTTGAAAATCGCTATCTCTCCCTTTGCGGGCACTTCCTTTACTATTCTCCAGAGATAATCATGAGCCAGTTCTTCTGATGAAGGAGCCTTGAAAGCGGCTTCATATACTCCGTGAGGAGAAAGACACTGCAGCACAGCCCTTATGGTCCCATCCTTTCCCGCGGCATCCATAGCCTGAAACAGGAAAATGACCCCCTCCTTCTTCTCTGCATAGAGTTTCTGCTGAAGGGCATCGATCTTTTTGTTGTTCTCAGCCATCTTCTCTTCGGCTTTTGCCCTCTCTTTGCAGAGAGAAGTGTCATCGGTACTTTCCTTTGCTATAGCAAATTTTCTGCTTCCGTCGTATAGATACTTCTTGAACATGATGTCTTCTCCTTTTCTCCTCATATTAAAATTGCACTGTATTGATCATAAAGTCACTGAATATACTTACTTATCTGTATGCGGGGGGAACATCCCCCTGTTCGCGTTCTTTTTCGAATGTTATGAGCAGCATCTGGCTCCAGCTCGTCCAGTATGATGTCGCGGTGACTTCCCATCCCTGTTCAGCCATCCAGTTCATAACCATCTCTGCATCGCTTTTCTTGACTTCAAGCATTTTATACTCTTTCATTAAATTCGGCAGAACACCTCAAATGATCAGCTGATCAGGCGCAGAGGAACTGCCATCCTCCAATCTGTTTGATCTTTCCAGAAGAGCGTTGGCTCTTATGGACTCATTGTACCAAATGATGCGCTTTTTATATAGAGAAAAGCCCCCACGGAGCGCATTCTCCGTGAGGGCATGACGAATAAATTACAGGAATTTTACGGTCTCAAGGATTTCTTTTCTTGAGTAATGATTTGGCAGAGGTTCGAAATCGTGCGCTTTATATCCTACATCAAGCAGCATAACTACTTCCTCATTCTCCGGAAGCTCAAGGACTTCCTTTGCCTTGTCTGGATCGAAGAAATTGATCCAGCAGCTGTCGAGTCCTTCATCAGTAGCCGCAAGCATCATGTGAGTCGCAACGATAGATGCATCTTCAGCGCCGGAATTCACCTTTCCGCCAGGATAAGTAAAGACTCCGTTCTTGTCATATGCGACAACGATGACCGCAGGAGCACCGTATCTGCACGGAGTAACGGAATCGATCTTCTCCAGAGCTTCCTTGGATCTCAGGACATAGACCCTCTGCTCCTGAGAATTCTTCGCTGTCGGAGCTGCTCTTCCCGCATGAAGTATCGCTTCGATCTGTGAGAACTCGATATCTTTCTCACTGAACTTCTTGCATGAATAACGATTGTTTACTACATCTCTGAATTCCATGATCAAACTCACCTTTCTTTATTTAAAATTTTAAATATTTGATAAGCAGAGTTTCGGCTGAGTACGGAGATGATCGCACTTTCAGTTGTCAGCCCTGTTGTATCCGTTTTTCATGTGAATACTTGCCTCCGCAAGCACTTTCCCGAGGGCGGTTATTGTCTCTTCCTTCGCCATCGCGCAGATCTCATCATTGGCCTTTAGAAGAAGCGTCACATCCTTCTCTTCCATAAACTTGCTGTCGTAGTCCTTAATTATCTTTCTTCCTTTTGTCGCAACAGCAAGCTGATATCTGTCAATATCCTGAACAGTATTTGCAAACCAGGGATCGGCAAGAGCACCTATCAGTCTGGTCGCCCAGTATAGGTTCTCCGTCGATGTGTCCAGCGTAACATCGCTCAAGTATTTCGGAGTCTTTGGGACATTCGTATAAAACGGGAGCATTGCGCCGAAAGTAGTGGATGCAAAGCATATCCATTCGATGCCTTTGATCTCGTCGGGTACATCAGGTCTTATCTGACAGATGGTTGTTACTCCCGTCCTGTTGATACCTATGGAGCGGTAAATACCTCTCTTGCCCGTATCTCTTGCGATATACGGATCATACGGGGTGCCCTGATAATGCGTGGAAAGCGCGTATTTCACGTCTTCAGCAGTAATTTTCCTGTCAGGGACATATCCCCACGGAATATTGTCGCTCTCGGGCCCGAATTCTGCGTCTTCGCCATCCCATGAGTGGGAATCCGGAGCGAAATATCTACCGAGATACCAGGCACGCGGAGTATTGTATACGTGATCCTGGTCACTTCTTGAGCCGAAAATGTCACGGGGATTGAACTTCCCTCCCTGATTGAAGTCGAGATCGTTGTCCTTTATAAAAGATTTCATGTCCTTCGAACACATGAAATTCTTCTGTTTGCCCATTGCATCGTCCATATCGAACCCGTCCATTCCGAACTGGTTCGGTATCACTGCGCACCAGTCATCAGGGAGTTTTCTCGCAATCCAGTGATGTCCGCCTATGCTCTCTAGCCACCACACCTCATTCTCATCGTTGAATGCTATGCCGTTGCACTCATATGTTCCGTATTGTTCCAACAGCATTCCGAGTCTTTTTACGCCCTCTCTCGCAGAACGGATATACGGGAGAACAAGGACCACAATATCCTCTTCGCCTATTCCTCCGGGGACATCCTTTTCTCCGCGCTTCTTCGCCTTCTTGTACACGACAAGCGGATCTGCGGCGAGGACTCTGGGATTCGAAGTGATGGTTTCGGTAGCAGTCATCCCAACATTTGCTGCATTTATACCTGTAGCAGCCCATATGCCGTTTGCCGGATCCACGCTCGGGCATGCCGTATACCTCATCGGATCGTCCGGAAGCTCTATCTCAACGTGAGATATCTTACTCTTATACTTTCTCGGCTGGTCCTGCGGTTCGACAACTATACATTTCTTTACATCGAAATGACCGTCATCGGTCCTCGCTATCATCGTTGAATTGTCGTTACTGGCTTTTTTGCCCACAAGAACTGTTGTACAGGACATAAATGAACCCCCATGAGTTTTCAGTGATTTTTATCTATCTCAATTATAGCACCGGTACTCAAGGGGAATCATATTTATTGTTTCTTATTTTTTATCGAATGTCAGTTCATCATTTCTCATCGCTGACCACATCTATTGACTGGATCGATTCAACTCTTATGAGTTTCTCCAGAGTGCCCTTTGGAGATCCGACATTCACAAGTATCCATCCGCCGTCGGCATCGACCATGACTATTTCGCGCTTCTGATATACGGCCATATAGATCTCCTGATCCTCATAGCCTTCTCTGAGGTTCAGATAGACTCTCCTTCCAAGATTCTGTTCAACAAGCTTCTTTATCGTCTGCGCGCTCTCAAAATGCGACGTTCCCTTTATCTTTGAGAGCTGAGCTTCAAGATCGTTCACCCTGTTTTTGAGCTTAGATAATTCGATATATGCAAAAAAGCCGAATATTGCAAAAATAAATGCCACATATTCCATTGCAAGATCACTCCTTCACCTTTTCAAAAGACAGGATGGAAGACAGAGGTATCAGTTTCTGAACGGTCTCTTTTTTGACCTCTGCGCTAATTTTTACCCAGTTTCCTTCAAAGTCCTCTACAGTACAGACTTTATTGAACAGATCAATATCCGCCTGGTCCTCAAAGAAATCCAGCTTCACTTTGGACCCCTTGAGTTCAGTGAGCAGTCTTCCCACTCCTGAGGGAACTGCGGTTTCGGGCATATCGTCCGCAACTATATCATCCATAAGAAGATAATCGCATGATACGCCGAGCATTGAAGCTATATCCGGAAGTTTATCTATATCGGGAAGGACCGAACCGGCTTCCCAGCGGCTTACCGTCTGTCTTGTGACCGACAGCCTGTCAGCCATCTCCTGCTGGGTCATTCCCAGGTTCTTTCTCGCACTTGCTATCTTGTTTCCCATGTTGTTCATAAGCTGTGTCTCCTTTGTTCTGATAGCTTGATTGTACAGTCTTGAGCCAAGCATCTTCAAGAAAATGTCACGTTCAAAATGTAACATATCATGTTACATCAGGCTTTTTCAATAAAATAAATCAGTTTCCGAGGATACTGTCATCAACACGGATACCGGTATCGACTCTATGGGATTCATTCTGATAATCTGCAGACTCGAAGCCGTATTTGACGTAAAGATCCCCAACCGCCAGTGGAACAAACTGCAGACACTCGGAGC
>JAFWEV010000074.1 GCA_017512745.1 Oscillospiraceae bacterium
CTCGGAGTCAGCAGAACTCCCGTGAGGGAGGCACTCAAGAAACTTGAGCAGGAGCATCTCATCGAGGATTGCGGCAAAGGAATGCTAGTGATCGGCATAACTTATGAGGATGCTGAGCATATCTACAGGATAAGGGAAAAGATCGAAGGCATGGCAGCAGCAGAGTGTGCCAGAAATATTACGGAAGAGCAGCTCAAAGAGCTTACAGAATACGTTGATCTTCAGGAATTCTACGCCCTGAAAGGCGACAGTGAGAAAGTGAAGTCCATGGATTCCAATTTCCACGAAGCTGTATACAGGTTCAGCGGTATAGCAGTATATTACGATACGTTATCTCCGCTACACAAGAAGATACAGAAGTACAGAAAATCTCTTGTTGAACAGAAGAGCAGAGCGAGTCAATCGACAGATGAGCACAGGGTTATACTTGAAGCAATAACTGCGCATGATCCGAAAAAAGCAGAAGAATCTATGGATGAACACGTAAAGAACGCTCATGCCAGGCTCCTGGGACTGGGCAGTCAGCAGTAAAGGTCGGTGCAGTTATGGCAATGATTGAGAAATACATTGAAGCAGTTATTCTTAAGAACGGCGTTCCCGAGAAGCTTACAGATCACACCGTTCTTGCAGAAGGCAGAGAGAAAACACTCAGCTATTCGATACTTAATGCTCATGAAAAGAGAGACCGCACAGGAGGGAAATTCCATATCGCATTTGATGCGATGATCTCCCACGACATCACATATGTAGGCATAATCCAGACAGCGAGGGCATCGGGCATGACAGAATTTCCCATACCGTATGCACTCACGAACTGTCATAACAGTCTCTGTGCAGTTGGTGGGACCATAAACGAGGACGATCATGCTTTCGGGCTCTCCGCTGCAAAGAAATACGGCGGTATATATGTTCCGGCAAATATGGCGGTCATTCACCAGTTTGCAAGGGAAAAAATGACAGGATGCGGCAAAATGATCCTGGGCTCGGATTCCCATACAAGGTATGGATGCTACGGCACCATGGCAGTCGGCGAAGGCGGCGGAGAACTTGCCAAACAGCTGCTCAGAAATACCTGGGATGTAGAAGATCCCGAAGTCGTTCTCGTCTGGCTTGACGGCAAGGTGCCTCACGGAATAGGTCCTCATGATGTTGCGATCGCTCTTGTGGGCGCGACATTTCCGGACGGTTTTGTAAAGAACAGGATTCTTGAATTCGCAGGCCCCGGAGTGGAGGCTCTTTCTATGGATTTCAGGATAGGCATCGATGTCATGACTACAGAGACAAGCTGTCTCTCATCCATATGGATCACCGACGCCGAAGTGAAGAAGTTTTATGATAATGTCGGCAGACCGGAAGAATACAGAGAAATGGATCTGACTGACGGGGCATGCTACGACAGACTGATAAAGATAAATCTCAGCGAGATGGAATCGATGATCGCACTTCCTTTCCATCCTTCGAAAGCATATACGATCCATGAACTTCAGAGAGAACCAGAGAGGATCCTCCGTGAGGTTCAGGATGAATGCAATAGACAGCTTGGAGGAAAAGTCGATCTCGATCTCCTCGGAATGATCGACAAAGACGGTAATATCAGATGCGAACAAGGCGTCATTGTAGGATGTGCCGGAGGCATGTATGAGAATATCTCTGAAGCCGCTGATATACTGAGGGACGGCTCTGTGGGAAACGGTTATTTTGACATGTCCGTATATCCTTCGTCCGTTCCGATCAATCTTGCGATTGTTAAAGATGGCATCGCAGAAGAGCTTCTTAAAACAGGCGCGGTCCTTAAACCGTGTTTTTGCGGACCGTGTTTCGGAGCAGGCGATACACCCGCGAACAATACACTCTCGATCAGGCACTCAACGAGAAACTTTCCGAACAGAGAGGGTTCAAAACCCGGCGACGGACAGATCTCCGCCGTTGCTCTCATGGATGCAAGATCCATTGCAGCCACTGCGCGCAACAAGGGGATCCTTACAGCCGCGACGGATATAGACTATGAAGTGACGCCGCGAGCATACAGCTACAGTGATGAGATGTATGAGAAAAGATGTTATTTCGGATTCGGGAGAGCCCAAAAGGATGAAAAACTTAGACTGGGACCGAATATCACTGACTGGCCGCACATGCCGGAACTGGAGGATGATCTGCTCGTGAAGTTGTGTGCAGTCATAGAAGATGAGGTCACGACAACGGACGAACTCATTCCTTCAGGAGAAACATCTAGCTACAGGTCCAATCCTGTAAGACTATCCGATTTTGCTCTTTCAAGAAGAGTTCCGGAATATGTCGGAAGAAGCAAGAGTGTGAGAACTCTTGAAGAGAAGCGGGAAGCAGGCGACATCTCTGATGAACTCAGGGCAGTTGCATCCATATTCGGTGCAGATTTGGCAAACACGACTGTCGGCAGTGCGGTTTTTGCCAGAAAACCGGGAGACGGTTCGGCGAGAGAACAGGCTGCGTCGTGCCAGAAAGTGCTCGGAGGATTCGCAAATATCTGCTTTGAATATGCCACCAAGAGATACAGATCCAATTGTATAAACTGGGGTATAGTGCCTTTCACAATTGATAAACAGGCTGCGGATTTCGATTGTGATACATGGGTCTATGTTCCGGAAATAAGGAAAGGTCTTCTCGAAGGCAGGGATAGTTTTAAGGGATATATCCTGAAGGACGGAACAGTCGTTGAGACGGTTTTAAGATGCAACGGTCTCACAAAGGAAGAGAGACAGATACTTGTTGACGGATGTCTTATAAATTACTACGCAAATAACAGAGAATAGGGGTGAACGTTATGGAAAAGATCAAAATGACTACGCCGCTTGTCGAGATGGACGGAGATGAGATGACAAGGATCATATGGCAGAAGATCAAGGATAAGATCATTCTTCCGTACGTTGACCTCAAAACCGAATACTATGACCTCGGATTACTCAACAGAAACGCAACCAAAGATCAGGTAACAGTTGATTCTGCGAATGCCGCACTAAAATACGGAGTCGCAGTGAAATGCGCCACGATCACTCCTAACAGGCAGAGGATGGAGGAGTACCCCGAGCTCACTGAAATGTGGAAATCCCCGAATGGAACCATAAGGTCGATCATGGGAGGAACTGTCTTCAGGACACCCATACTCATCGATTCCATAAAGCCGATAGTAAAGGGCTGGAAGAAGCCCATAACTATTGCGAGACATGCTTACGGCGATATCTACAGAGCCGTTGATTTTGCGACAGAGCAGCCCGGTGAGGCAAAGCTCATTTTTGAAGGCAGAGACGGGGAAAGAAAAGAAGTTTCCGTTATGAAGGTGGAAGGACCTGCCGTATGGCTCGCCCAGCACAATAAGGAAGATTCCATCAGAAATTTTGCCAGGTCATGTTTCCAGTATGCGATCGACATGAAACAGGATCTCTGGTTTTCAACAAAAGACACCATTTCAAAGACATACGACGGATATTTCAAGAGCATCTTTGAGGAAGAGTTCGAAAACTACAGAGATAAGTTCAAAGAATTAGGGATAACATATTTCTACACCCTCATTGACGACGCTGTAGCAAGGGTCATACGTTCAGAGGGCGGATATATATGGGCATGCAAGAATTATGACGGAGATGTGATGTCTGACATGGTATCAACTGCATTCGGATCCCTTGCCATGATGACCTCTGTGCTTGTCACTCCTGACGGCAAATATGAGTATGAAGCTGCTCACGGGACTGTGACAAGACACTACTACAGATATCTCAAGGGAGAAGAGACGAGTACCAACCCGATAGCTACACTGTTTGCATGGTCGGGAGCCTTCAAAAAGAGAGGCGAGCTGGATGGAATAAGAGAACTTGAAAGATTCGGCGAAATCATCGAAGAAGCCGCCCTCAATGTACTCAACAGGGGAATAATGACCGGAGACCTGGTGAATATGACAGAACCTGGAACAGAAGTCAGAAAGGTATCTACCGATGAACTTCTCGATGCGATAAAGGAAGAGATGGAAATACTCTTCTGAAATATAGACGATTACAGAAAAACAGGCTGTATCCCGGAATAAAGGATACAGCCTGTTTTTTTGTGGGTGAGTTTCGAGTGTCAGAAACTGTGACCGCCTCCGCCTCCGGAGGAGCCGCCGCCTCCGCCTCCGGAGAAGCCGCCTCCACCGCCGCCTCCGCTTCCGCCGCTTGACTCAACATGGCGGGATCTCTTGCTTGAGAGCACTTCTTTTGCAATGACCGCAATTCCGAGAAGGGAAGTCATAGGTTGATACGTGCTCTCGAAATCAAACTGGTCAGAGGGTTCTCTACGCTGCATTCTCAGAATAAAGAAATTGATCACAAGAGCAAGTATTATAGCGGTAAGGACATTGGAAATGTATTTCATGGGCTGGGATATTTTACCGCCGATCAGCAATGTTTCAATCTGATCGAATGCTTCATACGCGCATTCATAGTATTTTTCCTGCCCGGCAAGCTTGTAGATGTTATCAGTGATCGTGTTGGCATAGGCCTTTGTTACGACCCTGTATACGGCGCCGTCACTGAAGATCCAGATGTTGCGCTGTCCCATGTCAATCATGAATAGTGTTCCCGAAGAGGTCCCGAAGAGGCTTCTGTACACCTCTTTTGCATAGGCACTGGTCTCTCTCGAATAGTTGAAACACGTCACGAACGCAGCATTGCCCCACTGGGTGATATTTTCCATTTTTGCCCTGAGAGAGAGTTCCTCCTGCTCAGTAAGCAGATCTTCACGGTCATCTATGATGACGACGTAATTGTCTTTTGCAAAGACTGGTGTTAAAAGGAGAAAGATGAGAAGGAGAGCCAGAAGGATACTCAGAGAAATCTTAATAGTCCGACGCATTGTCTTTACCTCCCGTTCTCGTTATGAATGATGGAACAGCTCTAGTCGAAAGCTCGTTGTATCTGCTAATGAGATCGACCGCTATGACAACTGAAGCGAACAGACAGAAGATTCCGCCGGAATAATACCATATATCGGCAACAGGTGCCGTTATCGCAACGACAGTGCACATGAGAGATGCAATGAGCGAGAGAAGGATAGTCACAAGTGACGATTTCTTCTTGATATAGCTGATAGCGGCATATGATTTGAAGAAGACGACCACATTGAGGATAGTGAAAAACGCAGTGACGACTTTTGTCACGTATTGAGATGTCATGAGATCATAAGCAATACCTATGAGAGGGATAAGCAGACCGGAAACAAGCGACATGAACATTATCATGAAAACTGATGATGCAAGACACGACTTGATTGCTGAGCTGAGACCGCTCTTCTTGTTCTCCCTGATTCTTTCGGCCTTTTTCTGAGACATCGAAATATCTTCCGGTTCGCCGGTGAGAAGATAGCCTTTGTCGAAAACATGATTCTCTCTGTTTCGTATCTCACGGAGTTCCTTCATAAAACTCCTGCTTATGAGATACAGGATAAGCGTTGAGAACCACAGGACAAATCTGGATGTAGGTGTGAACAGAAGAGTAAGGATCGCAAAAATGATGGCAGCTATGACACCTGTCGTAAGGAAGAATTTCCGAAAATCGACAGGTACATCCATGTGCAGTTTACCGGTCTGACCGTTCACTACAGAATAAGCAACACGGTCCTTCTTTTTCCATGTCAGGAACCATACAGGTAAAAATACGGTGTTGCTTGAGAAGAATCTTGTTCCGAGAGCCTCTTTCTTCGCTTCAATCCCTCCGCTAAGATCTATATCAACATCTCCGAACTGTCGCTCGATATTGTCAAAGGCCGCCTCTGTGGCCATATCGACAACATCCTCCGTATAGATGTGTGATTCCACATTAGGAGCATCGGCATAGAAACCGGCAAGATATCCGTCTTTATACTCTCTGAGATCTTTGCTGTGGTACGGAGCTATATTTGATGAGAGCTTGTCATCAAAGTTTCTTGAAGCATCATTCGGGAATCCGTACATTCCGTTTTCATCGAGCTGGGTGACTATACGGTATTTATCCCTGTAGTCATAGCCGCCGGACGTATAGTTTTTGTGAGCCTGAAATTCAATGGGCTCCTTGCGGAACTTGATATTGTACATCCAGTAGGGAATATAGATACCACGGAACTTCTCTATGAATTTTGGATCCTTCAGTTCGTCAGGAACGTAGAGAAGATTGTCAATCTTTTTTTTGTAGGCATTTATGCATCTTCTCTTGGTGAACTTGAATGGAATAATGAGCTGAGGCTTGTGATCGCCCTGGAGCCTGTCGCTGAGGATCGCTTCGGATCCGCAGTAACTGCAATATACCGCAGCATTTTCACTCATTGAGTAGAGCTCGGCTCCACAGTGTGTGCATATGTATATTTTTGAATCCTCGAAGAGAGATGCCTGAGCACCGTTATCCCTGTCGTACTCCGAAGGATCGAAGACATTGGAACAATAATTGCATTTGAGCATCTGTGATTTGATGTCAAAGTGAAGAAAACCTCCGCAAGTGGGGCACTTCAATCCGATCACCTCCTTATATAAATAGATTGTAATTTATATATAAAGAAAAATATACATAAAATAAATTTACAAAAAAGAAGGTTCGAATTTGTCAAAGTGTTTTAACAAAATATTGACATGTCGTGGTTAGAGATATTAAACTATGTGATGTTAGATTAATCTAACTATTTCTAAGTGACGGTAAAGGAGATTGTATGATGCCGTTGACATTTGCAGACAAAGGAAAATCTTATGAGATCAAAAGGGTAGGCGGAAGTCAGGATACCAAGAAGCACCTTGAGGATCTTGGATTCGTTTCCGGAAGCCTTGTGAGCGTCATTTCCGACGTATCCGGTAATCTCATCGTCAATGTCAAAGATTCACGTATTGCTATCAATAGAGACTTGGCAAGCAAGATCTATGTGTAAACACGTGATCATATAGTAGGGGGTAGTAATGAAAACACTTAAAGACATTAAAGTGGGTAACACTGTCAAAGTGAAAAAGATCCACGGTGAAGGCCCTGTCAAACGCAGAATCATGGATATGGGCATCACAAAGGGTGTTGAGATCTATGTGAGAAAAGTAGCTCCGCTCGGAGATCCTATGGAACTCAATATCCGCAATTACGAGCTGTCGGTCAGAAAGAACGACGCTGAGATGATTGAGGTTGAATGAGAAAGGAGCAGTAGAGGAAAATGGCTATAAAAATAGCGCTTGCAGGTAACCCTAACAGCGGTAAAACGACACTGTTCAACGCTCTAACAGGCTCGAACCAGTACGTCGGAAACTGGCCGGGAGTTACCGTAGAGAAAAAAGAAGGCAAATACAAAGGGGATAAAGATGTAGTTATCCAGGACCTTCCCGGAATCTATTCTCTTTCTCCTTACACACTCGAGGAAGTAGTATCGCGTACATATCTTGTAAATGAGAAACCTGACGCTATACTTAATATCGTCGACGGAACAAATATCGAGCGTAACCTATATCTCACAACACAGCTTATCGAACTCGGGATCCCGGTAGTTATGGCAGTCAATATGATCGACCTCGTCCGCAAGAACGGCGACAAGATCGATACAAAGAAACTGGCACAGGAACTCGGATGCGAAGTAGTCGAGATCTCAGCCCTGAAAGGTGAGGGCGGAACGCTTGCATGTGATAAGGCGGTAGCTGCGGCAAAAGCGAACAAAGGCGCCACGGTACCGAAGGTTTTTGAGGGAAAAGTTGAAGATGCGCTCACAAAGATCGAAACGGCACTTAAGGGCAAAGTACCGGACAATCTTCTTCGCTGGTATGCGGTTAAAGTATTCGAACGCGATGAAAAAGTCGTAAAGGAAGTCGATCTTGGATCGAAGAAGTCTGAGATCGAAGCGCTCATCCAATCAGTGGAAAAGGACCTTGATGACGATGCAGAGAGCATCATCACGAACCAGAGGTACAATTACATTACAGGCGTAACGCAGCATGCCGTGAGCAAAGTCAAAACAAAGGACAACATGACGGTATCCGACAGGATCGACAAGATCGTGACAAACAGGATCCTCGGTCTTCCAATCTTTGCAGTTATAATGTTCCTAATCTACGCCATAGCAATGGGCGGATGGTCTATTTCAATAGGAACGGCAGCAACAGACTTTACAAATGACGTTATTTTCGGCGAGTGGGTACCGGGACTCTTTGATGTCATTCTCGGAGCACTTGGGATCGCTGAAGGCGGATGGCTCTACGGACTCATCCAGGACGGTATAGTTGCCGGTGTCGGCTCTGTTCTTGGATTCGTTCCTCAGATGCTTGTCCTCTTCCTCCTTCTTGCCATACTTGAAGATATCGGCTATATGGCCCGTGTCGCATTCGTTATGGACAGAATCTTCCGTCAGTTCGGTCTCTCGGGCAAATCATTCATTCCTTGCCTAGTAGCAACCGGATGCGGAATCCCGGGTGTTATGGCTTCCCGTACAATCGAACAGGATCGTGACCGTAAGCTCACAGTCATGACGACAACATTTATGCCCTGCGGAGCAAAACTTCCGATCATCGGTCTTGTCGCAGGCGCGATATTCGGAGGTTCTCCGTGGATCGCCGCATCCGCATACTTCCTCGGAATCGGATCCATCATACTTTCCGGTATCATACTCAAGAAGTTTAAGGCGTTTGCAGGTGAGCCCGCACCGTTCGTAATGGAGCTTCCGGCATATCATGTGCCGTCGGCTGGAAACGTTCTTCGTGCAACATGGGAACGCGGCTGGTCCTTCATCAAGCGTGCAGGAACAGTGATCGTTGTTTCCTCGATTATAATCTGGTTCCTCTCCAGCTTTGGAACTGTCAATGGCCAGTTCGGTATGGTCGACAACCTCTTCGAACAGGAAGATCTTGTAACAGATGAGTATGTACAGACACTAGCAGACAAGATGGATATTCCGGTTGAAGATGTCAACTCCATGGATGCGTCGATTCTTGCACAGGCTGGAAATGCGGTAACTCCTGTATTCAGACCGATTGGATTCAACAGCTGGAAGCAGACAGTTGCAACAGTTACTGGTCTTGTAGCCAAGGAACAGGTCGTCGGAACATTCGGCGTTCTCTACAACTACGACGCGATTGCAGAGCAGGCAGTTGATGAAGAAACGGGAGAATTGCTGTTCGATGAAAATGGAGAGCCTGTCATGGCAGAACTTTCCGAAAAAGGCGATGAGATCTGGGACCGCGTATATGACGATTTCAACAGAGATGGTCACGGAGCAATGGTCGGATTTGCATTCATGGCATTCAATCTCCTATGTGCACCTTGCTTTGCAGCTATCGGCGCTATCAAACGTGAGATGAACAACCGCAAGTGGACATGGGCTGCAATCGGCTGGATGACAGGTTGGGCTTATGCGATTTCTATGATAATATATAATGTATGCGGATTGTTCTTCGGTGTCCCGTTCACATTCTGGACAGTAGTAGGATTCGTACTCCTTGCCGGATTGATCTTTGGACTTGTCAGAAAAGGATTTGTTCCTGATAACTCCGTAAGAAGCCTGACATCAGTGGATGCGGCAAGGGCATAAGAACACAAAGATATTATTAAAAGAGAGGAATGGTATTAATGTCACCTGTATTAGGACATATAATTGTTCTTTCAGTACTTGGTGTTGTGACGTTCTACGCAGCGAGATACTGCGTACGGGATATCAGGGCATCACTAAAGACGGGATCATGTGGCAGCTGCAACGGCAATTGCGCCTCATGCGGCGGGTGCTGTTCAGCTCATGCAAAACAGTTGAATAAATAACCTGTTTATTGTAAATTAGGAAGCATCTCAGAGATGCTTCCTATTTTTTTGCGGAGTGACAGAAAAAGTATGCGTATTATGGCGATAGATTACGGCGATTCTAGAACAGGGATCGCATGCTGCGACAGAAATGAACTTATATCAACACCCTATCCTCAGATCTATGAGAAAGGTATTCATAAAGTCGTCGATGCAGTGGTAAACAGAATAGAGGAATTGAAACCTGAACTGATCGTTATAGGTCTTCCCAAGAACATGAATGGTTCCGAAGGGGAGAGAGCCGAGAAGACAAGAAAATTCGGGTCGCTTCTGTCTGAGAAAACGGATCTCGAGATCGTGTTCTGGGACGAAAGAGGAACAACGATCACAGCTACATATTATATGAATGAGACAAACACACGCGGAAAAAAAAGAAAAGCGATCCTCGATTCCGCATCCGCTGTGGTAATACTTGATAATTATCTGCAATACAGAAAAAACTCTCTGGTTTAAGTGAAAAAGCACCATAATCTCTTATATATAGTTGTTGACATTTAAAAAGTGAGAGTGATATAATGCTTTTTGCTGAGCGGATGTGCTGGAACTGGCAGACAGGCACGTTTGAGGGGCGTGTGTCCATGACGTACGAGTTCAAGTCTCGTCATCCGCACCAGTAGGGAGTCCAGGTCGATTGATTTGGACTCTTTTTCTATATATGATTAATTCAGAACGAGTACGGAAGGAACAAATATGATAGACAAGATCGCACTGCTCCATATCGAAAACAGGAAGCTCCTCTGCACTCTTTCCAAGGGCAAAACACTATACTACATACCCGGCGGCAAGAGAGAGCAGGGGGAATCCGACGAGGAGACACTGATAAGAGAGTCCAAAGAAGAACTAAATGTCGACGTTATTCCCGGTACATACAGGTATTACGGGACTTACAGAGCCCAGGCCGACGGGAAAGCCGAAGGAGTAGTTGTTCAGGTAACGGCCTATTTCGCTTCATTTAAGGGAACTCCTGAGGCTAGTTCCGAGATAGACAGGATCGACTGGCTTTCATATGACGATAAGATGAAATCTTCACTCGTCGATCACGCTATATTCGACGATCTTAAGAAAGACGGGCTAATAGACTGAAAAATTCCCCATAACTGCCGTACAGAGGAGGCACGCAGATGAGAGAATTCGAACGTTTTGATATGAAGGAACCGCCGAGAAGGCAGTCTGCATTTCTGGGAACACTTGCATACGCGCTCAGCATTCCGGATATCATAAAGCACAGACCCACGATAACAAAAATAGGAACAGAGAACCTTAAACCGCCTTATGTGCTGCTTTGCAATCACAACGCATTCATGGATTTCAAGGTTGCTATCCAGTGCACTTATCCGAATAAGGCAAATTATGTAGTGGCGATCGACGGCTTTCTGAAAAGGGAGAATCTGCTCAGAAATATAGGCTGCATATGCAAGAGAAAGTTCACCAACGATATCACTCTTGTAAGACAGCTCAAAAGAGTCATAGATAACGGCGATATTGCAGTCATTTATCCTGAAGCGAGATATTCACTTTGCGGAACAACAGCCGTTCTTCCGGAGTCTTTGGGAAAACTCTGTAAACTTCTCAATGTTCCGGTAGTCACACTTATTTGTCACGGGCACCATATTAATTCTCCGTTCTGGAATCTGCATGACCGTGGAGTTAAACCCACTGAGGCAGAATTCAGACTGCTTATACAAAAGGATGAACTGAAGTCGATGACTCCCGATGAGATCAACAGGAAGATCGTTGACGTGTTCCAGTACGATGAGTATGCCTGGCAGAAGGAAAAGGGCATAAAGGTAACATACAGCAAAAGGGCAGAAGGTCTCGACAGAGTGCTCTATCAGTGCCCGTCCTGCAGAAGAGAATTCAGAATGAAGACCGAAGGAGACAGGCTGTTCTGTCCGGACTGCGGAAAATCATGGCGGTATACCGAACTCGGTGAACTGAGGTCTGAGGACGGACAGGATATCTTTACCCATATTCCGGACTGGTATGAATGGGAGCGGGCAAACGTCAGGGACGAGGTCGAAAGAGGAGTGTATTCATCCGGTGTCCTGCCCGTAAAGGTCGATTCACTTCCAAATGCAAAGGGCTATATAAGGCTTGGCAATGGAACAATGGTGCATGACATGAACGGATTCAGGGTCGAGTGCACCGGGGAAGACGGAGAAGTGTTCACAATGGAGAAAAGTGTTCCTTCGCTGTATTCCTGTCATATAGAGTATAATTATCTGGGCAAATTCGGAGATTGTGTAGACCTTAACACACTTTCCGATACGTGGTATATTTATCCGTATGACGCAGAATTCTCCGTTACTAAGATGGCACTTGCTACGGAAGAACTGTATTTTAGAGATAGGAAAGACAAAGGTATGACCCTGAAGCCGGGCCTTGCCTGAGGGAAGAGTTGTAATGGCTCGTTGCAGATATAAAAGAATAGTTACGGTCATGCTGGCAGCCCTGATATGTGCGCTGATACTGACACCTGTGTTTGCAGAACAGGATCTTACGGGCCTTCAGGGAACTGGTTCGGAAAAGGACCTGTACGGATACTTCGAAGTAAACGGTTGGCCTGAGTCCGTTTCATATGTATACGCAGATGATAATATGACGCTTGAGATAGGTATGATAGATGTTTCCGATGAGGCAGTAAATGAGATCCTCAGTCTAGTCGATACTTCGTTCTCTGTTAATATTGTCCAATGCGATTTTTCCCATTCGTATCTTGTGGAGACCAGGGATGAGATAATAGAGAGATTCACTGATTACGGAATAAAGGATGTTGAGCTCGCAGAAAGGGATGACAAAGTGAATGTGGTCATCCCCGGAGACAGATATCAGGCGTTTATGGCAATGTATCAGTCGCTCTACGGTTCAGCGGTTGATTATTATCCCGAGGGTGAGGTGACGACCATGGCTGATGCTATGGGAGGAATGGGCGCTACCATGATTATGATGTGCATACTCATAGTAGTATTCATCATGATCACGATGTTCGTAAAGAGGGTAAAGGCCGAAAAGGACAGAGAGAGAAAACTGAGACTGATCCAGGAACAGAGATTTGAGGAAATGAACAGGGCCAACAGAAAATGATCACAGTTAATAAAGAGAGCGGTGACGCTCTCTTTTTTTTGCCCTTTTTGTGATATGTTGAAATGAAGAGAAAACTATACGAAGTGCAATTGTCATAATGCACAAAGAGATATGAATAATTTGTTAATAAAAGCAACAATTCAACCGTTGTTTTTTGATAATATCACTGATAATATTAGTAATGTGATTAAATATTATTTTTAATTATATTATGGAGGGGAATATGGGACTCACAAGGGAAGAAATGAATAACTACACAGCTATTCTTAAAGAAGAACTTATTCCTGCAATGGGATGTACGGAACCGATAGCAGTTGCCTATGCCGCCGCTAAAGCGGGTCAGGTCCTTGCTGAAAAGCCTGTTCATCTCAATGTAAGATGTTCGGGAAATATCATCAAAAACGTTAAGGGTGTTACAGTACCGAATTCAGGAAACCAGAAAGGTATCGAAGTAGCAGCCACACTTGGGATCACAGGCGGAAATGCCGATAAAGAACTCGAAGTTATTGCTTCTGTTACAGACGATGACAGAAAAGAAGCCGGCAGGCTCGTAAGCGAAGGTTTCTGCGAAGTTGAACTCGAGGAAGGTGTACCTAATCTCTGGATCAGAGCAACTGCAAAGGGCGAAAACGGACACACGGCTATAGTCCTTATAGAAGATACTCATACAAACATCACTTATATAGAAAAAGACGGTGAAGTCGTATTTAAGAAGGGCGAAACTGCAGAGGATGACGGAGCAGTTCACGGCGACAGAACAAAGATGACTCTCAAGGGACTTCTTGAATATGCCGATACAGTAGATCTTGATGATGTCAGAGAGACACTTTCAATGCAGATCAAATGCAACACCGCCATTTCAGATGAAGGCCTTAAGAATGACTGGGGCGCATCTGTCGGAAAGACTCTTCTCGAGAACTGGGGAACAAGCGACGTAAAGATCAGAGCATGCGCAAGAGCTGCCGCAGGTTCCGATGCAAGAATGAGCGGATGCCCCCTGCCCGTAGTTATAAACTCCGGAAGCGGAAATCAGGGAATTACGGTAACAATGCCGGTTCTCACATTTGCAGAGGAGTGGAACGTTCCCGAGGATAAGATGTATCGTGCGCTTCTCGTCAGCAACCTCATCTCTGTGTACATCAAGCACTATATCGGCGCTCTCTCCGCATTCTGCGGTGCTGTCAGTGCAGGCTGTGCAGCAGGTGCTGCAGTGGCATATATGGACGGTGCGGATTATGACCTCATCGGTCAGACAATAGTTAATTCACTCGGAAATGTCGGCGGAATCATCTGCGACGGTGCAAAGTCCAGCTGCGGCGCAAAGATCGCCAGCTCAGTAAATGCTGCACTCATGGCTTACTATATGGCCAAGAGCAACAGAGGCTTCAGACCGGGAGAAGGTTTCGTAGAAGATACATATGAAAAGACGATCAAGAATATGGGATATATCGGAAAAGTCGGTATGGCTAACACCGATATCGAGGTCCTGAATGTAATGATCGGAAAAGTCGATACAGATACAGTTATGTAAGATAAGTCAGTAAGACTGACGCAAAAACGTAATTAACCATGAAGTTTTTAGATGCATCCGGGTGCAGGAGGATAGTTTCTGAAGCGAATTGGTTGTTAAATAATTAGTTGTAAAATCTTAGGGGGATTTTATGAAAAAAGAAAGCTTTTTTAAGAGTCTGCCTTTCAAGCTTTTAGTAGCTCTGGCAGTTGGTATCATCGTAGGTCTTATTCTTAACGCGACCGATGGTTCCGGTCTGACAAAGGCTCTGCTGAACATCCTTGTTACAGTAAAGTTCATCGTTGGACAGTTGATTAGTTTCTGTGTACCGCTTATCATCATCGGATTCATTGCTCCTTCCATCACAAGACTTGGAAAGAATGCATCCACAATGCTCATCGTTGCACTTTGCCTCGCTTATGTTTCATCCATTGGCGCAGCATTCTTCGCAACAGGCGCAGGATTCACAATCCTTCCGCACCTCCATCTCAGCCCTGAAGTTGACGGACTGAAAGATCTGCCTCCGGTAATCTTTGAGCTCACTATTCCTCAGATCATGTCTGTTATGTCTGCACTGTTCTTCTCAGTACTGGTTGGACTTGCAGCTGCTTGGAACAACTCAAAGACAATTACCGCTGTTCTCGAAGAGTTCCAGAAGATCGTTCTCAGCATAGTTACAAGATTTGTTATTCCTGTTCTTCCGATCCTTATCGGAACAACATTCTGCACACTCGCTTATGAGGGAACAATAACAAAGCAGCTTCCTATGTTCATCGTCATCATTCTTATCGTCATGATCGGTCACTACATCTGGCTTGCACTGCTCTACGGTATTGCCGGCGCATATTCCGGAAGAAATTCTCTGAATATCCTCAAGAATTACGGACCCGCATACATGACAGCTGTCGGAACAATGTCCAGCGCAGCAACACTTTCTGTAGCACTTGAGTGCGCAAGAAAGTCTGAGCCGACACTGAGAGATGATATGGTAAACTTCGGTATTCCGCTCTTTGCCAACATCCACCTCTGCGGATCAGTTATGACAGAGACATTCTTCGTCATGGCAGTTTCCAAGATGCTCTACAACGAGTTCCCGAGCTTTGGTAAGATGGCACTTTTCTGCCTCCTCCTCGGCGTATTCGCAATCGGAGCTCCTGGTGTTCCTGGTGGAACAGTTATGGCTTCCCTCGGACTTATCACTGGTGTTCTTGGATTTGATGCAACAGGCACAGCCCTTATGCTCACAATCTTCGCACTTCAGGATTCCTTCGGAACAGCCTGCAACGTCACTGGTGACGGCGCTCTCACACTTATCCTCACAGGATATGCTGAGAAGCACAACATCAAGAACGCAGACCTTGGAGATTTCTTAGGCTGATAGCGATCTATAGCATCAATGACCGGTCGTGTTTACACGGCCGGTCTTTTTTGTGATTATTCACAAAAGGGAACAGGGGTGCGTATGCAATAATCAAGTTAATCTAGAATGTTGATTTCTTTTGTGCGACAATGTACTAGATAATTAATATCAATGCGGAGGGTTATTATGAGCTTCACTAGAGAACAGACCCAGTTTCTTTCATCAGACGGTAAAACACAGGTAAATACACTGTGGTGGATCCCAGAAGGAACACCAAAGGCGATCTTTCAGGTATCTCACGGCATGTCGGAATATATAGGGAGATATTCACCTTTCTGCGAATATCTTGCTGACAGCGGTTATCTTGTGTGCGGTATAGATTATCTCGGACATGGCGACACCGCAAAAGAGAGCGATTACGGATATATTGCCGACAAAGACGGATGGGTTCATATCACGAACGATGTCCATCAGCTTACAAGGATTGCAAAGGCAAAGTATCCAGGGCTCAAAAATCTTTTGTTCGGCCACAGCATGGGATCGTTCGTAGTCAGAAACTATGCGAGACAGTGGTCAAATGATATCGACGCACTGATAATTTGCGGAACGGGCGGAAAGAATCCGATGGTCGGTATGGGACTCGTCATGCTCAAGACCATGAAGCTCTTCAAGGGAGGCAGAGCAAAGAGCGGGTTTGCAACAAATCTTGCGTTCGGCAAGTATCTGGACAGGATCAAGGATGCAAAGACTCCGTTTGACTGGCTCTCGGTTGATGAGGACAATGTTGCAGCGTATATGAAGGACCCCAAATGCGGGTTCGAATTCACTATATCAGGATACATCGATCTCATGAGCGTGCTCAAAGCTGTTTCTGATGATTCTGCATTCTCTTCTGTAAGAAAGGATCTTCCGATACTGCTCATAGCGGGTTCAGAGGACCCTGTCGGAGATTACGGCAAGGGCGTAAAAGAGGTATATGACCGTTTCATTGCCGCGGGAAAAGATGCTGAAATCAAACTGTATGACGGAATGAGACATGAGATTTTAAGAGAGACGGATAAGGAATCAGTCTGGAAAGATGTCACTGACTGGTGCGAAAAGAAAGGCTTCTGATTTTTAGGTAAATGATCCTTCAGGCAAACGATATTTTCTTCTCATACGGTGCCAATGAGATATTCAATGGCGCTTCGTTTGAGGTGAATGACAGAGAGAAAATCGGAATAATAGGAAGCAACGGGTGTGGGAAATCTACGCTGATCAAACTGATCGCAGGTGAACTCACACCTGTTTCCGGTGACTTCAAATTCAAAAACGGAATTACAATCGGGTACATGGATGAGGAGATCACATCCGAATCAGACGGTACGGTGATGGATGAGATGAAGACATCCGGAGGTGCGGAGAAACTGCTTTCCAGAATGAAGTATCTCGAGTCAAAGATGTCCGAGGACGAGTCGCTGCTTGAAGAATATGCTGATGTATCTTCCAAATACGAGGCTGTCGACGGGTACAATCTGATCGTAAATGCCACCAAGATATTGAAAGGAATGTCATTTAGGGAGAGTGATTTTGACAAGAAGGTCTCTCTGCTGAGCGGGGGGGAAAAAACGAGGCTTGCCCTGTCAAAACTGCTCATTTCCAACCCGGATTTCCTTCTTCTGGATGAGCCGACAAACCATCTGGACGTCTCTGCAATGGAGTGGCTCGACAAGTTTATCAAAGACTATAAAGGAGCCGTTATAGCCATATCCCACGACAGATGGTTCCTGGCAAACGTTCCTTCCAGAATAATAGAGGTCGTGAACGGCCGGTGCAGAACATTCACCGGAGGATATCAGGAATATGTGAGAAAAAGAGATTTCTATCTGACGGAAAAACAGAAAGAGTACGAGAGGAATGCAGCTGAAAAGCGCAGACTCATAGAATATGCGGAAAAGAATATAGTTAGGGCTTCCACATCAAAGATGGCGAAATCCAGACTCAAAATGGCAGACAGGATCGACGATACGCCTCCTGACGCGGAAAACCACGTAAAACTGGTTTTTTCCATAAAACCAAGGAATGAATCATACAAAGATGTTCTTGTTCTCAAAGATCTTAGTATCGGCTTTGAGGACAGGGTACTGTTCAGGGACCTCAACACGGTGATACAACGCGGTGAGAAGGTTGTCATACTCGGTTCCAACGGGACGGGGAAGACCACTTTTCTGAATGTCATCTCAGGAGTCAGTACACCACTCTCCGGTTCATGCACCGTGGGTGACGGAGTCGTGATGTCCGTGTTCGAACAGAACGTATATAAAGCGATAGAGGGGAAAGATCCTCTAAATTATTTCTGGAATATATGGCCGAGAATGTCTGAATTCGAAATAAGGTCCCACCTTGCCAGATACGGATTCATAGGAGAGAGCGTTTTTACTGAAATAAGCGGGATGTCCGGCGGAGAGCTTGCAAGACTTCAGCTCGCAAAGATAGCTCTTGAGTACCCAAATCTGCTGCTTCTCGATGAGCCTACAAACTATCTTGATCTGGAATCGAAGGATGAGCTCGATGCATGTCTCGCGGCATATGGCGGTACAGTTGTGACTGTGACACACGACAGGTATCTGGCGTCCAAGCTCGGAGGGAGAGTCTTCTATATAGATAATGGTAAGATAAGCATTTTTGAGAGCTACGATAAGTTTCTTGCGAGAGATACCGCGAAACCGGAAAAACAAGCCCAGACAGCATCTTCCGATCAGAGATCGGGGAAAGAACTGAGAAGACAGAAAGCCCAGTACAGGCAGAAACTGTCTGATATGGAAAAGGCTATAAAAGAGCTCGAATCGAGAATAGAATATCTCAACGCCGAGTCTGTAAAGGAAGAGAACTACCGCGATCATACAAAAATAGACGGGATCTTCAAGGAACTCGACGAGGATAACAAGAAGCTCTCTGAACTTACAGACGAATACCTGATACTTCTGGAGGAGGATGTTTGATATGAAGGATTATTCCGGGCTGAGACTCAGACGAGGAGATATCGTTAAACACTTCAAGAGAGAGTTCGGAAGTGATGATCCCAACAAGTATCTCTACAAGATACTTGAATTTGCGGAGCATTCCGAGACAGGGGAGACGCTTGTGATCTACCAGGCACTCTATGGGGAATACGGGGTTTACGCGAGACCGATCGAAATGTTCATGAGCGAAGTGGACAGGGAGAAATATCCGGATGTGAAACAGAAATACAGATTTGAAAAAGCATAAAATAATATGCCCGTAACAGCTTAAAACTGTTATGGGCTTTAGTTTTGAAGTGAAATTCAGAAACCGATCTTGACCACGTTTGTGTTAGTGCAGAGTGTCTCGATATTATAGAGGATCAGGATATCGTCCCAGCCTTCGGAGAGAAGATCCGTATAACTCTGGGCGTAATATCTCGGATCGATGACCGTTATTTTCTCATAATTGAAGCAAAGGAACGGTATGAGCTCGTTAGCAAACGAGTCCTTGATTATAAGGATATTTTTTCCGTTAGAACACTCAGACGATGTTATATCCATTCTCGCATTGTTGTTCCAGAGGAACATGGCGTATTTATCTCTGCCGTTCAGCATGCTCTCATCGTAGAGGCTTTGTTTCACATCTCCGCCTATATCGCAGACTGCCTTCACATCGGCATAATCAAGTGAATCAGCAGGCTGACCAAGTTTCTTGCACTTGTAGTAGCTGGTCCCGAGGAAATTTTCAACGGAATTGATAAGGAGACTGTCATAGGAAACTGGTGTAAGGTTAAATGCTTTACATACATCCGTATATCCTATATACGCTCCGTAAGTAGTCCAGTGGTGGTCTGTCATGTACCAGATGTATTCGCCGCTGTGGGATCTCAGGGTTTCGAGCGGATCAATTTGTCCAATCGAGCCATCAGCTATGGAGAATGCCTTGCTGATAAGTTCTTCCTGTTCTATTGAGGGGAAACCCTGGGGCAGTTTATCAGTGAGTACACCGTAACCTGATGGAACTACCATGAGGTGGACCTTTCCTCCGGCATTTGATGCGAACATGTTGATGGCATTCATATTGTTTTCCAGAACTTTTACGTCGTATGAAACAAACTTTGAGAAAAGATAACCATCTCTGCCGTATGCTATTCCGTTGTTTTCTATCTTCTGCAAAGCGGTTTCGCCGGCTGACTTTATACTTATCCAAGTATCCCGCATGAAGAACTGATCCGCAACATATGTCTCATAAGTCGATTCGAAGGATCCGTCTACAATGCTTCTCCAGGAAACTGCCGGGAACTTTGTGAGATATTTGTTTTCCGCTTCTGAGAAATCTCTGTCTTTTTCGATTATATCTACGAATGTCACAATCAGGATAAGGAGTGTGACAAGTATTACCAGAGGACTTTTTGCCAATTTTTTCATTGTTGTCATCTCCTTAGAACCTGAAGTAGAGGAACGGATTATATGTTGAATCGACAAGATATGCTATACATACGATCAAAAGAAAGAATACGATACATGTCTCAACTATCCTGTTTTTACGGATTTTTTGCCATAGATCTTTCGGGAATCTGCAAGAGAACAGTATGCCTATGATGATTATTGAGACATAGTTTCTGAGATAGTATATGCCGCTTATAAGTCCTGCACCATGTGAAAAACTGAAGAGGGCTTTTATGAATATCACAAGTTCTCCGAGATCAGTTACCGCAAAGAGCGACCAGCCGAGCACGATGAAGAACACTGCATAAATGTGGGAAATAACGCTGAATCTGTCGAGAATCTTTTTCTTGAATCCGAACTTTTCGATAGTGAGCAGCAGATAGAAGTACAGTCCCCACAGCATGAAGTTCCAACTTGCACCGTGCCAGATGCCTGTGAGAGCCCAGACAACAAACATATTTATTTCCGTTCTGAGCATGCCCTTTCTTGAGCCGCCCATCGGGAAATATACATATTCTCTGAACCAGCTTCCAAGGGTCATATGCCATCTTCTCCAGAATTCAGTAATTGATCTGGAAGTATACGGGGCATCGAAGTTCTCCGGAAAATGGAAGCCCATCATATATCCGAGACCGATTGCCATATCGGAATATCCGGAGAAATCAAAGAATATCTGAAGAGTGAATGCAATGAGACCGAGCCAGGCAAGGCCTTGAGAGATATTTGCAAAGCCGAGTTCCTGAACTTCATCCCAGAGCTTTCCTATGCTGTTGGCGATAAGGACTTTTTTTGACATTCCGAACACGAATCTCTCGATTCCGAGCTCAAAGGCTTCAGTATCGAACTTCCTGTTCCTGTGAAGATCTGTCTGAACATCCTGATACCTCACTATTGGACCTGCGATAAGCTGCGGGAACATGGATATGAAGGCTGCGAGAGATATGAAATCCTTTTCCGCCCTGATGCTGCCCCTGTATACGTCTATCGTGTAAGCGACGGTCTGGAATGTATAGAAGCTTATTCCGAGAGGCAGTGTGAGGTGAAGGAACGGGATCGACACGGAAAAAAGACCGTTGATGTTCTCGATAAAGAAATCAGTATATTTGAACAGCAGAAGAAAACTGAAACTCACTATGACCGCTGCAAGCATCAGGATCTTCTTTGTGCTTTTCTTATCTGTCCTGTCTATGAAGAAGGCGGCAAAATAGTTGACGGATATGAGAGCCACCATAATCGGGAAGTATCTGACCTCACCCCATGAATAGAAGAAGAGGCTGCCTATGAGCAGCACCAAATTCCTATATCTGTTCGGGATGATATAATATAGAAGCAGAAATACCGGCAGGAACCTGAACAGTACTATCAAACTTGAAAAAACCAAGGTAAAAGCTCCTTGCTAAAAAATCAACGTTGCTATTATATCATATATACATTCATTATATGCGGGGTAAAGGGAAATAAAGATACGATCTTCCAAAAGCAGAGAAGTGGCATTTACCGGCGTCATGATGGCGCTGTCGCTTGCGCTGACTTGGCTTGAAAATCTTGTGCTCGTTTCCATTCCGGGACTTCCTCCCGGAGTGAGGCTTGGACTATCTAACGTCATAACAATGTACTGCGTAAAATATATCAGCGCAAAGCACGCTGCGCTGATCGGGGCAGTGAAGGTGATCTTCGTTTTTGCTACAAGAGGATTCACAGCGGGGATGCTGAGTTTCCTCGGGACCCTCTGTTCTATTGTGATCCTCATATTGTTCAAAGACCTCGATTCAGTCATGGTCCTCAGCATACTCAGCAGCATAGCTCATAACCTCGGTCAGATCATAGGCTGCATGCTTGTGCTGACCTCATGGAGAGCTGTTTACTATCTTCCGGTGCTGATGCTTTCCGGTATCGCGGTAGGCGCGGTCACCGGATTCATCATGAAACTCGTTTTAGGGCGCATACATGCGGCAAGAGAAAAAATATAAAAAAATTGTGAAAATATCATGCAACTACTTGATTTTTACGGAAATTGGATTACAATATCAATTGTTAGCACTCAGGGATTTCGAGTGCTAAATCATTGAGTAAAGTATATTATTTAGGAGGCTTAATTATATGAAACTCGAACCATTGGCAGACAGAGTCATACTTAAGATGGTTGAAGCTGAAGAGACAACAAAGAGCGGAATCATCCTGACAACATCTGCACAGGAAAAACCACAGATTGCTGAAGTTCTTGCAGTAGGTCCCGGAGGACTTGTTGACGGCAAGGAAGTCAAGATGGTCGTCAGTGTCGGCGATAAGGTCATCATCGGAAAATATGCCGGAACAGAAGTCAAGATGGATGGTGAGGAATGCCTCGTAGTTCGTCAAAGCGATATTTTAGCACTGGTAAAGTAAGGAGTAATTGAATCATGGCAAAGGATCTTTTATACGGAGAAGACGCTAGAAAAGGCCTTCTCAACGGAATCAACAAGCTCGCAGACACAGTCAAGGTAACACTCGGACCTAAGGGCCGCAATGTTGTCCTCGACAAGAAATACGGCTCACCGCTCATCACAAATGACGGTGTTACGATCGCAAAAGAGATCGAGCTGGAAGACAGATATGAGAACATGGGCGCTCAGCTCATCAAGGAAGTTGCCGTCAAGACAAATGACGCGGCAGGTGACGGAACGACAACAGCCACTCTTCTTGCTCAGGAAATGGTAAAAGAGGGCATGAAGAATGTAGCCGCCGGTGCAAACCCGATGGCTCTCAAACGCGGAATGCTGAATGCAGTCGACGTGGCAGTAGGAGCTATCATCGGCAATTCCAAAAAGGTATCCGGATCCAAGGATATCGCACGTGTTGCGACAGTATCTTCACAGGACGAATTCATCGGAAAACTCATTGCTGACGCCATGGAAAAGGTCGGCAACGACGGTGTTATCACGATCGAGGAGTCCAAGACAAGTGAGACGAAGATCGATGTAGTCGAAGGTATGCAGTTTGACCGCGGTTATATCACTCCTTACCTTGTAACAGATACAGAGAAGATGGAAGCAGTTCTTGACAATGCTTACCTTCTTATCACGGATAAGAAGATCTCCAACATCCAGGAGATCCTGCCGGTTCTCGAACAGATCGTACAGCAGGGCAGACCGCTGGTGATCATCGCTGAGGACGTAGAGGGCGATGCACTTGCAAACCTGATCGTCAACAAGCTCCGCGGAACATTTGCATGCTGCGCTGTAAAGGCACCGGGATTCGGCGATCGTCGTAAGGATATGCTTCAGGATATAGCTATACTGACAGGCGGTCAGGTAATTTCTTCTGAACTCGGACTTGAGCTTAAAGATACACAGCTTAGCCAGCTCGGAAGAGCATCCAAGGTCCAGATCAAGAAGGAAGAGTCCATCATTATGGGCGGCAATGGAGACAAGAAAGCTATTGCTGACAGGATCGGTCAGATCCGCAATCTTATCGAGGTCACTACATCTGATTTCGACAGAGAGAAGCTTCAGGAGAGACTTGCAAAACTTTCCGGCGGCGTAGGAGTCATCCGTGTCGGCGCAGCTACCGAAGTTGAGATGAAAGAGAAGAAGCTCCGTGTTGAGGATGCTCTTTCCGCGACAAAGGCAGCAGTTCAGGAAGGTATCGTAGCAGGCGGCGGCGTTGCATTCGTAGACGCTATCCCCGCAGTCGAGAAGTATGTCAATACGATCAAGAACGAAGACGAGAAGACAGGCGCCAAGATCATCCTCAAGGCATTGGAGGCTCCGGTACGCCAGATCGCTTACAATGCGGCTCTCGACGGTTCCGTCATTCTCAACAAGATCGTCTCTTCAAAGAAGAGCAACTACGGCCTCAATGCTGAAACAGGTGTTTACGGCGACCTCATCAACGACGGTATCGTTGATCCTACAAAGGTGTCCAGAACAGCTCTTCAGAACGCCACATCCGTTGCTGCAATGATCATCACGACAGAAGCATGTGTTGCGGATATCCCCGAACCGGAACCGGCAGCGCCTGCAGGCGGAATGAACGCCATGTATTGATCTGTAGATCGCAAAAGCAACTTTAAACAGGATTATGATGCGGACCGGCATACATGCCGGTCCGCATTTGACTTTGATTAATAAATCTATATATAATATGTCTGTTCAAATGCTGTGACGGGGAAATGATGTCCCAAGATTTACAGAGAGTTCTCTCCAAGGCTGAGAAAGAGGACAGATCAGATGGAATGTTTTAGCCACCCCCGAGCTTCACAGGAAATAACTGTGACGTAAACAGGCGTTAACTGTCAGAGTGGTGTCTTTATGGATACAATTCGGGTGGTACCGCGGAAGTTGTAAATTCGACCTTCGTCCCGTTCAGGGGCGAAGGTCTATATTTTTTTATAGGTGAAATATGATTACTTCAAAAGAACTCAGAAACAAATGGATACAATTCTATGAGAACAAAGGACATCTGAATGTCGGTGCAGTTTCTCTTATCGGAGACGGAACGACTGGAGTAATGTTCAATGTTGCGGGAATGCAGCCTCTGATGCCATATCTGCTTGGCAAACCTCATCCGTCAGGAAAGAAGCGCCTCTGTAATGTGCAGGGCTGTGTGCGCACAGTTGATATAGATACTGTCGGTGACGCATCCCATTTCACATTCTTTGAAATGATGGGCAACTGGTCGCTCGGTGATTATTTTAAGAAAGAAAAGACGGCATGGACATTCGAACTGCTCACTGAAGTGTTCGGATTTGACAAAGACAAGATTTGCTCTACGGTTTTTGAAGGCGATGAATCAGCCCCAAGGGATGAAGAGACAGCTGAATTGCTAAAGTCGCTCGGCATCCGTCCTGAGAATATCTTCTATCTGCCTAAGAAGGACAACTGGTGGGAACTTGAGGGAACTGTAGGCACGCCATGCGGACCGGACAACGAGTGGTTCTACCCGCGCGAAGATGGTAAAGATTCCTCTGACTTTTTGACCGGAGACAGATATGTTGAGATCGGCAATGATGTATATATGCAGTATAAAAAGCTTGCGGACGGATACGAGGAGTTGTCTGCCAAGAATGTAGACACCGGATTCGGGCTTGACAGACTGCTGCTGTTTCTTAACGGTCTTGATGACGGATATAAAACAGATCTTTTTATATCTGGTGTGCATCGTCTTGAAGAACTGTCCGGGAAAAAATATGACGAGGATGCGGAAGCCCGAAAAGCCATACGTATTGTCCTTGACCATACGCGTACTGCCGTTATGCTGATAGGAGATGTGAACGGTATTCTCCCTTCCAACACCGGTGCCGGATATATCCTCAGAAGACTGCTTCGCCGTGCGATGCGCTATTGCAGATCTCTTGGCCTGGATTCTTCCGCGATGCTCGAAGTGGCAAAGATCTTTATCGAAGATATATATGGCGAAGCGTATCCGTTGCTTATCGAAAAGGAAAAGTACATTCTGGATTCAATCGATAACGAGAGCAGTAAATTCGCTGCCACTCTCGCAAGCGGCATGCGTGAGTTTGACAAGTGCATCGCTGACATCGAAGCTGCAAATGCCTCTGCTCCCGATGCAGAATCAAAGACTGTTATCAGCGGAAAGGATGCATTCCGTCTCTATGATACTTTCGGATTCCCGCTTGAACTTACAGTTGAGCTGGCAGCGGAGAGGGGTTTCACCGTTGATGAAGAGGGCTATCAGACATGTGTTGAAGAGCATCGGCAGCTTGCGCGTGAGACGGCAAAGAACAGTATAGGCGGTATTGAGTCCACAGAAGATGTTCTGGGCGGTATTCATGGAGGCAATGAATTTGTCGGCTATGACACATACAGCTGCAATGCAAATGTGATAGCCATTGTAAAGGACAACGCCCTTGTGAATGAGATATATGAAGGAGATGTTGCCCAGATAATCCTTGATGTCACGCCTTTTTACGGTGAAAGCGGCGGGCAGGTAGGCGATACCGGTATGATAACCGCCAACGAGAATCAGTTTGAAGTTCTGGACTGCAAGAAATCCGTAAACGGACAGTATGTTCACATCGGTATAGTTAAAAAGGGAGAGATCTCCGTTGGAGACGGTGTGTCCGCTCAGGTAGATGCAATGCGCAGAAAAGCCATCAGAAGAAATCATTCAAGCGCGCATCTTCTTCAGGCTGCACTGCAGCAGGTACTCGGGGATCACGTGCATCAGGCCGGATCATATGTCGACGAAAACGGCATGCGTTTTGACTTTACGCATTTCGAAGCTGTCAAACCCGCTCAGCTGAAGCAGATCGAAGATCTTGTCAATGAGAAGATACTTGAGTGTCTTGAAGTAAGAACAGAGGTCTTGCCTCTTGAAGAGGCCAAGAAAAAAGGCGCAATGGCTCTGTTCGGGGAGAAATACGGCGAATACGTCCGAGTTGTTTCAATGGGAGATTTTTCCATGGAATTCTGCGGAGGCACTCATGTTGCCAACACTTCCAATCTGGGGTTGTTCCGGATCACAGGAGAGTCATCGGTAGCTGCCGGGATCCGAAGGATTGAGGGTACGACCGGTCTCGGAGTACTCAAACTGCTGGATGAGCAGAAAGGGATCCTGAATGAAACGGCTGCGGCATTGAAAGTCGGTTCCGTTAAAGAGATACCGTCCAGGGCGGCATCTGTGGTGGCAGAAGTGAAACGCATGGAACAGGAAATCGCAAAACAGAAGGATCGCGAGAGTGCCAATCAGGTCAAATATATTGCTAATTCCGGTGAAACAGTTGGAGAGTATACGTTTTATGCCGCGAATGTCGGGGCAGTCTCAGCTGATGTTCTGCGGAACATGGTATCTGCCCTCAGAGACGGAAAACCCGGAGCAGTTGCAGTTCTCGCTTCTGTCAGCGGAGAAAAACTTACGCTCTGCGTCGGATGCAGCAAAGAGGCTATTGCCGGAGGCAAAAAAGCCGGAGCACTTGTGCGTACTGCGGCTAATGCCGTAGGCGGCAGCGGCGGCGGCAAGGATGATCTTGCAATGGCCGGAGGAAAACACACGGATAAACTTAATGACGCATTTGCAGCGGTCAAAGCCGCTTTGAATTGAGGAGGCATTAAAGATGGAAGATTGTTTATTCTGTAAAATCGCGAAGGGAGACATTCCTTCAAAGAAAGTGTATGAGGATGAGGATCTGCTGGCATTTTACGATATTGATCCCCAGGGACCGGTACATTTTCTTGTGATCCCTAAACAGCACATAGGAAGCTGCGCAGAGATAGATGAGTCAAATTCCGCAATAGTGGCAAAATGCTTCGAAGTAATTGCAAAGTGTACCAAGGAGCTTGGACTGGAAAGCTTCAGAGTGGTTTCCAACACCGGACTTCAGGCAGGGCAGAGCGTGAACCATCTCCATTTCCACGTTATCGGCGGAAGAGATATGACATGGCCTCCGGGAGACTGATTCCGATAAATGATATATTTAATAAGAAATAATTATTTTGGGAGAAATAAAAATGAGCAACTTTTATGAAATGACCATTGCAGGCTGCAAAAGACAGCTTCCTCTCTGCGAAGTTAACGAGCATCTCGATATCGCCGGTTTCATCATGTTCGGTGATGTTGAGATAACGGTAAAGGCCGCTGAAGAACTGCTGAAGAAGATCGACTTCGAATTCGATTACATTCTCACAGCGGAAGCGAAGGGCATCCCGCTTGCATATGAACTCGCAAGACAGAGCGGCAAGGAATATATCGTCGGACGCAAAGGTCCGAAGCTCTATATGAAGAACCCCGTAAAACTTGAGATCGTCTCTATCACGACGGACCATGTCCAGACTCTCTATCTCGATCAGACGGATCTGGATAAGATGAAGGGCAAGAATGTCCTCATTGCCGACGACGTCATAAGCACCGGCGGATCGCTCAAGACTCTTGAGGAAATGGTCAAGCTCGCAGAAGGAAATCTGGCTGGAAAAGTTACTGTACTTGCAGAAGGCGAGGCAGCACAGCGCAAGGATATTGTCTTCCTCGAAGAACTTCCTGTATTTCCCAAATAAGTAAGTTATAGAAGTGAACAATATAGATCTGTATAAACTTGAAAACGAGCTGAGACAGGGGAAAGTGAGAGATGTGTACTTTCTCCATGGTAATGATGCTTATCTGTTCTCAAGGGCGTACGGACTGATCACTGCAGAATCAGCCGATATCGAATCCCTGTACCTTCAGAAGGCAACGGAAGAGGAGATATCGGCTCCTTTCGTGTCATATTTCTTCGGCGATTCAAAGTGCGTCTGTGTATATGACCTGACTGCAGACCTCGCTTCTGCAAAACAGAGGGCATTCTTTGATGCCATCAGTGAAATGCCGGAAGGGACAAAGGTCCTGATCTACGGATATCAGGACACAGACAGGGTTAAACAGGCCCCGCAGAGTCTTCTCAAACAGTTCAGTCCGTCTCTTGACGTTGCGGTGATCGACCTTATAGGAGGGGATCACAACACCGTAAATAAAGAGATATTATCCATTATTAAGAATAATGATATTAAAGCGGAAAAAGAGGCACTTGAGAGGATAAAGGAATACTGCGACAACGATCTGTCTCTGATAGGCAACGAGATCCTCAAGATAGCTTCCTACGGAAACGGCAGGATAGATGTCGAGAGTGTTGATCTGCTCTGTACAAGAAGCAGCAACGCATGGATCTACAGCCTTATCTCAAGCGTGGAATACGGGAAGACCAGAGAATCGCTTTCTCTGCTTTCTGATCTTTTCGCTCAGGGAATGAAGCCTTCGACTATGATCTCTATCATCTCCGATTCCTACATAAATGTGTTTAATGCGAAATGCGCGATGCTGAGCGGCAAATCCAGCAGCGAAATGCTGAGCGATTTCGGAATAAAGCCGTCCAAAAAATATGAAGTAGCCTGGAATAAAGCCAGAAAGATGACACTCGAGAGGATGAATGAGATAATCGGACTTCTCTATGAGACAGACAAACAGATAAAGTCCATCAACACGGATCCCCAGATCCTGGTGACCGAATGCATATGCAAGATAATATCCGTCTATCAAAATAAGGTGTATAAATAGGAATAATCTCGAGAACGGCTCTTTGGAGCCGTTTTTTTGTGATCGGACAGTGCATTGATATATGTAAAGCTGAATGCTTTACGGCTTGATATTTATGAACTAAACTATTTTTAACATAGAAATTTGATATAATCGGTTTAAGAGTAACGGAGAGAATGATTTATGACTAACGGAAAGCTGAGACCTGAAGATTATATGGAACCGGAATGCCCTTTATGCGACAAACCCGTGGGATACAGACAGAAAAAGGATATGATCCCTCAGCAGAGGATCTCTCAGAAACTTGACGAGATGATGGGGGCAAAGGATCATGCCGGAGCCGAAAGAATGTTGAAATACTGGCTCAATGAAGCCACAGCTAACGGTGATGATCAGGGAAAATTTATGATATACAACGAGATGATGGGATTTTACAGGAAAGTCTCTGACAAGAATAACGCCTATGACTCCATAAGCAAAGCCTGCAGTATGATCCCCATGCTCGGGTACTCCGCGTCTGTTAGCGGAGCCACATGCTATATCAATGCCGCGACTGTCTATACATCCTTCGGAGAACCGGAACTTGCGATAGAGTATTTCGGAAGAGCAGAAAAGATATACACCGATATCGAAAACCTTGATCCAATAAAGCTTGCCGGACTTTATAACAATATGGCGACAGCGTACTGTTCGATGAATGAGAGCAGCAGGGCGTGGGAGTTGTTTTCTAAAGCGCTGGATACACTTAAGGACTGTAGGGGTTCTGAACCTGAACAGGCGATAACTTATCTCAATATGATCGATATAATCATGGACGGCGATGATAAAGAAAAGGA
>JAFWEV010000075.1 GCA_017512745.1 Oscillospiraceae bacterium
ATACAAATATTTCGATAGAGACACTGAAAAGTATTACTCTAGAAGATCATGTGCTGGTCATGCTGGCGGATCCTCAAATATCTGTGCGGCGTTTTTTTGAAAGGCCAGATCGGGAAAAACAGTTCTTATATCGGCTGATAATGGATGAACCTGATCCAGAGAAGGCGATGGAGAATTATCGGAAAGAACTCATGCTGATCAATTCGCAGGAAAACTATGACCGCTATTTACATTCTGGATTTCATGTGATAATCAGGAATGAAAACCGAAGCATTGAGCAAACACTGAAAATGGTAGAAAAGGCCTTCGGTTTGCAGACAGTACAATCAAAATCCAGTTGAGACGGTGATATTGATGACAAAGAAATAAGTAAATCGATGTTTATCGGGATAAAAGATAGGATCGTGAAATCATATGAAGCACGAAATAATCAGAGGAAAAAGAATTATTTTGCGCGAGCAAAGAGAAGAAGACGCTCCGTTTTTCGCCTATTGGTTTAGTCAACCGCAGGTTATGTTTCAATGCGGCTTTGAGAAGCCAACCGATGAAGAAGAGGAAAAAAGAATGATTAACGTCAGCCACAAATCGGAAGACTCGGTTTGGTTCACGATCACTGATCTTGACGGCAATATAGTTGGGGAGACCGGTTTGCTCCGTATGTTTCCTGCGTGGCACCAAACCGATCTGACGATCATTATTCCCGACCCTGAAATGCAGCATAAAGGATACGGTTCAGAAGCAATCCGCATCATGCTGGACATGGCTTTTCATGAGTATGAAATGCATCGTGTCTCAATCGGAGTGGTAGGATTGAATATAGATGCACTGGAATTCTATAAGAAAATCGGTTTCAAGCAGGAAGGTGTTTTGGAAGAGGCGTATTATTATAACGATGAGTACAGCGATTTTATAATGATGCGAATCCTTAGTCGAGAATGGATATAAGCGGCAAATTCCAGTTTGGCGAGACAATGAAATAAATCCGGGTATCCTGACTCAATTGGTCAACGGCATATTCTTTACGTCGAGAGTCGAGACAACAGCGTTGATAACGGCATTTTTATTCACGCTGTTGTCCCAAGACATGTCGAGACGGTATGCTGCTTGTACCACCAAAAGAAAGATTTTATCTCTGTGCCTTATGAACCGAAGAATGCGGACTATCTGAAAAGTATTAATTAAAGTATTAATTAAAATGACAACTCGGGATTTGGGGGTGAAATGATGATTGCCTATTCAATATTCATGTTTGTAATAGCAGTTTTGTTCCTTATTTTTGGTATTGCGATATATAAGGGAAATACTAAGTTGATACATGATTATCACCAAACAAACGTTAAGGAATCCGAGCGGAAAGAATATGGCAGAGCTTTTGCAAAGGGAATGTGTGCAATATGTGCAACACTTATCATCAGCGGTATTATTGCGTTATTTGGTGAAGAAGGTGTAATTGTAACAGCCAGTTTGATCATTTTGTTTGCGGGAATCATCGTTTCTTTTGTTATTCTGGCAAAAGTTCAAAAAAAGTATAACGGCGGATTCTAACGACAACAAATTCGAGTTTGTCGATTTGTTTCTCAATTGGCAATTCATCTAGACGGTATGCTGCTTGTACCACCAAAAGAAGGACTTTATTTCAGTGCCGTATGAGCCGAAGAACACGGACTATATGCAACAATTAAAATAAAGATTGACAAATCGTGATTTGTAGAGAAGCGGATAAACTTCTGGGGGATGTATGATGAAAAAGACCTTTATTGAGATGAAACTCTTTCAGGTAAAGCCCGACAGACTCGAGCAGTTTGAAGCAAAGATCAAGGAAATGTCCGCAGATCAGCTTAAATGCGAAGGCTGCATATCTCTTAAGTATTTCAAGAGATTTTATACCATAGACGGAATCGAACTTGGTGAGCCACCAAGAGAGTTAAGCAGGATCGTAAAGTGCGTAAAGTACTACTCATACTGGGAGTTTGACACAAAAGAAAACTACGGTAAGGCTATAAAATTCTTTTTCGAGAACTACAATAAAGATCTGCAGAAACTGCTGATCGCACCTTTTGATATTAGCCTGGGATATTCCGTTTATGAGATCTGCAAATCTTGCTAATGCTTATAACAAGTAAAATATGATATCTGAACAAAAACGCAAACAGTTATTGTATGCCTCTTTATTTCTCTCATTATTTATTTTGGAGCTCCTGATAGGTCTGTTTGTACACGACTCTTTCATAAGGCCATATGTGGGAGACATGTTGATTGTGATCATGATATGGGCTTTGATTCGTATTATTATTCCTGGAAGAGCCGTCTGGCTTTCCGGTGCAATCTTTATCTTTGCCCTGCTTGTTGAGCTTTCTCAGATCATTCCACTTGCAGATTTCCTGAAGATTGATAGCAAACTGATCAGGATTCTTATGGGGACCTCTTTTTCGGTAGGAGATATACTCGCCTATCTCGCAGGATGTGTCATAACATTGTGCATCGATCTTCTTGTATTCAAAAGAAGAACCTGATTAATGATCCTTACGGCAGTTTATAACTATTCTCTTTCCGCATTCTTAAAAACTGATATATATAGTTAAAGAGCGAAGAGGCTTTACAGCCTCTTCGCTTGTTTTATTTCCTCACACGGATTCTGCTGATATTATCTGCATCATCCAGCCCGGCAATCGGAACTCAATATCCGATTTATCTTTTTTTGTAGAGAATCAGCTCAGGGTCAGATCCGTTCTCACCATAACTACACAGCAATATAAAAGTCGTATCTGCGACGATACCTAAACAGATATCCGAATCCGCTAACTCGATCTGCGCGCCGAGATAGATATTATTATCCTCCAGGAATTGCACCGTCTTGCCGTTTGGAAGTGTATAGGCCAGATTCACATAGAAACCAGGCAACTCATAGAGTGCGTCAGCAGAAGGACATTCAATCGCATCAAGGAGAGCATTTATTTCTTCAAGCAGTATTTTTTTGAATTCGTCATATTTCTCCCTCCCCCCGAACTTAATATACTCGGCAGCTACACATGTTCCTCCAAAGGGCTTCCCACAGGTCTGCTCGCAGCCCCTGCATTTATTCTTAAACTGACAACCCTCACAATTTGCTCCGCATATCGTACTCATAAATCTACTCCTTCTTTCTCATTTGTTTGTTTATTTTTTCAATAATTACCAATAAAAGCTAGTCAAATAAATACGAAACTCTTTTTCTCATACCGTTTGTTCACATACTGAGTATGTTTTTCAAAATCATATATCTTGCTTCAGATATTCTGAATTTTTCGGTTCATACGGCATAGAAATCAAATCTTTCTTTTGGTGGTACAAGCAGCATACTGTCTCGATGAGGGTTAACTCTTCCGAGGGCAATTCTTTGACTTCATACCCCTGAATCGAAACCGGGAAGGTAAACACGATATTGCGGATCCAACAGCTATCTTCCCGCTTTTCAGGTAACATATCGATCCGCTCAATGATTGCACGCATTCCCTTTTCCTCTTCGTGTCAGTGATTCATTTGATTGGCGTACTGCCGACCGCAGCCGCTGCACATACCTGTGTGGACACAGATAACACCTCCGCATGAGGAACAGTTCCACTTCTTCCGCTCGCGCTCCAGAAAAGTAGCCATTCCCACCTCCCGGATGATCTGCAGATTCTCCAGCGGGGATTCGCAAAGCGGGTATTCTGACCTGTACCGGGTTTCCTTTTCCATGACGTCAGCGCAGGGAAAATCCGGGCACTCATCACAGAACGAATACCCGTTCATCTTCCTCTTTTCACACAGGATGATGCCGCACCCCGACGTGCAGAACTCCGGTTTGTTGTCATTTGGACCGCGGCATCCGGCACAGGGGCTGGTCTCTGTCAGCGCTCGCTTGCAGATACTGCAGTCCAGCCCGCAGGGGGCAATCATATTTGCGTTAAACATTCCTTTCAGGTCTCCTCACTTGTCCGGTGTGGTTTATCGATAATACATGATCTCGCAATCACCGCTGTCAGAGAAGCGCTCAATCTCATATTTCAGTCTACCTTCCTGATAAATCTTTTCATATATTTCCATAAGGTTTGCTGACTGTCCCCGAACTGTAACCCAACCCGTATTCGGCAGTTTTACGACTCGGTCCGCTCCATCGATCTCCCCATCGATCAAGCCAATGGCATACTCAATGGATCGTCCCATCCAGCCATAACCAAGTCCCTGTAGGTTCACCCTGCCATACTTTGCCGCAAGCTCATCCCAGAATGCGCCGATTTTTTCAAATTGATGATCGTTTTCCGTTGAAAAAGTCCTGCCAATCCCCTTAAACAGCATCGTTATTTCCTTTCTGCAGTTCTATTGCTCATTATTTCCTAGACTTTCTTCTCACTCTATGGGAAAAAACAGTTTATTCTGCCCGGTTGCCGGTTCGGTAAAATCACATACTGCACCTGCAAGCTTCATCCCAAGTTCTGGTATAAGGCTCTTGATCACGTATTCAAATGTTTTGCCATAATTTTCCGGCTGTAACTCGGTCACAAGATATTTTCTGGCTGGCATAACCCACTTTACCCATCCATCCGGGACTGCGGTATTCTCATACACTTCAACGCCTGCCAGATACAATCCTTTGGAGAAATCGTCCGTCCATGGCATAAAGGACATCGTTTCATCGCTCATGGCTCCCCAAAAACCGACAAAAGATCCATCTGCGTTTTTCATTCCAAGATCCGCAATTTCACTGAAGTTGGAATTCGCCTGCTGCCACAGCTCCTGAACTACATTCTTTTCTTTCGTACATAAGCCTTCCTTGCCAATAATTGCTATTTCAGGCAAATCAATGATCTCGTATTTAGCCATTTCTCCTCCTGTACAATTGCGTTCTTGTTCCTGTAAACCTGAATTCATCTTTCATTCGCCTCGTGCAGAATAAGTGTTTGTATATATTCGGCTGTCTTTTGATTCAGCGTCATTAGGAACGCCATACTGCGACATTTTTTCAGCAACTCACCGTCCAGTGTGTAGATATATCCTCCGGGACAGGTGGGCGTGCAGGTCAGCCCGTTCGGTTTTTTGCAATCGGTCGCTTTTTTCAGTTCTGCTTTCATACTGTCTGGTAGCACAGCGAGGCAATCCTCATAGGCTTCTATTCCCGTAGCATAAAGCCTCACTTTGATACCACTTTTCCTATAAACGTAGTTGAGAAGGACCTTTTTGCCTTTCATGTACGACAAAACAGGACCGCTTTTTGCTTCCTTGATATCTTCCGTAAAACCCATTTTTGATAATTTGGCATTAATGCTTTGTACGGTTTCAAGTATTTCTAATGGCAATAGGTCTTGATATTCGGAAAATTTCATTTTTCCCTCCTCTTTTCGGAAAGCAGTTATTTCCTTTTTGATCTTTCAAAAGAGACTGTCTGCTCTTTCATGGAAATCTTTCCGACCATGAAACCATACTCGGTCAATTCTCTCTTATATGCCAAAAAGGAATGGTCAATCGGAATTTCGGCAATCTTCTCTATCTCATCAAAGGTCAGCTTGAAGTTGTCCGTACCATTTTCCCTGATCCAATTCCATAACAGTTCATATTTGCTCATCTGATTCACCTAAATCAATAGATATACACGGATCACACGGGGGTGCCTACTTCGATGAGGTTGCCGTCCGGGTCATAGAATCTGACGACCCGCTGTCCCCAACTGTGCGTCATCAAGCGATTGACATATTCAATGTCAGGATAGAGTCTTTCCAGCTTTTTTACGAAGCTGTCGATCTCCGGCTCTTCAAAATACAGTTCAGTTTGATTGCTTTGCGGAACAACACGCCTCCTCGTAAACTGCTCCCAGTACTTTTCTTCCTGAAGATACAGATTTCCGGATAGTTCCATATTGCCGTCATGATTCCGAATTAACTTGAATCCAAACATTTCCTGATAAAAATTCAGTGCTTTCTTGCAGTCTTTTACGACGATAAGAGTTCCTTTGAATTTCATGGTCTTGCTTTTCCCCCATCCCGGCTCCGCATAAACCGGGCAGCTATTCACTTCCTGTTCTGATGAAATGACCTTCCTGAATGGCGGCGAATGTTGCTGCCGCGCAGACAATAACCGCAGAGTATTTCAGCCCAACAGCGGGGATCGTCAGCGGTAACAGAAACAGCAAAGCGCCTGTCACTTTGTTCATAATCGAATGAACAGCCACAAACCTCTTTTGTACGGCAAATGCGGAAATGATATTCACAACCTTTATAAGGGCTATGATTCCAATCCATATATACAGCCATGCGGGAATATTCAGGACCGGGAGCAATTTGATCATGCATACGACCACAAGCACAAAGTCTGCAATCGTATCCAGCCTTGCCCCAAGTTTGCTGACAGTATCTGTTTTTCTCGCCACAAATCCGTCAAGCATATCCGATAAACCGGCAGCTATGTAAAACACATAAAAGGCAGAAGAGAACACCGAACAGAAAAGCAGAATGATACTGACGGCTATTCTGAAAAATGTGATTGTGTTTGCCGTCAATGTCCGCGCCTCTTTTCCTTTTTCTTTGCCTGCTTCATTTCGAATCGCCGCTGATCCTCCGCCTCCCGTTCCTTCCGACTGATCTGTCTGCGTTCCGTTTTTATCTCTTCCCGTTGCCTTTGAAGAGCCTGTTGGGATTTCGTACCGATACCGGTGTTCTCCAATTGCTTTCTGACATTTCGGCTTCTTCTTTTTGGATTGTCAGCCATCTGCCTGGTTTTCGTTTCGATGGCCGGACTGAAGGCCAGCTCATAGTAGTGGTGTAGTATGAAATCCCAGACCTCATATTCTTTTGGTTCCGCCCCGAAGGTTACTTTACAGACAGACAACTTTCCATCCTCAATATGCTCAAAAACACCAACCCAGAACGGATCCTCAAAGAATACAGTCAGACTCACTTTCATTTCTTCGGATTACACGCTGCTGTTCACGATGGCAGCATACTGATCCTCGGGAATCATGGGAGAAGTGACCTCTGCCAGCAGAGAAGCATCGATTTCGCCCTCTTTGGCGTACTGTCGCCCGGTTTGTTTGATTAGCTCCAGTCTTGGCACAGTAACAACAGCCGCCTCCGGCGCATTGAACATCGGACTTTCCGGAACGGTGATTATTGAATGATTCCTCGGGAAACACAGCTTGAACTGCATTATTACAGGCTCAAAATTCTGCTGACTGTTGGGGAAACCGCAGCCACATATCATTACATACCGTAAATGACTCACTTCAGCCTGACCGATATGTTCGTACCTGTCGCCTGCTTTACGCATGGCCATGCTTGAAAGCGGTAATGTTCTGTCCAACAGGGCTTTGAGAGAAGCCGGCATTCCGTAGCAATAGAGTGGAAAACTGAACAGGATCAGATCATGTGCCAGTATCTCCCCGAGGATGTTCTCCATATCATCGTCATGGATGCACTTTCCGCCATTTCGCATGCATGAAAAGCAGCCTGTACAATACTCAATATGTTTATCTATCGTATGAATAATTTGTATGTCCTGATGTGCCGATTCCTGCATACCTTCAAGAAACGCTCCGGTAATATGCATGGTATCGCTTTTATCCCGTTTGGGGCTTCCGTTAATTACAAGTATCCTCATTGTTTTTCCTCCCTCTCCGCAGTCATTGTTTATATATGGCCGTAATAATACCGGCAAAAAAACTGTATGTATCTATTCATCCGGCATGTCATATATCATCGGCGTAAATCGGATGCCGTTGACAATCTGCTCGCCGTCTGTCGCCTTGAATCCGAGATATCTGTAGAAAGGTAATCCGTACGGAGAAGAATTCAGGGTGATCATATGCTTCGGGAAATCTTCTCTCATTTTCAGAAACAGCCCGGTTCCTATTCCACGGCGATGATATTCTCCGTCCACAAAGAAAAAGCATATGTGTGCCTGTTCTTCACGTATCCCAAGCAAGCCTATGAGTCTGTCATCCGCAAAAGCTCCGTAGTAGCGGATTCCTGAGAGATAAGTTTCATCATGCAGGCATTTTTTGAATTCCTCAGTCCCCTCAGGAGAATAATCAGGAGACTCATACTCCACAAATACTCTCCACGCAAGCTCAAGGGCGTCTTCCCTCTCGCTTTCAGTCAGTACACGTATTTCAATAGTCCCTGTTTCTCTTTTATTCATCGCAAGACCTCCTGCTGAACATCTGATTCTTTTGTATTGTCAACTGCGCCATATATTCCGATAAAATGTCTGCTGAATGATTCTATCTGTACCATTGCATACTCTGTTTTTTCCGGTTCTCTGTCACACAGACGGATAAGTTCTGAGATCGGTGCGGTATAAACGAAAGCGACCATCCCAGGATCATCTCTGCGGATCAGTCCCTTCTCCATCATGCCGCGGAATACAGGTGTAAAGATGTCTATGAGTCCGGTCAGAAAATGCTTCGTTGCCAGTTCCCTTGCACGAGCGTCGCGGAATTGCTCAATTGTGAGCACTTTGCGTGTCATTACGATTTTTTCATCAAGAACCGTTGCATTAACCATCCTCATGGTCATTATGACCAGTTCTTCTAAAGACTCGGGAACAGGCGGCAAATGTTCCGCTGACCCGAAACGGTCTGCGTAATATTCGATCATCTCATCCAGCAGGGCGTTCCAGATAGCTTCTTTGCTCTCAAAATGCTTGTACAGCCCCGACTTTACAAGTCCCAGAGAAGCAGACAGTTCTCTTATATTTGTTCCGGCATAACCCTTTTTTGAAAACATCTCCAAGGCCGCCGTCAATATCTTCTCTCTTGTGTCCTTAGCCATATGAACCTCCCACAGTCAGAAAAAGTGACCGTTCGTTCTCTTATTATAGTGAACGAACGATCACCTGTCAATGGCATCGATAAGAGCACCGCTTTTCTCCGCTTGACACAGAAAATAAGTGCTGGTAAAAAGAATATCAGGAATATCACAGACCAATAACCGAGGTGATGACAATGTCCGAAAATGAATACCGGGTTGAACAGATCGAGCGCATAAGCAAATATGAAGCAATGCTTGACGAGGCTCAAAAATTATTGGCAGCTGCCACATATGACGAGCGTCTGGCTCATCTTGTCAATGAACTGGAGTCATACTACACAGGTCCTTTGTGGAAACAGGATTTTGCTGATGATGAGGCGGGATTCCTTCCTCATGATCTGAAAAGAGGCGTTCTGTCAGAGGATGGTATCTATGACCTGATCACCGGATTCGATGAATTGAAAAAAACTGTTATTCTTGAGACCGATCGTCTGATCCTCCGCCCATGGGAAGAATCAGATGCTGAAGAATTATTCAGGTATGCAAAGGACCCCATGGTAGGTCCGATAGCCGGATGGCCTGAACATACAAGCATAGAGGACAGCTGGCAAGTGATTCACGATGTGCTGAAAGCTCCTGAAACCTACGCGATCGTTCTTAAAGAATCAGGTCTTCCCATAGGCAGTATCGGATTGCATCACCATGACCTGGCGGTAAAAGATGATGAGGCAGAACTCGGCTTCTGGCTCGGAGCTCCCTATTGGGGCCGTGGCATTGTGCCTGAAGCTTCACGCGAGATACTGCGCCATGCTTTTGAAGATCTGAATCTTTCCCGCGTCTGGTGCGGTTATTATGAAGGAAATGAAAAGTCCAGGCGTGTTCAGGAGAAACTCGGGTTCAAATATCAATGGACTACGGAAGAGGCACCCGTCCCCAGAATGGGTGAAACACGCAGAGGATATGTAAACCTCCTGACAAAAGAGGAATGGTTGAAAACCGCACAGACAACCAACGATTAAAAAACTCAATATCGCCGATATCAGAATCCCCTGCTCTCCATACAAGAACGGTGTATAACATTTGAAATATCTCAGAATAAACATGTCATATAATTGGCATGTTTATTCTGTTATACTGTAATCGGACGGTGAACAGAATGAAAGTGGACAGACTAATAGGGATCCTCTCTGTATTGCTTCAGGAAGAAAAGATCACGGCTCCCGAGCTGGCGAAACGCTTCGAAGTATCCAGAAGAACCATCAATCGGGATATTGATTCCCTCTGCAGAGCCGGGATTCCCATCCGGACGACACAAGGCGCAGGCGGCGGCATAAGCATTATGAGCGGGTATCTGATGGATCGGACGATACTCACTTCTAAAGATATGCAGATGATACTGGCCGGACTGAGAAGCCTTGACAGCGTAAGCGGAAGCGGTTATTACAGCCAGCTTATGGAGAAGCTCAGTGCAGGTTCTTCAGAATTTGTCAGCGGCAGAGATTCGATACTGATCGATCTCTCTTCATGGTATCGGGAATCGCTGGCTCCGAAAATCGAAGTGATACAAAGTGCAATCGAATCCAGACACATTCTCACATTCAAGTATTTCGCCCCGTCCGGAGAAAGCTCAAGATCGGTCGAACCGTATTATCTTATATTCAGATGGTCAAGCTGGTATCTGTGGGGCTGGTGCAGCGACAGGCAGGATTTCAGACTGTTCAAACTGAACCGTATGGATCATGTGCTTGAATCGGATAAGGATTTTGTATGCAGAGATTCCGCTGTTCCTGATCTGTCTGATGAAAAGATATTTCCTCATGCTGTTAGAGTTAAGGCACTGTTTGAACCGGATCAGAAATGGCGCCTGATCGAGGAATTCGGCCCGGGATGCATCACATCAGTTCCTGACGGCAGACTGCTGTTCACAGCGGATTATACAGATATGGATAATTGTGTTACCTGGTTAATGACATTCGGAGACAAGGCGGAGATCCTCGAACCCGTCGAGGCCAGGGACCGTATCTGTGAGATAGTGCGGAATATGGCAATGACTTACGGAGAGGACATATAATATGCACTTTGTAGATGCCAAAACCATACTTACCGGCAAAAACGGTTTTTATGGTATGAATATATACCGCGGATGCAGCCACGAATGCATCTATTGTGACAGCAGGAGTCTCTGTTACCGTTTCACTCATCCCTTCGAAGATATAGAGGTCAAACGCAATGCTCCGGAACTTCTTGAATCCGCTCTCAGGTCCAAGAGGAAAAGATGCATGATCGGAACAGGTGCGATGTCGGACCCTTATATGCATTGTGAAGAAGAACTTCGTCTGACAAGAAAATGCCTGGAGATCATACACAAATACGGATTCGGAGCTGCAGTTCAGACAAAATCAGACCGTATTCTCCGCGATATAGATCTGCTGGATGAGATCAACCGTTCGGCAAAATGCGTGGTCCAGATGACTCTCACTACATATGACGATGATCTGTGCCGGGTCCTGGAGCCCAATGTGTGCAATACAAAAAGGCGCATAACCGTTCTGGAAGAAATGCAGAAAAGAAATATTCCCACTGTCGTATGGCTGACCCCTGTTCTTCCCTATATCAATGACACCGAGGAAAATATAACATCGATACTGGAAGAATGCATACGCACGGGTGTAAAAGGGATCATTGACTTCGGCATGGGATTGACTCTGCGTGAGGGTGACCGGGAATACTATTATCAAGCCCTCGACAGACACTTCCCCGGTATGAAAAACAGATACATCAGAACATACGGAGATTCTTATGTGCTGCCCAGTCCGAACGCCAAAGAGCTTTCCCGGATCTTTCAGAGAATGTGCGCAGAGAACGGCATCATCTCAAACCCTGAGGAATGCTTTGACTATATGCACGAATTTCCGGAAACATATGATCAGATGACCCTGTTCACATAAAAAGGAGTTTTATAGTTATGGAGTATATTAAAGTCACAAAGGACAATCTTGATCGTGAACACATCTGCTGTGCCATTTCAAATAACAGTGATGTTCAGGTATCGTCAAAGAAAGCCTGGCTGTCGGACAGATTTGACGAAGGTCTTGTTTTTCTGAAAAGCGCAGAGCGCGGTAAATGCTTTATCGAGTATATCCCCGCCGAATACGCATGGGTACCCATTGAAGCCGGCGGCTACATCTACATCGATTGTCTTTGGGTATCCGGTTCCCTCAAAGGTCACGGTTACTCCAACGATCTGCTTGCTGCCTGCATCTCCGATGCTGAAGAGCAAGGAAAGATCGGTCTGTGTATTCTTTCCTCTGCAAGGAAAAAACCGTTTCTGGCAGATCCGAAGTACCTGGGGCACAAAGGATTCATACCGTGCGACGAATCGGATAACGGCATACAGCTCTGGTACCTGCCTCTTGATACCTCTGCATCTCCCCCTCGCTTCAAGGAATGTGCAAAGCACCCGCATACAGATGATAGCGGGTATGTTCTCTATTACACATATCAGTGCCCGTTTAACGCCAAATATGTTCCAATCGTGGAAGAGACAGCCAGAAATGCCGGGGTTCCATTCAAAGCTATAAGGCTCGACAGCAAGGAAGCAGCCCAAAATGCTCCCACGCCGATAACAAATTACGCTCTGTTTCATGACGGCAAGTATATTACGAATGAGCAGATGAACGACAGGAAATTTCTCAAACTTATCAACAGATAGGAGATCATGAAATGGCTTCAAGTAGAGAGTATCTGGCTTTTGTTATGGATCAATTGTCGGAACTTGAAGATATCAGTTACCGGGGAATGATGGGCGAGTATATTCTTTATTACCGCGGAAAGATATTTGGCGGAATCTACGACGACAGATTGCTGGTTAAGCCCGTTCCGGCAGCCGTAAACATGGTGCCCGACGCCGAAATGGAATTGCCGTATGAGGGTGCAAAAAAGATGCTTCTGGTGGATGATGTTGATAACAGAGAATTCCTTTGCGAACTGGTACGACGCATCTGGGATGATCTGCCCACTCCCCGTCCGAAACAATAATGTTGTGTAACTTCGCAGCAGCCTAGAGCGAAAACCGTCTGTGACCGAGTTTTCAATGGATCCGGCTGCTGTGATTTTTTATATTCTTTGTATAATATATAATTATTTAATGACCGGTAATTCAGATCCGAAAGGGTTGACCGGATATGTTCTTCTTTATCTAGGGGAGATTCAGTATGGAACGCATTCTATGGCTTATCATAATGATTCCTATAGGCGCCTTGTTTACAGGTCTCGGTATCTATGCATGGAAACGAAAGAAGCCCATGTGGTTTTACTCCGGAAGCACAATAAAAGAAAGAGAGATATCCGATATCCCCGCTTACAACCGAGCTAACGGAATTATGTGGATCTGCTTTTCTGCTGTATTCTGGATATCAGCTATTATGGGTCTCTTTCAGGTAGCTTTTGCCGGTATCTTTACTGCAGTCGGCATCTTTGCCGGAATTCCGATACTTGCTTTTATCTACAGCAGAATCTATGCAAAGTATAAGCGGTGATTCTGTTCTCCCACTTCAGAAGCTGTCATTCGCCGTAAAAACCTTAGCTGATCAATGGTGAGCATCATGGAATTGAAGAAAATCTATCATAAGCTTACTGTCTGTAAAGTGACAGATATATCAGACCTAAACATGGAGTCTGATTTCTATTTTATCGCGAAGACTGATGAGGAATTATCATTGGTTTGCAAAACGGAGGATACGCCGCTGAACACCGTCGAGCGCAATGACGGATGGAGAGGCTTCCGCATTCAGGGAACTCTGGATTTTTCCCTGATCGGAATTCTGTCAAAACTTTCCGGAATACTTTCGGAACATAAGATCGGTATCTTCGCCGTATCTACATACAACACAGATTATATTCTTGTGAAAGAAGAAAATTATGAGCATGCTTTGGCCGTTTTATCTGCTGAAGGTTATTCCGTTGTGTAGGTTGCGGTTTCTCGAGCATATACATTTTTATTGATCGGCATGCGATATGATCTTTTTGAGCCGTGTCGGTAATATGGATACAAATTTTCGATTCTATTCCCCAGAAGCATCAAGAATGTAACAATGACAGCCCGGAAGCGGGGCGGTTCGAGAGGATCAAGAGGCAAAGACAGAAAATGGAATGCGTCAGAAATTGTCCAAAAGGCGCTTTATAGAGCAGATTCAGATTTCCCTGCACTGCCATTTTCTGTTGAAAACTGTGGTTGGGGTTCAGGAGATATATAAGGAGAATCATGACAAATACGGAACGAAGAGACATGGAGATGGCATACATAACAGATGCCGATGTTCTCGATGAGCAGAAAAAATGCCGGAGAATTCTCCAAAAACTCAACTTTATTGACAGAAGCGACTTTGAAGGCATTGCCGAAATAATCGCGGAACTGCTCAACGCCGAGGAAGGAGTCTTTATCAATCCTCCCTTCTTCTGTGATTACGGAAAACACATATATGTCGGAAAGAACTTTTTTGCCAATTATAACTGCACAATCATAGACGTCGCGCCGGTCATATTCGGCGACAACTGCATGCTCGGTCCCAATGTGGCTGTTTATACCGCCGGGCACCCGATTCACCCGGACACCCGCAGTTCGCTGTACGAATACGGCAAAAAGGTCACTTTTGGCGATAATGTATGGATCGGAGGAAACGCAGTTATATGCCCGGGTGTTCATGTGGGCAGCAATGTTGTCATAGGAGCAGGCAGTGTCGTGACAAAGGATATCCCCGACTGGTGCGTCGCCGCCGGAAACCCCTGCAGAGTACTGCAGAAGATCACGGATAAAGACAGAAAGAAGCTCTTTCATGACGAAGAGATCGATCACGAGGCATGGGAAGAAATCGTTAATCGCGGATTGGCAGACCAGAGTCACCCTAAGGACCAGCTGAAATGACGCAATCGAAAGGCAGGCAAAAGATGAAACACGCTGAAATCACAACACAGGCCGGACCGGCTGATCAGACAAAAATAGTTGAGGCAGGATCGGGTACCGGACTCACGGTTTTTCTTGCAGAAAAAGAGTATTCGCAGCAGGAATTGGATCTGTTCAATTCCATAGCCCCTTCATGGATACTGAAGCGCTCAGGTCACAAGTACTTTTTAGCCGATTCCGACAGCGGCGAAGATGCGGAAGGATGGTATTGCGGATACTTTGATCTTGAACCTTCAAATGCAGTGTTTGAAAATGGCGAATTTGTAGGATTTTACCTCTGTGCCGGAGATTTCAGATATTCCGGACTGAGCAGATCCAGTTTCTCTGTGGAGGCGTGGGGTTATCCCGGTGATGATCCTTTTAAATTCATTTCTTACGGTCACAGGCCTCATCTGTTTCTGTTCTCCGATGCAGAAACCCACAGATGGAATGACTGGTCTCTTCTGGTAAGGGATCCGGATAAGCAGTACAACTCATATATCGACTTCTGAGAAATGTACCCAGCCAGGTCTTTCACATGTGAAGGCAAAAACCTTGACAGTCTCTTTATGTCTGTTCCCCTGTCGGCATCATCTCATAAAGGAGTAAACTATGGAATACAATTGCGGATTCACCGCTGAGAACAAATGGTTCAGATACCGGGCAGCTGCGATCATTGTGGAAGACGGATATGTTCTCTTTGCAGGCAACGAGTTGGAAGACTACCTCTACTCGATCGGCGGAGCTGTCCATATGGGTGAGACAGCCGAAGACGCCGTGAGAAGAGAGGTACTGGAAGAAACCGGCGTCGAATACGAGATAGATCATCTTGCGGTGATCCATGAGAACTTCTTCAACGAGGATATCGGTTCCCATAAAGGGCTGGACTGTCACGAGATAGCGCTGTATTTCATGATGAAGCCAAGAGGTTCAAAGGAACTCAACAGCGACAGTTACACGCTTGGGATCAGGGAAACCATGCACTGGATACCCATCGATGATCTCCACAATTACAAGGCATTTCCTTCTTTTATGGAGTCTTATCTTCTATCCGAACATACAGGTATCGAACACATAATCACAGACGAAAGACAATGATACTCCCGCTTGGAAAACTTTTATAAAGAGACTAATCAGATCGAATTTGTTTACAAACAAGGAGGCAAATATGACCATATCTGAGATAATGCAGAAAATGGTATCCTTCTCCGAAGGCAAGATCCATGATATCGACCATCTTATCAAAGTCTGGGCATATGCCAGAACAATAGGCGTACTTGAGCATCTCAACGAGGAGACCCAGTTCATTCTTGAGGCTGCTGCGATCACTCACGATATCGCCTGCCCTCTCTGCAGGGAGAAGTACGGCAGTACAAACGGCAAATATCAGGAAGAAGAAGGCATGCCGCTGGTCGAGGAATTCTTTAAAGGTTCGGATCTTACGGATCAGCAGATCGGGAGAATCAAATATCTTGTAGGACATCATCACACTCTCACGGACATATCAGGATCCGACTATCAGATACTGATCGAAGCAGATTTTATCGTCAACGCTTCTGAAAATGGGTATGACAGAGATAAGATCGAGAACTTTGTTCAGATGATAGCCAAGACACCGGCGGGGATAAATCTGATCTCAGAGGTTTTCCGGATCTGATCGTTACAGCTGATCGGTCTCAGACATACCTGAATCTTCGGAGGAGAAGTTATGCATTTTGGTTTCTCTTATACAGGTCTCATCTTTCTTGTCATGCTGATGATCCCCAATCTGATCTGGACTAAATATAAGCCGGCAGGGTATGAAGAGTATGCAAAAAACGAAAACAGAGTTCTCCTTGCCCTTGAGCGCACAGGAGAGGTTCTGGTCTCATGCGCCGCTCTCATATTTAGCGATTTCAATATCAGAGGATGGTCTCTGCGGAGCTGCTGGCTGATCGCGGCAGGATTATGCATGATACTTTATGAGATCTTCTGGATAAGGTATTTCAGGAGCGGCCATACGATGCATGACTTCTACAGCAGCCTTCTGGGTATTCCCGTAGCAGGAGCAACCCTTCCCGTCATTGCATTTTTGTTTCTGGCAGTATACGGCAGGAATATAATTCTTGCGGTAGCAGTTGCTGTTCTCGGCATCGGACATATAGGGATTCACCTGGCGCACAAACGTGAAATTCAGTCCTGAAATATCATCACATACCATTGATTGCAACTAAAAATAACAGTATTCCTGGAATACTGTTATTTTTAGTTGGTTGAAAACTGCGCAACCAGAGATTACACTTTTAGTACAAATCATATTTGTGAGGCGCATATGGCAATTGTTGAAGTTAAAGATCTTACAAAACGGTACCCGTCATTTACACTTGACGGAGTCTCGTTCGGGATAGGGAGCGGCCGGATAACCGGATTCATCGGCAGAAACGGAGCAGGAAAAACGACCACTATCAAGGCTATGCTCAATCTCGTTCATCCCGACAGCGGAACTGTTTCATTTTTCGGCAAACCGATGGCAGGAAACGAAACGGAGATAAAAAAGCATATAGGTTACTCGACCGGTGCTGTAAGCTGGTATCCCAGAAAGAAAATAAGAGATATCGTAGATATAGAAAAAAGATTCTATGATTCGTGGGACCTGGAATCATACGGAAAGTACATGGAACTGTTCGCTCTTGATGACAGGAAAACCCCCATGGAACTGTCTGAAGGCATGAAGGTCAAACTCAATCTTCTGCTCGCATTGTCACACAAGGCGGAAGTCCTCATCCTGGATGAACCGACGAGCGGTCTCGATCCTTTTTCCAGAAATGAGCTTCTCGATATTTTCACGGAACTCAAAAACCACGGCGTGGCAGTTTTCTTTTCCACACACATCATTTCGGATATAGAAAAATGCGCTGACGATATCGTCTATATCTCAAAGGGAAAGATAGTTTCGGCTGTCAGTAAAGACGACTTCATCAGAAATCACTCTCTTGACGGCGAAAGCCTCGAAGATACAATGCTGAGACTCGAAAGGAGCAGTTCCAATGCGTAATATTCTGATCAAGGAATTCAGGCTCAGCGCCTCTCCCCTCTCATTCTTTTTCATTCTGTTCGGCCTGATGTTCTTCATCCCGGGATATCCCATACTGTTGGGAGCTTTTTTTGTCACGCTCGGACTTTTCTACAGTTTTCAGGCAACACGGGAAACAAATGATATTCTCTACTCTGCCCTGCTTCCCATTGCGAAGAGAGATGTAGTTAAAGGCAAATACGCCTTTGTATGCTCTGTTGAGGGGATATCTTTCCTGCTTATGGCAGCTGTTGTCATCGTGCGGATGACACTGCTCAAAGATTCACCCGTCTACCGGAACAACGCTCTGATGAATGCGAATCTGTTTGCACTCGGCGGTGCTCTTCTGATCTTCGGACTGTTTAATCTGATCTTTCTGTCCGGATTCTTTAAAACCGCATACAAGATCGGACGTCCGTTTGTCATATATGTCATTGTTGTACTGTTTACAGTCACAGCATTTGAGGCTTTGCATCATTTCCCCGGTCTTGGGGCTCTTAACGCTTTCGGAACGGACAGTATGACTCTTCAGCTTCTCATGCTGCTTGCCGGAGCTCTGCTGTGCGTAATCATGACTGTGCTCTCTTGCGGAACGGCATGCAGCCGCTTTGAAAAACTCGATCTGTAAAAAAGGAGTCAATATGCTGAAAGACAATCTGCTCATGCTCAGGAATCTGCATGGTTTCTCCCAGGAGGAGATAGCGGGAAAGATAGGCATCTCCAGACAGGCATATGCCAAATGGGAAAGCGGGGCAACGATTCCCGATATAGAAAAATGTCTCCTCCTCGCAAAGGTATACGGCATATCGGTGGACAGCCTTGTAAGGACTCAGACAGCCGAAAACATAGGTCCAGTACCTCCTGCTCCCGAAGGGAAAAATATCTGGGGATCGGTCTCTGTCAATGAGCGTGGGCAGATAGTGATCCCGAAGGCGGTGCGCAACATGTTCGGACTAACCGGAGGTCAGCGTCTGATCGTTCTCACCGACGAGCACGAAGGCATTGCTCTTGTTCCGAGCGATAAGTTCGAGGCGAAGATACAGAACATCATCAAGATAGCCTCTATAACGAATGATGAATAACATTCCATCATCTGTTTTCAACTCTCTGCAGATCATTCTGCGGAGAGTTTTTTCTCGGATGAATGCATTTCTGCCTCTTAACTTTTTCGTTCCGTAATTGTGTTATTATAATAAATTATAATGAATGACATACCTGCAAGGCCTCTCTAAGACCGGATAAGTTCTGCAATTTGGAAAAGGAGTCCATATGCTTATAGCAGCGTTCCTCATAAGTCTTATACCGAGTATATGCATATATCTCTTTCTCATAAACCGCATTCTTGATGATCAGATATATAGATCCACGTGCGGGAAAGCTCTCATCTATGGCTTTCTCTCCGTTTTTCCCGTAATCCTTATGTCGTTCATATTCTCTCTGCTCGAAAGGCTTCTTGCGAAGGAACTGCTGGGACCGGTGGCAAAAGAATTCTTCCATGCATATCTGGTGCTGGCATTATCTGAGGAACTCGGAAAATACTTTATGCTTCAGAAACTGCTCAAAAAGGTTCCGCAGCCTTTCACACCCATAAGCGTGATCACATGCATGACACTTATTGGTCTGGGATTCGGTCTCTTTGAGGATATCCCCTACGCCCTGTTTACAAGTGCCGGGCAGATGCTTGTGCGTGGAGTTCTTGCGATGCATGCGGGTTACGGCTATATCATGGGTTGTCTCACAGTGAAACATATGAAGCGCACGGGAAAGCGCTTCAGCTTTGCGGCTCTTATCGTTCCCGTACTTCTGCACGGAACATATGACTGCTTCCTCTCGGAAGAAGTCTCGGAGGTCACTGATCTTGCCGTTTTTCTCCCCGTACTTCTTGCGGTTTTCGGAGCAGCTGTTCTGATCCACATGTTCGTATTTTTGAGAAGACGCCGCAATGACCCGGAATACACATCACCCGCTGCCCTATAAGGAGATGGTCATATGCTTATCGATATCACTCTTCCAATAACGAAAGAACTCATTTCAGGAGCTGAAGAAAGTCAGCGTCGCCTCATGGCAGGCCATCTCGGCACTCACTTTGATGTAATGGACAAAATGTTCCCTCTCGAATATGTGAAGCGCAGAGGTGTTTTCTTCGACGTGTCCGGGATCACGGACAGAGATATCGATATCTGCGATATAGATGAGTCTCTGATCGAAAAGGATATGTTTACAGGAATTTTCACAGGTTTTATTGAAGAGGCAGGATACGGTACCGCGAAATATCACCACGAGCACCCGCAGCTCTCGGATGCGCTCATAGATCTGCTGCTCTCAAAAGAGGTCTCGATCATAGGGATCGACTTTGCCGGTGTGCGCAGACATACCGAGCATACTCCGAAAGACCAGTACTGTGCCGATCACGGCGTGTTCATTGTTGAAAACCTCTGCGGCCTTGCGCCGCTTACGAAAGCCGGCATCTGTACCGTTTACACATTTCCGATGAGTTACTCCGGAATGACCGGTCTTCCCTGCCGCGTCGTCGCCGAAACAGTCTGAACAGCATAGAAAGGTGTTTCTGTTATGGACCCGCAAAACCGAAAAAAAGGCAGAAAACTGAGCGTACTCACCCAGGTAGCGATCTTCTTTGTTCTGGGAATCATTACGGTAGGTATCATCACATTCGTTGCACAGAGTGCCATGGCTGTTGACTCCGTCATGAATCAGACGGAAAACTACGGTTCTTCCGTTGCTCAGGAAGTAATATCTGCCGTCAAGGAGTACCCGAGTTATGAGTGGCTCATAAAATATTGGCGCGCACACAGCGATGAGATGGATATTGAATACGACGTCACATACGGTGCTGGTACGGATACCGAGAAGAAGAGCCGTCTCTTCACAACGCGCCATCCCGAACTTGAGATCATGTATGTAAATTCGGAAGAAGCCAAGAGTCTCTCCGCAGAGGATCAGAAACTGTATGCCGAGATCACCTACTCATGGCTCGTCACTCGCGTAAATCAGATAAAAAAAGCCTACGGTATTGACTATCTGTTCGTTGTTGCGACAGACAATACGTATTCCGAGCAGTTCTTTCTTGTGAGTGCCGCGGACGATAGAGCCGTAAGAGGAACCAATTACGAGGAAGTCTACCCATTAGGCAACACGGTAACTCTTGAAGAAGGCGGAAGCCAGCAGCTGGCGATGCGCAGCGCGTACAGACACTCCTCACACCTAGCTGAGGCGGGAAACTACTATGACTACTATAAATTCCTCGGATCCGTAGACGACTGTCATGTATTTGTCGGTCTCACCTACAATATGCAGGATCTCACAGATGAGGTTTCCGCACAGATACAGCGCGGAACACTCGCGGCAGTTATCCTGCAGGTCATTCTCTCCCTCTTCACTCTGTTTCTCATCTTTATGTTTGTCCTTCGTCCTTTGAGAAAGGTTCAGAAGAACATCAGGATGTACAATATGACAAAAGACAGCAAGGCGGTTACCGAGAACCTGTCAAAGATAAGATCCAGAAACGAGATAGGAGAACTGTCTGAAGACGTAGTTGATCTAACCAATGAGATCGATGACTACCTCGGTAAAATAGAGACGATCACCGCTGAAAAGGAGCGTATCAGCACAGAGCTCACTCTCGCTACAGGGATCCAGACATCCATGCTTCCGACCGAATTCCCCGCATTTCCCGACAGAAAGGAATTCGATCTCTATGCTTCGATGGATCCGGCAAAGGAAGTCGGCGGCGATTTCTACGACTTTTTCCTGATAGACGACGACCACCTGTGCCTTGTAATGGCTGATGTCAGCGGAAAGGGCGTTCCCGCGGCGCTGTTCATGATGGCATCGAAGATAATGCTCACAAACAATGCAAAGCTTCTCAGATCGCCGGCAAAGATACTTGAGGCGACAAATGAAGCCATATGCTCCAACAACAAAGAAGATATGTTCGTCACCGTATGGATCGGCGTGCTCGAGATCTCAACGGGGATCCTCACTGCAGGCAATGCCGGTCATGAGTATCCGGTGATATGCAGACCCGGCGGACGATATGAACTCTACAAGGACAAGCATGACTTTGTTGTCGGAGGTTTCGGCGGCATGCCGTATGCGGAATATACAGTCAAGCTGGAGCCGGGATCAAAACTCTTTGTCTATACGGACGGTGTGCCGGAAGCAGCTGACAAGGACAGAAACCTCTTCGGTACAGACAGATTGCTTGCTGCTCTCAACAAGGATCCGGAAGCCGCTCCCCAGGCGGTCCTTGCCAATGTAAGACACTCTCTCGATATGTTTGTGAGAGAAGCGGAACAGTTCGACGATATAACAATGATGAGTTTCAAGTATACCGGTCCTGCGCCAGCGGATACGGAATAGTATTTCTGTCCGCAGGTGTTATAATATCCATAGTTTTTTAAGAATCGGAGAAAACATGTTTCAGGATATTCAGCCCCACATTTACAGCAATGAATTCAGCGATCCCGAAAAGGACGGTTATGCCCTTTACTTCTCGGGCAATTCCGTATGCACCTGCATGACCGATGACGATTCGGTCGTTCTCCCGTCCACCGAACAGTTTCCGAGATCCGATACCGCGGACAAGGTCTTTCTTTTCACCATTGACGATGTCCCCTATTACTGGATAACTTCAGAACTGAAGCCGGACCCTGCCGCATTCCGCTTCACCTCTCTGGACACGATACGCGGACGCAGACCAAAACACATGATCTTCGCCATAGCGACCGCCAATTCACTCAGGTCCTGGTATACGGGCAACAAATACTGTTCAAGCTGCCGCACACCGATGGAAAAGTCAGACTATGAGAGAGCCCTCGTCTGTCCGTACTGCGGAAGGACCATATACCCAACGATCAGTCCCGCCATCATTGTAGGGATCATTGACGGGGACAGAATCCTCGTGACCCGCTACAAGGACAGGCCTTACAGAAATCTTGCCCTGGTTGCGGGATTCAATGAGATAGGTGAATCGATAGAGGACACTGTCAGACGCGAAGTACACGAGGAGACTGGACTTACAGTCGATAAAATATTATTTTATAAGAGTCAGCCGTGGCCTCAGACCAACAGTCTGCTGATGGGATTCTTCGCTACTGTGAAGAGCCCTGACGGCATTGTGATACAGGAATCGGAACTGTCCGAAGCATACTGGTGCAGGCGCGAGGATCTTCCCGAAGACAACGGATTCAGCCTCACCGGCGAGATCATGCAGCAATTCAAAGAACACAAAGAACCGACATTCTGATTGGAGGATATATATGATAGGAGGAAAACTGGCAAGCTTTGCCACCGAAGCCAACCTCAAAAACAACGGAGACATCATATACGGAGAATATGAGGGATACGAAGTGTCCCTGTTCGAACTGGACAATGAAAAGACGATATTCATTGATTTCTACCTTCCCGAGGATCAGCAGCTCACCAGAGATGCTATAAGGAAGTTTATAAATGACAGCAATATCCAGTACGCCATACAGTCTTCTTCTCTTTCGAGCACAGGTATAAAAGTAGTATTTCAGAATAAGTCCAACGTCTACGACAACATAAAGGAATTCTTCTATACTCTTGTCTATTTCCTTAAGGCAAAAGGCGTTCCCGGAGCCGATACATGCACCAACTGCGGGAAACATCTCGACAGCTATACGGTAGTTTCCGTTCAGGGGTGCGTTCATACCTGCTGCACCGAATGCGCAGAAAAGATCACAGGTTCAAACAAGGCCGCCATGTTACTGAAATCCAGAAAAAACATCTTTGTCGGCGGGATCGGCGCTCTTTTCGGAGCTCTGGTCGGTACGATCCTCTGGGTCTTTGTCGCATATAACGGTTATTTCGCTCTGTGGGCAGGAGTACTTATCGCACTGCTCGCGAGACTCGGGTATATGCTCTTCGGAGGAAAATCTTCCGTTGCCGAGATCATATACAATATTCTCTTCTCCATTATCGGTGTGGCAGTAGCGGAATTTCTCTCCGAGTGTATCGATCTTTACAGAAACTGGCACGCTTCAGGCTTCGTATTCAAACTGAGCGAAGTGGTCAATACTGCTTTCTCAAATCTTCTGTCCGGTCCGAAATACTACATGCCTTACCTTGAAGCTGTCGGCATAGGTTCTGTCTTTGCCCTTCTCACCGTTCTTGCACTGATAGGAGTAAAAAAACGTTCGAGTAGATTGTTCACAGGCGTGGAGCGCCTCGCTCAATGAGAATAAGATATAACCCCGAAGCAAGACCTGCTCTTGCGGCATGCCCCTTTTACATTGACGATCCCAAAGCTGCGAAAGGCAGATGGAATACATTATATAAAAACGATCTTCCCCTGTGGCTCGAACTCGGCTGCGGGAAAGGGTCTTTTATTGCCAATACGGCATTCAACGACCGCGGCCATAACTATCTTGCTGTCGACATAAAGAGCGAGATGCTCTATCTCGCGATGAAGAATACGGAAAACGTCTACGGACAAACCCCAATAGACAACCTTCTGCTCGCAGACATGGAGATCATGATCATCAACAACTACTTTGACGAGGAAGACCATATAGACAGGATATTCATCAATTTCTGCAACCCGTGGCCGAAGGCAAAGCATAAAAAAAGAAGGCTGACTCATCCGAACCAGCTCAATCAGTACAGGATATTCCTGAAGGACGGCGGAAAAATAGTCTTCAGGACAGATGATGAGGAACTGTTCACAGAGTCCCTTGATTACTTCCCTGCCGCGGGATATGAGATTACCGAGAGAACATCCTACAACTCGCTCGATTCCCAAACCAGACCGCCCCTTGTAGCAACGGAACACGAGCTCATGTTCCTCGAGACCGGCAAAGTCATCAATTATCTGGTGGCAGAAAAATGCGTACGCTGAACACACCGGAACATCAGGTCCACACAATCGGACCTTTTTTTGACTCTTCATCCGAAATTCTGGTCGTCGGAAGTTTTCCTTCGCCAAAATCGAGAGAATCAGGCTTCTTTTACGGACATCCTTCCAATAGGTTCTGGAAGATCCTGTCGTCTGCAGGAGGATATCCCGTTCCCGGTTCAGTTGAAGATAAGAAAGAGCTTCTCAGCGCTATGAAAACAGCGCTCTGGGACATAGTCGCATCGTGTACCATTACGGGAGCAAGTGACTCCAGCATAAGGGATGTCGAGTACAACGACCTCAATATGCTCATCTCACAGTCGTCCGTGAGGACTGTCATATTCAACGGCGGCACATCGTATTCTCTGTTTCTCAGTTCGGGGATCACATTCCCCGGCTATGTAAAAATTCTGAAACTGCCGTCCACAAGCGCAGCAAATGCCTCCTTCAGTCTTGAGAAACTGAAAGAGGCATGGTCCGAAGCCTTTGCTGATCACAGCAGCCGATCATGAACGGTCGGCTGCTTTTTCTATCTCAATGATACGGGTCGCGATCTTTTCCGTGAAATATTCATCATGTTCGATGAATACCATAGTGGGTTCATATCTCAGGATAAGGTCTTCCAGCTGGACGCGGGAGTAAATATCTATGTAATTAAGAGGCTCATCCCAGAGATACAGATTTGCCCTGTCGCACAGGCTTCTGGCTATGAGTATCTTTTTCTTCTGTCCTTCCGAAAGTCCGGAAATGTCCTTTTCGAACTCTTTTCTCTCGAAATCGAATTTTCTGAGGATGGTGAGGAATTGGGTCTTGTCTATCCCGCTTACATTAACGAAATCGTCAAAGCTGCCTTTGAGCAATGTCGTGTCCTGAGATACGTAGGAGACATTGAGGCGCGAAGCCCTGAGGAATTCACCCTCATAGGATAGGCCGTCGCCCTTGAGCAGTTTCATGATGCTCGACTTCCCTGCACCGTTTCCCCCTCTTAAACAGATCCTCTCGCCTGCGCCAACTCTGAATGACACAGGTCTGTTTACCGCTCTGCCGTCATACGTCACGGCAACATCTTTGAGTTCGGCGAGAACACTGGCGTGATGAGGTTCGCTGAAAAGCTTCAGATCCTCCTGTTTTTCGACATTTTTCAGAAGCTTGCTCTTTTCCTCGGCGGCTTTGTTCTGCCTGTTTTCGAGCGATTTTGCCCGTTTCATCATCTTTGCAGACTGATGGCCTATGTACCCCTTGTCAAATGCATTCTCATGGAGTTTCGTATTCTCGACTTTATCTGCCCATCTGCCGGCTCTCGCGGCTCCCTGTCTGAGTCTCGCAATGTCTTTTTCCAGTCTGTCGTTCTCTCTCAGTTCGAATTCCTGCTGTCTTCTGAAGGATTCTTCCCACACCGAATAGTTCCCGGCTGTCAGTTCTATATTGTTCCTGTTTATTGACAGTATATGATCGGTGCATGAATCAAGGAGCGCTCTGTCGTGAGATACGAGTATATATCCCTTTTTCGAACCGAGATATTCCTTAATCGCTCCCCTTGTCTCCCTGTCGATATGGTTCGTAGGCTCGTCGATCAGCATGAATCTTCCGTCGTTGGCAAACATGAGCGCGATCATCACTTTTGTCTGCTCGCCGCCGGACAGTGTTGAAAACGGTCTCCAGTATATGTCTTCGTCTATGCCCAGAAGTGCAAGCTCCCTTCTGACTCTCCAGGTTTCGGCATCGGGAGCAGCCCTCTCTATAACGGCTTCGACGGTATCATCCCTGTTCTCTATCCCATATGGAAAATACTCAAAGATCACGGAAGAACTTATGTTTCCGGAATACTCGTACTTACCCATAAGGAGATTCAGAAGAGTCGACTTTCCCCTTCCGTTTCTGCCTATAAGCCCGAGTTTCCAGTCTGTGTCCAAAGCGAGATCCACATTTTCAAAGATATCGTAATATGTTCCGGGATATGCAAAGGTAAGTTTCTGTATATTGATAAGTGACATCTTTTCCTCCTAAAACAAAAAGCCGCATAATGCGACTTTCATTTATATATAGAATCAGCTGTCGTTTTCGAGAAGATAAGTAGCTTCGAGATCCGCAAGGTGAAGCTTCACCGCAAGCGGATACTTCTCAAACGCATGACTCAGTGTATAGCCTCCGGCTCTGACTGCATCGTCAAAGCTTCCCATGTGCCATCTGATGGCAATTGCCTCCGCAGGTTTGAGCCTGAGGAATCTCTCGATGAGATATACCGACTTCTCTCCGTGTCCGTACGGAAATCTGTCTTCCACCTGATAGTACGGGACCTTTTCCCACTGTCCGGTCTGCTCGTTCTTCACGTTGCGTGTGGACTCCTTGTAGAATCCCGCCTTGCACACATCATGGAGAAGAGCTACCAGGGCCACGGATTCTCCGGATTCGATATTCCCGTCTCTGTCATTTCTGGCTTTCAGGATATCATACACATTGAGGGAATGGACAAGCAGTCCCTCTTTATATGCACTGTGGAACTTGGTACTTGCGGGCGCCGTGAAGAAATCAGTGCTCTCAAGCCACTTTATCAGTTCCTCAAGCCCGTCTCTTTGGACATTGGTTCTGAGTATGCTTAAAAATCTGTCTTTATTATCAGACACCGTATCAGAGCTCCATTTCGTTGAGCAGTTCTTTGAGTGTCTTTATCTCTTCTCTGGTAAGCGAGATGCCCTTGCTCATCTTTTCGTTGCCGGGCGCCCAGTCTCTGATATCGAATTTGGGCTCTCTGTCATTCCAGCTGATCATGTTGAACTGTCTGCTCCAGCCGTTCGGATTCTCAGACAGTATTCCTATTTTTTCTGTGATCTCGTATTTGAATTCCATTGCCGATTTTTCTCCATTCATTGATTTAAATGTATTTCATATTATAGCAACTTATATTTAAAAATAAATACAATATAAAAGAAAGTATTTTTTTAAGAAAAAACCGCAGACCGGACAGGCTGATCCTGCGTATTATCCGGCATAATCACCTTATACCAGAATCCGAAGCTTTCTTCACATTTGAACCCTGCCTTCCGGTAGAATTCCCTTCTCCACCCGAACGAATCGACATAGCATTTTCTGATTCCCGCTTCTCTGCATCTCAGAACCGCCGCGCGCAGCAGAGCCATTCCGAGTCCCTTATGCATATATTTTTCTCTTGTCCCGACCGGTTCGATCATCGCGGTCGCAGTCGGTGTATCCACATACACAAAGCAGTAGGAGCAGATATCATTGCGCTCATCGGAATAGTCATCCGCGATGAGACATTCGAAGCTATCCTCATACATCGAGGACTCTTTCCGCATATTGTAAGGACCCATCGGGGCTCTGTAATCAGCGGCTTCCCATTCCGGGTGAAAACTCAGTCTCAGTGCACTCCATTTTTTCTCCTCGTCAGAACAGTCATCTTCGTACATCAGTCTGTAGCCGCGGGGCAGCAAGATCGGGCTGGTCATTTCCTGAGGATCGATACAGTTCCAGCATTCCTCATCGCTGATCCTCGTATATCCCGCTTTTTTCAGAACGTCTGTCTGATAATCAAGGCTGTTGCAGGAGGCAATCCAGAACTTGACGCTGCCGTCGGAAGCTCTGCCGAACATTTTCTGACAGTGTTTCTCACTGAATGCGACCATCAGGGGAAAAAGGGTCTCATATCCTTTTTTTACGCTGAAATAGATATTCTCTCCGTCAGGAAGGATACAGCCCTCTATCACACCATATTCTCCCCAGAGATAGATGTTTTCAGCAGAGATCTCCCTTCCGTCATCCGTTTCCTGAGCTGACACTCTGTATATGAGATCATGCAATCTTTCCGGTATCCAGGTGACCGGGGTTCTGTTCTCTGAATACTGTTCTCTGAGATATTTTTCCAGTTCTTCAAGATCTTTCTCTTTTTCGAATTTTCTGATCTTCATCACTCATATCCTCTGCAAGTCCGGTATTCATAATGAATCAGACTATCGATTTTCTCTGGTAGTCAGTAATATCCGATCCCAGTTTCGAATATATATCCATAACTGATCCTACTGTAGACAATGTCCTGAGTTCGGCATCCGTCATGCCGACAAGCTCAAGAAACTCAACATGTCCGTTCGGTGTGTCTATCGCACTGACGGTCGGATCAGTCACAGCGATGAATCCCGTGAGATTGCATTTCCGCCCGGCGTCGATTCCTGCCATCTGACCTGTATAGAGATATTCATTCGGGCGGAATATCTCTCCTTTGGTAAAAGTGATCCTGGCGATCGTCTGCAGGATACCGCATATATTTCTGATCTCGGCTTCTTCATCTTCGAAATCGTATTTCTTCAGTTTGAACGTCAGTTCATATCCGTATCCGCTGATCTCCTTGTTCTCGGTCTCTTTACCGTATATCTCAGTAAGCCCGTACGAGACAAAGTGCCAGAATGTCCCGCCGTCATAAACGGAAATACCGTCCAGAGGATCATTTCCGCCGAAGATCCACTTGATTATCGTGCCATAGTGCTTTGGACTTGTCTGTCCGGGATATACCCTCTCAAACTCTCTCGTTATGGCATCCCATCCGTCGGTCCTGACGTCTTCAGCGTCCGCCTCTGCAATGATTTTTTGTTCAGGTTTTTTCTTCAGTTTATCGAACAAACCCATATGTCTGCCCTCCTCGGCCGATCTCCGTCATGCTGGCTTGAGCATAGCACACAAAAGGCTTTCAGGCAAAATAAGACCTGAGATTTCAACGATCTCAGGTCTTATCATGATGGTCGGAGTGGCGGGATTCGAACCCGCGACCTCTTGGTCCCGAACCAAGCGCTCTACCAAACTGAGCCACACCCCGAAAAATATAGCCATTGGCTCACCAATGGCTCTGGTTGGGGAAGAAGGATTCGAACCCTCACAAACAGAGTCAGAGTCTGTCGTGCTACCATTACACAATTCCCCAGTGCTTCACTATTATACTTTATTGAAAAAATTTGTCAAGAAAATATAACAGTGTTTTTCAGCCATTTTTTTGTCAAATTTGACGCTTATCTTCTGTAGTAATCATCCCTCAGGAATCTGTCGTCCAGATCGTCATTCCTGAAATATCCAGGCTGCTCGTAGCGCTCATTGCGCCTTCTCTGAGAGTAGATATAGTTCTCGAAACTTTCTATCTGTCTGCCGAACTTGTCGAGATCTTTCTGAAGGATACTCGCCTGCTGACGGTAGAACTCGATCTGCTTAAGTATCTCCTTCTCCACATTTCTGTCTTCAGTCTCGGCCTTTGCCTTCTCTCTGGCATCCCTGATCCCTGTCTTGAGAGAAAGGATCTCATCCTCAAGAAACTTCACCTTTGCTTCAAGGCTGTCGATTCTGGAAGTGAGAAGCTCTATATTCTTCGTCTTCTCCTCGATCTCGGTATGCATCTCACCGTTTTCCATGTTCTGCTTTGATATCCTGTCGGTGAGACTGTTGATAACTATCTGATCGTCTGCCAGCTGTTTCTGATTGCTCTGCAGGATGGCATCATATGAATCTATCCTGATGTTGAGTGTGTTGATCGTGTCATTCAGTTTAACGATCTCCGCATCCTTGTCGCTCAGTCTGGCTCTGAGATCTGCCACAACGGCCTCGGCTTTCTCTATCCTGGAGCGGGCTTCTTCGGACAGTTCCACATTCTTGGATGAGCTCTCGAGTTCCGTGACCTTGTTGCGAAGTATCTCTATAGCCTTAAGGAACGTGTCCTCTTTCTTCTGGGCACGGTCATTGATGGCTATCTCCTGCTGCAGTCTGCTTTTGACATACTCAAGTTTGTCCGAGTATTCAGCTATCTGCTGCTCGAGCCTTTCGTTCCTTGTGTTCAGTTCGTCGAATGAGCTTCTGAGAGAACTGTTCGATGTGTAATTATTGTCCATAATGGCAGTCTCAATTCTGTAGTCATGGGTATCCGTCACCGGATACCCATTTTATTTACCGTGAATCTGTTGGATCCCTGATCAGTTGTCGGATGAATCCGGCTTGTTCCTGAAGACATTGAGGATATCATCGAGATAGTCATCGGGATCGATGGCTCTGGATGAATCGTCATATCTGTCGGAAGATACCGCAGGCTTTTCCTCTACCTGTACGGTCTTCTTCTGAACAGGCATTATCCTCTCGTCGTCTGTCTTCTCAAATCCTGTGGCGATGACTGTGATCATCATCTCGTCCTTCATATTGTCGTCATAGGAGATACCCCAGATGATGTTTGCATCATCGTTGGCAGCTGCTGTGATCATTGAAGCTGCGAGATCGACGTCTTCGAGGGATACATCCTTGGATGTTGTGAAGTTGATGATAACTCCTCTTGCATCATCGATGCTCGTCTCAAGCAGCGGGCTCTCGATTGCGGCCTTTGCCGCTTTTTCCGCGGCACCTTCGCCGGATGCTCTTCCGAGACCCATGTGCGCATATCCCGCATTGCTCATGACGCTTGTGACATCCGCGAAGTCGAGGTTGAGGACTCCGGGAACATTGATCAGATCGGAGATGCTCTGTACGCCCTGTCTTAGAACGTTATCCGCCTGCTCAAAAGCATTTGCGAGAGTTATCTTCTCCTCGGAGATCTGTTTTAATCTCTCGTTCGGGATGACGATGAGCGCATCGACGTGCTCCTTAAGTTCGGCGATTCCGGCCTCAGCGACCTTCATTCTTCTGCGTCCTTCAAAGTTGAAGGGCTTTGTTACGACGCCGACTGTGAGGATGCCGAGATCCTTTGCTATCTCCGCGACATAAGGTGCGCCGCCTGTTCCCGTTCCGCCGCCCATACCGGCTGTGATGAACACCATGTCGGTGCCCTTGAGAGCTGCTGCTATATCGTCATGGCTCTCTTCCACAGCACGGCGTCCGCGCTCGGGATCTCCGCCTGCGCCCTGTCCTTTTGTTATCTTTCCGCCAAGCTGCAGTTTGTATGTTGCTTTAGAAAATTTTAAGATCTGGCTGTCGGTGTTCATTGCTATGAAATCGACGCCTTTCATTCCTGATAATATCATGCGGTTAATGGCATTACCGCCGCCGCCACCAATACCAACCACTTTTATATTAGTCTGAAGTTGGGATTCCTCAGCGATAGAAAAGTTCACCGTAAGCCCTCCAAATAATTAAAAATATATATAGTTAGAGTAACATAATACTTATGTGTTTTCAATATTTTCTTATGCCTTTGAAGCCTTCCTGTAATAGCCGGGAGGCACTTCGAGTTCGCACTCTCTGAAGTATGATTTCTTGGTCTGACCGGTATAGGAAAGATCAAGTTCTCCTGTAGCAGTCGGTGTGATCTCATCCTTCAGGATGTGACTCATCATTTTGATCTTGTAGTCAAGATTGCTTATAGTGCCTATGGACACGAAGATCCTGTTGTCGTAGACCAGCGACAGATTGAGTCTGTCCCTCACATTGATCGCGGTCACTCTGTCCATTATCTCATAGTCCTCAAGTATCTTGATGAGCTGGAGCAGCTCATCTTTTGTCTTTACGGCCTCTTCATTCTCGCTGTCAACCTCTATCGGTTCTCCGATAGTAAACGCAAGAGGTTGGATCCCGTAAATGCTCGGTATGTTTGTCGCCTTTCTCTCGGAGTTATCAACTATCTTCAGTTCGTCCGAGACTATAAGCATTCCGCCGTTATACGGGAGCGCCAGACAGTTCTCTATCTCCTTAACCTTTACAAGGATCGTGTCCGGGAACTGTCTTTCGAACGTGACATCGTCAAGATACGGATATGCCTTAAGAATATCTCTTTTGTAATGACTGGAATTAAAGAATATGAGATTCTTTCCCGTGAGGTCACCAAGCACTGATGTTATGTCCTCACTGGTATAGTAGGACAGGTCTCCTCCTATCATGACATTCTGTATCTTCATGAATACTATGGTCGTCACAGCAACGCCGATAATGAGAAGTATGGAGAACAGCCAGGCAAAGAAGCGCTTCCTTCTTCTCCTAGCTACCGCAGATACTGCTTTTTTTCTCTTTTTGGTTTTCGCGGCCATGCGTTTACCGTTTCTCCAGTATTCTGAATATCTTTTCTCCTATGATCTTTGCCGAATCCCTATATGCCTTTGACTTGGCATTGATCCCCATTTGCTTCAGCTTTTCCGGCTGATCTGTAAGGTTAGCTATCCTGCCGGCCAATTCATCAATATCCAGGTCCTTTTCCTCGCAGACAATAGCAGCGTCCGCATTACCCAACACAAGCGCGTTGTAGTACTGATGGTTCTCCGTAACGTTGGGAGACGGTATAAGCACGGACGCACTGCCCGATGCTGCTATCTCGCATATGGCATTTGCTCCGGATCTCGCTATCACCAGGTCCGCCGCCGCAAGGCAGTCCGCCATATTGGAAATATATGTCCTTACATCGATATTCGGGTTGTCGGGCTGTATACCGTATTCCTTCATCCTGTTCGGGAACAGTTCAAGCCAGTATGGACCTGTTGCGTGGATATGGAAAGTTCGACCCGTGCCGCACGTCTTCTGCATCACTTTGGCGGCGAGTTCATTTATCGTTTTTGCTCCGTTCGACCCTCCGAACGAAACGATACATACTCTGTCCCCTACTCCTAGCTTTTCTCTCGCTTCTTCCCTGTCCGTCGTGAAGAACGCTTCATTGATCGGATTGCCCACGACTGTGGTCTTCTCGGGATATCCTATCCTCTCGAGAGCTTCCTCCGAAGGGGCAAATATCATTTCAACACGCTTTGAGAGCATCTTTGTGGTTATGCCGGGAAAAGAATTCTGCTCGTGTATCGCAGTGTGTATGCCCATCCTCGCGGCTGTGATGACCGCGGGTCCGCTGACATATCCCCCGCATCCGATAACGAAATCCGGTTTGAATTCCGAATAGTATTTTCTGCATGCATGGACGGACGTCAGCGCCTTCTTTACGGCAACAATGTTTTCCTCTATTGCCTTGACCGACCTTCCCCTTGTAAATCCTGTTGTCTCTACGGGAAGCAGCACATATCCTTTTTCTGGTACAAGTCTTCCCTCCATGCCGTCGGGTCTGCCGACAAACCTGATCTCTGCTTCGGGGTCGCGTCTCTTTATCTCGGCGGCGATCGCAAGAGCCGGATTGATGTGTCCCGCGGTACCTCCTGCGGCGAGAATAAATCTCATGACATATCCCTCGCTTCTATATTTGTTGAAGACGAATACCGTGATATTGAAAGCAGTATTCCTGTCTCGACGAGCAGGATCAGCAGCGATGTGCCGCCCTGGCTGAAGAACGGAAGACTGATACCTGTATTCGGGATAGTGTTGGTAACAACGCCGATATTCAGAACGGTCTGGATGCCTATCTGGGATGAGATCCCTATAGCGACCAGTGCGGAGAACTTGTCTTTTGCCAGCAGAGCTATCCTGAAACCTCTGAAGACATAAACGATAAACAGGCACAATATCAGTACCGCGCCTATAAAGCCCAGTTCCTCGCATACGACGGAGAATATGAAGTCATTCTGAGGCTCCGGTATATAGAGCTGCTTCTGTCTTGAATTTCCGAGTCCCATTCCGAAAAGACCGCCGGAACCTATCGCAAGCAGGGACTGGACCGTCTGATATCCTTCCTTGCTGCTGTATTCAAAAGGATGCACCCATGTATTTATTCGACTCATGGCATACTGCATCTTATCCGACATGAGAACATATGCTCCCAGCGCTGGTAACGCACCACCGACGACCATCAGGAAGTATGCGATCCTCGTCCCTCCTACGAACATAAGCACAACGCCGATGGAAAGAATGATAATAGTTCCGGAAAGGTGCGTCTGGTTTAGCGTCACGAGAGCTATGAGGCCAAGGATAAACATCGGCTGAACGAATCCGTATTTGAATTCCCTCATGCGTTCAGGCGCATCCGCGACGATCCTCGCAAACAGAGCGATCACCGCGAATTTAACTATCTCGGAAGGCTGGAATGTATGAGATCCGATGACGATCCATCTTCTCGCGCCGTTGACAGGCGGCATTATAAGCGTGAGAGCAAGCAGTACATATGAGACCACAAACAGAGTCCAGGCCCATTTGTAATAAAGTCTGTAGCTTATATTTGAGACTATGAACATCATCACAAGTCCCGCAGCGGCATAGACAGCCTGGTTCTTTATATAGTGATAACTGTCGCCATAATATGTCAGCGAATATGCATAACTTGAGGAATACAGCATCATAAGGCCTATGACTACCAGCAGCAGAGTTACTACAGTCAGGGGCTTGTCTATGTGGCCGTTTGGCCTTGTGAGTTTGGCAAGAGGAGACGCCGATGCCGTGATCCTGTTTTCCATTTTTTATTCCTTATACCGCCCTTGCGCAGAGGAATGAAAGGAATCCTCCGCATATCGTTACTGCCGAGAACAGCAGTGCTATCTGTATTTCCGAAAGACCCGAGAGTTCGAAGTGATGATGGATCGGTGCCATCTTGAAGATTCTCTTTCCGTGGGTCAGTTTGAAGTATCCGATCTGAAGAATGTCCGAGAACGCTTCGCAAAGGTAGACTATTCCGGAGAGGAACAGCAGAACGGGATACGATACGCCGAATGCCATTGCAACGACAGCTCCTCCGAGGAACATGGAGCCTGTATCTCCCATGAAGACCTTTGCGGGATAGAAGTTCCACACGAGGAATCCGATGCATGCTCCTGCAATAGCAGTTGCGAAAAGGCCTGTGGATACATATCCGAGCACAGCCGAAACGATGATCATCGAGAGGCTGTAGAAGAATGTGACAGATGAAGAAAGACCGTCAAGGCCGTCTGTCAGATTGACAGCGTTCACGAATCCGACGATTGTGAATACAGAAAGCGGGTAATAGAACCATCCGAGCTGGACCTTTCCGATAAACGGGAATATCCATTCTGTGGTAGCTCCGCCGAATTTCACCATGACGAACAGATAGAAGACAGCTATCACCACCTGCGGGATAAGCTTCTTCTTCGCTGTGAGGCCGAGATTCTGATGGTTTTTTATCTTCATCATATCATCGACAAATCCTATCAGGCCGAACATCAGAGCGATGATGACTGACATGTAGAGTCTGAATCTCTCCTGCCTGTACTGATCGTTCATGATCTGGGGTTGCTTGAGGATATATGTGATGAATCCGATCGCCAGCGAAAGGACTACGCCGCATATGATCATGAGTCCTCCCATGGTCGGCGTGCCGGATTTCTTCTGGTGCCATGTAGGTCCTATATCATTGAAGACCTGTCCGAATTTCAGTCTCCTCAGCCAGGGTATCATCATGAATCCCAGAAGAGTTGTAAGTGCCACAGCGGATACTGCTGTTATAAGTATCGATGTCTTTTCCATAAATATTGGTATCTCCGGTTATTTTCTGATCTCATAGAACATCTGAATGATCTCTTCGAGCATCATTCCTCTGCTCCCCTTGAAGACGATGGCGTCGCCCGCATTTACAGTCTTTGCCAGATAGTTCGCCAGTTCTTCCTTGTCGCTGAAATGTGCAACACACGGTACTCCGGCAGCCGTTGCAGCCTTGGCGCAGGCTTTCATCTCGCGACCGTAGCAGAGAAGGATGTCTATACCGCATTTTGCGACAAACATTCCGAGAGATCTGTGGGCCTCTTCGGAGATATCTCCGAGTTCAAGCATGTCTCCCAGAACAGCTATCTTCATCCCGTTGACGGAGAGATCTGACAGCATCTGGAGAGATGCCCTCATGGAATCCGGATTTGCATTGTAACAGTCTTCTATTACCGTCATTCCGTTGAACGGAACGATCTTCTGTCTCATTCCGGCAGGTCTGTAGTTTTCGAGAGCCTTCACCGATCTCGCAGGATCAAGTCCGATCCTGGTAGCTACAGTGTAGGCGGCGACCGCATCCCTGATATTGTGCTCTCCGACTGCGGGGACAAAGGCCTTGAATGTTCCGCCGATGCGGTCATATATAGTGAATTCCGATCCGGAATTACTCGAGATTATGTCTCTTGCTACGACATCACAGTCAAGATTCTTGATGGCGAAAGTCGCGATCTCCTTGTCGATGGAATCCCTTGCGCCCATAAGCATCTCGTCATCTCCGTTGATCACGAGCACTCCGTGCTCTGGCAGCCCTTCAACTATCTCGAGCTTTGCCTTGAGGATGTTCTCTTTGGACTTGAGGAACTCAATATGGGAGAGTCCGATCATGGTTATTACTGCAGCCTGAGGTCTTGCCGCGCGTGTCAGCTTGCTTATATCTCCCCTTCCGTTCATTCCCATCTCGAGGACCGCAAGTTCAGTTTCTTTCGACATGGAAAAAATAGTGCTGGGAAGTCCTATCTCGTTGTTCTGGTTGCCCTCATTCTTGAGAGTCCTGCCGAATTCCTCAAATATAGCTGCGATCATTTCCTTGGTCGTCGTCTTTCCGACACTTCCGGTAACTCCGACAACTTTAGGGTCGAACATATCTCTGTAGTTACCGGCCATTCTGATGAGCGCATCCTTAGTATCCGGGACGATTATCTGTTCCACGTCGAGGTCGTTGAACCTTCTGGTGGCCACTATGGCTACCGCACCTTTTCTTACAGCGCTCGGAACGAAATCTTCTCCGTCAAACTTCTCACCCTTGATGGCGACGAATACCGAACCCGGTTCTATGACCCTCGAGTCTGTCGAGACTGAGGTTACTTCCACATCGGGTTTTCTGGTGATTCCGATATTCCTGAACAGATCTCCGAGTCTGATCGGTTCCATAGTCTTAAGCCTCCTTGTTCTTGAAGTACTTTCTCACGATACTGTGTTCATCCAGGTAGATCGG
>JAFWEV010000076.1 GCA_017512745.1 Oscillospiraceae bacterium
AACGAAGTAAAATGCATTATCTGCTGTCGGATGGGACTTTCGTCCTTTTATGCTTATGCAAATGGGCTGTGCATTGGTTCTGCTCCTGTTGCTCGTAATTTGCAGTGGAGATGCACAGTGCGACGTCTATAACTATCTTCCGTCGTAACCACCACTAATGTCCCTCAGACTATCCTTCAGCCATTTCAGGTTTCATCCTCGTGCAGATATTTGGTCTTGCAACTCAGTCGTGGCTTGATAGCTAGCCAACTTGTTACTTTAATGACGTGCTGTTGTTCCCTTTGAGTTTCCCCGCCAGGTTAGTCATTGACCATAGTCGTAGAACTCTCGACTACCAGCTGCAAACTGGATTTACTTCGCCCCTTATGGGCGCACTCACGATGTGGTTATGAACGCACTTTGTGTTGACGTGTGTCGCAACCACCATCTGGAACCGGTCTCCCCATAGTTCCTTTGCCAGCTGCACTCCGATGGCGTGCGCCTCGTCAGGCGTGACCTCACCTTCTCTGAAGCTCTGGTAGGCATGATAGGCAACATTGCCGTCATACTTACCGAACCTCATCTTTACTGTATCGAACTGATCGCGGGCGAACTCCACGCTGCAGTTGATGCCGGACGTGTAATAGAATTTTTCCGTCTTGTCCTCATTGGTCGTATATGCAATCACGTCCTGCAGAGCCTGCTTTTCCGGCTCGGTGAACTCGCGCTCGGTCTTCTCCGGATTCGCAATATACTCAAGCGGGCTTCCGGCCTTGCCACGTATGTTCCATATCTTCGTGACAGCCATCAGACATCACTCCTTTTCGGTCTGAGAAACGCTTTCTCGATTTCGTTCTGAAACGCTCTCCATTTTCTCGCCTCTGTCATGACCGCGATCATATCAACGGAGTTGTCTGTCTTCATGGCGACCTCGTCGATCTTTTCTGCGAACTCGCGGATGATCTCCATCGCCGCAAAGAATCTATCATCTACCACAACAGGAGCCTTGTTCATGATCAAGCTGCGTATATATGCCGAGTCAGACATGCACGCAGCTGCCGCTCTCTCCTGCAGCGTATTGAATTCCTCGTCGCTCAGTCTCAAATGTTTTTCTCTGCTCATTTTCATCTCATCTTGCTTCTCCTTTCATCGTGATCCACATTGTGGCCACAGCATCATTTCTTCGGTCAGACGGGGGTTTGGGGGCTTGCCCACCAAGATTGCCAGGGCGTTTGTGGACGCTTTGGCAGTGCTTGTTATTTCGATGCGACGACCCTTCTCCCCCTGTGTCGCCCATTTTGTCCACAACAGCCGGTCTTACCGTTCCTGTTCTCTGCCATCTTTTTCCGGCATATATCTGACAACCTGGATGCCGTCATCTGTGCGGTAAAACATCTCCGGCTTATCAAATTTCCGCCTCATTTCTTCTGCAAGATCGTCAGGCAACGACAAAAAAGTCTCGCTTTCAACAGGTGCGTAGCATATAAAAAACGGACCTGCAATTGCGTCCTGCACGCGTCCGTCTTCATCAAATATCGCCCTGCTCGGCGGCAACCTCATCAGCTTTCCTTCGTCATTTACGATCAGTGCCAGGTCGTCATACCTTGGATCATCTTCCGAATGGAATGGAAAATATTCCTGAATCAGACCTCCGACTACTGTCTGCATCGACCGCAGATTATCCTCGATCTCGGTCACCTCAGCACGCTCACCCGGCCTGCAGACGACCACCCTGATCATGTTCTGCCTCTCATTTTCTTCCTGAGTCATACGCTTTGTCCTCCCTTCTTTCGGTTTGTAAGCATACAAAAAAGACGCAACCGGTATTGGCTGCGCCTGTATGTAACACATCGTATTCTGAATCTATCTGAAATATTTGCCTATGTTATCCTTATACACAAAGTCTGTCGTGCCGCCGCATGATCTGCACTTGAATGAGCGATATCCGAACCCCTCTCCGCATCCACCGAAGCCAGACTGCAGATCATCAGAGCCGCAGAAAGCGCACTTTGCTTCAGCCTTTCCATCTCGATCATCGACCGGCCTGTGCTGCCCGTAATTCGGTAATCCTCTCATATCCGGCCTGCCGGAGCCGCTGAAAGTGAGATCCACTCTCTTCGAATCCGCTTCTGTCATAACCCATTTCCCATCTGCCATGCCAGACTCCTCTACTTCAGATGCCACATTTCTCCGTTAGGCATTTTTCTGACATCACCCGGATATACTTCGATGATCTCTCCTGTAAGATCGCGGACTACAGTCTCTTCCCAGTATCTGTAATCTGCATCATCGCCTTCTTCATACCATCTGCTGAAATACAATTTATCACCGTCTCTCAGATAGAAGCTGTCATGGTCACCCATCTCAAACTGTGTCTTCTCTGGCCAGATGATCTCGAATTCATTTGTGCCTACGCACTGTCTTGTGAGGGTGAGCGGCGCTGTATCCAGATGCAGATTATAGCAGTTCTTGACGCAGCTGAGCGGCAGTTCTTCAATTATATCGATCTCATGACTGTTGCAATCAAACCGAAGTATCTGTATCAGACTCTTCAGAAAATCCACACTCAGGATATAGATGCTGCCATCATGGTAGACCGGTTCAGCAGGATAGATACCCGGCTGCTTCGGCACTGGTCTGTATATTTCACCGTCAGGATAATGGATCAGGCAGAGATTCCTGCCCTCGACATCCTGCCCCTCTTTGAACACTTCCTCTGCCTCATACAGATCTCCGTGCTCGTAGCTGATCCCGTAATACCATTCATCTGTTCCGTAAGGTATCAGTTCTATATATGTTATTCCGCCGGTTTCTATCGTTTTCATATTATTCATCTTCAGTTCCATCGCCGGTCGCGATCATTGTAACTTCGTTATTAAACTCGACCCATGATTCTCCGCCGTCGAATGAGTGATTGTACATTGAGAACGCATCCCAAGTGCTCTCTTCCTTGTATACTGACATATCTTTCTTTACATACTCGCTGTATTCTTTCAGTACATTGTCATCAGGATACGCCAGATAGATATACACTACTCTGTTGTTGCTCTGATCGATAAGTGCATATTCATAAGTGTTGCCGAACCCGTCTATCGTGATATATGCGGGATAGTTATAGGACTCCTCATCGTAAAGGACATTGTTCGTATATTGCTCCTCATCATATTCGATAGTCTTGGAAAGCGCCTTTAGTCTGCCTATCTCATCAGAAAACTGTTCGTCTCCATAAGCACATGCAAGAATCATTCTTCCGTCAGTATCAAAGAGGTTCGGCTTGAAATCTGCTGAATATTCGGTCTTATCTGTAAGGATCTCATCAGGAAAAACGGAAAGATCGCTGTCCAGATCGCCGGCATACTTTTCGATTATAACATCCTTGTTATAGTTCTCAATGCCTTCAGCATGGTAAGAATCACTGCTGCCGGGATCAGAGCCGCATGAACACAGAAGCAGTGCGCATATAAATGTTGCTGTTATCGCAATTATTTTACTCTGTCTTCTTTCCTGCTCTCTCATTGCTTCTTTCTGCCATGTCATTGTACTTATTGATGCCTGTTACACTGCTCGGAAGGTCATTCATAACGCCAACCGTAGGCACGCTTATGGATTCTCCTTTAGAAGCTTTTAACAGCGTTCTTATAAGCGCGATAATAACAATGATGCCAAGTATGACACCCATAATGATTCCTATCTTATCGGAAATGAATTCTAATGTATCTATCATGATTCGTCTGAGTAATCAATTATCACCTTTTTGCATGACCTGCATAAAAACGCCCTTACAGCACATCCCGTAATCATGTTTTTAATGTTAAGCGGAGATAATACAATCGCATCTTTATATGCGGCTGCTATAGCGAAGGCGTGTTTTGTATCACCTTTTAACCAGGCTATCTCATGAGGGCTTTGTACTAAGCCTAATTCCATTTCATTACCACAATAAGGGCACTTCATAGTCTTGCTATCCATTAAATGGTCCTCTCCAACCACGGTTTCTCGCCTTATAATCAGT
>JAFWEV010000009.1 GCA_017512745.1 Oscillospiraceae bacterium
AACCGTCAGTGCCGAAGCTATCCCGGTCAAGAAGGGCTTCCATGAACTTATCGAAGCTCTCAGGGCGAGAGGGATCAGGAAGTATATAGTCACTTCATCCTACCTTTCGTGGGCAAATACCCTTCTGAAAAACGCAGGAGTCTACGATCTCTTCGATGAGATAATCACCGGCGAAATGGTCGAAAACTCTAAGCCGGCGCCGGACATGTATCTCCATGCCATGGATGTTGCCGGCGCATCAGCTGATGAGTGTCTGGTCCTTGAAGACTCCATTGCCGGATGCATGTCATCCGTACACGCCGGTATCAGGGTCATCTGTGTACCGGATCTCGTGATTCCGCCCGATGAAGTTGTTGACCGCTGTTATATGGTCGCAGCTTCCCTTGAAGACGTAATTCCGGTTATTGATAGTATGTGAGGTGAACAGAATGGCAGTTAAAGCAGTTTTTTTTGATATGGACGGTCTCGTGATCGATTCGGAGATAACCTGTTTTGCAGTCGAAAAAGACATTCTCGCAAGACAGGGTTACGAGATGACAATAGACAAATACACTCAGATCACCGGAAAACGCGGCGATGATATCCGCAAGACACAGGAGGAAATGTTCCCCGGGCTTGATTTTGACAGATATCAGAAGGAATTCATGGAAGAGTTCGTTCCGAGAGTCATTGATGTACCTCAGGAGGTCAAACCGGGGTTCTTTGAGCTGATCGCAGCCCTGGACGAGAGAGGGATAAAGAAGTACATAGTCACTTCCACCCGTCTTCCTTTCACGATGAAGAAACTCACTCTTTCCGGCATCCTCGACTGTTTCGACGAGATAATTACCGGAGAGATGGTGAAGAGATCCAAGCCGGCTCCGGACATGTATCTGCATGCTCTGGAAAAATCCGGATTCAGGAAAGAGGACTGTCTCGTTCTGGAGGATTCCATCGCGGGTGTGGGTGCCGCCATCAACGCGGACATCCCATGCATATGCGTCCCGGACCTGATCGTTCCCCCGGAGGAACTGACATGCAAATGCCTGTGTGTCGCCAAAACTCTTGCGGACGCAATCGGATATCTCGACTAATACAACAATAATAGAGAAAGATCCAGGCTCAAAGAGCCTGGATCTTTTTTCCACATATCAAGTTCAGTACGCCACTATCACGCCATGTTCCTCCGCATAATAGCTGCAGAGTCCCCTTGTGGGAATTATCGTGACATCTACGGTCGGCCAGTGGTCCAGTATCAGTTGTTTCAGTCTCTCCGCGAACTCCGCGTTGTCGCAGTGGTCTATTATGACGCTGTTCTTGGTGATGCCTCTCTCCTGCATGTCGCTGACTATCGTATCGAGAGCGCCCTTGCTGCCCCTGGCTATCTTCTTTATAACGATCTTGCCTACATCGCTGCCTATGCCGACGCCCCACAGATTCAGTTTCTGCGCAAGCAGCGCCGCAACCTTGGGCATCCTGCCGTTTTTTATGAGATTGTTGTAGGACGACAGTGCAAAGATTATCTTGGAGTTCTTCCTGAATTCCTCTATCTTCTCCATGACCGCGTCAAAATCATATCCTGATTCGATCAGTTCGACGAGTTTTCTGATTATCAGGTAGAGTGAAGGACCTGTGGCGCAGGAATCTACTATCCCGATCTTCTTGTCGGGATATTCTTCAAGTATCATGTCCTTTGCCACACACGCGCTGTTATAGCTCCCGGAGAGATTTCCGGAGATGGTCACGGCAATGGTATTCCCCGGTTTCTCAAATTCCCTGAACCATGAGTAAGGAGCGGGACACGAGGTATGGCTCGCCTCCTTCGATTCCTTCATCGCCCTGAGCAGATCGGGGACTTTGAGCCCGTCGTCATCGACATAGTCCTTGTCGTCCACAGTTATGACAAACGGCACGTATGCGAATGTGATATTGTCCGAGTTTTTATCGAGCCCGAAAATATCGCAGCTTGAATCGGCAACAATATTCCAAGTCATCGTGATGATCCTCCGCAAAACAAAATAACGGACAAACATATTCCGATGACTTAATTCTAATTGTGCCCGGTTGCAGTCCGGTAAACAAAAAACCCAAGGTATGTTTACCTTGAGTTTACCTTTCCATTTTTGTTTTCGGGAGGATAACCGTAAATTCGCTGCCGACATTCTCGGTGCTTCTGACCTCTATCCTCCCCTTGCACAGTTCGACTATCCTGTGCGCTATCGAGAGTCCGAGGCCAAGACCGGGATCATTTCGGGACGGATCCCCCTGATAGTACGGATCGAACAGATGCTCTATTGTCTCACTGTTCATCCCCTCTCCGGTGTCCTCTATACTCGCTATTATCTCATTCCTTGTCTCTTTCAGAGATACCGATATCTCTCCTCCCGTCGGAGTATGCTTGACCGCATTCCCCAGGATATTGATCCATACATGCTGCATGAGCTCTTTGTTGCCGTAATACAAGATCTCCGGAAAATCACCGCTGAACTCTATGTCCTTCTCGAGCCAACTGTGAGAAAGCAGTATCGAGCACTGTTTCAGCTGCTCTCCGAGATCATATTCCTCCGGATCCGTAATTATCTGCTGGGATGACAGTTTTGAAAGCAGCATGGTGTTCGTCGCAAGTCTTGAGAGTCTTGACGATTCCTGAGCGATGATCTCGAGATATTCTCTCTTCTCCTTCTCCGGAAGGTCTTTCTGAAGGAGAAGCTCCGCAAAGCCGTTGATGGATGCTATGGGGGTCTTCAGCTCGTGGGAATAGCTGTTGATAAAGTCGTTTTTCATGATCTTGAGACTGTCAAGCTCATCACACATCCTGTTGAAATCCTCGTATACATGGGATATCGCCGTATTGGTCTTCGTGATCGGGATCTTCGCCGTATAATCGCCCGCGGCGACTTTTCTGATCGATGTCGAAAGTGTCCTCACTTCTCTTGCTCTGGCCCTGTACCTGAAAATATTGATGATAATAAATGTGATGGCGAGTATCGCAAGGATACCCAGCGTCTCAAGGCTGGTCCCTACATACGTCTTCTCGACGGAGAGGACATCGCGGACAAGCCAGGTCATCAGGAACAGCGACCCGATGACTACGGCCGTGATGATCAGAGGCTGCCACATGAGCTGCGGGAGTATCATACGCGGCAGTCTCTTCATAAGATCGGATTTTGTGGGTCTCTTCATGGCTGTTTGATCTCCGCCTTATATCCAAGTCCCTTGATGGTGACTATGCTGAAGGCATCTATATCTTGCAGTCTGTTTCTGAGTCTGCTTATATGAGTCTTGATCGTATCCTCCCCGCTCTCCGCGTTCACTCCCCAGATACTGTCAAGGAGCTGCTCCTTGGAGAATATCTTGTCCGGGTATGAGAGCAGCTTGTAGAGAAGGTCGAACTCCTTTTTCGGAAGTTCAATGAACAGACTGTCTGTATACACTGCGTATCTGTCGGAATCGACTGTCACCGGTCCGACCTCGATCTTCTTGCTCTGGGCGATATTTGCCCTTCTGAGCAGAGCGGTGACCCGCCATATCAGCTCTTCGGAGCTGAACGGTTTGGTCATATAATCATCCGCTCCGAGCGAGAACCCCATCTGTTTGTCATCGAGGCTCTCGCGTGCGGTCAGCAGCAGAAATGGTATGATGTAGCCTTCATCGCGCACGGTCTTGAGAAGTTCATACCCGTCCATCCTCGGCATCATGATATCCGCCACAACGAGATCTATTCCCCCGCCGTGGATCAGATCGAGAGCTTCGGCTCCGTCTGCCGCAGTCACAACGGAAAACATATCCGACAACCTGGCCGATGTCAGCAGCCTCATGTTTCTGTCATCCTCGACAACAAGAACTTTTGCCATTTTTATCTCCCCGCTTGCGTTTACTTAGCATACTGTTAATTATTATATACCACTTCGAAATCATCGCATACGGGCTGGATCATATCTCTTTTTCGCTGTTTATCCCGATCTTCCGGAATCTTTTGTGATGCAATGTTTGTGATTTAATGATATATATTATATATGAACAATACTCCAGTTCTTAAAGGAGGATCAACGCCATGAAAAAGGTTATCGTACTCATTCTGTGTGTGATCTTTGCACTGACCGCCTGCGCCGCGCCGGGTTCCACAGACAGCTCCTCTCCTGCTTCTGTTTCTTCGCATGAGAACAACACTTCGGGACTGGCGTCGACCAAGAACGGCTCTTCGGGTACAGAGAGCAGCGCTGCTTCATCCCAGAATACCGGTGAAACTTCATCGGCAGACTCAGGCAGTAATCAGGCATCCGGTTTCCCGAAATGCGATGATTATATGTCAAAAATGGAAGCTTGGGAGACGCTTGAAGTCGCATATATCGGCATGACATCTCAGGACAGAAGCGTTGACGACATAATCGACAGAGCCGCAAATGAGCTGGGATTCCCGTTCGCAGATGAACTCCGCTCAAGAATCGTTTACGGGGCCTGTTCCGCTTTCGACAACTGTGTGTATCTGTTCATCCCTACTCCCAACCTCAACCTCTATATAGGGCAGTACAGCTGGTACGCGGGAGAGGTAACTCATGAATGGTTCTCCGAGCAGAATGCGAAACCGTTCATATTCGTCGAGACGTCAAACGACCAGAATCCTCTCAGTCAGATCGTATTTGCTCCCGAAGGCGTGGCAATTCACGACGGCGACTTCATGTATACAGGACTCAATTTCGTCACGGGCGAACTCAGGACCGACTATCACATGGGACTTGTGGACATGACGGATTACGACGCGCTTGAATACGATGAGCGTCCGTTCTATGCTCAGTTTTTCTTCGACACTCTCCTGTCGTTCGATGAGGTCTCCGATAAGGTTTACAACAAGAATTACACCATCAATAATATGGAAGAGATGTACTATGACGGAGACATGTTCAATGTATACTCTCTCTCCGACCCGAGCGGAAATGTCGATTCGCTTCTGGCGATCCATCTCAACATGGCCGACAGCAGTGTGAAAGTCTTGCAGAGCGATCCTTCCGGACAGTCATGGACACAGCTCGCAAGAGGCTGATAAACGATCAACAGCATAAACAGTCCCCGGTACCATATGGTACCGGGGATTTCTTTTTTTCTGTTCAGCTGTTCCACGGATTGTTCGGGTTCGGATCCGTCGGATCCCATCCCCTGTTCGGACTGTCCGGATCGATATGGATCGGTTCGGGCTTCCCGAGCGGTCCGGGATTCGATGCATCGTCATAGAATACGACCATTGTTCCCTTTGGACAGTTCTGGAATATCCACAGAACGTCTTTTACGGCAAGTCTCACACATCCCATTGAAGCTGCCGTACCGAGCTTGTTGTACTCTTCCCACTCGAGATCGCTCGGATCAGCAGAGTAATAAGGAACTGAGTGGAAGAGAATATCTCCGGTGATACCGTATGCATACATTCCGTATACTCCTCCGTACAGCGGCCACCACGGATAGTAAGGAGACCATCTTGAGTTGGAGGGATCATCATATGTGTAGTATGTCCCTGTAGGAGTTGCCGGTCCTGTTGAACACACCATTGCCTTGTATGGAATGGTATACTGGCCGGAATCATCCTTCTTGTAGATCGTTACTGTATTTGCCGCCTTGTTTACATAGACGGCATAAGTGTAGCCGTCACTGACCGAAGCTCCGGTTTTCTCCGACGTGTCGACGGAACTTGTCGTGTTTGATGTGCTTGTGGTCTCTGTCGATGACGAGGATGTCTCCTGTACAGACGATTCCGAAGAGGTTTCGGAAACTGTCTCTTCAGTCGATGATTCGGGAACGGATGATGTCTCCGAGACGGGTTCTGAGGTCTCACCCGGTAGGACCGTAACTGTAAATGACTTTGTCATTTCATTGCCCTGGGCATCCTTGGCGCTGACAGTCACAGTATAGTCTCCCGCCTTGCCTGTATCTATCGATGAGTCGATGTTGAAAGAAAGCGCACCGTCTATGGGATCCGCGACAGACAGGATATTCGATTTGGGATCATAGGTCTTTCCGTTCTCTACAGTGACCTTGTCCTCTCTCAACTCTATTACCGGCGGTGTGTTGTCTGCTACTGTATATGTCTTGACTATATCTCTCGTGACCGTGTCACCGTATCCCGTTTCCTGACTCAGTGTGAACGTCACGTCAAAGCTTCCGATCTGGGAAGTGTCTATCGTCTTTGTTCCGGTTACGGTCATCTCACCTGCGTGGTTTTTCACAAGGGTCTCTGTATCCACTCTTGCCGTGCCGTACTCGAACATGCCGCCAAGAGTCTGCTCCGTGTACGATGTGCCTGTGAGCCCCGAATTGACTTCGTCGGCTGATTTGAATGTGATGCTGAGAGAGTCAAGGGTCTTCTGCATTGTCTGCTGTCTCTGCTGCTTCGCATTGCTCAGGGTCCTGCCTATTATGAACCCGCCGACGGCAAGCACCGCAACAATAGCTACCGCTGCAACAGCGATAGCGGTTTTTTTCGATTTTTTATTACCTGCCAAAGTATCTTACCTCTTATACATGATTATATCCGCGGTAATTATAACACAACCGCGGATATTATTCTTAAGTTAGTATATGATCTGCGAAGGGACCAGGAACAGATACGGCGCCGTGAGAATACCAAGCCACATTGCCGATCTTTTCGCCTGTTCTCTATCTGTTCCGCACTTTACAAGGATCATTCTGTCGATCAGAAAGATCAGTATTCCCGACACCGCAACCGCAAAAACGGTTATGAACAAGGCGGGAATATCCCTGAACGGGTTCATATTGAGCGCTGCGGTAGTTTCCGAGCGGATATCCGATCTGTCGAAAAGGATCATGATGCCCAGCAGGATACCGCTCCCGACAAGGTCGCACAGGAAGCCTGCGATGCAGACCTTCCAGGCGTTGTCACGCGCAAAATATTTTCTGTTTTCCATCCCCTTGAGTGATCCCAGCAGGACAAAATGGTCTATGAGATAGTTGAGCGGTATAAGAATGAGCCACAGCCATGTCGGGAACCACACTATAAGCCACAGTGGGAACAGGATGTTGTACAGTCTCGTTTCCCTTTTCACTGGTCTTTCCAGAGCTCCTTCAGCTCGTTAAGTGTCATGACCTCCCCAAGGATATAATCTATGTTGTCCAGGAATGCCTTTGTGAACTCATCTGTCGTTCCGTGAGTGCAGTCCGACAGGGCTATCACCCTGAACCCCCTGAACTGCGCATCAAGCGCTGTCGCATAGACGCACACATTTGTGTCAAAACCGGTGAGGATCAGCGTCTTTACGCCGAGTGAATGGAGCAGTATCTCCATATCCGTAAGATAGAAACCGCTGTATCTGCGCTTCGTGACCACGTAATCCCTCGAGAGATCCGGCTTCAGCTCATCCACTATCTCTTCGCCTCCGGATGTCTCGACACAGTGTTCGGGATCTCCTCTCTCCATCTCAAGTCCGAAATCTATCTTCTGCCTGCGGTGGACCTCTTTTGTGTAGATGACAGGAATCCCGTGTTCATATGCCCATTTCTTCGCGGAGATTATATTCGGCAGTTTCTCCATCGCGAGAGGATTCTCAAGCGGAGCGCCGGGATACATGAAATCTCTCTGGCAGTCCACTATGACGAGAGCGCTCTCGCTCATCTTCAGCTTCTTTACGTATTTCGCATTCATATCCTTACAGTTCCTCGCAGAGTTTCACGTCTGGAAATTCTATCTTTATATCTCGCAGCATGCCTTCCATTATGTCCTTAATAAACAGTTCTCCCGTCTCGACACATGCTTCGCGTGCGCTTGAGAGGGCGCCGTTCTTTGTTGCCAGGTCTTCGGATGCCGGCCATACCATGTAACTTATATATCTCTCGGCAAACTCATCGGGATATTCGACATCCTTCACAAGGTCGGGGCGGAGAGCCAGCATCAGGGACGTCTCGTTGATGGCCGCGTGCTCATACTCGAATCCGGGGAAATGGCCGTGAAACACCTTGTCAAGAGTCTCCGGCTTGACATAATCGTTCCACTCGGTATACATGACCTTTATATCCCTTCCCGAATGGTTTTCCTGCAGTGCGCGTTCTATTCCGTCGATGACAAAATACTTGTTCTCGAGGTGTCCGTCGCTGATGAGCAGTTTATCCACACCGTGGCGTACCAGTTCCAGAACGATATCCCGGATAGTGAATGCAATAGCTTCAGAACTCATTCTCATCGTAAACGGAAACCTGGGGCCTCCCCCCACTGTGGTCTGCGATCTGTATCCGTAGATTATCGGAGGCATCAGAACTATGTCCACATACTTGCTAAGTCTCTGCTTCATAAGCTCGTACGGGATTATGTGATCAACCGTCATGGGAAGATGTGCACCGTGCTGTTCAACAGCTCCTGTCGTCAGCACAAAGAGAGCTCCTGCGTCTCTTGCGTCAACGATCTCTTTCCATGTCATATACTGATATTCGTAAACCATTCTTTTCTAAGCCTCCATATATCAATCATTTTTTACCGCAAAAATAAAAAACCCGCCTTGAAGTCTGCATACGCTTTAGAACCCGTTTTACAACGGTGGGTTAAACCTCTCGACGGTTTCCGGCTTCCCAGAAGGGCGTGCGCTCCGCCGCCGAATCGGAATCCCTAGATTAAAGCTTGTGGGGTTAAAAATATATGCAACAAATCTGTCAAGGCAGGATATAAACTATTTTTTTGTCCTGATGATGAGATGATCATTCAAAGTCCTCATCATCGAAATCATAAAGATCCTCGAGTCTTTCCATAAAAATGTGTCCGATCTCATCGAATTCATCATCGTCATCGACGATCTCGAGTATCTCTTCGCCCTCCCCGGCACTGACTATCTTCATGATTATGAGTTCGCTGTCAGCTCCGAGGATTTCGTCTGGATTTTTGAGCACCGGCATCAGCGCCGCATAAGTGAGACCGTTGTCATGTTCATAAATATCCGCGATCTCAAACTCATGCTCCACACCTTCCTCATCCTTGAGGACTACGGTCTCAAGGGAGAATTCATCATCCATAATCGTCTGTTTCCTTCATTTGTTGATGTGCTTCTTAAAGCTTCTCTATGCTTTGATTTTACCCATAATAGATGGCAAAATCAACAGTGTTCCTTTAGTCTGAAATGATATATAATTAATATATCTATGGAGCAAAAATACGGTTAGGAGGAATAGTATGAAACTGCTTAAAAAACCACTTTCCGTAATACTTATTCTGATCCTCATTTTCAGCATGACGGCATGCGGCAAAAAGGCATCGGAAGCTGCAGACAACGAGACTCTTCTGCAGCTTGAGAAACCGGCGACCGGAGACACCGTTGTGGAAATCAAAACGAGCAAAGGCACATTCTCGATCGTTCTGTATCCCCAGTATGCACCGAAAGCTGTGGAAAACTTTCTCTCTCTGGCACAGTCGGGATATTATGACGACCTGCCCTTCCACAAGGTAATTGACGACTTTGTTATCCAGACGGGCGATCCCACAGGCACAGGCACGGGCGGTGAGAGTATTTGGGGCTCTCATTTCGAAAACGAGACGACTCCTGCGCTCCACAACTTCACAGGAGCGGTAGGAATGGCAAGCGACGGTTCCAAGAACGGAAACGGCAGTCAGTTCTACATAGTTGCCAGCTCCAAAGTGACTGATGAAACGATACAGCTCATGAGAGATGCCGAATATTCCGAAACGGTCATCGACGCCTACAAGAGCCATGGCGGTCTTCCTCAGCTGGACCTCAGATACACTGTATTCGGACAGGTCATCTCTGGTCTTGACGTCATCGAGAAGATAGCCTCGGCAAAAGTCGATGAACTGTACAGACCGACTAAAGACATAACGATAAAATCCATCACCGTATATACATACGGATCCTGATCCCCATTAACCATCAAAGGCACTGCCGTTATGTTGTGACCCCTGTCAAGTAGACAGGACAAATAAA
>JAFWEV010000077.1 GCA_017512745.1 Oscillospiraceae bacterium
AGTAAAGTGTAAGATCTTTTCTCGTCTCCCCGGCTCGAAAAGATCTTACACATACAAAGAATCTACTGCATAGTGAAACACAGTAGATTCCTTCTAATCTTTTATTTATTTGTCCTGTCTACTTGACAGGGGTCACAACAGTCTTATCTGCGGCAGATGATGTTCTGTCATTGATTATTCCGTTTTCTGTCCGCCCGTGAAGGAATCGATCTTTTTAAAGATCCATTCACGCAGGACCGCGGCGTTGTTCTTTTCGGGGTCCGGGGCGTCGTATACGAGAGTGACGTTTCCGTATCCGAGGAAATCCACGCACATCTGGGCTATTATCTCCGCCGTGGGGGATGCATCTAGCTCGGCGAAGTATTTCTCCCTGAACTGCTCAAAACTGTCGGGATCGCGGTTGTATCTGTACCATCTTCTGAGCTCGTCCGACGGGGCGATGCGCTTTGCCCACATCCTGCACTTGAGCGCGTCCTTGGGAACGCCTCTGGGCCACAGCCTGTCGACGAATATCCGAAGGCCGTCCTCCGCCTCGGCAGGTCTTGTGGAGCGCTTTAATTTTATATCGTTATAGAACTTCATCTTATTCGGATACCGGTACGAATGTGTACTTCCACTTTCCGCTCTTGTATCTCATAAACACGAGCAGCGTTCTTATGCCCTGGTCGAGCATGAGGGCGATCCATGCGCCGGTGAGGCCGAGCCCGAAGAAGTTGACGAGGATATATGCCGCGGAAGGCCTCAGGATGAGCATGGTGAATCCGGTGATGTACGCAACGGCTCTTGTATCTCCGGCACCGCGCATCGAACCGGCGAGAATGAACTGCGACGACTGGAACGGCTGCAGCAGGGCGACCATCAGAAGGATCTTCGCTCCCGCGTCGATTATATCCTGCTGCGTGGTATACAGTCCCACGAGATTCCGGCCGAAGAAAAGGAATACGATTCCGAAGACGGCCGCGACGGAGAATCCGACGATCTGACATCGCCGGCTGTAGGCCTGAGCCATGTCATACCGCCGCTTGCCGAGACTCTGCCCGACCAGCGACGTTGAAGAGACGGCAAACGCCTGTCCGTTCATGAAGGTGAACGCCTGTATGTTCATACATATGGTGTGGGTGGCGTACGCGTCCGTGCCGAGGGATGTTACGACTCTCGTGAACATGATCATACCGGCGCGCATGACCATCTGCTCGAGCGCGGCGGGTATGCCGATGTGGACGATATCCCTGATCGCGAGGATCTGCGGTTTGAACGCGCCCTTGAAGAAGTTTACGAATACGTAGTTTTTCTTGTTGAATATTACGAACATGGCGATCGTGAACGCGACGCATTCGCCGATGCATGTCGCTATGGCGGCGCCCCTGACTTCCAGTCTCGGGAAACCCAGACGTCCGTTGATGAGCACCCAGTTGAAGAAGATGTTCACCATATTGGAGGTCGCGTTGTAATAGAGGGATATCCTCGAGTTTCCAACGCCTCTCAGAGCCGACGTTATCGTCGTGGTCAGGGCAAACGGGATCATGGCGCACATTCTTATCCTGAGATATGTGTTTCCCGCTTCGAGAACCACGGGGTCATCCGAACCCATGAGCCCGATAAGCTGTTTCGAGAACAGGAATCCGAGGATCATTACGAGCACGGAGACGCATGAGGTGATTATGAGACCCTGTCTCAGCATCATCTTGGCGCGCTCCCTGTCGCCGCGACCTCTGGCCCTCGCGATCATCGCCATGGTACCTGTGTTCATTGACATGAACGCCGTGTTCAGAAGGAAGATGGGCTGTGTAGCCACACCTACCGCGGATATCGCGAACGGACCTATGGATCCTACCTGGATCTGGTCGAACATACCGGTCAGCTGGATCAGCATGAACTCCATGAACGCAGGCCATCCGATCCTTATGACATCGCTGAAGACGCTCTTCTCGGAAACGCCTTCAGGAAGTTTCATTGAAGCTTTTCCCTCAAGACCGTAAGGATGCTCTTTCGTGCCTGCGGGAAGATCGTCCAGGGTAATATGAACCGTTCGTTTCTTTTCAGCAAATTCTTCCGCCATTATTCGTTGCTCCAAAATGCATATTTATACATTATAAATAATACCCCTATTTGTAATTTTATGAAATAGATGATATAAACAGATATGCAGTCAACGCAGTATTATTATTTATGATACGTGCAAAGCGCATGTATGATAATTTGACATTCTCAGTTACGGAGGTAAAAAAATGATCGAGTACAGATACGACACACAGATGCTCATCGACGGAGATATAGACGAGGACGAACTCGACGAATATATAACCGAAAACTTTGAGGGAGATTCTCTTCTCGTAATGGCCGACGACGGCACATGCAAGATCCATTTCCACACGAACAAACCCTGGGAGATACTCGAGTACTGCTCCACTCTCGGAGAGATCTACGATATAGTCGTGGAGGATATGGACAGACAGTCGAGAGGTCTTAAAGGCTGATACAGGAGCATATGATCAAAATATCCGCAACCCTGTTAAGGGCGCGGATATTTTTTTTTGCCTTCTCCGGTTGAAAGAGTCAGGACTTTTCACCGCTTATGCGCTTCATCTGATAACCTATGCCGACATGGGTGACTATGAGGGATTCCAGATAAGCGCTGGCGCCGAGTTTTTTCCTGAGCGTCGTCATGTAGACGCGAAGGGACATTATGTCCGTCGACACGCTGTTGCCCCAGATGTGCGAGATTATATACGAATGGGTGAGCACTTTTCCCGCATTTTTGCTCAGCAGGGAGAGAAGCTTGTATTCGATGGGCGTGAGATGGATCTCCTCATCTCCTATGAGTACGGTATTCGAGGAATAATCCAGCGTGAGATCGCCGTTTCTGAATACCGGATCATCCATGGAGCCGCCGCTTGCATACTCGAGCCTGCGCTGTGCGGAACGGATCCTGGCGAGAAGTTCGTTTACCGAAAAGGGTTTTGTAATATAGTCGTCCGCGCCGGCGTCCAGCGCCGCGATCTTGTCGTCGTCCTCCTCGCGGGCGCTGATGATTATTATGGCGGCTTTCGACCATGCTCTGACCGATTCGATCACCTCTATACCGTCGATGTCCGGCAGCCCGAGATCCAGAAGAATGATCCCGGGATTATGGGACGAGCAGACAGAGATCGCCTCAGCGCCGTTGACTGCGGTTATATATTGATAGCCGTTCAGTTTCAGGGTCGTCTTGAGGAGATTCATCACGGTCCTGTCGTCTTCGACTATCAGAATTTTAAGATCGCCGGTCATCTGGTTACCTCCACGGATCTTAAGCTGAAAGAGAATACCGTTCCCTTCGGAACGTTGTCATGGACTTCTATCGTACCCCCGTGAGCATTTATGATCAGATAGCAGAGATTGAGGCCCAGTCCCATGCTTCTGTAGCTGTCTTTCAGGAGTTTGTGATTGACGGTGTAAAACCGCTCGAAAATATGGATCTTATCCTCGTCGGGTATCCCGTTGCCGTCATCGCTGACGCTCACGGTGACAAGGTCATCCGTCTTCCGGCACGAGATATTGATATGGGAGCCTGCCGGAGTGTATTTCAGGGCGTTGTCGAGGAGATTCACGAGCACTTGTGTGATGAGTTTCGGATTGACTTCGCAAAGACACATATCGCGTATCGGCTCGACAGTGATGGAATGCCCGTCGTGAGACTTGACATGTCTTACGCTCTCATCGATTATCTCGGCCATGTTTTCGACCGTCATGATGATGTTGCTGTCGTTTTCGATCTTGGTCATCGTGAGGATGTTTTCCATCTGGGAACTGAGCCACGCGGAATCCTCCGCGATGTCCGCGCCTATGGCGCTTATCTCCTCTGGGGTCAGCTGAGAACTGCCCATCGCGAGATTGGTGGCATTGCCGTAGATCGAAGTGAGGGGAGTCCTGAGATCGTGGGATATAGAGCGGAGAAGTCCCGCCCTCATGCGCTCGTTTTCAGCCTTTGCCTCGGCGCTGTATTTGTCCTGATCGGAGCGTTCCTTGTCGAGAGCCATTGTCAGCTGATCGATCATGGAGAGGATGATCGTATCCTCGAAATCGGTCCTTTTGATGCCCGACATGTCTATACCTATTATACCGTACTGCTGCTTCTGGGAGTGAACGCTCAGGTATCTGTACCTGCATGAGGGATAGTGATCCGTGGAAGCCCCGGCTTCGAGTTTGTGCTCCATCACCCACATGACAGCCTCGATCTCGTCATTGAGATTCGTGCCGGGATCGGAATCATCGTCTGCAACGAAGATGAGAGGGGAACTGAGCTCCGGATCTGTCTTGTAATAGCAGACATTTCTGCCGAACAGCGAGACGAGGTCCAGGCAGATTATGCGGATCATGTCGGTCTCGCCGGTGCTCTCCTTGAGTCTGTTGGAGGTCTCGAGGAGCATTTTTGCCCTGTATGCATTGTCCGAAGAGTCCTGGGCGATCGATTTGAGCTTCGATGCGAGGGAACCGGTCATGAGTGCGGCTATGAAGCTGACGGCATATGTGAATATGTATTCCACGTCATAGACCAGCAGGGTAAAGCGGGGATCGATGAAAAGGAAGTTCAGCAGGATTATATATATGAGGGAGGCCGTTATCCCGTATATCCTTCTCGATGTGAAGGTGGATATCACGAGAACGGCGAGGATGTATATCGTGACAATATTGGAATTGCTGTATCTTGAAGAATCAAGAAGGAAGGAGAGAACGGTGGCAATAGCCATGACTCCCACGGTTATGGAGATATCCTTCAAAGCCGAACCGACTCTCTGCTCCGGGGAAGCCGTTCCCGAGGCCGATGACGAATTCTCATCCGGAACGATATGGATGTCGGTATTGGGGAGATAGGAGATAAGCCTGTCGGAAATGGAGCGCTTTGACGAGAATGCGGTTTTTGGGGTATAGCCGATAAACAGATCGGTTATATCTCTCGATCTTGCGAATTCGGCGATCGTCAGAGCGATATCGCTGCCCTTTACGGCGCATATCTCAAACCCGTTCTGCTTTGCGTATTCGATGTTGTTTTTAAGCTGTATCTCGGCGATGTTTGACAGAGTGGAACTCTCGACATATATCGCTGTGGCTTTGGTATTTGCAGCTCCGGCCAGCTTTGAAGCTGCGCGGATCACCCGGCGGCTGCTTGGGGAAGAGGAGATACAGGCAAGGATATTCAATTTGCTGTCCATGCTTTCAGTCCCCGTGATTCAGATATGTTTAGATTATTATAACCCATAATGCAGATCCGCTGCAGAATAAACGGTGTTCAGATCATCGAGGCTGAGCGGAGAGTCAGCATGATCGATGTCCGTGCCTTTCCTGGGGGCAGGGGTATTCTTTTTGTAGCGCGCTTTGCGGATGCGTTTTTTCTGTTTGCATCTGCCTGCGGCGTCGAATAACAGGTCTATTGAGAAGAATGCGAATGCGAAGCAGGCGAGCATCAGAATGATCAGAATAATATTCTGCATCATCTTAATCACCTCCTAAAGATTAAACAGTTTCTGAATGTTTTCGAGTTTTCCGAGAATAAGCATGTTCTGACCGTAATGAAGGGTCGTACCGGTGCTTATGTCCATATTCATGCTTCCGTTGCGGACGCCCAGAATATTGATACCGTATTTTTGCCTGACGTTGATCTCGCCGACGTTTTTGCCGTCCCATGCTCTGGGAACGAGGATCTCGACTATGGAATATCCGTCCATGAGTTCGATGTAGTTGGATATATTGCTCGAGCTGTATCTTATCGCCGTCCAGCTTGCGAGCTGCCTCTCCGGGAAGACCACCGCGTTGGCTCCGTTCCGGAGAAGGAATTTCTCCTGCGAAGCGGTCGAGGCTCTCGCCACCACAAAATGGGCACCGTGCTCCGAGAGCATGGATGTGATCTCCAGGGAATTGAGGAAATCGTCGCCTATGGCGACTATACAGAGATCGTAATCGGGGACGCCGAGAGACTCGATGAACTCCTGGGAAGCGCAGTCTCCTATCTGGGCGTCCGTCACATAGGGAAGGATATTACTTATGCGCTCCTCGTCGCGGTCCACAGCCATGATCTGGTGGCCGAGGGACCTGAGCTTCTCCGCCGTATACACGCCGAATCTTCCGGCGCCGACTATAAGAATATTTTTCATTTCAGATCATCCTTTCAGCGATCGTTCTATCCGAGTGCGATGTTCTCGGAGGGGAGCCGCGACAGGTCGTGCTTGATCGGGGATACGATCGCGTATGCTATCGTGACTCCGCCGACACGGCCCAGGAACATGAACAGGATCAGTATGACTTTGGATATCGAGGAAAGCTGCGGAGTGATCCCGGTGGTGAGTCCTACGGTCCCGAGCGCAGATGCGCATTCGAACAGGGTGGAAAGTGCGGGAAGCCCTTCGACACAGGACATGATCACCGAGCCTGTGAACAGAAGGAGGAGATACATGGTGAACAGACAGACCGCATTGCGTATGTTGTCCGATTTTACCCTTCTCTTGAAGCAGTTGACGTTGTCTTTCCTGACAAGGAAGGAATACGAGGATATTGCAAGAATGAATATTGTAGTGACTTTCATTCCGCCGGCGGTCGATCCCGGAGCTCCGCCTATCAGCATAAGGACGGTGGTGATGAGGAGACCGGAATCGCTGACGGTGCCGTAGTCCACAGTGGAGAATCCTGCGGTCCTCGGAGTGACCGTCTGGAACAGCGCGACTATGAAGCGGTCATTGAGAGGCACCGACCTGAATTCAAAGAAGAAGAAATACAGGAACGGGACCGCTATGAGAATGCAGGTGCCTGCAAGGATCATCTTCGTCTGAACGGATGCCGCCTTTATCCTGAATCGGACATGTACGAGATCGTACCACGTGAGGAATCCTAGACCTCCCACAACTATGAGCGCTATGATCACTAGGTTGATGCCCGCGTCACCGGCATAGGCGGAGAGGGAAGCAAACCGCCCTTCTGTTCCGGCTACGTCGAATCCCGCATTGCAGAATGCGGATACCGAGTGAAAGACCGAATAGAACAGGGCTCTGCCCGTCTCATGGTATTTGAGAAAAGACGGGAAGAGCAGAAGAGCTCCGACAGCCTCTATCACAAAAGTCGTCTCGATGAAGAATTTGGTGAACCGTATTATGCCTCCCACTTTCGGAGCGGAGATCTGGTCCTGCATCGCGATGCGCTGGAAGAGCCCTATCTTCTGTCCGGAGATGATGAGGCAGTAAGTGGTGACCGTAATAATCCCCAGGCCGCCGATCTGGATGAGTATCAGTATCACGAGCTGACCGAAAAGCGACCAGTATGCCGCGGTGTCATAGACTATCAGTCCGGTGACACAGGCGGCTGATGTGGATGTGAACAGCGCATCCAGAAACGGCGCTCTTGTCCCGGAGACAGTCGCAAACGGCATCGACAGAAGTATGGTGCCGGTGATGATCAGCGAGAAAAATCCGGTGATGATCACTCTGAAAGTGCTCTTGCGTCTGCTCATGATCCTGACTCCTTTCTTGAAAAAAGTATATTTGAGCCGGAATAAAAACGGGATTAAAGAGAGAGAGCGGACATTAAAATGGCATTAAGATGCGCAAACGGTACCCTGATGTGTCTTTTTTGCGGTATATAGGTATATAATTAATTCAATCAATCAACATCAAGGAGCCGCTTATGAGATCCGACGTTCTTTATATCGTCATCCCGTGCTACAACGAAGAGCAGGTACTTCCGGAGACTTCATCGAGACTGGAACACATCATGGAAGAGCTTATCTCAAAGGAGAGGATCTCTTCTAAAAGCAGGGTGCTCCTGTGCGATGACGGATCCAAAGACAGGACATGGGAGATAATAGAGGAGCTCCATGCGAAGAACGAACTGTTTTCCGGAGTAAAGGCGTCGAGAAACAGGGGACATCAGAATGTGCTCTACATGGGTCTCATGGTGGCGAAGGACCGCTGCGATATGGCTATCTCCATGGACGCGGATCTTCAGGATGACCCCGAAGTGATCTCGGAGTTCATATCGAAATATGAAGAGGGCTGCGAGATAGTCTACGGAGTCAGAAGCGAAAGGACTACCGATACCTCTTTCAAGAGAAATACGGCGCACGCGTTCTACAGGATAATGAACGATCTCGGTACCGAAGTCGTATATGACCATGCGGACTTCAGGCTCATGAGCAAGAGAGCTCTTGAGGAATTGTCGAAGTTCGAGGAAGTAAACCTGTTCCTCCGCGGAATGGTCACCATGATCGGATTCAAGACCGCAGTCGTAAAATACGAGAGGCATGAGAGATATGCCGGCGAATCCAAATACTCGCTCTCGAAGATGATGTCCCTCGCTATAGAGGGCGTGACGTCATTCTCGGTCAAGCCCATGAGGATAGTTCTGTTCGGCGGAGTGGGTCTTGCGGGATTCGCGTTCCTCGCATTCCTCGCTCTCATAATAGTCGGACTGTGCGGATACTGGGTCGATGCCGCGTGGATATGCACTTCGCTTCTGTTCATTCTCGGCGGAGCGATAATAGCGTGCCTCGGACTTGTCGGGCTCTATGCGGGAAGCACTCTGCTCGAGGTCAAGCACAGGCCGAGATACATAATCGACAGGATACTGGAAAGCTGAATACGGATGATAATCAATGTAGGCCAGAGGACAGATATACCCGCATTCTTCTCAAAGTGGTTCCTTGAGAGGCTGGATGCGGGTTTTGTAATGGCAAGGAGCCCCTATGCCAGAGATACTGTATACAGATATTCACTTCTCCCCGAAGATGTGGATCTGTTTGTGTTCTGCACAAAGGATCCCCGTCCTATGCTGCCGCATATGGATAAGCTCAGAGAGTTCAAGCAGTACTGGTTTGTCACCATGACAGCGTACGGCAGGGAGATAGAGCCGAACGTGCCGGATAAGAAACTCATAAGCGAATCTATAAAGGAATTGTCGCGCAGTGTGGGAAGCGACAGGGTCGCATGGCGATACGATCCCATATTTATCGACACGAGCTATACTGTGGAGTCTCACATAGAGATCTTCAGGAGAATGGCGGAGGACCTCAGGGGATATACGGATACATGCATTTTCAGCTTTGTGGATCTGTATGAAAAGACAAAGAAAAATTTCCCCGGTGTGAGGGAAGTGACCGCGGAGGAGAAGAGGATACTGTCGACGGAACTCAGGAGAATAGCTGAGAAAAACGGCATGGTCCTCAAAGCATGCTGCGAGCCGGATACAGCTGTTTACGGGATCGACTGTTCCGGATGCATGTCCGCGGAGGTCATATCAAAGGCTGCGGGGAAGAACCTGAGGTTCAGAGAGAGCGCCATGCAGTCGAGAAAAGGGTGCAGATGCATCCTGAGCAACGACATAGGTGTATACAATACATGCAGTCACGGATGCGTCTACTGCTACGCAAATTACAGCGCGGAGAAGGTCGCCGAGAATCTGAGACGGCATGATCCGCACTCACCGCTGCTCATAGGAAATATAAGACCCGGTGACAGAATAATCGATGTGAGGGATGAGGAAGAGATGCAGACGGATCTCTTCGATCTCATGATCTGAAAAGACAAAAGCCGGAGACTGACGTATGTCAGCCTCCGGCTATATAAGTTTACATTCGGTTTTATAATCCATATGCGGCTATCCCGGCGACTGCGGAAATGCAGATCAGCAGGATCGGTGATATGCCGCCTTTCTTTATCTTTCTTGATCCAAAGTATATTGCGCCAAGCACCACTGTCAGGATCAGAGGACGGATCAGCATTGCGCTGTCCTGAATGACAATGCCGTTCCTGATGATCATATAAACACCGGTGGCCAGAATTATCCCGATCATGCACGGCTTAAGTCCGCGAAGAACAGCCTGTACGTAGGGATTCTTCAGCACCGCCTTCAGGATCGCCGTTACCAGCAGAATAATGATAAACGACGGAAGAACAACTGCGAGCGTGGCAATGAGTGCGCCAAGGATACCTGCCTGAGAACTGCCGACATAGGTAGCCAGATTCACCATTATCGGGCCGGGTGTGCTTTCGCTGACAGCGATCATATAGGTCAGCATCTCGTCGTCCAGCCAGCCGTAGGAAAGAACCACATCACGGATCAGCGGTATCGCCCCGTAAGCACCCCCGAATGCAAAACAGCCGACTTTGAGGAAGCCGATAAATAATTCCAAAAGGATCATGTCCCGGCACCTACTTTTGCGGCAGGCTTTTTGATCATGAATATGATCAGACTGATTAGCCCTGCTGCAAGTATCAGGATGATAGAGGAGATCCTGACAGAGAAGATGTTGATCAGCAGCATGGACGCAAATGCGCAGAGTATAAACACTCTGGGCATCGGTTTCTTCTGCATCTTCTGAAGCATCTTGAGGGCAGCATCCAGGATCAGGATCCCTACCGCGATCTTAATACCCTGAAAAGCATGCGCGATCCAGGTGATCTCAAGAAAATGATTCAGAAACTTCGAAATTGCAAAGATGATGAAGAAAGAGGGAAGGGTCATCCCGATCGTTGCGATCAGCGCCCCGACAAAACCCTTCTGTTTATACCCGACATAGGTCGCGCAGTTGATAGCGATCGGCCCCGGCGTGGACTCCGCAACTACGGTGATATTCATCATTTCGTCATGAGTGATCCACCGTTTCTTCTCCACGCAGGTGTTTTCGATCAGTGCGATCATGGCATATCCGCCGCCGAAAGTGAATAAGCCAACCTTCGCAAAGGTCAGGAAGAGATCCAGCAAAATGTTTATTTTTTCCGATCTCACAGTGGTTTACAGACAAGGCGAGAATGCCCGTGTTTTCAAACATGGGATGAATCGCCCAACTATTGGGAAATGATGATCGTATTTTTGGTCACCATTTCAAATTGAGTCTTTATTCTGCCTTAGTTATATGATATAATATCTTCAACGAAAGATGATGCCGGCGGCCATTGCCGCAAGTGAATGGGGAAATAACGATCAAACTTATCAACTCATCTTCGGATGAGTTTTTTGTTTTATAGAGAGAATGAACAATACAGATAAAAACCTGAAGATCAAAGAGACATGCAAAGC